>CAUEYX010000069.1 GCA_959022495.1 uncultured Lachnospiraceae bacterium | reverse complement strand
ATTAATTATTTATACTCCCCTCAAAAGACCGATGGCTCCCCCATCGGTCTTTTACCATTTGACAATGTTCATATTTTGTTCATTTATTGTATAAAAATCTTTCATTATCTTATCACTTTTTCTTCATTTCTCTCACATATACTATAACCATCAAGAGAGAAACACAAATAACCAAGACGTTTACAAGTTGTTTTGAATAAACTTTTTCATAATACATGCCGGGGACCGAGCCGATCGGTCACCCGGCATCCTCCCTTTTATGGAGTATTTTCCCACGGTTCATTCTCTTGTATTGCTGTCGCTCCTTTCTTCATTTCATCCGCGCTCTCAGCTGTCTCTGCTGTTTCTGCTGACTCTTCATCTGCATCTCGTTTTTCCGCGACTCCTCCCAAAACTTCTGCCTCCAATCGATATTCTTCGATCAACCGCGATACTTCCTGCGATATTCCGCACCTTTCCAATACAAGTTCTCCCGTTTTCACCGCCTGCGCGAATCGTCCCTGCCCTGCTTCCAGCTCCATCTTCCTAAGTCCCGCCGCTTCAATCTGATCTGCCTTGTCTTCAATCTGTATCAGCCTCCCATACGCATCAGCAGCCTTTTCTGTCATGCCCAGTTTTTCATACACCTCCGCCAGACAACGCACAACAGCCAGCTCCATCTCCTCTCCCACTTCCAGCGCTGTCTGCCGTTCTGTCTCCGAGTCACTCCGGGCATATTCTCCCAGCATATTCTCGACAGCTTCCAGGATATCCCCATCTTCCAGCCTGTTTTCTATCTTTGAGCCGTCAGCGGCCGTCCGGGCAGACCGATCCGCAATATCTGCCATTCCCGTCATAAGCGCAGCAGCTGTCCGCATCCCTCCCACGGCCGCCCCGCTTCTGCTGACTCTGTCGCCGGCGGCGTCCGTTCCGT
The DNA here is from genome assembly GCA_959022495.1 of uncultured Lachnospiraceae bacterium. GTDB lineage: Bacteria > Bacillota > Clostridia > Lachnospirales > Lachnospiraceae > Mediterraneibacter. Next base: position 2,040 of record CAUEYX010000069.1, on the reverse strand, counting down.
CCTCTGCCAGCGTCAGAATAGCGCACACTGCGGCGCACGCGCAGGCCCCGGCAAGCAGCTTTCTCCTCCTGCTGCCGAAGAGTCCCCACTCAGCTTCTCCCTGTTTTTCTCTGACCACGGGCAGATCCTTGAGCACACAGGCAATATCTCCATACGCCCTGCCGGACTCCCCCATACAGCGGCTGATGATACGGGCAAGCCGCGCTTCCTCCCGTCTGGTCAGGGCCGGGATCACATCCGTATATGCAAGGATAAATTGAATCGTCCTGCCATACGCGAAGAGATCAGCTTTCTGTTCTCCTCCTGCCTTAATTTCACAGACAGGTTTCACAAAATGATTCCTCACACCGCGCTTCTGCATCTGTTTCATGACAGATACATTCTCCGGCGCCTCCAGGTCCAAAAGAAGCAGTTCCCCTTCTTCCGAGACAATTAGGCTGTACGGATTCAGATAACGGTACTCTTTCCAATTCCTGCACCTATGATACTGATCAATACATACACAGATCTGCCGGAACCATCCAAAAAGTTCCGCTTTCCCAATCCCCGGTACATCCTTCAGATACCGGATCAGAAGTGTGCCCCTTATGCAGTCAATACTCTGCCTGCAGTGTCCGCCGTGTTCGATAAACCTTAGAACTTCATACATTTCTTCCATATGCAGTTTTCTTCGGCTGCAGTTACAGCGTCAGCAGGAGTACCCTCTTCTCCCGCTCTGCCTCTACACCCTTCCAATTCCCTAATGAAATCCATCAGAACCTGATGATAAAAAGATACCCAGACAGATTATCCAAGTACAGATATCATACCTGAATTCTTAAAAAAATGCAAGCTTTACGAGCCGGCGGATCTTTCAGTCCGCCGGCCCGTTTATAGAATTTTTTTACATATTCTCCAGCTGCTCCAGAGCCGCTGCAATCACTTTATCCATATCATAATATTTATAGCTGCCAAGCCTTCCGCCAAAGATCACATTTTCCTCTTTGTCCGCGAGTTTCCTATACGCCTGGTACAGCGCATTATTCTTCTCATCGTTTACCGGATAATATGGCTCCATGCCCACACTCCACTCAGAGGAATATTCTCTGGAAATCACCGTCTTCTCCTGCTTCCCGAACTCAAAATGCTTATGTTCAATGACGCGGGTATACGGCACTTCGCGGTCCGTATAATTCACCACCGCATTCCCCTGATAGTTCTCACAGTCCAGCACCTCCGTCTCAAACCGCACGGACCGGTATTCCAGCGCCCCCAGCTGATAGCCAAAATACTCGTCAATCTGCCCTGTAAAAATAATCTTATCCGCAATATCCGGTTCTTCTTTCCTGAACTGAAAGAAATCCACTCCCGTGCGCACTTCCGCCCCTGCAAGCATTTTTTCTACCACAGGAGTATAGCCGCCGATTGGGATTCCCTGATATCTGTCGTTGAAATAATTGTTATCATAGATAAAACGGAATGGCAGCCTTTTGATGATAAACGCCGGAAGCTCCGTACACTTCCTGCCCCACTGTTTCTCGGTATACCCTTTGATCAATTTCTCGTAGATGTCACGTCCTCCCAGATACAGGGCCTGCTCTTCCAGATTCCGGGGCTCTGTAATCCCGGTCTCTTTCCTCTGCCGCTCAATAATCGCTTCCGCTTCCTGAGGGGTGCGCACTCCCCACATTTTACTGAAGGTGTTCATATTAAACGGAAGATTGTAGAGCTCGTCCTTATAAACTGCCACCGGAGAGTTAATATAATTGTTAAACTCCGCGAACTGGCCAATGTAATCCCACACCTTCTTATCTGAGGTATGGAAGATGTGTGCCCCATACTTGTGTACGTGTATCCCCTCCACATCCTCACAGTAGATATTTCCCGCAATATGGTCCCGCCGGTCAATAACCAGACATTTTTTTCCTCTTTTACCAAGCTCATACGCCATAACCGCGCCATACAGTCCAGCGCCAACGATCAGATAGTCATATTTTTTCATTTTCCGTCTCCTCGTATAATAAGTTTGTAAGCAATTAAAACAGCTTACAGACTTATTCT
>CAUEYX010000068.1 GCA_959022495.1 uncultured Lachnospiraceae bacterium | reverse complement strand
TCCTTTTAGATCTTTCCCAAATCATGGAACGGAACCTGATCCGCCCCGCCCCTCTCCACGAATACGTTCTCAAATAATCGTGCTGTTTTCGGACTCATTCTTTTAAAGGCGTCTACCCCACAAATCCAGATTTATTACTCATCCCATCCTTCGTAAAAACGGATGTTAACGGAAATGTTTCTTATGATATCCCCCTCTTCTGTCGGGATATCCTCGGGCTCGGATACATAGGGGAGCAGAGGCTCCTCTTCTTCCAGCTCCACTGAGATCCAGTTCCGGCATGCCTCGTTGGCATTGTCAATGGCGTCGTCCAGCGTATCGCCCTCGGCCTCACAGCACTCAAGATCCGGGAAAAACGCATGGTATCCGCCGTCTTCTTTTCTGCGGAATACTGCAGGGTATATAAATTTCATGTCTTTATGGCTCCTTTATACGAAAATCAGGGCGGATGCAATATCCGCCTGCCGGACAGCGCCGGCTGTGGTCAGTATAATATAAATAATGGAAAAAGGCAAGACAGGGTTAACGATGAGCATTCTATCAGTTCTTTTAATGAACAAATCTTTTGTTTCTAACAGCAGTTTAATCATATTTATGCTCTTTGAATAATGTGTATTTTTTCATACAATAATAAATCTTTTTTCATATCAATCTTATCCCTTTATATTCTACGCTGATAGTATTTTTGTTAAAAGGTTACAAATCTTTTCAAAAGTCATTTTTGTGGTTGAAACCTTCTCGCCTTTTATGCGTGAAAAACTCCCGAATAAGCATATGCTCTATTATAAATATATTGATTGATTTTATAATAACAATATTTGAAAAAGATTATAAAAGTTAAGTGTGTGGTGAAAGGCGGATAGCGTCAAGGAGGTAATAGAAATATGAAAAAAATAGGAATCTTATGGTGTATATTATTTTGCTTATGTATGTGTGCGGGGTGTGACATAGAGAATGAGCTGACAAAAGAAGAAGCATTTAAAGATATTGAACGTGTGTCAGATTCTCGACAGATACAGATTAATTTTGCATATAAAGATAAAGAAAGTAATGAAAGAATGCACGATTTTGATACGTATATGCTGGGGTTGGAGATGACCTCAAGCTGGGGGACCCAGATGATTCCCGGGGTTATAATATCACCGGATAATGGGAACTTGGGAATTTATATACAAGCAGAAGGAAATATATGGGAGATTAGAGACTTATATCATCAGGATCATATCCCAATATGGGGGGCGGAAGATCTCGAAGAAAGAAAGTTGAATGAGAAAGATTCTGAGTTAAAAGAGATATACCAAAATGCGGAATGGGAACTAGAACCTTTGAGGAGTGAGTTTAATTTCTGGATAGAAGATTATACAGATATCTCTGTGGATGAACAACTTTCGGGTGATAAAAAGACAGAGCTTTTTAATGTTGTTGATACAGTGACAGGGACAAAATTTACGATCAGTCTGGTGGAGGTTGTAGTTTTAGTGGAGACTGTGCCGGAGCCGGAGATAATGTTTTGATCACACAAAACAGATGTTTATAAAGATAAAATGGGGTGATTTTGATATGCTCCCTTCTAGCTAAACAGTTGCAATGATAGAACTGTTTAGCTAGAAGGGAGTTTTATTATGCCTAAAGGAATCTGTTTCCGCTCGTTGTTGTGATAATAATTATTACGTATTTTCCAGACTATTTCAAAGCAGGATAATTTTTTAGAGGTATTTGTTATTCCACTCATCCTCAGTCAGCCGTGGGGTATACCATGTACCGCTGATACCGTCGATTATCTCTGTAACATGATTTGAGACATACTGAAAACTGCCGTCCGGCAGTGGACGGATCAGGAGTTCGCTGGTAATAGCATGGTCTGTAAAGTTCGTGACCTGTACTGCCTGCACGGTCAGCTTTAAAGTGCCGTCGGGCTGTGTTTCGCGGGCAGTGACTTCGGGAAAAGGCCCATAGGTGTATTCTGCGTCTTCCAGCCCCCTTGGGCGATACTGGTAAGTTCCTCGCTCAGGGTAATATACGGTGCGGGATCGGATGGTATCAGTGTGGATATTTAAATAGGACTGCAGTACACTGTCAAATTCAGAAGCCGGAATCTCATATTCCGCGCCGGTGTAAGCATAAGGATAAGGGGCTTCTGTCCCATATTTCATGCGGTACATCAGGTCATACAGATCATAGAAATTCAGAGTGCCGAATCCGTCAGATTCGCTCCAGTCTGTGATCAGCATACTGTTGCGGTTATAACCTACGGGCAGGACATACTTCCGGTTGTATTCCCGGCATTCAGAGTCCAGCGGCTTGACGCGGATGCCGATTTCTCCGGGCGGTCCGTCATATCCGGGCATGCGGTACTGGTCAAAGAAAAACCAGCCGTTTTCCGTGTACAGCCATTTCTCAGCAGTGAACGCTTCATAATAACCTGCCTTAGCAGACTCATTTTCCCAGTAAAGTGTACATCGCTGCACATGGAGATCTCCCTCTTGTGTGTGAAATTTATAATAGACGATGCCCGCGCCCTGAGTGACAAGAAGAGTGGATGCTTCCGCTGTTCTGCCGGATTGGGCGTCTGTTAGGAAATTTTCCAGCTGGTCAGAGTTTTCCATGTTGATTTGGCTGTCTGTGTCAGCCGCGCAGAAGCCAGCATCCCCCAGACGGGAGATGATCTCCTGATATGTTTCCAGGGTATCCAGGTTGTCTGCTTTCAGGGCACGGTCATAAATATCCTGATATAAGGAAGCTGTCTCCAGACAGGATGCGTACAGTTCCTGCATGACCGGATCAGATGTGCTCCCGCTGCGATCAGATGTGCTTTGCCCGGAGATTTCCGATGAGCTGTCGGCCGGTGCTTCCGCATTGCAGCCTGCCAGTACAAAAGTGGAGCAGATCAGCAGGAGTGTTGTGGAGGTAAGGAACTTTGATTTGAATGAGTTTTCCATCGTGATGTCTCCTCGTATAATAAGTTTGTAAGCAATTAAAACAGCTTACAGACTTATTCT
>CAUEYX010000067.1 GCA_959022495.1 uncultured Lachnospiraceae bacterium | reverse complement strand
GAGAAGTTAGTAAGACCCCTTGAAGACGACGAGGTAGATAGGGCAGAGGTGGAAGTGCGGTAACGCATGGAGCTGACTGTTACTAATCGGTCGAGGGCATAACCAAAGCGGGAATAGGTCATGTCACTGCTTAGCGCCTGTAATGCAGGCGGTCAGCATGGACGGTACCCGGAAGGGTAAAAGATGGATGATGATTCTTTGTATGTAGTTTTGAAGGTATATGGACAATTTACACAGGAATGAGGGAGCAGAAACATCTGAGAGAGTGATCTTTCAGATGTTTTTGTATTGCGGAAAGATAAATTGAATTGTAACCAACGAAATTGAAAATAACAAAAATGTATGTTATATTATAAAGGGTGATGAAAATGAAAGAGATGGAGATTCTTTATACTGACTTAAAACGTCGTAAGGAAGAATATGAGTCACAGCTGGAAACGTACAGGAAAAGTCTGAGTGAACTGCCGGAGCAGAAATATAGTATCATAATAAAGACGATACATGGGGAGCCATACTATTATGCCCAGTTTCGCAGAGACGGAAAGGTGAAGAGCAAGTATATCGGTGCGGTGCGTCCCGGTCTGACAGCAGACGCAGAGACCGCTCAGGAAAAATTGGAAAAATTCAATAGGGAAATCAAGGAATTGGAATGGAATATCGAAAGCCTGGATAAGATGATCAAATGCCTGGAGAAAAGATGTAAAAAGGATAGACTGCTGGATAATTTTCATTTTGAAGTGTATTGGAAGGATGAGATTACCGCAAGAGTTTATGTGAAGGGAAATGATGTAACTGTTTCACGATTTACGGAGAATCCGGGGAAGCAGCTATTTGCCGGTAAGAAGATGACACGTTTCCAGCTTGGACAGATATTTGAGCTGCGCTGCTGGGAAAAGGGGCGGCCGGATATTAATGATATATTGAGGCATCTGGGCGTAGAGGAATATAATCCTTATGAGATCGTCAGGAAGACACATGGCGTGAGTGTGAATGATTATATATGGTTTCGCTTTCCAGGGGAAAAGATAACCAGTGAAGATGTTTTAGTCAGGTGATGCAGATGTTTTATGAAAAGATCAGTAACGAGTATATTATAACGCAGGAAGGAACTAGTGAAGGGACACAGATCAAATACAAGAAAGATGGGTATTGGTATAAGAAAGACAGCCGCGGGCATGAGGGACGGGCGGAGTATCTTGTTTCGCGCCTGCTTGATTTTACGACGCTTGGTAAAGAAGAATATATACAATATGAAGAGGGGATGATCAATGACTGCAGCGGATGCAGAAGCAGAAATTTCCTGGAAGACGGAGCGGAACTGATCACATTTTACAGGCTTTATTACAATGCAATGGGGAAGAATCTGGCCCAGGTGATAGCAGCTATGGATCGGATGGAGGACAGAATCGAGTATGTGATCGAATTTATCCGTCAGAGCTGCGGGCTGGATATAAGGATATATCTTCGTAAAATTCTTACTCTGGATATGATTGTCCTGAACGAAGACAGACATCTTAATAATCTTGCTCTTGTTATGAGGAATAACAATTTTTATCCCGCGCCGATATTTGATAATGGAGTATCGCTTCTCACGGCAAACAAAAGTATAAATAGACATCTGTCTATAGAAGAGAATGTGAAAAGGGTGACAGCAAGACCGTTTTCCGGATCGCATGAAAAGATGGTGGATTATCTCGGACAAGGATTTGACATCGATTATGAAGAGGTGATGAAGTGGATTCATACGGAACCGGAATCGTTTGAAAAGGAAGTTATGGCATTTCAGCTCGAGAGATATAAAAATTAAATTATGTTGGGAATCTATTAGAATGCTTGACATCTCTACAATTGTAGAATAAAATAATTCTACAGATGTAGAGATGTTTTGTTTTACCGTGGATTGTGAGCGGAGAAATGGAGAGCATTATGAAAGATATGAAACGCCTTCCGGAAAGTGAACTGGAGATTATGCAGATCGTATGGAAAGAAAAGCCGCCGGTCTCAAGAGTTACTATTGAACAGGCGCTGCAAAATATACATCCTCTGGCGCCGACAACAATTCTGACGCTGCTTACGCGGCTGAGTGACAAAGGATTTCTTGTACAGAAAAAAGAGGGGCGCTCTAACTTGTATGAACCTCTGATAACAGAAAGGGAGTATCTGGCTTCTGAGAGTCGTTCATTTCTGGACAGACTGTTTGATGGATCTGTCGCTAATTTTGCCACAGCGCTGTGTGACAGCGGGGTCAAAAAGGAGGAACTTGAAGAACTGAAAAGACTTCTTGAGAAAGGGGAGCTGTAAATGTCAGATCTTGAATTGTTGATTTACGGGTTTCGCATATTTTGGGGGTTGGTTCTGGGAGGATTTCTTGCAGGAGGATTCCGAGGGTCCTGGAATGCAGAGAATGGGAAACGGGGATATTTGCTGCGGGAGAGAAGTGATACGGTTGTGTGGCTTGATCCGATTTGTTTCCCTGTTCTCTATGCGGTTTATCTGGGAGCGGTTCTATTTTCTTTTTCTGTCAGAAAGGATGTCGGAGTAGAACTTTTAGGCGCCGGCGCGGCGGATATGTTTTTGTTTATCAGTATCTATTTTACGTTACTGCTTTTGTTTCTTCCGATTCTAAGAAAGTACTATACGGCAAGAACCTGTGCTACACTCTGGCTGATTCCGGTATTTTTGTTTTATCAGCCGTATATGATATATTCTCAAAATGTACTGCCCCCGGCATTACGTCTGTATATTCCCGGGGAGATAGCCGCTGGCATATTTTTGATCTGGATCAGCGGATTTGCAGTTATATTTACATTACAGACCGTATCTCATTTGCGTTTTGCCAAAAGTCTTCGAGATCACTCGCGCCCGGTGGAAGATCCAGTATTATTGGGGAAGTGGAGTGATATGCAGAAGAAGGTGGATTATACGCTTCCGGTAGAACTGCGATATTGTTCACAGATCAGATCGCCTCTTAGTGTCGGCATGAGAAAGAAAAAACAAATTACTTATCTTCCGGAGCGAATTTTTACAGAGGAAGAAGCGGAACTGATTTTCTGTCATGAGCTTCATCATATTCAGAGAAAAGACACACATACAAAGTTTTTTCTGCGTTTCTGTAATGCGCTGGGCTGGATACATCCCTTTGTCTGGCTGGCAGTAAAACGGGCGGAAGATGATCTGGAGCTGTCGTGTGATGAAATTGTACTGAAAAATGCTGACCCAGGTATGCGGAAAAAATATGCAGAACTTTTACTTACGGTGACTGGGGATTCCCGCGGGTATTCCACCTGCCTTTCAGCATCAGCGAAAACATTGCGATATCGTCTGAGGGCAGTTATGCCGGGAAAGCCCAAAAGGCTTGGAATATGCTTATTGTTTGTTGTAATGTTTTTGAGCACTTTGTGTGCCGGCAGGGTCGGACTGGTAACAGCGCGTGGCAGTGCGGCGGAAGTGACCGGCATAGATATGTCAGAAATGACAGATGTGAATGTCCGGTTTTCTGGCGATGGAGATACGCTTGGGGTACGAGCATCCGACGCACTTTCAAAGTATTTGTCCAGCCTGGAAGTGGAAAAAAGTATTACAATATATGTGAGTGATTATGATATTGACAGACCAGTACTGGATGGGAACTTTGGGCGAGCTGACGCAGGATTCTGTCTGACAGATACGTATCTGACAATTTATGATAGAGAAAATGCGCAGACAGATCAGTATTTTCTCTGCGTACCGACAGACTGGGAATATATCAGATCTCTGATGTGAGAAGTTTACATATATTGCGGATATGTTTTTGGAATTGTACAAATTGTCTGAAATAAACTAAAAGCTCAAAAAACATTGACAATTATATGCGGCAGTGTTATGATGACATTCGTCGCTGAGAACGGGGCTTAAAAAATTAGCTGACACGAGAGATTTGAGCGGAGACGCGGAGGCGGAAGGACCGGCAGACAAGTGTTGGCAGGAAAACAGGAAAAGAAAAAACTGTTGACAAAGCTACGTTGATGTGATAAATTAATCAAGCTGTCGCTTGACGGAGAATGAAAGAGAGACGGAAGCGGCAGGATAGAAAAATAAAAAAGTTCTTGACAAAGAAAAGCAGTTTTGATAATATATTAAAGCTGTCGCTTGAAAAGAACGACAGGAACCTTGATAACTGAACAATAGACAACAACCCTTGAAAATTTCTTTGAAGAGAAGATTTTCTAAGAACGTCATTGGACAATGAGGTTCGGCATGGCCGAACGGCTTTCACACTAGATTCGTGAAAGACCTCATCAAGTGTTCAATGCCAGACACAGTAAAGAGGGAAAGAATTAGCTAGTAAGTTGATTCTGGACTCGGAACAAACGGAAGCTCCGACAGTTCTAAACTCGTGGGAAACCTCGTTAAGAACGTGCGGAGCGCAAACGAACATAAGGTCTGAAAAGACCAGACCTAAGTTCTTTATGCGAGAGTTTGATCCTGGCTCAGGATGAACGCTGGCGGCGTGCCTAACACATGCAA
>CAUEYX010000066.1 GCA_959022495.1 uncultured Lachnospiraceae bacterium | reverse complement strand
CCGGCCTCCACGTACTTACTCAGATCGATCAGTTCTGTCAGCTCCAGCGCCATCTGAAGGTCCGTCTTGTCCGCTGCCTTCATATTCAGCGCGTGGATGGCAAGCATCAAATCCTCTGCCGCGTCCAGCACTTCCTCTCTCGTGGCGTCTTCATCTGCCATCACTGCCTCGCCTTTGGCAATGGCGTCTGTAAACAGCTGCTGAATGGATTCCACCAGCCCGCTGACGGTTCCGTCCTCCACATAGCCTTTGGCCTGATTCAGGAAATACTCCAGCGTCTTCTTGCTCACCGGTTCAGAGGGTTCTTCTTCCGCGCTTCCCGTCAGGCGGATCTCAGCGCCAGACGCATAATTATTCCCGGAAGAATCCGTCCTTGCCGCCGTCGCCTGCAGCCGCACATCCGTCACTTTCTCCGCGCCAAAGGACACCGTCTTCCAGCTGCTGGACCCGGCCCATGTGCCGGATGCCGCTTCATGATAGGTTGCGCCATTATCGCTGCTGACCTGGATCACATATCCGGTAATGATGCCGTTCGTTCCGCTGGTACGCGGCAGATAACGCAGCCCGTCAACTTCTGCCGGCTCCGGCATGTGGATATTGATCCACAGATTTTCCATCGCGGTCCCAGCCCAGGTTGAATGCCAGATCGTTGACGTATTATTGTCAATCAAGTTGGACGCCGGTCCCTCAGATCCGCTGGTACTCTGCTCGCTTCCCGCTGTAATGATCCATCCGTCCATTGTCAGATCCCTGGAATCGTCTTCCGCCGGGTCTTTTGGAACCGCAGTGACAGAGTAAGTTTTCAAAACCTCTTCTCCCAGTTCTTTCAGATCCAGCCCGTTTGGTTCTGTCGGATACTCGTTGTTGCTGTTAACCCACTCCCATTCCATCTCGAACCACTGCGCGTTGGTAAAGTTCTGTCCGCTTTCTCCGCTTAAATCCTTTTTGCGTTCCGCGATCCATTTTTCCCAGCGGGGTTTATAATAATCCTCTGTCAGACCGGACCACTGGCGGTTTGAGTAATCGTGCAGTCCTCCCGCGTTTGCCTGGTTGATGCTTCCCCAGGTTGTAATCAGCGAACGGGCATTGAACTCATACAATTCCTTTGTAAATTCATCCGCATTGTCCGCCAGGCCTTTTGCCTGCTCGATCCAAGTTCCCACCATGAATTTTTCCTGTGTTCCGGTTACCTTCTCTACCATATCAATGAGAGAAAGGAAGGTATCCGAAAGCACTGTAAACTGTTCCAGGTCACCGCTCTGGTATGCTCTTACCATAGCTTTATGATATTCCTGGGCAGAGTTTGATAAGATCTGCTCCAGCACATTCGCCAGATCATACTGATATCCTTCACTGTCTTTTAAGATATCATAGTCCTCCAGTAAGAGGGCTGCCGCCTTTTCCAGATCTTCTTTATCATAGTCGATGACCGCGTTGCCCCATGTGGATGCCGCTGTAATACTCTCCGCCGGCCGCGCGTTGACTACAGATTCCGGCGCGCCCTGCCCCTTCATGTTCAGGGCCGGATTGTAAACAGTATCATTCAAGATCAGCATTGCCTGATATGCACTTTCACTTTCCGCTCCATAGCGGCGTGTCGTATAATCCTTAAACCACTGATCAAGGTCGACTGCCTGTACATTGTCAGCATCCTCCGCCCAGATAGTCTCGAAGAACAGATCGTAAAGCACGGGATTATTTACAGAGGCCTCCGGCGTGATACCGATTCCTCTCATGTAATCCGCTGAATTGATGGCTCTTGGCACTTCATTTACAAAATTCTCAATGTGTCCGTGCAGTCCCAGACGTCCTCCGAAATTGTTGAGCATGCAGTATACCCATGGAGTATCGCTGAATTCAGAAGTCCCGTTGAAGCTCTCCCAGCGGGGCTGCTTCTCTGCGTAGAGGTCCAGAATCAGCGCGTGCTCTTTATTGGGGGCAATTCCCTGAAGCAGGCCTGTAGTCGGGTTGCTTCCCCATGACTGGATAATCCATACGGCGTTTTCGTCCGCTTTCATCATCGCTCCCAGGACATTGCTTCCCACAGTATTTGCCGCTACACCGCCCGCGTTGCCGCCCTCATGATACGGGTCTGTCGCATAATAATCTGTTACATCTCCAAAGACATCTTTCTGGATCCTATAAAAACGTTCCGCGTATGTACTGTATGCTTCGGAAGTCACATTGAGCATGCTCGGCCTGGTGAAAGAACACCATGTCCCCTGCGCGATAACGCTTCCTTTTGTGGAAGGATCTTTCGATTCAATATCAATAGGCACCATGCCGCAGTACCCTTGAAGGATCGGCTGCATTCCCAGCTTGCGCATGGATAACTGATTCTTTCTCGCCAGTTCTGTGCGGTCTTCAAACCAGCTGTCATGGACCGGTCCGCCGTACCCTGACATATTCGCCATGTAAGCCCACGCATAGTATGCCGGTCCCGCGATGAAATCTTTTGCCTCCTGCTCTGTATAACCGCATTCCATAAGGAAACGGCGCCATACTTCTTCCTGGGCAGTGGCGTCAAGCACCGCGTTCACTCCATTCAGCGCCAGCCAGTCCAGCTCATTGCGCCATTCTTCCTCACCCCAGAAGGCCATCGCGTAAGATAATGTGCAATAGTTGTACGCATATCTTACCGGAAGCTTTGTCTCACGGGTGATGGTCTCACCGTCCAGTGAAACAGCCTTTTCCGGCATATTCACCTGATTTCCCACCTGGGAAATATGCACGTTGAGATAATACTTTAAGTAGTAGTTCAGTCCTGTGGCAAGTGACACTCCGTCATTTCCCGCGATATGGATCTTGCCGCTGTCCTCGCTCAAGGTATAATAATCATATCCCGTGCCGTTCGGGTTCTCTGCCAGCTCAAATGTGAACCAGTCTACGTACTCATCCCCCAGCTGACGGGAGATGATCCCCTGTACTTCTTCAATCGCCATCTCATCCGTGATCTCGATATCATATTCACTGCCTTCGAAATTCCCGGTCTCAACAGGAGGTTTCTCCTGCAGAGGCGTTCCACTGGCCTCACCCAGGATACGGACTTCATGGATCACCGCATTGCTTCCTGACGATTGATAATTCACATACACGCGTACATAACGCGCCTCCACTTCAACCTCATACCGGTCTCCGTCCGCGGAAGATGCCTCTTTGTCCGTTTTGCTCAGAAGCTTTGTAAAATCCCGTCCATCCATACTGGTGTAGACATCATACTGGGAATATCCTGTCGTCGGAAGATAGACCTCGATATCTGAGATATTATAGTTCTCTTCCAGATCAATATCTACATACCCCGGATAGTATGCTCCGCTCCATCCGGCCGCTGTATTTCCATCCGTGATTCTGTCAGCGGTAGATGAATTCGTGTTCGTATGCGCCGGTTTATTCCATGCCAGGTTGTCCGGGTCCTCGATCGCCTGCTCTTTTCCGAAGATTTTAAGTTCCGCGATGGCAGGCCACGGATCTCCGCCTGTGCTTGTGATCTCTTCGATCACGATCTTCACCTTAGACAGCTTCACAGATGCCCCGTCAACGCCGAGGAGATGTTCATTCACACTGTTCTCCACGCGGTCCGCTGTCGCGCTCTTTACAAGGGGCGTCCAGTCCTGATCCTCTGAGCTCATTCCATACACGCTATACGTAAAATGGAAATTGTTCGAATCAGAAGCAAGATGTTCAAACGCAACCTCCAGGGAGCTTACATCCACGTCTCTTCCAAGATCAGCCTGCACCCATGCCTCGCCCTGGATAGAAGACATTCCCCCATTGTAAAATACATACAGCGTACTGTAATTGTTGTCGACCAGATTTGACGCTGTTCCCGCACTGCCGCCGCAGGAAGTAACTGCCGCGCCGGATGCCAGGTTGGTCAGATCTGTCTCCTGGCCATCCTCTGCCACGAAGATCCCCATCTCAGCGATCTGCGGCCAGAATCCGGCCGTGGCATTCCCGTCTGTGGGATTGTCCATAGTCACCAGAACATGGGATACATTGATCGGTTCCTCAAATTCGAACACAAACTCGTCTTTCAATTTATGCCCCGTAACCTCTTTTGCGGTCAGCTCGTCCGTTGTCACAGAATTGACATAATAACCAAGTTTGATATCCATTGCCCAGTTCTCCTGGGACGTATTCTCGACTTTGAATTTCATCGAGATCTTCTCCACCGGCTGTGTATTCTCAGCCGGCAGCTTGAATATCACTGTGGCCGGCCAGCCTGCCTGTGTGGCCGGGCACCAGATGGTATTCGTATCGCCGTCAAACATATTGGCGATCCCATTTTCATTTTCAGGCACAGTAACCTCGCAGTCCTCCGCGATATTTACCAGCCCGTTTCCGGACTCTTCGGCCGCTGCCTGCGTCCCGGAAAGAAGTGTTGTAATCACCAGCGTGGATACCATAATCCATGCTGCGATACGCTGCCTTTTTTTCATAGTATTTTCCTCCATTTTATAACCTTTGGCTGTCAATTTTGGTATACGATCCCTCCTTTTATCTTTGTATATGAATTTATTATACACGAATTCGCACGTATGCTTCATCTATTTATCTTTTTCCTTTTCTTCTGACAAGCATCCCTGCTGCCGTGCCCGCACAAAGTACGGAAACAACAAGCCCTGACACCGCGGAAAATGGAGTGCCGTCTCCGGTCTGAACAGCTCCGCTGCCCGTCTTCTGCGCCTGTCCCGCTGTTGTGC
>CAUEYX010000065.1 GCA_959022495.1 uncultured Lachnospiraceae bacterium | reverse complement strand
CTTTGTATTTAGCATGTCCGCTGATTTTGTAGTTTTTCCTGCCCTGTGGAGCGGAGCCGAAGCCACCCACACCCCCGCGCAGAATACGTCCCCGAAAATCCGCTCCGAAGTTTTCGTCCGATCTGCCGCTGACCACTATGAGTGTTCTCCCGGCAGATCCAGATTTAACTTTCTAAATTTTTCCTGTACGCGGAGGGTGATACTCCCTCGATCTTTTTAAACACCTTGCTGAAATAGTAGACGTCGCTGAACCCGAGCATATCGGAGATTTTCTGCAGCGGCAGCGCGGCAAACTGTGTGAGCAGCTCGCGGGCGCGGTCGATTTTCATGCGGTTGAAAGAATCGATTGGCGTCATATTCCGGTACTTTTTGAATACGCGGCAGAGATGGACTTTGGATACGTTCATTTCCTCGGACAGGAGCTGAAGGGTGATGCTCCTGGAGAGGTTCTCATGAAAGTATGCCTCAATTTTTTCTACCAGCTGTTCCCCCTTGAGCGTTTGATCTTCCGGACCGTTGGAGGCGCCGAATAGTTCGGTCAGAAGCAGGGAGAAATTCGATGCCAGCTCCTCGAAGGAAGAGGAGAAACAGCAGATATTTTCCACATAAAATACACAGTCAATGCGGCGGTCTTTTTTCTCGTGGAAATTCTGGTTCAGCGCTTTCAAGATGAAGATCAAGTCAGCCTGGCTGGCAACGAGGGTTCTTTGTTCGGTCTTCCATTTCATGCACAGCCGGAGCATGTTGGAGTTGATCAGCTCCCTGTCATCCTGCCGGATCAGAAGTGACAGAAGCTCAATGAGATCTGTCAGGTTTTCGGCGGGTTCAGAAGGAGGAACTGTATGACAGCACCGGCTGGTACCCAGGATCATGTTACGCACGCAGTTCCCGTGAGCGTTCTGGATATTTGGGCCGATCATATCCTTGGGGCTGGACATATAGTAACAAGTGACCGGGAAATGGAACTGGTCTGCCAGTCCGAAAGTCAGCTTTTGAAGAAGACGGTCGGTCTCTTCCGGGGAACCTTCAAAGCCGATGAGCACCACTTTCTCATTGCTGAATATTCCGTCGAATCCTAATATTGTATATCCGGGCAGCTGGCTGTTGAAATAGTCCTTTATCACAGCGTTGGGGATATATCCAGCCACCGGGTGGAGCAGACTCCCTGAGTTGCTCAGAGGCGTGCAGAAGAGCAGATAGCAGATCAGGACGCTGCCGCCGGATGTTATGGCATTTAAATTGAGATCCTGGCTGCCCGCGAAAAAGGAATAGATATTTTGAGGCGTGCTTGTCTTTTCCAGCCTTTTCCGGCAGGATTCGAGACATTCTTTGAGCTCATTTAGTTCGATGGGCTTTAAGAGATAATCTTTGACCCCAAGATGCATTGCCTGTTTTGCATATTCAAATTCCTGGTAACCGCTGATGACCACGGGGATGGCGGATACGCCGTTCTCTTTCATCTTTTGGACCAGGGTGAGCCCGTCCATCCGGCTCATGCGGATGTCAGTGAGCACGATGGCAGGCTGGGTCTTGAGGATTCCGGGAAGCGCCTCTACGCCGTCAGCGGCGGTCCCAACGACTTCATAGTCGGGGCTTAGGTCGCTGACTTTTTTGCACAATGTTTTCAGAGCGAATACTTCATCTTCAACAATAAATATTTTCATTTTGTCCACCTCTGGCTGTTTTTTTTGTCTGGCTGGTTTTTCTTAATTTCTATCTGTACGAAAGCTCCCGGGCCGTCCTCATTATTCCCATAGGTGAAATGGAACCGGTCACGGTAGAGAATCCTGCAGCGGATATAAATATTACTGATAGCGAGCTTTCCGATCTTACGGTTGATGATCTCATTTTGGTTCTCCAGATCGCGGTCAGCCTTTAGCAGCTGTTCTGCGATGAGTGCCAGACTTTCCTGAGTGAATCCGGACCCATTGTCTACAATGCGGATCTTCCATGATTCCGGGGTGCCGGAGATACATGTATTCACTGCGAAGTGATCCACTGCCGCGGAGAATCCGTGATTGATACAGTTTTCCACCAATGGCTGGAGCGTGAACTTGGGAATCTGTTCCTTAAGCAGGCTTTCATCAGCTGAGATGGTGATGTCCATCCTGCCTTCGTAACGTTTCTGGATCAGGAACGCATAATTCCGCAGATGGCTGACCTCGTCTTCAACGGAATAGATGTCTTTTGTGTAATCGGAGATGTAGCGGAGCATTTTTGAGAACCGGATACACAGTTCACACACTTCCTGGTCATCATTCATATAGGCTGCGCATTCGATCATGGAGATCGTGTTATATATAGTGTGTGGGTTCATCTGAGACTGAAGAGCCAGATAGTTTGCGCGCTCTTCGTTTGCGCGGCTCTGGATACTGACATTGATGGCATTTTTCAGATGACCGAACATTTTCTGGAAGGACTGGTTGATGCTTTCGATCTCTTCCGTATTATATGTACGTGGAAGTTCCAGGGAAAGATTGTCCAGGGAGACTTCTTTTAACGCTTGGTTTAAGTCATTCAGAGGAGCGACCATCCGGCGCGTGAGGACCCGGAAGAGGATGAGTGCCGTGCCTGCCAGGAATAGGAAGACCAGGAAGATCAGTACAAGCGACTCTGCTCCAAAAGGTACCAGAGAGAGGAAGGAACAGCTCAGTACCACAGTCCAGCCGGAATAGTCAGAAGTGCTGTATGACAGCTGTGTCCCTTTATGGAAGAAGCTTCCCTCGTTGTCTTCCCTTGAGAAAACGGTATCGTATATTCTCTTATAATGAGCATCCTCCTTCTGGCCCTCATCCGATGTCAGGGGATAGATCTGCGTGCCATCCGGCGCGAAGAGGGAGACCTGGCCGGATACATTGTCCAGACTGCAGATGGATTCGATTGAACTGTACTCATTCTGTACTTCTACGATCCCATACACATTTCTGCCATCTGTAATGGAACGGGCCACAGAATACACGGGGGTGCCTGCATCGGAAAAGCTGTCAGGGTGAACCGGGAGTATTACTTTTTCTCCATGGGCGTCCTGGATCAGGGATTTCCAGTGGTAGCTGGCGGACGCTGCCCGGATGTGAGAAGGATTTTCGTCTGATTTTGTCATCGTGTAATAGACATCATCATTAAAGGCGATGATGCGGTATGTGGAGATATCAGGCGCATCCAGCATAAGGAAATAACTGAGCATTTCATTATCATATTTGGGTATATTTGATGAATCTTTGGAATCGGCCATAATATCAGTGAAATTGCGGTTGAAGATCAGACCCGTGGCAATCCGGTCCATTCCCTTCAGGGAAGAGTCCATCTGGGTCTGTATCTGTGATACAAGCTGGCTTCGAATTTCCACATTGCGGGTGTACTGCTCTCGGTAGATGAAGATCAGGGTTACCGCAAAGAGCACCGTGAGCAGGAGAAGAAATACGGTGGAATATGTTATAAAAAGCTGATTGAAGTATTTCTTTTTTTTCATAGATTTTCCACCCTTCTGTCCCTGTTTCTGATGGTTTTTATTTTATCATCGAGGATAGTAAAAAGCAAATAAACGAAGCAGAAGATGCGATATTACAAACGCGGGGTTTGCATTTTACATTCCCAGATATGTTCCTTCTCAATCAGGATTGTGCTATACTGTATCTGTTGCTGAAATGTGTGGTGATTACAATAAGAGGAAAAAGCATGAAAAAGACGAAGATTGTCCTTGCGCTTGCCTCAGCGCTGATGCTGGCAGGATGCTCAGGACCAGAAGTGAAGGAACAGGATGAAAATGTGACACTCTCGCTGATGATGCCCCAGTCCCATTATAAAGACTTTTTTAAAGATGAGGTCAGCAGATTCGAAAAGGAATACCCGCAATATCATATCGATGTTCTGAGGATTCCCGATAATCAGTGGATTGAGGTGGTCAAGACAAAGGCTGTGACAGGAGAACTGACGGATTTGATCCGCATTGACAAAAGTCTGATGGCAGATGTGGGGGCGGAGAAATTTGTTGAAATGGGAGAGGAAGAGAGCTGGTACTCAAGAGTCAAAGAGGAGCAGCTTGAGAATAAGAAAATTAATGGGAAATTGTACGGACTTCCGGTGGGATCGTCCAGCAGTGTGGGATTGATCTATAATAAAGGAATCTTTGAGGAGCTGCAGACCTCCGTGCCGCAGTCTATGGACGAGCTTTATTCTGTGTGCGGAAGACTGCGGGATGCCGGTTATATCCCGGTGTATGCCTCGGATAAAGACTCGTGGACTGCTACGATCGGATTTACGGCTTCAGTCTCCCAGATTATGACAGACGAAGATTATGAGAAGGTATCTTCCGGGGAGATGAGCTGGAATAATGAAGAGTATCGTAAGATTCTGGATGAATTCGCGGCGCTGCGGACGCAGGGATATACAAATGATAATTATATCGAAGCCACGTATGACAGTGCGGTACAGGCTATGGCAGCGGGAAATACGGCGATGTATATGTCAGGACAGTTTTTCATCAATGATGTGCAGGAACTGGCTCCGGATATAGAACTTGGCATGGTGCCGGTGCCTTACCGGGGAGATATCCTTACTGTGAAGAGCGGGGAGGGAATGTTCGCTGTGTCAGCGCAGTCCTCTCATGTGGAAGAAGCAAAGGTCTTTCTTGACTGGTTTTCCCAACCGGACAATATGAATGAATTCAATGCCGGGTGGAACCATATGCCGGTATTTAAGGACCAGATCATGGACATGCCGGACTGGCAGCAGGAATTATATGATCAGTATATTGAGCCGGGGAAAACTGCCCTGGAGATTAACGAACGGTTCAGCGGGACCGATATGAGTGAACTGTGGAACCTCCAACAGGAACGGTTTATGGGAGATATCTCGTCAGAAGAAGTACTGGAAGGATGGCAGGAATCCTTTGATCAGCAGAGAGACGGGAAGTAATTTGTGTGAAGAAAGTGTGAACGGGGTCAGGCCCCTTTGAGGAAAATCGTCAGAATATACCGGGCAGGAAACGGAGGCAGAAGAGATTGCCCGGGATCTGGTTGATCTGAATC
>CAUEYX010000064.1 GCA_959022495.1 uncultured Lachnospiraceae bacterium | reverse complement strand
AATAGCTTGTTTAAGTGCGCCATTTTTAGGCTGTCCTTTACTTTCTTTCACACTAAATCCCTTCAGCCGGACTGCCAGGTGGGCGTGAACCAGACGATCGGGGGAAGCGGCGGAAATACGCATCCGAGCGACTATCAGAAATATGATGAGATGCATTACTTCCCGTCGGATTTTAAGACTTGGGACGGCCAGACGATCGCGGACTATGATGAGCCGAAAATCTTCTCTTATGAGGGACAGAATTATTACCTGCCCTATGAGGAGACAGTATGTGTGAGAAATCCATTCGGCGGGTTCTCCTGGTTCTGGCAGCCATCTTACAATGACGGGGATCTGTATCCTGTCGAAGAAGTGGCAGCGAGCATAGAAAAGCTTCACAGCCGGGGCAATGTATTTCTTCTGAATATGGGAATCGATGATACGGGACATATGGTGGAAGATGATATTGCCACAGTCTATAAAGCGGCAGATTACCTGGGGATCGCCAGCGGAGCGGCTGAAGGCGCGTATGATCCGGCTTCAGACGCGCAGAAGATGGAACTGGCAGACCTGATTAAAGAGTACCGCGCCATAGATCAGACGCCTTATACAAAGGCAAGTGTAAGGGATCTGATGGAGCAGATGGATACCGTTGAAGAGAAAATGGCGGAAGCAGAAGCAGCCGGAGAAGTGTACAGCGCGGATGTCACAGCGTGGATCAATATGATCCGGAAGGCGGAAGACAGCTTGGAGTTGATCGAAGGCAACGAGAACCTGGCACTGGAGAAGACCGTTGTGGAGGCATCCCCGAATGCTTACAGCAGTGGATTTGTACCGGAGAATGCTCTGGATGGAGACAGCACAACGCTGTGGGGCACAAGAACGACTTCTGATCATACAGCGTATATAACCATTGATCTTGGAAGCCCTCTGGCATTCAATGAGATCTGCATGGACGGAAGAGCTTCTGACACATTGAACCGCGCGGTAAGCTATGACATTTATGCAGGAAACGATCTCAATGACCTGGAAAAAATTGTGTCAGAGGAAGCCTGCACCGCGATCAAACAGACGATCCAGTTTGATCTGGTAACCGCGCGTTATGTGAAGGTTGTGGTTCGCACAGCAGGAAACGATACACCGGCATATAAAGAGATCTCCGTATATAATCATGATGTACAGTCTGCAAAAGATGAGCTGCGCGCGTACATAGCGGATCACCGTCTGGATGAATTAAAGGCGGAGGATTATACGTCAGATACATACAGCACGTTCAAAAGGGCTCTGGATGCGGCACTCACGGTACTCGATAAGGAAGACGCGTCATACAATGCGGTCAAGAACGTGTTCGACGAATTGAAAGAAGCGGCAGACGCGCTGGTCCTGAGCGAAGACACAGAAGATCCGTCTGAATCGGTGGGCAAGAAGACCCTGGAGTATTTCCTGAACCAGGCGAAAGGCTATGTGGAGGACGGATCAGTCAGCGGACTGGTGGAATCCGTTCAGCAGCTGTTTACAGACGCCATTGCCAAAGGCGAGGCAGTGATGGCGGATGAAGACGCCACAAGAGAGGAAGTGCTGGACGCGGCAAAGGATCTGATGTCTGCCATTCACGCGCTGAATATGAAGGCGGCGGACAAGACGGACCTTGAGATGGCATTGGAGCTGACTGAGCTGATTGACCTGAGCAAATATGTGGAGGCCGGACAGGCAGAGTACCTGGCCGCGAAGGAAGCCGCTGAGGCAGTGATGGCGGACGGCGACGCGATGCAGGCCGAGACAGACGAGGCGTGGAGCAGGCTGGTTGAAGCCATGGAGGCCCTCAGGCTGAAAGCGGATAAATCCGTACTTCAGGAGCTGATCAGCCAGATGGAAGGCCTGGACCTAAGCGGATATACGGAAGAGAGCGTGACCGTGTTCCGCGCGGCACTGGCATCTGCCAACAGCATCTTTATCGATGAGACATTGTCCGTGGATGAGCAGGCCAAGGTGGACGAGGCGATGAATGCGCTTCAGGCAGCATATGACGGTCTTGAGAAAGAACAGACCGGCGGGCCGGAGAATCCGGGAGGAAGTGACACAGATGACCCGCAGAACCCGGGCGGGGATACAGATGATCCGCAGAATCCGGGAGGAAGTGATACAGATGATCCGCAGACACCGGATGGAGACAATCAGGGTGGAGATCAGCGGGCTGCCGGAGGAAATGACAGCGGCGCGCAGGGAAGTACAACAGCCGGAACGTCTCAGAATCCGGATAAGGGTGCTGTGAAGACCGGAGATTCCGCCCTGACCGCGGCATCAGGTATGATCCTTATTCTTTCAGCCGGAGCGGTCCTGCTTGTAATGAGAAAAAGAGTAAGAGGATAAGAACGTGGGAAGATAAGGGGGAAAGCCCCAATATACAAAATAGAGAGAATAGAGCCAAGTTCCTGCATGGTACTTGGCTCTCACTCTTTTCTTATAGCTTTGGCCTTAATCTGAGCAGGAGATGATTCAGATACTCCCCCGTCATATTCTATACAAATATGATCCCCAGCTTGATAGTCATCTAAGTTTACATCGGCTGGCACAGAAACATTTATTATTTGTTTCTTTAAGCTGGGATACCGGTTTAAAAAATCCTTTTCTGTTTCATCTACTATAATACTCAAACCATTCTCTTTGCTGTAAATCGTTCCTTTTAAAGTATCATTTCTAATTGCCATAAAGATAATAAATAGAATCATAAAAATAAATATACAAATCAGTATAAGTTGTTTAGGCAAACACCTTTTCATGTATTTGCTATTTCACCTCCCTAATGTTGAGAACCAGTGTTATATTATGACGAGTTAAATCGCGCGCCAATGAGTCTCGAATTCTTTCTCGAACGCTTTTTCCTCTTCTGAACCCGGAAGCGGAATATCGACGGTTCTGTCTGTCCAGGAGGAGAGGTAAATGGCATTTGACATAAGCAGGCTTTTTCTCGCTTCCTCCCAGGGGGCAGTCAGTTCCCGCGGGTCTTTGCGCATGACCGCGGAAGCGAAATTCGTCAGGATGCTGACGTAAGGATCAGGATTTATCTCCATGGGCAGGGTTTCACAGGCGCAGGACGGCATCTGGAAATCATCTCCCAGTGTGACCCGGTATTCTTTCTCGGGACGGTCCAGGCGGCAGACGCGCACACCCTCCGGCTGACAGATAATCAGCCCGTCGTCGAGGGTGATCTCAAGGCGGTTTACGCCGGGGGCTTCTCCTGTGGAAGCGATAAAAACACCGGTGGCGCCGTTTTCCCATTCCAGATAGGCGGTCACGTCATCCTCCACCTCGATGGGGTGATATCTGCCATTGTGGCAGAAAGCGCGGGTGCGCGCGGGCATGCCGCAGATCCACTGAAGCAGGTCCAGGTTGTGGGGACACTGATTGAGGAGTGTGCCGCCGCCGTCCAGCTTCCAGGTCCCTCTCCAGGAAGAACTCTGGTAGTAGGCATTGGACCGGTACCAGTCTGTCGCGGTCCAGCTGACCCGTTTCAGGCCGCCCAGAGTCTGGCTCTGGACGATCTGACGGATCTGGCGGTAGGCGGGATAGGTGCGCTGATG
Organism: uncultured Lachnospiraceae bacterium; assembly: GCA_959022495.1. GTDB lineage: Bacteria > Bacillota > Clostridia > Lachnospirales > Lachnospiraceae > Mediterraneibacter. Next base: position 1,781 of record CAUEYX010000064.1, on the reverse strand, counting down.
GAAGATCCAGGCGCAGATCAGGTCCTCCGCCCGGGCTTCTTCCATGAGCCGGGCCTGGCGGCTGTAGATCCCGGCGGGCTTGTCGCACAGGACGTGGAGTCCTCTTTTCATCGCCGCGATGCTCTGTGCCTCATGCATCCGGTGGGGCGTGGCAATGATAACGGCGTCCAGGCAGAGCTTACCGGTGTCCAGAGCTTCAAATAACGCGTCCGCGCCGGGGTAGACCGGGAGGCTCTCCGGAAGGACAAGCCCCAGCGTTTCCAGCCGCTTTGGCCGCACGCGGGTGACGGCGCAGAGCTCCATCCCGGGAATTCTGCCCGCAAGAAGAAAGGCGGCGTACTGGCTGCCCATGTTTCCCATTCCGATGACTGCTGTTCTGAGTGCTCCCATATATTTCATACCTCCTGAATTGAATTTTTTAATGTGTCTGGCTGAATGTGTTTCCATGGACGGGGACCGGTCTCTGCCTGATGCCACCCTTCTGTGGACCGTCGGTCTGACATCAGAAGGGCAAGATACGCGTCTTCCAGCGCGAAGGCGAATGGATAAATCTCTTTTCCTGTGGTTAGATACTCCTTCATGCCGACGAGCATCCGGGCAATGGCTGTTTCATCTTCCGGAAGTCCGCAGACGCCGAATGGCGGTGTATAGAGGCGCTTACCCTGAAAAGACACGGACAGAATTTCACCAGTGAACGTATCGTTTTCCAATATCATAGGCGCCTGATGGGCGAGATTACCGCGGTCCAGATAATAAACTATATCATTTAACAGCTCACCTCTTGTACCGCGCAGTCTCAATGTACGGTTTCGGATGGGACTGCGGTACTGCTCGGCAAGAAAATCGCAGACGGCGATTTTCCCACTCTCAAATTCCAGAACCGCATGAAGCTGGTCTCTTGTGGAGACTGCTCCACTGGTGATAATCTCATACCGTGTACGCGTCTCGGTGACCGGAAGGGAAAATGTCCGGCAGGTCAGCCGGGCTTCCTCCATTTCCGTGTCAAGCAGACAGCGGATCATGCCTGCGGCGTGACATCCGTGCATCGCTGAAATGTCCAGGGACACAGGGTCCCCCAGGAGTCCGGACTGCGCAAGATGGATCATGGCCTCATAACGGGGATAGAACTGATACTGTTCAGCGACCTGGATACGTAAGCCGGACGTATGATATAGTTCCCAGAGTGTTTCCAGCTGCTGGAACGTCAGGCCCGCGGGAGTCTCTGATAGAATAGGAAAGCCATAGTTCATCCATTGGATAGCTGTTTCAGCGATGGAGGTCTCGCGGACGGCAGAAACGATGAAGTCCGGCGCAGACCCGATGACCTCTTGTTCGCGTGTGACCGCCGGGATGTCATAGTCTTTGCAGAAGCGCTCTGCTTTCTCGCTGCTGCGGCAGAGCAGAGCGGTAAGCTCAAATATTTCAGGCAGCGCTTTGGCGATACGGATATAAAAAAGAGAACGCCAGCCGGAACCAACGACGGCGAAACGGACTTTTCTCATAAAGTACCTCCTTTGAATCCGGGATAAAAACTGTATAGAATGGATCTGCTTCAAATTCTAGCACTGTCACATTGAAAACACAAGATTCGTCGGCCTTTCCTGGAATTTACAGATTCTCACAGATCTGAAAAGCCTTCTGTATACAAAGCATCGTATACAGAAGGCTTTTTGAATGAACTGAAATTACAGAGCCTATGATCGGGCAGATCCGTGGGGATTTATCTCACGCGGATGGTATTCCCCGCGTAGATCAGATCCGGGTTGGAGATCCCGTTCAGA
>CAUEYX010000063.1 GCA_959022495.1 uncultured Lachnospiraceae bacterium | reverse complement strand
AAAAACATATCAAAATCTTTTTAAAAAAGTTCTTGACATATCACCAGAATGCTTAATTGTTTTTATAATATTACAATTGTAGTATTTGAATGTCAAGAGGGAAGCACGAGGATTGTCAACAGAATGAAGCTATCAGGGAATCAACCTGTCCACATGCCGGGATACCTGGAACAATCTGCCGGCAGAGGGTAAAACAGCCAGATAAAAAATGAAGCGTATACAAGGAGAAACTGTCAGCTGTGGCTGTCAAGGTCTCTGCAAAAAAAGAAATATTTTGTGAATTGTTGAAATGTGAAAGCAAATACATTATATTAATGAAGTTGGAAAGTGTGGCAATAATTCGGAAAGTACAGAGGATAAAAATGAAAGTATTGGTGTGTGATGATGAGCTTACATTCTTAGAGCGTATCTCAAGTTACTGTAAGCGCTTTAGAGAAGAATGTAAAATCCCGGTTGGAATTATCGGGTTCAGCGCAGGAAAAGACGTAATAAGGTATTGCAGTTTACATCAGGATATTGATCTATTTATTTTGGACATTAAACTGAAGGATATGGATGGTATCCGTCTGACGGAAGAACTGAGGAAAATGGGAATACACTCGAAAATTGTATTTCTCACATCAATACTGAGCTTTGCGCCGAAGGGCTATGAACTGGGTGTCAGCAGATATTGGATGAAACCGTTGGAATATTCTAAGTTTTGTTCGGAAATGAAAATGCTCTATGAGGATGTCAAAAAAGAAAGCCAGGCGTATTTCATTGAGCGCGTAGGTGATACGACGGAGAAAATGTATTTTGACGATATCCTTTATATCGCTACGGAAGGACGGAAAACATCTGTCCATCTGCGGGATTCCTCCTATTTGTCTACGACTAAGATGAAAGAATATCTGCAGAAATTAGACAGGAGATTTTTCCGATGTCATGCGGCGTATATTGTGAACATGGATCGGATCAAAAGAATAAAGGGCGCGGTGGTGCATCTGGATAATGGGGAAATGATCTATATCAGTAAAGGACGCAAAAGTGCATTTATGGACGCGTTTTCCGAGTATTTAACGTAGGAGAGCGATTCTTTGAGAGGGAGATGTCCTAATTAAGCACATTTTTCGCCTGATTAGACATTGACCTGAAGATTTGCTGCCGGTTGTGATAAAATCAGTGAGGGCGTAGGTGACATATGGATTTAGATATCGTATTTAATAGTATTTTCTCGTGGGCGTGTGCCGTATGTGAGGTCTTTATATGTTACTGCTTTATTGACAGGATAACTGGAAGCAGCTTGACCAGACAGAGTAAATATTATGTGGCTGTCTGCAGCTTTCTTTTTGGAACGATACACGGAGTTAATAGAAATACTTCGGAATTACTGTCCTGGATCATGCTGTTGGCAATTACAGCAGGGATATGTGTATCTCTGCTTATTAAAAATTATAATAATGGTATATTTAAATTCAGCCTTGTTCTAACTTACAATGTCTGTCTAGGTCTGCTCCAGTTGGCAGGAGCGTTTTTGATATTTATATTGTTTCCAAATACTAGTATAGACAATATTTATAACAGCTTAAGTCTTTATAGAAATATTAGTTATGGGATAGCCTTAATTATTATAATAGGCGGATATCGTTGGATTTCGCTTTGTTGGAACGGAAGAAAACTGCGGGATATTTATAAATGGGGATTTCTCTTTTATGGAATTGCAGGTATATTTTTTATAATTATTTTTCAAAGCAGAATTTTAGAGCTAGGGAGAGACCGAGGAATAGAAAGTATAGTATTTCTTTTACTTGTCCTCAGCGGTGGCGGACTGATGATAGTGGGCAGTCTGAAAAATGCAGCAGCAAAAGCCAAAATGGAAATACTTGAGTACAGGGACAGCATGATGGAGGAAAATTACAAAGAGATACAGAGTATTTATAAGAATTATGCTTATACATACCACGATTTCAAAAATCATCTGCTTGTTCTGCTGAATTACTGTGAGAAAGGGGAGACAGGAAAAGCCTACCAATACATTAAGAATCTTGAGGAACCGATTGAAAAGGTTCATCATCTGGTGAGACTTGGAAATGAAGTTTTAGATATTATTTTGAATTACAAGCTGGAAAACGCCATAGACAAAGGGATCGAAATAAAGACGGACATCGGGGCGCTGGACGAGATGGGCATTGAGGCGCATGATTTATGTTCCATTATATCAAACTTACTGGATAATGCCATTGAAGCATGTGAAAGGATGTCAGGTGAAGAAAAACAGATCCATATAACCATAAAGAATTTAGAGGATATTGTGATTATCAAAGTTTCAAATACCTATTGTCCGCCGGAGAAATGGACGAAGACAGAGAAGGAAAACAATAAATTGCATGGATACGGGAAACAGGCAGTAAAGGATAAAGTGAAAAAGTACGGAGGTGATGTGAAATTTATTTCAGATGAAAAGTGGTACCATGCAATTGTTACGTTTTGTAGAGAATAAGGAAAAGGAGAAAGAAAATGGTTGAAGAATTCAGAGAAATGGGAGCAGGAAGTTTGGAGGCAGAGCTGCGGGAGGTAGAGCGGCTGGAGAAGAATAGCGAAGGAGATTTGCCTACATCTGTAACAGTGGGATGTGGCGCCTTCTTATCTTTGATTTGTTGTTAAGCGGAAAGATCCTATCCGCTTTTTCATCTCACAGGAATGTCCTTTGGACTGCCCTGTGAGATGAAAGCCCTCCATGCAGGATGCGTACTTGCGCGGGGGGATAATATGCCGCTGGCGCGGCCAGGTTTGTATGAGAGTTCCGAGAGTGGAACTCTTTCTTAAAATGTACATTTATTTAGAAAAGCAGGGAAATAACCTATGAAAAAAGAAGAGTGGGAAAAGCTTCTGGGAGGCAGGCTGCTGCGGGAACTATGCCGGCACATTCCGGAAGTGAAATCATATTTAGAAGGACAGCCTGCCGGCGGACCAGGCAGGAGGAAGGGCGGTGTCTTGGAGAGGGCGCGGCAGGCAGATCGGGCTCTGCCGGAAAAGCTGAGGCAGTTTATGAATGGATATAGAGCGGAAAAAGAGGATGGGTACATACAGCTGTATGTGCCATTTTTGACATTGGGGTGTAAAGAACTTCATGATCACATATCCGGTCTGCCTGTATATAAAGAGTGTATTTACAGGTGCTTTGCGGAGAGCCTTTTAAGTGAGCTGGAGACGCTGAGCATCCGCATTTTGATTCATGAATTAAGAAATGCACAGCTGGATGGGACCGCATATGAAGCGTTTCTCCACAGGCTGGGGAGTGAAGGATATCGAGAGGAACTGTTAGAGAGATACTCCGCTCTGGAGAAGATCTTTACACAATGTATCGACGGCAGGGTGAATCTGTTCTCGGAAGTGATCTTCCGGTTTTCGCAGGACAAAAGTAAGATCCAGGACCAGATATTCGGGGGAGAGAGCCTGGGGAAAATCGACCGGATCGAGACCGGATTATCAGATCCCCACTGCCTGGGGAGACAGGTGCTCAAGATCAGGACAGAGGATGGGAAAAGCGTGATCTATAAGCCCCATAGTCTTGAAAACGAGCAATGGTTTCATCAGTTTGTGAGCTCCCTGGGAGCGCGGTGCCAGCTGGATATGTATGTCCCCAGGCAGCTGTCGTACAAAGAATATGGCTGGTCAGAAGTAATCGCGCACAAACCGTGTGAAACAGAGCGCGAAGTGAAACGGTATTTTCAGAGGATGGGACTGTACGTTCTGGCCGCGTATATTCTGGGAACCAATGACATCCACTGTGAAAACCTGATTGCCATGGGGGAGTACCCGGTGATCATTGATTTAGAAAGCCTGTCCGCAATACAGGCGAAAACACAGAGTCCAAACGCGGATTTTATGCATTTGCAGCTGAAGGATTCTGTACTGGCATCGGGTATCCTGCCTTATTATTATTGGACAGAAGGAGCAGAAGGCATTGATCTGAGCGCCATGTCCGGCGGGGATAACAGCAGGGTCAAATTTAAAGTGCCGGTCATAAAAGGCTGGGGCACGGAACAGATTCATGTGGCATATGAACAGCCGGAGATCCCACAGAAATTAAACAGGCCGGTTTTGGATGGGCACTTTATGCTTCCGGGCGGATATGAGAAGGAGATATTGGCCGGTTTTGAGGCGGGGTATCGCTATGTGATGGGCTGCCCGGAAGAAATCAAAGAGAAGCTGAGAGAGACAGAAAACTTTATGAGCAGGCATCTGGCGGCGGATACTCAGAAATACAGCATGCTTCTGCGCAGCTCCTGTCATCCGGATGTGATGAGCGCAGAGGCTGACAGGAAGCTTCTCCTGCACTTTCTCTGGAAGAACAGGGACTTTGCCAGCGCGTTTGACAGAAGCATTGTGAACGCGGAAATAAAGGATCTGCTGAATCTTAATATCCCTTATTTTTACTTCTATATGGGGCGGAGGGATCTGTATGATTCCGAGGGGAACCGCATCCCAGGGTATTTTGCGTACTCGGGCGAAGAGCAGATATTGAGGCGCTTGGAGAAGCTGTGCGCGCGGGACCTGGCTTTCCAAAAGCGGCTCATACATATCAGCCTGAATGGGTATCAAAAGGAAGACTTAAGTTCCAAAGAAGGATTAAAAGAATTACGGAAAATGATTGAGAATCCATCTGCATATAGGGAGAAAGAGATCCGAAAGGCGGCAGAGTGTATTGGGGATAAATTGCTGCGGGAGGCCGTATACGACCGGGAACGGAATGAGGCGTGGTGGATCGTCTTTGATGTGTTCAAAGAGAAATCAGGAGCCGTGCATATTGTTCCCTGCAGCATGTATTTATATAATGGCATTTCAGGGATGCTGCTCTTTTTCTACCTGTTGTCACAGCGCTCCGGGAGAAAGGAATTCTCTGAGATGTTCCGTGTTTTGGAAAAACAGCTGTATGATTATACCTGCAGGCTGCGAAAAGAAGAGAAGGTTATGACCGGGCTGTGCTCCGGGCTGTATAATGGGGAGGCGTCCATTGTCTATACCTATTTGATCTTATTTTGGTACAGCAAAGAAGAGCGGTATCTCACATATGCCAGGGAGCATGCGGAAATATTAGAGCGGACGGCAGAGGCTGATGAGAAAGCAGATCTACTGGAAGGCAGGGCGGGAGCCGTCCTGGCATTTTGTCTCTTATATCAGATCAAAGCAGAAGAGAAATATCTGTCAAAGGCGGAAAAGATCGCGGATCTGCTCATAGACAGCGCTGTAAAAGCGGGGAATGGCATTGGGTGGAGTTATGAGCAGGGAGATGTCCCACTCTTGGGCATGGCTCATGGAAATGCGGGGATCATGACAGCGCTGCTTCAATTATTTAAGCTGACCCATAGGGAGAAGTATTATGTCTGTTTCCAAAAGGCGTATGTCTATGAATATGAGAATTATAATCCATCCACAGGGGACTGGAAGGATTTCCGCGGAAATAAGCTGGATGAAGGGCTTCCGTCGGCATGGTGCCATGGCAGCGGCGGTATCCTGCTGTCCCGCCTGTTGATGTGCGGGATGGATCTGGCAGAGCCGGAAATGGAAAAGTGCCGGGAAGAGATCAAGAAGGCGGCCGGCTATTTTGACCGGCATAAATCCCGGGCAGATCTGTGCCTCTGCCACGGGGAGTGTGGAAACAGCCTGATTGCGCGGAAGTTCTTGGAAGAGTGTGGGGAGAATACGCAGGAATTGGAGGATATGACAGAATTTGAACCACAGGAAATGACAATTTTAGGTAAGGAGTGGGGGAACCCCGGGCTGATGAATGGTATGGCGGGGATCGGATATTACCTGCTGGTGCAGAGTGAGGGGGCTGAGGAGTATATACTGGATCTGCCGTTTAATTTGTGTGGTAGATAAATATAAGTCCAGCGGTGATATGTCAAGTATCAAATAAAACTTTTTTTGAACCTTTTTCATATCAATCTCCATTCCGCCGCCTTTCAGTTGGCGGCACAAATAGCAA
>CAUEYX010000062.1 GCA_959022495.1 uncultured Lachnospiraceae bacterium | reverse complement strand
ATAATTGATAATTTTGTAGTGCGCCTCACGCCTTGCCGGGCATATGTGAGGTGCTCATTCTTTTTCGGGGTATCTCAGCGCAAGTATCATGCTCACCTGCTCCCCCGTAAACGTCTTTTCCGAATTGCGACCAAAAAATCCCGCTATGACGGCTGTGCGGTAATTTAGAGATTCATATTCATTCACCAGCTCTTTTGCCTGCTCATACAAGCGTTCGAATTCTTCTTTTTTCACTTTCTCCACCTCCTCTCAAACAGGTCCCGCCTGCAGTATGTAGATAATCACCCACTGGATCAGATCCAGTGCAAACAGTGCCCCTGACACAGCCGCCCATCCAAAGATCGCCTTGTCCCGCCTCATCCTCTTGTGCCGGATACGCTTATGTCTGCCCCGGGCGATGATCTGTCGCGGGGTGTGATCGAGCGGGATCAGGTCGAGCTCCTGCGGCTGCGGTATTATTTCCATCATGTCTCCTGTCATGCTTCTTTCAGCCTCCTCTCTGCTTCCTCCCTGGAGATGTCTACATACTTTGCGACTTCCCCGATCGTTGCCTCATATCTGTACTGCTTCCCTCCTTTTGCCGGCGGGAGCACCCTCCCAAACTTCCACTCGCCTGTCCGCATCCTGTGACGCACCAAGCAGGGATCACAACGGATGATCCGGGCAATGTCTGCCGCTTTGATAATTTCCGGCATTTTAGCTCACCTCCTTCTGCTGTACTACCTGAGCCGGAGCACTCTTAACAGCCTCCAGCATCATTCCGAATACCCGGTTCTGGCTCGTCTCATCCAAATATGGAGCCATAATGCGGATGTTCTCAACTGTATCGTCAGTGAGAACAATCTTCTTTGCTTCTTTGGCTTTCTGCACCTTTCCACCTCCTCTGAAATCTGGTATACTCTCCTTATAATATTTAAAGGATAGATTACATGGATTTTTTTAATATTCCCGAACCACCATCATTTGAACGTACACAAAATGACTATTCTCAAAAGCAGATTGACCTGTTAAACGAAATAAAAGAAACTCAGGAAGAGCAAATGAGAATACTTAATCAAATGCAAGCTGATTCAAACAAGGAAACAAAATTCAATAGAATTGGATTTTTCATCACTCTTATAGTCGCTATAATCGCAGCAATAGGAGCTTGGATTCCAATCATCTTAAAATAAGCACAATACCAAATATTATTATGAAAATGTTCACTATGGTAATTAATGTGGAAATGTACACTAATTGCCAGTTTTTTAATGACTTAAAAAACTCTTTGATTTTCTCCATCACACCACCTCCCTCTCTGCCTCACTTAAATGTTTTTTCATACAAAGCATTGATCTCAGCCATTAAATCCTTCATCTTCTCCAGTTTTTCTTTGGCTTCATCCAATCCTTCCACTTCCAGATGAGACACAAGATCCGCCAGTCTCACCTGACTTCTTGTTTTTTCTTTAGGTACTGTCTCGAAAAGCATGTCCTTTGTAATCATCAGCGACCATTCCCCATTGCTAAAACTAAGTCGCAGATCAGAGACTTCCGTCATCTCTTTCCCGTTTAATTTGTAGACGCCTTTTTCAAAATCAATCTCTATGGATTTGAATTTTTCTGCCGTCATACTGTTTCACCTCCCTGTTGAATCGCGGTTTATTGTTTCGTTGAGACTATTATAACTGTCATCGAAACTATTGTCAACAACTTTTTTGTTGACGTTGAAACCTTTTTGTGATATATTCATCTTATCAGGAGGAGGTGAAAACGTTGAACGAAAGAATATTGTCATTAAGAAAAGCCCTGCATCTGACACAAGATAAATTCGCAGAAAGGCTGGGGCTCGCAAGAAATACCATTGCAAATTATGAATGTGGAAGGAGAACTCCAACTAATGCTGTAATAACTTCTATATGTAGGGAATTCGGCGTGAATGAAGTGTGGCTCAGAACCGGTGAGGGCGGCGATGAGAACATGTTCACAAAAATAGACGAAGATGACAGATATTCGCTGAATCTGGGGAAATTAAGTGTGACAGAAAATCAAATTGCTCGGAACATGCTGAACGCGATCGCTGAAGCATCCCCGGAGAAGTTAAAACATATAGAAGAGTTTATGAAGGAATGTTTGGGTATAAAATAAGGGACTGACTCATTCGTCAGCCCCGGCCATGACCACCAAGATGAGGTATATCCTCCTAAGGAGTGCCTCATCGTCGATCCGGCGGATCATATCAATAATGCACTGTTTACATTCTTCGTTACTCATATGTACCCTCCCAACTGCAAAAACACTTGTTCGAAATTCCTTAATGCTATGATAGCACAATGTATGTCCAATTGAAAGGACTTTTCTCGAACATTTGTTTGTTTTTATGTGGTGAGGATGAAATTTTTACACCACTTACCTGCTCCTATTAAGTAAACAAATTTGCGGGTGGAAACTTATGGAAAATCGTGCTGGTAAGTTTTGGTAATTTGGGTATAGTCCCGGGAGGGATTGTATAAATGTGGTGTTGCTCGGGGGAAGAGAGGGAAAATGAAAAAGAAAATTTTGTTTACAATTTTATTTAGCTTAATCATCTCGTTTACAACTGCGTGTTCAAATAATAAAGGATCGAATGATTCAAAAGCGGAAGTTCAGACACACAAAGTCGAAACAGAAAAACTTAATGACTCTGCTTTTGATAATAAGTCTTCAAATCCTGAAGAATTTAAAATAAATGACTTATCATTTAATTTATCCATAGATACTTCGAATCCCAATTGGGTTGAGATAAGTGGAACGTATACAAATAATTCTGCCTTTTCGATCACGCAAATTATCGTAACATATATTGACCATGACACAAACGAAACGGAATACTGGGGTTCGCATGACACCGTACTTCCCGGTGAAACTTCTCCCACCTCCACGGGGGATACAATTGACAATTTAAATGCGTCTCTTGATCGAATGGAAGCTATCGAGTATAGAATAACATGCAATTCATCTAGCGGTGAAGAATTTGACGTTGTTTATGATGTAAAATTGGATGAGTATAGTATTTATTAACGCAAATTTAAAAACCGTCCGGTACTGGTAATACCGAACGGCAATAGACTACATACCCGAAGATATGCAACTTTGAACAGAAATATTGTATCATCTTCAGGGCAGCCACGCAAGCGGAACTCACGTTCACGCTGGCTGCTATTTTTATGCTCAGAAAGAGGGTGATAATCGTGCCAAGACGAAAGAAGTTCCAAAAGCTCCCTAATGGATACGGACAAATTAGGTACCTCGGCAAGGGTCGTAGAAACCCATACGGCGTTTATCCACCGGCAACTGAAGAATATGACAACGGCAGGAAGAAAACGCCTCCTGCCCTATGCTACGTATCCGACAGGATGGTCGGGCTTGCGGTACTCACGTCCTATAAGGCGGGGACATATAAACCGGGTGATGAGATCCTGATCGAGAAAGAGATGCGGGGTACAGTCACATCCAGAGCAAAGATCCTCGACGATCTTGTGACAGACTACAATAAAGCTGTGTTTGCGATCAGCTCTGATAAGAAAAAGACATTTGCAGAGGTATTTTCATCCTACTACCTCGATAAATTTGGCAGGGAATATGGACACAGAGAAAAGAAAAAGAGCCTGGAAAGAAATATCTGTGTAGCATATAAAAAATGCGGGGCCCTATATGATATGGCATACGAAGTGATCCGAACAGAAGATATGCAGAAAGTCGTTGATGAAGTTTCTGACCGGCTATCACACGCGTCTGCTGAACTTCCGCTGCTGCTGTTCAAGCAGATGGACAAATATGCCCTGGCTAACGATATCTGTGAAAAGGGATATGCTCAATTTGTGCGGATCAAAATTCAAGACGATGACGAGCACGGCGTACCGTTTTCCGACCGTGATCTTCAAATTCTTTGGGCGAATAATGAGAATGACGTTGTGGAATTTCTCCTGATTATGTGTTATTCCGGCTTTAGGATCAGTGCCTATAAGACACTTGAAGTCAACTTGAAAGAGAAATACTTTAGAGGCGGAATCAAAACCGCAGCCGGGAAAGGCCGGATTGTCCCCATCCACTCTGCAATCCTCCATCTTGTTCGCCGGCGTATGAAAAAATACGGAGAACTGCTGCCAATCGGCGATCAGAAGTTCCGTGAACAGATGTATGAGACACTTAGCGAACTGGGAATAGAAAAACACACTCCGCACGACTGCCGCCATACATTTTCACGACTATGCGAAAAATATGAAGTACGGGAAAATGATCGCAAAAGGCTGCTCGGGCACAAGTTTAAAGACGTGACAAATCGGATTTATGGACACAGGGAAATTGAAGAGCTCAGAGAACAGATTGAGAAAATTAAAGTCTGATTTGTTGTAAACCTGTTGTAAACCGTTCACATTTTATCTGCTGTTTTTACTCCATTTCAGATGGCTTTGAATGTCTTAAAACCTGCATGGTTGACAGGTTTTTCAGCATTTTCCTGTCAACCATAGGCTTGATCTATTTTATAGTAAATTCTAAAACAACATTAAAAACTCAAAAAAACATAAAATATTTTTACTATTCTTCCCTGCCCGCCTGCTTAATAATCTGATTAATATAGGTGGACAGCCCTGCCACAAGGATTCCCTGTACAACCGCGGTAAATACTGCCATCGCGATATTCTGTCCCGTACGCAGCGGACAGTTCGCAAGCACCCACACCGCGCAGAGCCCAATACTGACAGTGCCAAGAATAAGCGGAATGTATTTATCCTTCACGGTCTGTGCCTTTTTCAGCCATATACCGATAAAATACAGCACCGGCGCAACAGCAATCAGCTCCGGCTTAATATAGTCCATAATCTGTTCCATCATGTTCCTCCTTTCCCTCTTTTCCTTAATCTTATATGCACAAAAATAAGACCTGTTACGGTCTCGCTTCTTACAGAAGGGAATCGCTCCCTGTCTTTCCCCATTCATTCTTCTCATAACCGGCGATTCGCCAATTTTCGTAAATTCAGGGCGAATTGTACACAATTCTGCATATTGCCTTTACAATAACACCAGAACGCTCAAAAAGGAGGCCTTACTTATGGTCAAACAAATTCAGAATACGCTTTGCCGTCTCGGCATCCCTCCATCCTGTCTCGGCTGGCATTACCTTACTCATTTACTTTATCTCCGCATACAAAATGAAAAACACGGCTGCCCGCCTGCCTGTGAAACACTTTATGCGGGCACCGCTTTCCACTATCATACCAGCCGGCACTGTGTAGAACACTGCGTCCGGGCTGCGGCAGCACACTGCTGGAATCATGGAAACCGTACATTTCTCACTGCGATTGCAGATCATCCGATAAAGAAAAAACCGACAGAAAATGAATTGATCGAGATACTGCACCGCCACCTTACTGTGCAGCCTGGGAACCCGTAAAACCTGGGTTCCCACTCCGGCTTATTATGCAGTATCTGAGTCAGAAATGCCTGTCTGACGCGGTCTTCAGGCCTCTAGAATATTTCCAATTTTAAGCAGTAATCTGCCCTATGGTTTGATTTTTCTGTCATTTAAAATAAACGCTTTTTATTCTGGTTCAGTTTTTAATCCAGCCGTGTCGAGTTTTGTCAATTTTCGTATAATTTAGTCTACAAGTACACATTTCCAACTATTTCCATTTAAAATAATACATGAAAAATCATAAGAAAAGGGGGATCATAATGATGATCAAACAAATCCAAAATTTTCTTCTCAGCCTTGGCATTAAATCCACATACCTGGGCTATCGCTACCTGGCCTATGCGCTGTATTTATGTCTCCAGAATGAAGATTATCTTACCTCAATCTATAAAACGCTGTATACAGATGTTGCCTCCTATTTTCACACGAATCGCTGCAGCGTAGAACATTGCCTGCGGACTGTAATAAAGCACTGCTGGGACCATGGAAACCGGGAACTTCTTATGGAAATTACAAAGTATCCGCTGAGTGGCAGACCCACAAACAGCGAATTTATTGATATCCTGTACCATTACCTTTCGAAATAAATTCAGGGAACCGCATCCGGGTTCCCTTTTCCGTTTCCTTATACGCTCAGGCCTGTCCCCCCAGATCTTCCGGAATCCAAAAGGTAAATGTAGTCCCTTTTCCTTCCCGGCTTTCCACGGATACTTTTCCCCCATGCGCCTCCACAATCCATTTTACCATAGAAAGTCCCAGACCCGAATGACTGCCCTCCGTTCTTGCTCCATCCACACGGTAAAACCGCTCCCAGATGTGGGGCAGACAGGCAGCCGGAATTCCCATTCCATCATCACGGACCTGACCGACCGCATACCCTTCTCTCTTCGATAGAATCACTTCCACCACTCCATTATCATGGCTGTATCTCACCGCGTTGGAAAGCAGATTCGCCAGCATCCGGATATAGAGCGTCTCATCCACCCACGCCTCAATCCCTGGCGCAATGTCTCCTTTCATCTGTATCCCTCGGTTCTCTGCGCCGGCAAGTATCTGCCATTCCTCCAATGTCATTTCCGTAAGCTCACTTACATTGATCTGTTCCCTGTTCAGCGGCTGTCTTCCCTGATCCGCCCGTGCCAGGAAAAGAAGCTGAGAGATCATCTCCGCCATCCCCTCTGCCTTCCGCTGGATCATCTGAATCCCTGCGCGCTGGGCCTCCGGCAGTGAATCATCCTGCAGCATCACCCCGCACTGCGCAAGGATCACCCCCACCGGGGTCCTCAGCTCATGGGAAACATCGGATGTAAACTGTTTCTCCCGCTTGAATACACTTTCCAGCTCATCAAGCATCTCGTCAAATGTAGCCGCCAGCGTATAAATCTCATCTCTGCTGCCGCCTGCCTCCGTCAGGCCTGGTCCGCCTTTCTTCCCCGCCAGGCCAATGCGGCGTGATAGATCCGCGTCTGCCCTTATCTTCTGTACAGTGGATGTAATCCGGCGCACCGGGAGAAGGGTTCTGCGCGTAAAACGGTAACCAAGCACTGCCGTGGTCAGCACCATCAACGGCAGAAGGATCAGAGCAAACCGCAGCGTGACGGTAAAACTGGCCTCCGCTTCTGTGACAGATGTAATGCCTCGCACATATACTGTATAATCTGATGCCAGACGGAATGATAAGTCATACACATACCATACATGATTCCCTTCCCGGATGGTCCGGGTAAGTCCCTCTGAAAACCCCGGCTGCCGGTCAAATCCCTGTGGGATCTTTCCATATAGAAAATACATACTGCTGTCGTACAAGGACAGATACACATCCCGGGTGACCGCATAAAAATCAGAATCCACCTCCAGTTCTCCATCCTCGTAGTCAAGATCATCCACACTGTCCTGGACTCTGCGTTCCAGTGCAGACTGCGTAGAAGACAGAATCTCCCTGCTGCTCAGAGAGAACAGGATTGCCAGGGCGGCACATGTCAGCGCCGCCATAAAAAACGTATATAATAGGGTCAGTTTTAATTTCAGAGATACCCGCTTCATAACTCTTCTCCTGATTTCAGTAGTCTGCTTTCAATACATAGCCGGCGCCGCGCACTGTGTGAATTAATTTCTGTTCATTCCCCTCATCAATTTTCTTTCTCAAATACCGGATATAGACATCGATCACATTCGAGCCTCCCGCATAGTCAAAATTCCACAGATGCTCTTCCAGCCGGCTGCGGGAGAGTACGATGCCCTCATTCTGTATCATATATCTGAGAAGCGCAAATTCCTTTCCCGAGAGCTTCACCTCTTTCCCCCCGCGGAGCACCTGCCTGGTATCCATATGCACCTCCAAGTCCGCGATCTGGTAACAGGACTTCGGCGTCTCCGCCGGCTTGCGCAGGAGCACCCGGACCCGCGCCAGCAGCTCCTCCACCGCAAAAGGTTTCACCAGATAATCATTCGCGCCCGAATCCAGCCCCTGTACTCTGTCCTCGATACTGTCCCTCGCTGTCAGCAGAAGCACAGGCGTACTGTCATTCTTCCTGCGCATTTCCCGCAGAACAGCCAGCCCATCCATCACTGGCATCATAATATCCATTATTACCGCATCATACTCCGCACTTGCCAGATAATCGAGCGCTTCCCTGCCATCATAACACGAATCCACACTATAATGCTCCGCCTTCAGCCGGTCTGCCAGAATCTTATTTAAATCCCTCTCATCCTCCGCGATCAACACTCTCATACAATCAACTCCTCCTGATGCCAGTATACGCAACGGTCCGATGAATGTAAAGATACAGAAAATTCACCTTGACAGTATTGCAGGCAGATTATATTCTGAAAAGTCTTTACTGGCGAGATTCCCGCCCGCTGTATACAGGCATACCGTACTGATCTGG
>CAUEYX010000061.1 GCA_959022495.1 uncultured Lachnospiraceae bacterium | reverse complement strand
GAAAAACATATCAAAATCTTTTTAAAAAAGTTCTTGACATATCACCAGAATGCTTGTTACAACAGCATATATTGTTTGTTGATGAACACTGCATTCATCTTCCATTTCAATCCTTTTTCTGTGCCCAGCACGATCTTAAGGACACCGTCTTCCATATGCATGACCGGAATGATCCTGCACTGGTATCTGCCTGCCGCGGTCTCCTCTCCCTCCAGGCACACGCCGCACGTGGGCACGGAAATATGGGTAGCGGAAGGGGCCTCTTCATCTCCCGAGACGATCAGGATATCATATTTTCCCGCCGGGAGTTCTACCCCGAACACCGCTTCTTCCGATCCCTCCGCAAAATCTCTGCGCACGCTGTCAGGGCCAGTCCGCTTTGTTATCCTGGTATCCCCGCCGCTTAAAAATCCATATCCGCGGTCCGCGCACCATCTCTGTGCTCCCACCGGCCTGGGTCCCCCGGCGTAAAGCACGCAGCGGCCGGCCTCAAGGATCTGCTTTTCATAGACATCGTCGTAATCTTTGCCCGTTTGCTCGGTAAAATCAAATACATAGGGCGTCATCCCGTAATGCAGGCTTTCCGCGTACCCATAAGGGCAGACCATACTGTCCATGGCTTTATAGAACCGGGTGTGTCTGTCCTCCCCGATAAATGTCCTGCGGTGGGTGCGGGCAGCACGGTGGGTCAGTATCCCGCCTGCCGCTTCCCGCGCGCAATCTTTTCTCTCTTTCTGCCCCGCATCCTCTCCGGGCGTCAGTCCGGCTGCCTGTTCTGCTTCATCATCAGGCTCACGCCTCCCAAGCACCAGTACTTCCCCAGACCTCAGTTCTATCTCATAAATCTTTTCGCCGTTTCTGCATCTTCCAACGGCATGGAGCCTGCACGTCTTGTTCTCCTGCCGTCTCTTGACCGCGCTCTTCTCCGCCGGGAGTGTTTCCTCCCCACACCATGCTTCTGCCGCCCTCTCCAGGTTCTCCGGCACAGCAATTCTCAATCTGCCTGCTGCCCTGCACGTGACCTGAATCCAGGTCGTCTTTCCGCCTCTCATCTGCGCGGATATCTCAAATCCTCCCGGGACGAGCAGGGACTCAAATCCACATTCTTCCCAGGGACCATACTTAGCGGAAACGATGTGGTCGTCGTGGACATACTGCGTCTTCTCCGACGCATAACCGTCATCTCCGTCAGGGACAGCGGGAAATACATGGATCACTCCGTCCATCTCCTGCACCAGCAGCATACTGATCACCGCGGCCGTGCCCCCTGCCTCCTCGCACATAACCGGAAGATAATTGGCTGGTTTTGTAAGATGGCAGTAGTTGATGAACCGCTCCGACTCTTCGTATCCCAGACCATTTGAGTGAGTCATAAAGTCCAGCCCTTTTTCATAAAGGATGCGCACAGCGCTCTCCCCGGCGCCCAGGCGGGCCGCGGCCGCGGCGATCCACTCAAATCCGAATGTCCCTGCCTCTGTATTCTCCGACGCGTGCCGGACCGTCTCTTCCGCGGTCTTACGCAGACTGTCCGGGCTCTCCATATGGACTTCCTCCGCCGGGAAGACCGGCATCAGCACAGATGGATGGCGCAGGAAAATATCATCCTGCACAAGGGGGGAATCTTTCCACCGCCTGCCGTCCGCTGTCCGGGCATATTCTGGCATCTCTTTTAAGAGCTGAGCCGTTTCCCGCCGCTCTTTCTCTGGCCGGTCCAGAATCTTTGCGGAACGCAGCGTATATTCTGCCAGCTGCTTTACGGCTGCCACTGTAATGGTCGAATCACGGGTTACATTTCCCTGCTCAGGGCAGATATCATAATCAATATGCCGGATTCCATTTTCGTCCAGAGACGAAATCTCCCTGTAAAAATCCAGCATTTCACAAAAAGCGGGATACGCTTTTTCCCGCAGGAATTCTTCGTCCTTTGTATAGGCATAATACTGCCACAGAAACAGAGCGCACCATGGCTGGATACAGTTGTACAGCGGATGGGGATAATCCAGGGCCCACCCGGTTTTCCCGTAGATCCGCTCCGCGAATCGATGCGCTTCTTTCCTGTATGAAAGGAAGGCGTCGCAGAATACTTTGACCTGTTCCATGTGGTTCGAGGCAAAGCTTCCGTAAAACGCGGTCTGGATATTCACATCCCAGTACCACATACTGCCCCACATGCATGGCCGCCGGATGTCCCAGAGACCGCTCAGCCCGCACGCCTGCTCACTGTGCGCGCTGCCGTCCCCGCTTCCGCACTCCATGAGATATACATACAGATGCCACAGTGTCTCCAGGTACTGGTCCGGCAGGCTCACGGAACTCCTCCAGAATTCCCGCCATTTTCGGCTGTGCCGGGCTTTTGACTCCTCCCGGTCTCTCCACAGCTCCTGAACAAGTCTCCCCGCGTTTCCCTTTCCCGGCTGTATGGACGCAGTAATCACGTGTATGCCTTTTTCTTTCGGAATCCTTCCGTCTCCGCTGCTGCCCGGAATATACAGGGCGGTCTCCTGGACGAAGGGGTCTGTGCACGCCGCCTCTCCGTCCGGCCGGAAGAGACAGGTCTGCGCCAGGATCTCTCCCTCATTCTCGTTCTCATAAATATAACCGCCCTGCCCCCGGGCTTCCTGCTTCCAGATCCGCGCGTGATCCCACAGCCCCTGTGTATCCTGGGACACTCGGATCATCACGCCGTCACAGCCCGGGTCCACCCAGATCTCAGCCTCCGCCCTGCGGCCCTGCGGCCCTGCGGAAAAATGGATTTTCGCGTCTTCAATGGAAAGTTCCAGAATGGATTCCCGGCAGTCCGCTTTCTCGGACAGCACAAGATGTACTTCGCCCCCCTGGGGATAACTCCCTCCTCCGTAGACGGGTCTTCCTTTCTGCTGGGAATTCAAGATCCGCAGATAATGGCTCCGCTCATAGCCCGGTTCCTTTCGCGCCTTGTCCACTATTTTCCGCAGTTCGTCAAAGGTCTTTTCCTTCCGGGCAGGATCATCAAATACTGCCGGATTGTCCGGGTTCTCTCCGCCTTCCGGCATATGCGCTTCATGCCGCGCATACTGTGCCAGCACATGGTAATAACAGTCATAATGGTTCAGCGCGATACACAATTTCCCGCCCCTGTAATAGACCATGGCACCCATCCTGCCATTCCCCAGCGGGAGAGCGTTGTACCAGCCGGTCTCCACATCGCGGAAGCATATTCTGTGCTTTTCCATCCATATCCTCCTTTTATCCCCTGCTTCTTTTATCAGTCACTACCAGGCAAGTATCTCACCGGTTATGATTTCATCCTTCCTTCGGGTCCTGTCAAAAAGGACTGCCTTTCCGTGTCCCAGACAGTTCTCCCAGCTTAGGATGTCTGTTGGGGTCATAACTTCCTGGTGGCACAAGAACAGAATATACTCCCTGTCTCCAAGCAGAATCCGAAGCCCTTCGGCATGGTTCTCCGGGAGATATTCCCCGTTTATCTCTGAATAGAGAGGGATCTTCTCCACCGCCGCTGGAACAGCCCTGCCTTTCTCTGCCCCGTTTATCACCGTGATCTCCCGATAGAAGCCTTCCGCCTCCATCTTCCTTCTGTATGTCTGGTTCGCATGTTTCTCATTATAATAACTGGACTGTTCTGTATCCAGAATCTCCGATGGGGCCGGATCTGTGAACTGTACGAAAGCTTCCATACCGCTTCCGGTAAAATGAATTCCCTCGCAGCCGTTCCCGCCTGACCATGACTCTGCTTTTCCCCGTCCGTCAAAGTGCAGGGTATTCTCATATGTATGCCTGCCACGCGCCAGCATAGCGTCCGCGATCACATAAATATCCGGCTTGATCCAGATCACCTTCCGGTTGACAAGCACGCCCCTGTCCCAGTATCCCAGATGGCTGCCCTCCACGAACGCGCCAAGTTTCCCATCAAAATACTGCTGTTTTAAGCAGGTACAGAGATTTTTATATATCCAGGATGTATCGCATTGCGCGAATCCCATGCCGTCCACCAGAATCACGTTATGGCCGCTTGCTTCCTTGAACCAGAACCTGTCCGCTCCGTCCACATAGGTATACCTGCCGGAATCCACCAGCACATCCTCGCCGCGGATGACCAGGTCTACATGGAGTTTATCCGCGTGCCCATGGCCTCCGCCCGTCTCTCCGCAATGAAAATGCAGAAGATCCGCCTTCTCGGACCAATCGCTGCGGAAGTAATAATTTCCGCCAAAGGGCAGTTCTGTACTTACGAAATCCGGTGCTTCCGCTTTCAAGGCCCCATACTCCAGGCAGGCCTCCCAGCCAAACCTCCATACGCTGTCATAGTCAAGGATGTCATATCCTCCGGATTTCAGCACGCCATCGTTTAAAAGATACGCGCCTGCCGTAATCTGGTCCCGCAGGTCGGACGCGTCGCTGTCCCCTTGGGCGAACTGAGTGTGATCCGGTTTTTTCCATTTATAATTTACATATGCCATTTTCCGCACTGCTTCCCTGACTGCTTTTGGCATTCTGATCCCGGCGCGCTGACCGTACCAGTAAGCCGTCAGGAAACAGTGGTAAACCTCATTGTGATACATGGGAGACTGCTCCCACTGCATCCCGTCCTCCAGCACTTGAACCCGCGCTGCGTCTTCCAGCCGTTTCAGCGCTGTCTTAAGCGCTCTCTGAGAATCCGGCAGCACCAGAGACAAAAGCAGCAGCCCGCAGGCTTCCAGGACACCCCAGTTGCTGATATATTTATGGGGCTGGAAGTTCTCAAGGAGCCTGTCACAGTGCTTCCGCAGACAAGTTTCCACTTTATCAAGAAAAGACCCGTCAACGGCCGGGCTCTCCACCGTCAGGGGCAGGGAGGTCAGCCACATTTCCGCGCGGATGCCGGTCTCCAGCGTCCGCCATGGTCCCAGGTCAATATTCTCCCCTTCCTCCACACGGTCAATCCAATCCGTCATCAGCCGCACATAATTCTGGGCATATTTTTCTTTTCCCGTCATCTGATAGGTCTGGGCCAGGCACGGAAGAAAACGATGCCTGTTAAACTGCCATAAAAACTCCCTGTCTCCCCAGGGAATCAGGCTCCAATCAATCTCTCCTTCAAAATGTATGGGTTCCCATGTCCGCTCCATATCCCACTGGAAATCAAAGAGAAACGTATTCCCGCACGCGCGGTCCGCCGTCTCCAGTACATGCAGGACTTCCTTCCCCCAGTTTTCCCGGCACCAGGCAGCCGCCTTATTCCTATCATCCACACCGAAGATTCTGACGGTGTTCCGCATCCATTGTGGTCCTTCCATAGTCTCCTCCTGATTATTCCTTGACAGCTCCTCCGGTCACTCCTGCGATGATCTTATTTGACAGGAAGATATACAGTACGAATGTGGGCAGGAATACGATGATCACGCCCGCGAACAGTCCCGCCCAGTCGCCGGAGTATTTCATTGACTGTACGATAGCCTGAAGTCCGGTAGATACGGTCCGCAGTTCTGTCTTGTTGGCAAAAATCAATGCCATGAAGTATTCGTTCCAGATCGTGATAAAGTTAAAGATTGTCAGTGTCACGATTCCCGGCTGCGCCAGCGGGAACATAATCTTCCAGAATGCCTTGGAAGGTGTACATCCGTCAATCTCCGCGGCCTCTTCCAGCGCCTTTGGCAGGGACAGGAAGAATCCGGAGAGGAAGAATACGCCAAACGGCACGTTTACACAGATATAAAGGATCATCAGCGTCCATCGGGAGCCGATCAGTCCCAGTGATGTCGCCATTTTAAAAAGCGGCATTACGAGCATAACGGAGGGGATGGACATGCCGAGCACGAAAATATTGTTTACAAGCGCTTTGCCTTTAAATTGGATTCTTGCCAGCACATACGCTGCCGGCGACGCGATCAGGATCACGCCCGCGCAGCCCACTCCTGCATAGAGGATACTGTTCAGGAAATAGGTGCCCAGTTTGTGTCTTTTCAGCACATTGATATAGTTTTCAAAATGCAGGCCGCTTGAAAGCAGGCCGTCATTGTATATCTCACTGGTGGTGCTCAGAGAAGCGATCACGATCCATCCGATCATTGCCACGGTAAATGCCAGCCAGATCACCAGCGGTATATATTTCGGCAGATGACGGATGTGTGTCTTCAGACTCTGTTTTTCTTTATATTTTACTTTTGCTTTCATCTTTTCTGCCCTCCTTAATCCGCTTCTTCTGACGGAAGCACCCGGTTAAGTACCATATTGACAATCAGGATCAGGACCATAATCAGCACGCCCGCCGTAGCGCCCGCGCCTACATCCAGCTCTGTACTTGTAGTTCCCGCATTGCTTCCGAATACAACTTCATACATGTAAATCATCGGCGTCACTGTGGCGTTCTCTGTATTGAATGAGAACAGGCTGGAATATACGAAGAATCCGGCCGCCGCTCCAGAATACAGCACGATACAGCGTTTGATGATGTCTTTTAAGAGGGGCAGAGTGATCTTTGTAAACTGCTTCCACGCGCCCGCGCCCTCGATCTTCGCTGCCTCATAATAATCCGCAGGGATTCCTTCGATCCCGGCCACAAGGATCAGCATATAGAATCCGACGCCCGCAAATCCATAGGCAATCATCATTGCCAGGAACAGATGCTCCGGGGACGTCCATTGAAACTTGGCCATGTAATCCCAGTGCAGGAATGTGAACAATTTCCTGAGCATTCCATACTCATTGTTAAATACATACTGGAGCCACATTGCGACAAGTGCCACAGAACTGATAATATGCGGCAGATACAGCACTGCCCTCCAGAAATTTTTCCCTTTGATCCCTGAAGTGATGATCACGGAGTAGAACATTGCCAGACATAAGATGACCACGCCGCCGATCAGCCAGATCTTCAGGAAATTAATCATAGACTGCTGGAACAGGGGGCTTGCCAGAACTTTCGCGTATTTGTCCAGCCCCACAAACTGCCAGCTGCTCATATCGTCGGTGATGAATTCCACCTGGTTGAAGCTCATCAGAAATGTCCTGACTGCCGGATAAAGGAAGATCACCAGCATAACCAGAACAGCCGGAGTCAGAAACCGGATGGCGAACCACTGTTTTTTCTTCATTTCTTTCCTTCCTTTCTGCTTTAAACTTATTTTTTAAGGGACTTTTACATAAAAGATGGAAGAGGGGTTAAGGTTCCCTCTTCCATGCCTGTGTCTGCTTCTTCTCAGGCCATACCCACTGACCTATTCGGGATAACCTGCCTATTTCGCAGCAGCTGCTGCCATATTATTCACAAACTCATCCGCTGTAATCTGGCCGGAAGCAAGTTTGATGAAGTTCTCCTGAATTGTCGGAGCAATATCCGGGTTGGATGTGATGTCAGCGCCGCTGTTGAGCGCAACCTGGTTGGACTCGAATACTGTCTTCATGCTTTCAAGGCTCTTCGGCCATGCAGTGTCAACTGTCGCCGGTGTTGTGCCTGCTTCTTCTACCATCTTCGCGTCGTTCTCCGGGCTTAATGCATATGCGATAAATTCCATTGCGAGATCCGGGTCTTCTGTATCTTTGTTCACTGCGAGCATTGTGCATCCGGAAGGATCTTCTACGCCGCATTTATTTGCTCCGTCAACAACATCCGGGAATGAGAAGCCGCCCCATACGAAGTCGTCGCCGGTTACGTCCTTCACCTCTGTCGTAAGACCTGTCAGGTTGTAGTACATCGCAACATTGCCGCTTCCGATGTCCATCTGGCCTGCCGGGTATTTGTTTCCGCTTACTTTTTCATCGAAGTAACCTTTCTTCGCGAAGTCCTCATATGCCTTTGCCATATTTACAACTGCTTCGTCTTTCCACATTTCACCTGTTGTATCATTTACAAGCTCCTGTACCCACTCCTGGCCTTTCTCTCTTGCCAGGTACATGCCAGGCAGCCATGACGCGTAAGCATCGTCGAATGTGAGCGGTATGTATCCGGCTTCTTTAATCTTCGCGCATGCAGCGTCAAGCTCTTCCCATGTCTTCGGCTCTTCTGTAACGCCGGCCTCTTCAAAGATTGTCTTGTTGTACATAAAGAGTGACATCCACGGCTTGTATCCGACTGCCGGCTGGATATCCAGCCCTGTCATCTCCTTCGGTGTCGTCAGAAGACTCGGAAGTACAACTTCGGAAAGTTTCTTTCCGTCTGTCGCCTCATAAGTCTTGTCCACATAGTCTGTCAGGTCCAGCAGATAATCATTTAAGTCGATCTCAAACGGATACTCAAAGATATCAATTGTCTCTCCGCCTTCCAGCGCCGGTTTCAGGACTTTCTTATTATCACGTCCGCACCACTGGATCTCGATCTCTACGTCCGGATGTTCCTCCATAAATCCATCCGCGATCTGCTGCCATACCATTCCCTGCGGCTCTGTATCATTCCACATGGACCAGTAAACCAGTTTTCCGGAAAGTCCGTCTCCGCTTCCCTCATTTGAGCTGTCACCTGCATCATTTCCTTTGCTTCCGCATGCCGCAAGCCCCAGTCCCATTGTCAGGGCAAGCCCTGCTGCCAGTATTTTTTTGTACCTCTTCATAAACAAAAACCTCCTTGATCATTCATTTATCGGAACTCCTCCGTTCCCTTTGACTGAGTTCATTCTACTCCTCTTTATCCAGAAGGAAAATGTGAATTGTTATCTTAAAATAATGTAAAATCATATCACGAAATGTGAACGGGGTCAGGCCCCTTTGAGGAGAATATTCTGACGATTTTCCTCAAAGGGGCC
>CAUEYX010000060.1 GCA_959022495.1 uncultured Lachnospiraceae bacterium | reverse complement strand
AACATATCAAAATCTTTTTAAAAAAGTTCTTGACATATCACCAGAATGCTTACTGTTTCCGAATATATGATATAAAGTTCTTTTGTTCATACTAGCTGCTCAGGGGTGCTTTTGTAAGAGGAGATATGTAAATAAATTATAGTCCAGGTATCGCAGCTTTACAAGGTGAAAGCCGGGGAAATCAGGGATGTTGATTTCAGCCTGGAATTTTATTATGATTTGAATAACAGCCGGGAGGCGGATGAAAGGAAGGAGAAATAGAAATGAAAGTGTTAGTTGTAGTTGATATGCAGAACGATTTTATTGACGGCGCCCTGGGCACAAGAGAGGCAGAGGCGATTGTGCCGGCAGTTGTAGAAAAGATCAGGGGATTTGAGGGAAGTATTATTGCCACGCGGGACACTCATGGGCAAGACTATCTGGACAGTGAGGAGGGCAGACACCTGCCGGCTGTCCACTGTATAAAAGACACAGAAGGATGGCAGATCAGAAAAGAGGTCGAAGAGGCGCTGAAAGAGAAGCCGGGGTACTTGGTTCTTGATAAGCCGGCATTTGGAAGTGTGGAGCTGGGAGAATATGTAAAGGGGCTGGATAAGCCGAAAGGAACCTTGAAAGAAATTACCCTGATCGGGCTGTGCACGGATATCTGTGTGATCTCCAACGCGCTTCTGCTGAAGGCTTATCTGCCCAATGTTCCGATCCGGGTGGACCCTTCCTGCTGTGCGGGAGTAACACTCCAGAGTCACAAGCAGGCCCTGGAGGCCATGAAAATGTGCCAGATTGATGAGGAGTAAGGCTGGCTGCCGTAGTAACGCTGGTTTGTAAAAAGCGGGTAAGAGTGGTAAAATACAGGCAGTAAAAATTTTATTCAAGGAGGAATCAAAATGGATAAGAAGGTATTGGATTTTGTTGTGGAGAAGACCAATGAGATGATCAATTCTGCTACATGCAGCAGCGAAGCAAAGGCATCGGGGCAGAGCTGGCTCGCGGCGGTGGGCACAGACCGGGAGAAAGAGGCGGCAAAGAAGTACATTGCTGAACTGGAGGGCGACATCATGCCCATTGACATGCTGATTAATTTCGCTGAGTCAGAGGCAGGAGCAGCGGTGTTCGGCGGAGCAGAAGCAGCAGCCAATGTGGCCGGCCACGCGAAAAAGATCAAAGCGGCCGGCGCGGCATACTGTGACTGTCCGGCGTGCGCTGCCGTGGAGAAAATTCTTGAAAGAAAAGAAGAAATACTGGCCTAGGCAGAAACCGGGTAACAGATCCGCTGATTTTTATCAGCGGCTGTTGGGCGGAAGATGATAAAATTTTTCATGAATGGCAGGATAGACCCGGGCGATACTGGGTACGATAGCAGTATTCCGGGAGCCCTGAAAAACCGGGGTGCGTTGCGGCTTACCAGTGTCGTCGGTGTGTAACAGAGATTGTAATTGACTAACCGTGTGTGGGTTCCCTAAAATGGAGAAAAGGAGGGATACCTATGCTGGCGTTGTCAAATGCAAAAGCGGGAGAGAGTTATACAATTAAGTGGATGTTCGGACTGCCGGAGGTGCTGGATTACCTGCACAGCCGCCATGTGGAAGAAGGAAGTACGGTCCATGTTATCCAGCAGTGCGGGGACAGTGTAATTATCGGCGTGCGGGATGTAAGACTTGCGCTCGGGAGCGAAGTGGCAGAGCGGATTAAAGTGTAGGATCTGCAGGATAAGATTTTCTTAAGAATTTTCTTGATGAAAACTTGTGGCGGGGATTTCCTGATAATGGTATAATAACTGAACAATAAAGAAAGGCACAGAGAAAGGAGATCACAGAATGGAGTCATATATGCAGATGCTCGCGAAGTGTGCGAAAAGCGCTTCCGTTGAAGCGGCAAGGATGAGAACAGCAGATAAGAACCGGGGGCTTCTCGCCGTGGCAGATGAGCTCACTGCGCAGCGGGAGCTGATCCTCGAGGAGAATGAAAAGGATCTGGAAGCCGCGAGAGAAAAAGGAGTGAAACAATCGCTGATTGACCGGCTTGCGCTCTCTGAGAAACGGATTGCGGACATGGCGGAGGGGCTGAGGCAGATCGCGGCGCTGGATGACCCGGTGGGAGAAGTTCTGTATATGAAGACAAGGCCGAACGGGCTGCGGATCGGACAGAAGAGGGTGCCTCTGGGCGTGGCAGGTATTATTTATGAGTCCAGACCCAATGTGACAGCAGATGCCTTTGGTCTGTGCTTTAAAACCGGCAACGCGGCCATCCTGCGGGGAGGCAGCGATGCGATCCACTCTAACCAGGCGATTGTGCGCGCTGTCAAGTCCGGCCTGCGGAAAGAGAAATTATGCCAGGATGTGATTCTTCTGGTGGAGGACACGAGCCGGGAAGTTGTCAATGAGATGATGAAGCTGCACGGCTGGATTGACGTGCTCATTCCGAGAGGCGGGGCCGGGCTGATCGCCAATGTGGTAGAGAACAGTACGGTGCCTGTGATTGAGACGGGTACAGGAAATTGTCATGTGTATGTAGACGCATCAGCGGATATCAGGATGGCCGCTGACATTGTGGAGAACGCGAAGACGCAGAGGCTGGGCGTGTGCAATGCCTGTGAATCTCTGGTTATCCACAGCGAGATTGCGCCGGAGGCACTTCCGGTGATCGTGGACAGACTGAAGGCACATGATGTGGAGATCCGGGGAGATGAGAGAGCCCGCGCTGTCAGTGAGGATATTATTCCTGCCACGGAAGAAGACTGGGGCACAGAATACCTGGATGCCATTATCTCGGTGAAAATTGTCGACTCCATCGACGAGGCAGTAACCCATATTAATAAATATAATACCGGGCATTCAGAGTCCATTATCACCAGGGATTATGACAATGCGTTCAAATTCCAGGATGAGATTGACGCGGCGGCAGTGTATGTAAATGCGTCCACCAGGTTTACGGACGGCTTTGAGTTCGGCTTTGGGGCGGAGATCGGAATCAGTACCCAGAAGCTTCACGCGAGGGGACCTATGGGTCTGGAAGCCCTGACTACGACAAAATACATCATCTTTGGCAACGGACAGGTAAGACCGTAAAGGTTTTTCTGAGATGAGGATAAATAAGAATAGAATTCAGGCGGAGCATCCATTATTGGCGCTCCGCCTGAATTTTTATAAAGCCGGGCAGAAATTTCATCATGGATAATGTATCAGAAACATGAAGTGTGCGCCTTGGATAAATTTGAATATCTGCAAATAATACTTGAATAATATACAAAAAAGATGTATTATTATGCAAGTGTAACTATTAATTATTTTCACGAAGTGCTTTACTTCCTATTAAATGAGGTATATCATAGAAGACTGTGATACGCAGATGATTATGTAATAGTGATATATGAAGAAAGGAAAGAGATCATGATAAAAGCAGGGATTATCGGAGCGACCGGCTATGCGGGAGGGGAGCTTGTCAGAATACTGACAGGGCATAAAGACGCGGAGGTCGTATGGTACGGTTCCAGAAGTTACATAGATAAAAAATATGCGGATGTGTATCAGAACATGTTTCAGATTGTGGACGCGGTTTGTCTGGATGACAATATGGAAGAGCTGGCTTCCCAGGTGGATGTGATCTTTACCGCAACCCCACAGGGACTGTGCGCGTCCCTCGTGAATGAGGAGATCCTATCCAGTACGAAAATCGTTGACCTGAGCGCTGATTTCCGTCTCAAAGACGTGAAAGTGTATGAGGAATGGTACAAGATTGAACATAAGGCTCCCCAGTTCCTTGAGGAGGCAGTATATGGACTGTGTGAGGTGAACCGAGATCAGATCAGGAACGCGCGTCTGGTGGCAAATCCGGGATGTTATACGACCTGTTCCATCCTGACGGCATATCCTCTGGCAAAGGAAGGACTCATCGATATGAGCACACTCATTGTGGACGCTAAGTCGGGTACTTCAGGAGCGGGACGTGGGGCGAAACTTCCCAACCTCTTCTGCGAGGTGAATGAGAACATGAAGGCATATGGCGTGGCTTCCCACCGGCATACTCCGGAGATTGAGGAACAGCTGGGATATGCGGCGGGAGAGCAGGTGACGGTCAACTTTACGCCCCATCTCGTGCCGATGAACCGGGGCATCCTGGCCACAGAGTACGCGAAGCTGAAAGAGGATGTAAGCTGGGAAGAGGTAAAAGCAGTCTACGACAAATATTATGGCAGTGAGAAATTCATCCGTGTGCTTAACAGAGATGTCTGCCCGGAGACGAAATGGGTGGAAGGCAGCAATTATGTGGACATCGGATTCAAGATTGATCCGCGCACAGGGCGCATTATTATGATGGGTGCTATTGATAACCTGGTCAAAGGCGCGGCAGGGCAGGCAGTTCAGAATATGAACCTGATGTTCGGCCTGCGGGAGAGTGAAGGGTTAGAGCTTATTCCCATGTTCCCATAAGAAGATGATGAAGCAGAAGGGAAATAGAGGATGATACGGGTAATGACGATAGAAGATTATGACGGGGTGTATGCCCTGTGGAAAAAGATCCGGGGATTTGGAATTCGGAGCATCGATGATTCCCGGGAGGGCGTGGAGCGGTTTCTCAAGCGCAATCCGTCCACCAGCGTAGTGGCTGTGAAGGACGGAAAGATCGTGGGGAGCATCCTCTGCGGGCATGACGGACGGCGCGGCTGCCTTTACCATGTATGTGTGGATGAGGCGTACCGCAGACACGGCATCGGCAGGGCTATGGTTGTATTCGCCATGAAAGCGCTCAAAGAGGAGGACATTAATAAAGTCTGCCTGATCGCGTTCACAAAAAATGATATAGGAAACGCGTTCTGGAATACCATTGGGTGGACAGAGCGGCTGGACCTGAATTATTATGATTTCACATTGAATGAGGAGAATATTACCGCGTTTAATGAACAGTAGATGCCGGTCTTTTCTGACCGGTGGGAGAAAAGGAGATAAGGAATATGGGCATGAATCGAATTGAGGGCGGCGTAACTGCCGCAAAGGGATTCCAGGCTGCCGCGGCAGCAGCCGGTATTAAATACCAGGGCAGGACCGATATGGCCCTGATCTACAGTGACAAACCATGCAGGGCTGCGGGGACGTTTACCACAAACGTGGTGAAAGCGGCTCCCGTGAAATGGGACCGGGCGGTGGTGGAGAGCGGAAAGAAACCCCAGGCAGTGATTGTGAATTCCGGTATTGCCAATGCCTGTACCGGCGAAGAGGGGATGCGATACTGCAGGGAAACGGCCGTGGAGGCCGCGGAAGTGCTCGGTGTAGACCCGGACAGCGTACTGGTGGGTTCCACAGGCGTCATCGGCATGCAGCTGCCCATGGACCGGATACGGGCCGGCATTGCTGTGCTGGCGGCGGCGAAAAAAGCAGATCCAGCCAGCGGTACAGCGGCGGCGCAGGCAATCATGACCACGGATACCAGAAAGAAGGAAGCCGCGGTTACATTTGAGATCGGGGATAAGACTGTGACAATCGGCGGCATGGCAAAAGGTTCCGGCATGATCCACCCGAACATGTGCACCATGCTGTCCTTTATTACCACAGACGCCAAGATCTCAAAGAAGGCTCTCCAGAAGGCGCTGAGTGAAGATGTGGAGGATACCTATAATATGATTTCCGTGGACGGGGATACTTCGACCAATGACACGGTGCTTCTGCTGGCCAATGGCAGGGCAGGCAATGAGAAAATCCGCTGTGGGACACCGGAATATGAAATCTTCAAAGAAGCGCTCCATTATGTCAATGAGACACTGGCAAAGATGATGGCCGGAGATGGAGAAGGGGCGACCGCGCTCTTCGAGGCAAAAATCATTGGCGCAGGGACAAAGGAACAGGCAAAGGTCCTGGCAAAATCCATTGTCTGTTCGAACCTGACCAAAGCGGCCATCGCGGGTCACGACGCCAACTGGGGGAGAATCCTATGTGCTATGGGATATTCCGGGGCAGAATTTGATCCGGAAAAAGTGGATTTATATTTTGAGAGCGCGGTGGGAAAGCTGAAGATCATTGAGGATGGGACAGCCGCGGATTACAGCGAAGAGAAAGCGACAGAGATTTTATCCCAGCCGAAAGTGACTGCTATTGCGGACATTAAGGAAGGAAATGCGCAGGCAGCGGCCTGGGGCTGTGATCTGACTCACGGATATATTGAGATTAATGCGGATTACAGAAGCTGACAGGAGGATATTATGAACGAAAATATGCAGAAATACCTGGATAAAGCTCAGGTGCTTATTGAGGCCCTGCCTTATATCCAGCGTTTTAACAGGAAAATTATCGTAGTAAAATATGGCGGAAGCGCCATGGTTGACGAGGGCCTTAAGCAGCGTGTCATCGAGGATGTGACGCTCTTAAAGCTCTGCGGATTCAAGCCCATCATCGTGCACGGCGGAGGAAAAGAGATCAGTAAATGGGTGGGAAAAGTGGGGATGGAGCCCAAGTTCATTAACGGACTGCGCGTGACCGATGAAGATACCATGGAAGTAGCTGAAATGGTCCTGGGCAGGGTCAATAAGAGCCTGGTGCGGCTGGTGGAGAGCCTGGGTGTGCGGGCAATTGGAATCAGCGGGAAGGACGGAGCCCTTCTTAAGGTGAACAAAAAATATTCAGAGGGACAGGATATTGGATATGTGGGCGAGATCAAGGAAGTCAACGCCCAGATCCTCTATGATCTGCTGGAAAAAGATTTCCTGCCCATCGTATGTCCGGTTGGACTGGATGATGAATATAATACATATAATATCAACGCGGACGACGCGGCGTGCGCAATTGCCCGCGCGATGAAAGCGGAAAAACTGGCATTTCTGACAGATATTGAGGGTGTGTATAAAGATCCGGATGACCCGTCAACACTGATCTCAGAACTTGAGGTGTCTGAGGCGGAGAAGCTGATGGATGACGGTTATATCGGCGGCGGCATGCTTCCAAAGCTTCAGAACTGTATTGACGCCATTGAGAACGGAGTGTCCAGGGTTCATATTCTGGACGGGCGAATCCCGCACTGCCTCCTTCTTGAGATCTTTACAAACAAGGGCATCGGCACAGCCATATTAAACAGTACAGAAAGCAGGTATTATCATGGTGAATGAAAAAATAAAGGCAGCGGAGGAGAATCTGATCCATGTGTACAACCGCTTCCCCATCGCGCTGGATCACGGTGAGGGGATGTACGTGTACGACACAGATGGGAAAAAATATCTTGACTTTGCCGCAGGATTCGCGGTGACAGGCCTGGGATATGATAACAAAGAACTGAACGAGGCGCTGAAAAACCAGATTGATAAACTGTACCACATATCGAATCTTTATTATCATGAAAGCTGCGGGGAAGCAGCCAGAGAACTGAACCGCGTCTGCGGGATGGACAGGGTATTCTTTACCAACAGCGGCGGCGAGGCGAACGAAGGCGCGCTGAAAGCGGCGCGGCGCTATGCCTTCACAAAGGGGACGGGCAGGTATGAATTTATTGCCATGGAGAATTCTTTCCACGGGAGGAGTTTCGGCGCGGTGTCCGTCACCGGCCATGATTCTTACAGGGAGCCCTTCGAGCCGCTTGTGCCGGGAGTCCGGTTCGCGAAATTGAATGATCTGGACAGCGTGAGGGCACTGGTAAATGATAAGACATGCGCCATCATCCTGGAGCCGCTTCAGGGCGAGGGCGGAATCAATCCTGCCACACAGGAATTTATGGAGGGCATCCGGACCATCTGTGATGAGAATGATATCCTTATGATCTGTGATGAAGTACAGTGCGGCATGGGGCGTACGGGAAGTATGTTCGCCTGGCAGGGCTTCGGTGTGAAGCCGGATATCCTTACCATGGCGAAGGCCATCGGCAACGGCATCCCTGTGGGCGCTTTCGCTATGACAGAGAAGGTGGCTGAATATTCCTTAAGACCGGGCGACCATGGCGCTACTTACGGGGGCAATCCTCTGGCCTGCACCGCGGTGAAGACCGTTATCAAAATCTTTGAGCGGGAGGATATCGTGGGGCATGTCAACAAGGTGGCCCCGTATCTGACCAAGCGTCTGGACGAGCTGACCGCTGAGCTCGACTGCGTCACAGAGCGGAAAGGCAAAGGGCTGATGCAGGGAATTGTAGTGACAAAACCCCTTGCCGAAGTCAATCAAAAAGCAATTGAAGAGGGGCTTCTGATCATACAGGCAGAAGGCAATGTATTCCGTTTCGTGCCCCCGCTCATCGTAGAAGAAAAGCACATTGATGAAATGATAGAAAAGATGAAACGGGCCCTGTCATAAAAATGAAAAACGAAATATAAGTACGAGCCGGCGTTCTGCGCCGGCACGGGCAGAATAAGAAACCGGTCATGGGACATACTAAGGGAAAAGCAGGCATAAACTGCATGGAGGTATGGAACATGGCTGGTTTTTTTATTGCCCTTATCTCCGGGGCGCTCATGAGCATACAGGGAGTATTTAACACACAGGTTACGAAAACCACAGGGGTCTGGGTCAGCAACGGCTGGGTGCAGCTCTCGGCGTTCGCTGTCTGTCTGGCGGTGTGGCTTTTTACCGGGAGGGACAGCATCTCGGCCCTGACAAAGGTGGAACCAAGATACATGCTGCTGGGCGGCGCCATCGGCGCTGTCATCACCTGGACGGTGATTAAGAGCATTGCCGCGCTGGGACCGGCAAAGTCTGCGCTGCTGATTGTGATCGCGCAGCTGGCGGTGTCCTATCTGATTCAGCTTTTTGGAATGTTCGGCATGGATAAGGAGCCGTTTTCCTGGAGAAAGCTGGGAGGGCTTCTTGTGGCGGTAATCGGGATCGCTGTATTTCAGTGGGAGTAAGCATTCTGGTGATATGTCAAGAACTTTTTTAAAAAGATTTTGATATGTTT
>CAUEYX010000059.1 GCA_959022495.1 uncultured Lachnospiraceae bacterium | reverse complement strand
GTTACCGGATTTCGTTATTTTTCTTGTTCCATGGAGCGGAGCCGAAGCCACCCACGCCCCCGCGCAGAATACGGCTTCAAAATTCCACTCCGAAGTTTTCGTCCGATTTGCCGCTGACCATACGAGTCTCCCCCGGCAAATCCAGATTTACAGTTTGATATTTTTAAAGAGATCTCCTAAACTGGTCCCGATATTTTCGCTCTTCGGGATTACGACTTTTTCTTCGGGTTCTTCTTTTACCTCCTCAAGCGCCTTCATGCTGAGGCTTACTTTGCCGTCTTTGATACCAATGACTTTGACCGTTATCTGATCGCCTGTGTTGAGGACGTCAGACGGCAGTTTCACACGTTTCTGTGAGATCTGGGATACATGCACCAGTCCGGACAGACCGTTCTCAAGTTTAATAAATGCGCCATAGTTCTGGAGTGTCTCAACAGTGCCTTCCAGGACTGTGCCGATTTTCAGATTTGCGATCTGCTCCTGGCGCGCCTTTCTTTCTTTTTCTTTCAGAATTTCGCGCGCGGAGAGGACGAGGCGGTTGTTTGCCTGATCGACATCGATTACCTGTACTTCGATGTCCTTGAGAAGATAGGTCTCAAGGTCTTCGATGTAGGAGAGCGAGAGCTTGGAAGCGGGAACAAATCCTCTTAAGCCCTCAACCATTGCGATGACCCCTCCATTGACAACTCCCTCCACTTTTACAGGGAGTACAGTCTTCTTTTCCATATATTCGGTAACCCTGTTCCAGGGATTGGCGTCATCAAAATGTTCTTCATAATCAGCCATTGTCTCTGTGGTTTCTGTTTTAGCAGTGTCCTTGGCTTCAGCCTGAACAGCCTGTTCTGCCTGGACTTCAGCAGTTCCCCCAGCCTGTGCCTGGGAAGTTTCATCTGCCTGCATTGCTTCTTTCATTTCTTCGCTCATTGTACTGCACCTCAACTTACTTAGTATTTTTCAATGCACATAGTATACCATATCTGCCGCGCAAAAA
Source organism: uncultured Lachnospiraceae bacterium (assembly GCA_959022495.1). Taxonomy (GTDB): domain Bacteria; phylum Bacillota; class Clostridia; order Lachnospirales; family Lachnospiraceae; genus Mediterraneibacter. The sequence continues at coordinate 9,406 of CAUEYX010000059.1, read as the reverse complement.
ACAACACTCAAGAGCAATACAGATGAAAAATATGGTTGACTATCCCGCAAAAAGATGGCAAGCTTTAGTAAGAACAGCAGGGTGGAAGGAGACAGATCAATGGGAAGGGAAAAAGAACGAAAAGTGTATGTAGTAGGACATAAAAATCCAGATACAGATTCGATCTGTTCTGCAATCGTTTATGCGGCACTTAAGACGAAGCTTACAGGCAGAGTGCATGAGCCCCGCCGGGCCGGACAACTTAACGAGGAGACCCAGTATGTGCTGGAGCACTTTGGAGTGAAGGTGCCGCGCCTTTTATCTGACCTGCGGGAACAGATCAAAGATGTGGAACTTAAGGAAGTGGAGGGGTTAAAGAGCAGTGTATCGATCAGGACCGCGTGGGAAAAAATGCGCGAATCGAAGATACATACCCTTCCTGTGACGAGAGATGGAAAACTGGAGGGGGTTATTACTATTGGTGATATTGCCAAGACGTATATGGATGTCTATGACAGCAAGATCCTGGCTAAGGCGAGAACTCAGTACAGGAACATTGCCCGGGCAGTGGACGGAGAGATTGTGACTGGGAATGAACACGGCTATTTCCTGAAAGGAAAAGTTGTAATCGCGGCGTCCAGCAGAATACTGATGTGTGATTTTATCAGCAGGGATGACCTGGTGATTATGGGGGACCGCAGAGACGCGCAGCAGTGCGCGGTGGATATGGAAGCCAGCTGTATGGTTGTGTGTCAGGACGCCCCCATATCGGAGGAAATCATCCGGCAGGCGGAGGAGAAGCAGATCGTGATCATCCGCACGCATCTCGACACATTTACAGCGGCACAGCATATCAATCAGAGCATTCCTGTGAAGTATTTTATGACAAAGGATCATCTGGTTACCTTTAAGATGAAGGAATATGTGGATGATGTACAGGAGGTCATGGCAAAGAAACGTTTCCGTGATTTCCCTGTAGTAGATAATAAAGGCAGGTTTGTAGGACTGCTATCCAGAAGACGTATCCTGAATGTAAAAAAGAAGCAGGTTATTCTTGTGGACCACAATGAGAGAAGCCAGGCAGTGGATGGTGTGGAAGAGGCAGATGTACTGGAAATTATTGACCACCACAGGCTGGGGCTGAGCATTGAGACAATGGGGCCTGTATTTTTCCGAAATCAGCCGGTGGGATGTACCGCCACAATCGTGTACCAGATGTATCAGGAGGAGTGCATTCTTGTGGAGCCTGTTCACGCGGCGCTTCTATGTGCGGCCATTATATCAGACACATTGATGTTCCGCTCGCCGACCTGTACGCCTCTGGATGAGCAGGCGGCGCGTGCGCTTGCGAAAATTGCCGGAGTCGAAGTTGAGACGCTGGCCCAGGAAATGTTCAATGCAGGCAGCAACCTAAAGGGTAAGAGCGCGGAGGAGATCTGTTTCCTCGATTTCAAGCAGTTTACGGTCAATGACACCGTGTTTGGAGTAGGGCAGGTAAATTCTATGAGCGGGGATGAGCTAAAGGAGATCAAAGAGGTTGTGGAGCCGCATCTTGAGAGGGCAAGGCACAGCCACGGGCTGAATATGATCTTCTTTATGCTGACAAATATTATTACAGAATCATCTGAACTGCTCTGCTGCGGGCCGGAGGCGAGAGAGAAAATATTAAGTGCCTATGACCTGACGGAAGACACGGAGAGAATTATGCTCAAAGGAGTGGTTTCCAGAAAGAAACAGCTTGTGCCGACTCTGGTGGGATCGCTGCAGCAATAAAGCTTCGGCAAAGGGAACTTATCAGGAGGGAGTTAAATGGGAAAACAGATCTGGAAACCTGGAAATATGCTCTATCCTCTGCCGGCTGTCATGGTCAGTACGGCAGACAGGAAGGGGAATACTAATATTCTGACTATAGCGTGGACGGGAACCGTGTGTACCAATCCGGCGATGGTTTATATTTCTGTGCGGCCGGAGCGCCATTCTTATCAGATGATAAAGGAGAGCGGAGAATTTGTAATCAACCTGACCACGGAGAGGCTGGTCCGTGCTGTGGATTACTGCGGTGTGCGTTCGGGAAGTGACGTGGATAAATGGGAGGAATGCAGGCTGACGCCGGGGAAAGCGGCCAGTCTGAAATATGCTCCGGTAATCGAGGAGTCCCCGGTAAATATTGAGTGCAGGGTAACCGGTGTGCATAACCTGGGGAGTCATCACATGTTTCTCGCGGAGGTGGCCGCGGTGCAGGCGGATGAGGGTTACCTGGATGAAAATGGAAGGTTTGAGCTTAACAGAACCGGACTTCTGGCGTATTCCCACGGGGAGTATCTGGGGCTGGGGAAAAAGCTGGGGACATTCGGATACAGTGTGCGGAAGAAACCGGAGAACAAGAAGCGTGCGGGGAAGAGAGGGAAAAGCCGCGCGTACGGCATAAAGACGGGAAAATCAGACAGGACAGTGCATAGGGGAAAGGCGGGAAGATAATGCTGGTATTTGAGAATGACTATTCGGAGGGCGCTCATGAGGAAGTATTAAGACGGCTTCTGGAGACGAATATGGAGCAGCTTCCGGGATACGGTATGGACTGTTACTGCCAGTCCGCGAAAGAGAAAATCCGTGAGGCGTGCGGGTGTCCGGATGCGGATATTTGTTTCCTTACAGGGGGCACTCAGACGAATCAGATTGTCATCAGCGCGCTTCTGAAACCGTATGAAGGCGTAATCGCTGCTGAGACGGGGCATGTGAGCACCCATGAAGCGGGTGCTATTGAGTGTGTGGGACATAAAGTGCTTACGCTGCCGCAGGAAGAAGGAAAGATATCGGCTGAAGCAGCGGCTGATTGTTTGAATTCATTTTACGAGGATGGGAACCATGAGCATATGGTATTTCCGGGGATGGTCTATATATCACATCCCACAGAATATGGTACATTGTATACAAAAGGTGAGCTGGCAGAACTGTCGGCAGTCTGCTCCCAGTACGGAATTCCTCTCTATCTGGACGGAGCGCGGCTTGGATACGCTCTGGCGGCAGAGGGGACGGATGTGTCCCTGAAAGACGTGGCCGAATATTGTGATGTATTCTATATTGGCGGGACGAAAAATGGAGCGCTCTGCGGGGAAGCGGTGGTATTTACCAGAGAGAACATGCCGCTCCACTTTATGACAATGGTAAAACAAAGGGGCGCGCTTTTGGCGAAAGGAAGGCTTCTGGGGATTCAGTTTGATGCCTTGTTCACAGACGATCTTTATGAGAAGATCAGCAGGAATGCCATCGTGACGGCGGACAGGCTGAAGCAGATTTTTCAGCAAAAGGGATATGAGTTCTATATGGATTCTCCCACGAATCAGATTTTTATTATACTTGAGAATTCGAAAATGGAAGAATTGAAAAAAGAAGCGGTGTTCGGTTTCTGGGAGAAAAAGGATGAGAACCACACGGTTGTCCGTTTTGCAACGAGCTGGGCGACCCGCATGGAAGACGTAGAAAAGCTGGCTGTGCTTTTATAGGAGTACAGCTTATTTTATGCCAGAAATCTCGATATATGGCAGAATAGAATACAGTACATAGGGAAAAATAGAAAGACAATTATAATCAGGAAAATAGCATATGAAGAGATAAATGATAATCAATCTCAATAATCCACTTGAAAGCTCGAAAAGATTTTGATAAAATACATATGGTTAGTTTAAACTAACTATATGTGAATAAATCATGGAGGCTCCTTTTGCTCTGCAATGCCTGAGCAGGGCAGAAGAGTTCCATGGCAAATTAGAGGAAACACCACAAGGGTGTACCATGATGCCGTGAAAAGCACGGCAAATTAGAGGAAACACCACAAGGGTGTACCATGATGCCGTGAAAAACACGGCGAATTAGAGGAAAGGAAGAGATGGCTATGGCTTATTTGGAGATTGAAAAAGTGATCGGACGGGAGATTATTGATTCCAGGGGAAATCCCACGGTGGAAGCAGAAGTGCGTCTCGCTGATGGGACAGTGGCGAGAGGAGCTGCTCCAAGCGGTGCTTCCACAGGTGAATTCGAAGCGCTGGAATTAAGAGACGGGGATAAGAACAGATTTGGAGGCAAAGGAGTTTCCAAAGCTGTGGAAAATATTAATACAGTGATAAACAACAAACTTCAGGGAATGAATGCAAGTGATATTTATGCTGTGGACAGAGCGATGATTGAGGCTGACGGAACAAAAGACAAATCAAAACTCGGCGCCAATGCAATTCTTGCCGTATCCATTGCAGCTGCGAGGGCGTCAGCAGCCTCCCTTGATATTCCGCTTTACCGGTTTCTCGGCGGGGTGAACGGGAACCGCCTCCCGGTGCCGATGATGAATATTTTAAATGGCGGCGCACATGCGGCGAATACTGTGGACGTACAGGAGTTCATGATCATGCCGGCGGGGGCTGGAAGTTTCAAAGAAGGTTTAAGATGGTGTACAGAAGTATTTCATGCACTTGCCGCTCTGTTGAAATCAAAAGGGCTGGCGACGTCTGTCGGAGATGAAGGCGGATTCGCACCGGATCTGGGAAGCGATGAGGAAGCCATTGAATACATCCTTCAGGCAGTAAAAAATGCCGGATACGACCCGGGGAAAGACTTCGTCCTTGCGATGGATGCGGCGGCCAGCGAATGGAAGAGCGGAACAAAAGGTGAATATGTGCTTCCCAAGTGCGGCAGGAAATTTACATCTGCAGAACTGACAGTGCATTGGAAATCCCTTGTTGAAAAATATCCGATTTACTCCATCGAGGACGGGCTGGATGAGGAAGACTGGGAAGGCTGGCAGATGATGACAAAAGAGCTGGGAGACAAAGTACAGCTCGTTGGGGATGATCTGTTTGTTACAAATACAGAGAGATTGAAAAAGGGAATTGATATGGGATGCGGCAATTCCATTTTAATTAAATTAAATCAGATTGGCTCTGTGTCCGAGACGCTGGAAGCAATTAAGATGGCGCATAAGGCAGGCTATACCGCTGTAACATCCCACCGCTCAGGAGAGACGGAGGATACGACAATCGCAGATCTGGCAGTGGCTCTTAATACATGCCAGATAAAGACAGGAGCACCGAGCAGGAGTGAGCGGGTGGCAAAATATAACCAGCTTATCCGCATCGAAGAGGAACTGGGAGCGGGCGCAGTATATCCAGGATTTCAGGCATTTTAATTGAATCGGGGACGTAGTAAAATCTGATTTTACTACGTCCCCGATTCAATTTCTATTCTATCATTCTATTTTCACTTGTGGAAAATTCCACGCTGAACCGGGCGTTTTCTCCATATGTAGGTTCCAGCACCATGGAGTCATATCTGTCGGAGGCGAGTTCATATCCCTCATAATCAAATGTACCTCTTACTGTGATTCCGGCTTCAGTAAAGCTGAAATCTTCGAAGTAATCTCCATGCTCTTTGATCTGAGAGAAGATTTTTTCCGGCGTATCCGGCAGAATGGAATAGTCATTCTGCGCGCAGATATACGAGACCGCGGCAAGTGCCATGCTTTCTCCATAGGACGAGATTTTGACATTTTCATTCTCTACGGAATAAGAAAAATTCATACCGGTGATAATGCCGTTTTTTTCTGAAAATTGGAATTCGGGAAGCGGCGCATATTCTCCGGTTTGTCCAATGTACGGCGTTCCCGATTTTTTGGTCCATCGCGCGTTCGCGTCCAGATACAGGGCAGAGTCAGGAATCCCCATAACGCCGGATGAGATGGAGGGCGGCAGGTTCAGCTGACGGTTAATGCCGAAAAATTCCTGTGTGTCATTAAAGTTTTCACAGAATTCTTCTGCAGTGAGCTCTCCGCGGTTAGGTGGGAGTGCTGCATTCTGTCCGAATATATACTCCAGTCTGGAAGAAAACGGAACAAATACAATCAGAGCAAAAATCCCCAAGGGAATGCGGCCTTTATTCAGAAACAGCACAGAGTCTTCTTCCCAGTATAATCCCTCCTCATTTTTGCATGCTTTATAGGATTTATACAGGCGGACAATCCAGTAGACCGGAATGAATAATCCATAGCCTTTCCACATGACACTCCATGTACGGTGGAGGGCTTCCCGGTATGTCAGTTTCTTTCCGCCGTCGGCAGTCACCCGCAGTCCAAAACAAAATTTGCCCGGTGTTGTCCCGGTAAAGGCAAGAAACAACGGCTCAGCCAGAAGGACGAGAATATTTGTTATGACTGTACTTCCGACTGCGCTCAGGACTAGAAAAAGGATAGAAGGATGCGTCGACTCAGTTTCACTTATATTGATGCCGATGACAAGAGCCAAAAATGCACTCCAGAGAAGGCTGTACAAAAGCAGGTCAAATTCTCTGGCAAAAAAACGCACCCAGGGAGAAGTAACTTTTGGAACCGTATCATCTTTCAGCGGGGAGGCAGTGCTGCACTGTGAAAAATGGATGAGATCTAGATAATGCTGTGCATCAAAAGTTTCATAGGTTACATGGTCAAGGCACATCTGTTCGCATATATACTGGCATTGAGCAAGTGCATCTTTCTCTTTTCTCAGAGAATGCAGATGATCTGACAGAATCTGTCCAAGATCTTTTGTTCCGCTGTCTGCAGCACGGATATCTTCAAGGCTTAGGTGGAGTGTGCGAAGCAGGCGGATGCGCTTTAACGTTTCGAGATCCTGGGCTGAATAATTTCGATAACCGTTTGAATCTCTTGTGGGAGTCAGGAGCCCCTGTGACTCGTAGAAGCGGATGTTCGCACGGGTCATTTCTGAAAGATTTTCCATTTCTTTGATTGTCATGTAATAATCCCCCTTGCTGTTTCATTTTATCTGAGCTGAGTATAAGGTGTCAACAAGGTTTATAGTCAAGTAAAAGTTATGAAAAGTATCAGGGAAACTTGAAAAAACAGCCTGTTTATCATACAATGGAGCAGACAGCAGGTGGAAGCGGACGTGCAGTCGTCCACCATGTATACATGATATCAGATTTTCAGGAGGGCACATATAATGAAGAAACCGGTTTTAGTCATCATGGCAGCGGGCATGGGAAGTAGATATGGCGGTCTGAAACAGATCGATCCGGTGGATAAAGAAGGGCATATCATTATGGATTTCTCTATCTATGACGCAAAACGCGTCGGATTTGAGAAGGTTGTTTTTATCATTAAAAAAGAAAATGAAAGCGACTTTAAAGAGGCTGTGGGCAGGCGCATTGAAAACGTAATGGAAGTTTCCTACGTATTCCAGGAACTTACAAATATTCCGGCAGGGTTCGAGGTCCCAGAAGGGCGTGTAAAGCCTTGGGGAACTGCCCATGCGGTTTTAAGCGCTGTCGATGAGATTGACGGACCCTTTGCCGTTATTAATGCGGATGATTATTACGGACGCCATGCATTTCAGGCGATCTTTGATTATCTTACCACTCATGAAGATGACAGTAAATACCGTTATACCATGGTGGGTTACCGCTTGAGAAATACAGTAACAGATAACGGGCATGTGGCGAGAGGTGTCTGTGGGCTGAATGCGGAGAATGAACTTGTCAGCGTGACGGAGCGCACACGGATAGAGAAGAGAAACGGCGGTATCGAATATTCTGAAGATGACGGCCAGACCTGGACGGCCATCGATGGGGATACCCTGGTGTCCATGAATATGTGGGGATTTACCCGGAGCATTTTGGACGAGATCCAGGCAGGTTTCCCGGCATTTCTTGAGGAAGGGCTGAAGGAAAATCCGCTGAAATGTGAATATTTCCTGCCGGCAGTGGTAAGCAGCCTGCTGGAAGAAGGACGTGCTGCGGTAAAAGTGCTGGAGTCAGAAGATAAATGGTATGGAGTCACTTATAAAGAGGATAAACCGGTAGTTGTATCGGCGGTTCAGGCCTTCAAAGATGATGGGCTGTATCCTAAGAAACTGTGGGACGAGCAGTAATATATGCAACATTTTTACCAAAAGATGAACTAAAAATATAAAGAATTTCCCTCTGGCCCGTGCTATAATGTGCACAGAAAGAAACAAACAAGGCCGTGCACGGCAGGGATTCACAGAATCAGTTAAGGAGGAAAAAAACATGTCCATCTTAGTAACCGGAGGAGCCGGATTTATTGGAAGCCATACCTGTGTAGAGCTTTTAAATGCAGGCTATGACGTGGCAGTAGTAGATAATCTTTATAATGCATCAGAAAAAGCGCTTGAAAGAGTAAAGCAGATCACAGGAAAGGATCTGAGATTTTATAAAGTAGATATCCGCGACAGGGAGGATTTAAATGCGGTATTCGATAAAGAAGACGTGGAGTCTGTGATTCATTTTGCAGGGCTTAAGGCAGTGGGCGAGTCCGTGAAGAAGCCGCTAGAATACTATGAAAATAACATTGGCGGGACAATTACACTCTGTGATGTGATGAAAAATCATGGTGTGAAGAATATTATTTTCAGTTCTTCCGCAACAGTATACGGGGATCCGGCATTCATTCCGATTACAGAAGAGTGCCCGAAGGGAACATGCACCAATCCATACGGGTGGACAAAGTGGATGCTGGAGCAGATCCTGACAGATCTGCATACAGCTGATCCGGAGTGGAATGTAGTACTTCTCCGCTATTTCAACCCGATCGGAGCGCATAAGAGCGGCCTGATCGGTGAAGATCCGAAAGGAATCCCGAACAATCTGATGCCGTATATTACACAGGTCGCTATCGGTAAACTGACCTGCCTGGGCGTATTCGGGGATGATTATGATACACATGACGGAACCGGTGTCCGCGATTACATTCACGTGGTGGATCTTGCCATCGGGCACGTACGCGCAGTAGAGAAATTGAAAGAAAAAGACGGTGTATCTGTATACAATCTTGGAACAGGAAACGGATATTCTGTACTTGATATGGTAAAAGCTTTCAGCAAAGCATGTGGAAAAGAGATTCCTTATGAAATCAAACCGCGCCGCGCAGGTGATATTGCTGCATGTTATTGTGATGCTGCGAAAGCAAAGGAAGAACTGCACTGGACAGCTGAACGCGGGCTGGATGAAATGTGTGAAGACTCGTGGCGGTGGCAGAGCCAGAATCCGAACGGATATGCAGATTAAGGTGTTGGATGATACTCTAGGATTATAAACTCTGGATTTACCGGGGAGACGATTTAAAATGAATGGTCCGAAAACCGCTGAGTTTTTCGAGGACGTATTCGTGGAGAACGGGGGCGTGGATTTGGCTCCGGTTCCGCAATCCGGGAAAATCTAAAAGGCAGGAAGAACGGCTAAATACAATGGAACAGTGAAAGATTCGGCTTACGCCTCAGGCATCCACTGTTCCATTAACGCCGAACTTCCTGCCTTTAAGAATTTCCAGCGGATTACTCCAAACCTTCTTTTGAAATCCTGCATATGCCGGGAAGGCTCCTGCTGTCTTGAGTAAATCGAGAAAACAGCGGAGCGCCTTTTCGAACGCCTT
>CAUEYX010000058.1 GCA_959022495.1 uncultured Lachnospiraceae bacterium | reverse complement strand
TTTGCAATCCTCTGCATACTGCACGTTGTCCGGGCTCCATGCCGGATAGATTGCCCTGCACTGCAGAGCCTGCTCATCTGTCAAACCCTGGGCCTGCATCTGCGCCACCAGGACCGCGGCCGCCTGGACTTCTGCCTGCACCTCCGGCAGAGCCTCCTGCTTATACATCGTTACGGTGTAGATATTGCCTGGAGCCCATGCAATACTGCGTAACTGAGTGTATCCCTCATACTCTGCCACCGTCTGTCCGCGCTCCTGCACAATCAGCTTGCGGGTCTTGAGTGGATCGCTGAAACATTCTCGGAGTGTTTCCGGGGATTCCAGGGTCAGGATTTTCAGGCAGCCGTTTCCTGAGATAACCTGCTGAACAGAGATTTCCGTTGCGTCGTTAAATCTAAGTATCACTTTTATCACCTTCCTTTATCCTGCAATCCAGTGCCCCGAGATCTTAAAATACGTTTTACGGGACGGCGCGGAGTACCGTACATAGCCGTTTGTGTCTGCATACACTGATATCGCAATCGGATTCCCCCAATTCGAATCACATCCAAACCCGGTTAAAAAATACACTTTTGATGGCCGCAGTTCCGCAAGCATTGCGGATGGCCCGATGGAATACGGGGTATTGGGGTCAAACTGTGTACCTGACTGCATAGAGATCGACACATTGAAAAACACTACATTTCCCCGTTTGCGGAGGTCAAAATCGGTTGCATCGTAAAAATCCGCGATCGGAAGAGCGGAGCGGTCATAGATTGTTTCTGCTAAATCAGTATTTAGCGTAGACATGTCCATCAATATCTGAAACAGCGGTTCGACAGCGACGATATTGATTCCATCCAGTTCAACCTTATACAATGGCATATCCGCCACTAAATCACCAGCCTGTATATCCCCCTCTGTATATTCTGGAATTGCCGGATCCGACTCTGCCGGCGTTCCCTGTACCACTTCCAGATCAAGCGATTCTACTCCTGTATCCTGATTTCTCTCATACCTCAGAACAATAAGATCAACCCTTTTCATTCCCTGCGAGCCGTTCATTATAGTGACAGAATCATATGTATTTTTCTTGATAACCCCTGCACATCCCTGATGCGAAATAACCCCATCGTTTATTTTTATTTCATTATTGCTTGCAACCTCGGCCTCCATCTTTTTCCCGACAGACAGCACATATGATTTAGGTCCAAGAATACCTATATTCACGTCTCTGTCCATTTCAGCAGTGATGTGATTAGTCCCAGTAAATCCTGTTATGATCTGCATTATGACTCTCCTTCCAATTTATATTCCAACTTTTCTTTACCTTCTGCCACGGTCCATATTTTTCTTCCAATTGGTTTTCGCATACTTTCACCTGTTAAATAGTCCCGGCCGCCTACAATGTCGCCGACATCAACCTCAAGATCAAGTTTCTCCATTGTCATTGTATATTCTTTATGATTCTTTGATTTTTCCAGCTTCTCTGTTCCATTTTTAATCAGATCGGATTCTTCAGATCCGCGGCTATCATATACTTCCGCGATTTCTTCAGCACCTTTAAAATGCTGTGTACGCACAATATTGTTATTTTCATCAGTATACAAATGGATCACAAGACGATCCTTCAAGTCTCCTTTTCCCAGGCAGATCAAATGGTTTGTCCCACGTTGATTATCTGTCACAGTGAAGTTCATATGGTTATCATTAGACAGCTCGTATTCTTTCGAATAATCTACAATTGGCACCGCCTGAACCTGCACATATCCGATTTCACTTGCCGATCCTTCAATGAACCTTATGTCGAGTCGATGCCCGACAGACTTCAACATCTTTACCATCCCGTCGTGTAGCGTGCAGTATCTTTCAAATTGAAAATTGTTCACGGTCATACCAGTATCTTTAGAGACTCCGTAAAACATTCCAGGAAATTCTTTTTCAACAAAACTCTTAATGATACTGTTAATCTCTCCGTTCGCATAAGCATAATCTTGTCCTGCCTGCGGAGATATGATTTTTTTCGTCATCATCCCGCGCCATGTGTACCCTTTCGCGGTAATTGCATTCGCACTTGTATCGGTATAAATTTCTTTGACAATACCGCCAAACTCTGTTCCCTGCACATACATTATGCAGCTTTTCCCGATCTCCCCTGTCCAGTCATAGCGTTTAAATTCTACTTCAAAATCATTCAGGCTGTCTTTGTCTTCCCCTACTTCAAAATCTATATTTGCATTTGACACATATCCCATCGGTCTCCTGAGTTTATCTGTCCATATCAACCTCATATTCAGGGACACTCCTTTCCTTGTATACTGTGATGTCGAAGCCAAATTCACCATTCCAGCTTACTAGCAGATCTCCTTGCGGAATCGGGGTAAAAATAGAATCGCTATTTCCTTTTTTATAGAAAATATTTTGTATAGTCCCATTTGAAAGATATTTCATTACGGTATTGTTGAGGCTGTCTACTTTGATATATTCGTTAACAGATAGTGTCTCGTAGACCTGATATACATGATCATTGATCGTAATCCGCGGATTTGTACAGGGACCATAGATAATCATTTTAAAGTTACTTGGTTTGTAATGATCTATATACCAATGCTGTGATCCAGATGCCGGTCTGGAATAATCATAATCATACCCATACGGATAACCTAAAAATCCATATTCTTCACTTTTTCCTGCCGAATCTGGATAAAAACTTTTTATTATATCTTGTATCCAGAACGGATATGGACAATATATATCAACTTTACAATCTGACCAGTTATTCCAAGTGTTTGATACTGAGTTTTCGGCTTTTTGGATGTAACACTCAATATAATACGTTCCGAAATATATTCTGCCAGGAGTCATATTAGAGATATCTTGTTCAAACGCATTGATAAGCTCATCAAGGATTCGATGACGTTCCTCAAGTTTTCCTCGCACTGTCAAAGTGACCGAGTATGTGATCGAATCTTTTGAGAATCCATGCACGTTATCTCCTATCTCTTTTGCAGTCGTATTCAGCTTCCATTTATATGTGTGAAAACTTCCGCTTGTAGCTCTCATGCGATCTCCAACAAGGCTGTATTCTTTTCCATTGGAACACATATACTTAATCTCTATCAAGCAAACACCCCTCCGTTCTCCCGTATCCACCTTGCCGCATCCCTGTTGCCGACACGGAGAATAATAACCTGTTCCCTGTCAGCAGATCTTTCAATTGCATCCAGTATAGCATCGAGCCGGTTTTTGACAGAATACTCATCACCTGTGCTTATCGTCATATTCCTCCCGCTCATCAAATACGTCATATCCGAATTAAGCGGCCCGGCGGCAGTTGCTGTCATTTCATCCACAGCTGTTGCAATCCGATTCCCGTTGTCTATTACTCCATTTGCAAAACCGGCAGTGATCATGTCTCCGACATACATGCCCCATTTGGAGGGAGATTTAATCCCAAAGAATCCCAGCACTTTATCCTTGAAGCTTCCAAGCACGTCTTTTACAGCATCCCAGAGATCTTCTCCTGCATTTGTCAGACCGTCCGCAATCCCGGCAATGATATCCCCGCCGATTGATAACCAATCCGTCTCCATAAATTTATCGATAATACTAGTTACGATCTCCGGGATTTTTGCGACCAGATCCGGAATAGCATTAATGAGCCCTGCTGCCAGTTCCCCAAGAATCGTGATGCCACTCTGCAGAACACTCGGCAAATTCTGGCCAATCGTTGATACAAAATTCAGAACAGCCTCGGCTGCCGAAGATATAATACTGGGTAAATTGTTTATAATCCCATTTACGAGATTCAATATAAGCTCTTTGCCATTTTCCAAAATTGTAGGTAAGGCTGAAAGGATTGTCGCACAAAAATTCGTGATAACGGACATAGCGCCTGTTATCAGTGTCGGAAGCCCTGACAATATCCCATTCACGATATTAGTCAGCATATCCACACCTTGCTGCAACAATACCGGAAGTTGAGTTTGAATCCCGAGCTTGAGCTGATCAATCATAGTGTTCGCCGACTGAAAAAGCAGCGGAGCATTTGTCATGATTGCGGTGCCCAGCTGCGTCAACATGTTGTACGCCATCGTGAGCAGTTGAGGACCGGAATTCGTCCCCAACTGAGCAAAAATCCCGGACACCGCCTCGATAAGCTCCGAACCGAGAGATTGTACAAACGTCAGCAAAGCTCCGGGAAGGGCGGACAATATATTCCATACTGCGGGCAGTAGGTTGCCTACTAAAAACGTTGTCACCGTTTCAGCCAATGCGCTCAGCGCCGGTCCTATATCCTGCCCGAGAGTCAATTGACCGAGGACGTTCTTAAAAGCGGCCTGCATCGATGCAAAAGATCCGGACAGAGTGCTCGCAGCTTCTTTTGCCGTTGTACCAGTGATTCCAAGTTCTCCCTGGATCACATGAATCGCGGAATATACATCCGAAAGATTGTTGATGTCGTACTTCACACCTGTAATCTTCTCGGCATCAGCAAGAAGCCGCTCCATCTCAGTCTTCGTTCCGCCATATCCCAACTTTAAGTTGTCAAGCATATCGTAATTTTGCTTTGCAAACCCCTGATATGCGTCTGTTATCCGTTCCATATCAGTACCCATTTTATTTGCATTGTCTGACATGTCGGTCATAGCCATATCTGATATTTCAGCAGCCTTTTGAGTATCTCCTCCGAGGCTGTTCAGCAGGCTCGCCGCAAAGCTGGTTGTCAGTTCCATATACTGGTTTGCACTCATTCCGGCTGTGCGGTATGCTTCCGCAGCATTCTGCTTGACCTTGTCGGCACTGTCTTTGAATAGTGTCTCGATACCGCCAAGGCTCTGCTCGAGAGCCGCTCCCTCGGTCAATGCCGCTCCAAGCGCCTTTCCTATTGCCGCAGTAGCGATTGCTCCCTTGATCGCGCCGACAATCTTCCCGCCCGCCGATTGCCCCGCTGAATCAGCCTCACCACCGATTGCATTAGAAATACTTCCCTGTATTCCTTTCGCAGACGGGACAATTTGCACATATGCTTTTGCAAGCTCTGTTGCCATTCGTCACACCTCCCTTCCCGTAAGTCTGTTCCATTCATCTGTAAATGCCTGGCCGGAATCATACACTGCAATATCTTCTTTTTCTGTGCTGGAATTTAGCAGAGCTTCCAGGATAGACTTCGGTTTCTTCTTGCCTTTTCGTCCATCTTTTGTCTGCATCCATACAAGCAGCCCCAGCCGATCCGCAATGCTCGCCTCTAAAATCCTCTCCGGGGGCGTATTCAATCCTGCCATCTTCATCTTTATCCTCGAATTATCCCGAAGCCCTGCTGCCAGAGTCGCTGCTGTTCTCGCTGGAAGCCGCCTATAATCAAACACCCCATAAGTCTCTGCGAAATCGCAGATCAGTGCATCCTCATCCGTAGTTATCATCCCGGCCAGGATCAGGAGTTTTTTCCCGCTTTTCCGTACGCATTGATAATTTCTGTGATTTCAGAGTTGATCTTTTCAACCGGGACGCGCCCGTCCGATTCTGCAACATGCTTGTACAGCGTATCCCGGGATTCTCCCAAGATCTGTTTCACGACAAAAGAAAGCGCCAACGGGTTCGAGCCGTCTGCGACTTCCGCAACAGCATCCAGCAGGCGCATATCATCCAGAGCATTTTCTTTTACCTTAAATTTAAATCCAGATTTTGTTGTTCCCTCGATCATGATTTCACCTCACTGTTCTGCGCTGATAATGTCTGTACTGATTTTTTTCTTGATATACTCATAATGGGTATTCCCCTCAGTGTCAGGCGTTGCGGTGATAGTCGTCTCGTATCCGATTGCGTCCTCGTCTGCATATGTGATGTCCCCGACCTTTGTTACCTTTGCGGATGGCACAACGATTCTTTTCAGTACGCCGCCTTTTAAGATCATATCAACAACCCACGCAGATTCCTCCATCTCGTTATTATTTGCCTTCACCGTGATGCCTGTTTCCAACGTCCCACTGACATTATCATCACCATATACGGACTTAAGGACTTCCACATTCAACGCCTCAATCAGCGTATATTGGAAAGTATCTTCTTTGCTTGTCTGCATAGTCAGGACAGTATCCCCACCCCAGGCCTTTACATTATCGCTTTCCGGGCTGTTCGAATTGACAAGCCCATCTTCGCTGCAATATCCAAGTGCCTTAAAAGCCGCATCAAGTTCCGACTCTGCGTCCTTCGGGAGCTCAGTCCCAAGAGGTGCCCTAAATATCGCCCCTCCAACTTTCGGTTTACCCGTGCTTACATTCTTCGCATCTGACATATTTCTTCTCCTTTAACTCAAAAATATACGAGATCAAATACCGCCTGATAACGATATTTCTTTCTCGCAGTATCCGTATAATTGTAATCTGTGTTTAACTGGCATTTGCTGACCGTGTCCAGTTCTGTGATAGACGCCATTACATCTTTTACTTTTTCATTCAGTTCAGCTGCTTTATACATTGTTTCACCATATGACTGTATCGCAACCGTTGCACGTTTGATATAATTCGTCATCCCGCTGCCAGTCTTCTCTATGAGTACATATTCGGATGGTAAGTCAGGTTCTTCTTCCAGCCTTACCGGTACCGATAGGTTGCCTGACAAATATTCGCGTATTGTTTGCTCTATCATCACGATCCTCCCATCGCCTTAAGGGCGCTGTTATTTCCATCGTCACCACGAACCACGGCAACTGCTCTTGTCTGCGCCACATACGATTCTACTTCTCCGCCGCTTTTTACCGCGATAGTGTTTGCATGGCTCTCAATGATAGCCTGCATTTCCGGAGACCTCATAAGCTGCCTCACGCCTTCCCGATTTAGTACAACTCTGACTTTACTCATAGCGTTCCACCATCCATTTATCATTCCAGTCAAGCGGTATGTTTTCATCGATTCCTCTCTGAGGCAGACCGATCACACGCCATGACGCTCCAAGGAAATCAACCCTGTTATCCTTCCAAGTATGCTCATCACCTTTCGGAATGGCTATGTTATACACAGCCTTTTTCCCAGTCAGGTTCAATGTGTCCAGCACTTCTGTTGCAGAAGTTGGCGCTACCAGGATATTTTCTACCTCAACGGGATACTCTTTGTAGACTGGCTTCCCAAATGGATCTTCCCCTGTTTTCTCTCTTTCATAGAGAGTTACCGTTATTCCTTTGATCATGGCCATATAATTCGATCACCCCATATCTCTGCCGGCGCAGCCCCAAACGTGCCAGCTCTGACTTTTTAATAAACAGGCCGCCGCCTGGAACCAGAAATGTGCCCGAAACAGAATAGCCCAGCGCGGACTCTGAGCGCTGTGTCATGGGTTCTGCATCCGTAGATGTCATAAGCGTCCTGGCTACGACATCCACCGTCACAGATTTTGCTACAACCTTCAAATTTTCATCCTCGGATATCATTTGATCAAGATTTTTCCCGATTTTTTCAGCCTCATATCGCAATGATCCAGACACAACTCCGAGCAGATTTTCTGCCCGGGGAATCTCATCAAGGCTCAGCGTTCTCCAAAGTTCCTGAATATCGTCAATTGTTGCATAATTATCCATCCTGCTTCCCTCTTGTTTTTCTAGAGCTCCGACTGGTAGAGGAAGCCTGTTTCGCCTCCTCTACCTTCTCCCAGTCTTTGCCAGATATTTGTGATTCAACGTCGATAACCGCGCCGGTTCTCTTATTTCTGTATTTCACACAAAGTACCCCCCCGTCATTAGCCAGCTGCTTCCTTGATAATTGCAAACGCCTCCGGAAGCAGAATACCCCAGCCGAGGTATATCTCCGCACGGATATACACCTGATTGTATCCTTTCAGGTCTTTTCCTGAATTGTCAGGGTCTCCATACTTGATGATCTCCATCGGGATCTGTTTTGAATATCCCCACTTAAATCCGTTCTGAAAATCTCCGATAATGGCATGATCCTTTGTTGTCCCGCCGGAAACAGTTTTATTGACATCGACCGCAATCCCGTTCAAGGTCTTCGGAGACGCGCCAAACGCAAATTCCGGGTACAGTTTCACACCATTCGCTTTCACTTTTGCCATCGCAGCTCCGAATGTCTTTGACAGAGCCATACCTGTCACATCCATATCAGATCCATCTACAAGAGCGATAGCCGCCTCAAGGTTGTCGTCCGGTGTTGCACTTGCATAGGTAGCCGTCTGCGTTACTTTCGAGTCAAAATGATTCGCACCGATCACGGTAGACGCAGCATTTGTCCTCGGATTGATTCCATGAAACGCAGCAAGATCCAGTCCTTTCGCGACCTTTTTTGCAAATCCGTCGTTAAATGACGTCAGGATATCGATCTGGGTCTCTTCTGTCGCATACAGAAATTCATCAGACACTCTTGCACCGTACTCAAATTTGATCGGAACGATCGTAATCGGTGCGACGCTGATCCCACCTTCTGCTTTCTTCCCTTCCTCTGCTACGATATCGATCTCTTTATCCATAGAAAACGTAAACTCTTTCAGTCCATTAAACGGGATCGGAGTCTGGGCGCACAGCGCCGCGATAGAAGACTTGCCTCTTACTTTTGTAACAAGATCCGTTACCAATGTCGGATCAAATAAACTGCCTTTGGTTGTTGCCATACTTTTAATCCTCCTTTAAATCTGACAGCATTTTTTTCACCGCTGCCCTTTTACTGTCTGCTCCTTCAGGTTCCGTTGATGCCAATGGGGCACCGTCCTGATGCCTCAGCAGCTTTGACAAGGACTCTGCGTCTTTCCTGATCTCTTCTTCGGATTCACCTGAAAGCCTGCCCGCAAGTTCATAAGGGATGTTATTCTCATGAGCAATCCGCATTTTAACCAAGTTGGTCTCGTAACTCTTGATCATTGCATCCTTTTTCGCAGCTTCTTCCGGGGAAAGATATCCCGAATACTTCTTTTTCTCGTCTTCCGGTGATAAATACCCGGCATATTTCTTCTCCGCATCCTCCGGCGACAGGAATCCTTCAAACTCTTTCCTTGTAGTTTCCTGTGCTCTTTTAATGCGGTCAGAAATGATTGCATCTAGCTGCTCCTGTGTTTCGATCGGTTTAAATTCACTCATTGATCTGCTCCTTTCTCCCACTTTCCCGGTGGTATCGGTATTTTTATATTAAAAAAACACCCTCTCGGGTGTCTCCTTAATAACTGATTTTCTGTTTCTTTCTCTCCTGTTTTGTCTCCGCGCATATCCAGTATGCCAAGATCACGCTGTCCAGAATAGCGATTTCTACGCCTTCTTTGATCGAGCGGTATCCAAATCCGCCATTAGACCCAATTGCGCGCTTTTCACAATTTCCCACTGCATTTACAAGCGATGGCTGTCCTGTATGCTGTATATTTTTTTGATATAGCCCTTGTTCAAACCTGGCATTCGCAGAGATTACTTCCTTCACAGTTGGAAGAATCGGTTTTTTCAAACCTGCATCTTTCATTTCATCTGAAAGTATCTTCTGTCCGTTCGCCCCGTCTATGACAACCTTATCCGTATTCCACGCCCGCAAATAGTTCATGATCCATTCTGTTCCGGCTCTTACTTCCCGGCAGTCGATCGTCTCAACGAAAATGCGCCCGCCTTTAGTCCTGACTGCGACAGATAGAGCCACATTTGTCCCATCATGCCCGTATTTAACTCCGACAAACAATTTTCCTGTAAGTTCTGGCAGTGCATTGACCTTAAGCTCATTCCACTCTGCTTTGCTAATCGCAGATTTCTGATTATACCGGATCCATAACCCCAGGCGCTGTATATTAAAATCGACAGGATCGCTGCCAATTTCATCTGTCACTGACCGTTCTGTAAAAATGGTTCCGAGCGACGGGTTTGCCTCATACCATAAATCCACATCCCGCGGATCGGACTGCGCATCAACGGACCACTCTGCCCATCCGGCATTGACTGTCGAGCCTTCCAATGTTGCCTTTCGGAACTTTGTAAATACGGTTCCAGAGCTGACCGGTGTTGGCGGCGTCCCACAGAAAATTGTCTGCGGATTCTTACTGTCTGTCACGACATATTTCAGTGCGCTCTCCTGATCATCTTGATACTCCTGCGCTTCGTCAATAATCAGAAGGTCAAATCCTTCTCCTAATCCCCCTTTGGAGGTTCGCGTCCTGAATTCAATTTTTCCGCCTCCTTCAACTTCAATATGTTCTTTTCCAAACGCCCTGTATGAAGAAGCGACTGCAATCCCCGCTTTACCAAGCAGATCAAGCAACCGCTCCCATGCGCTGTGTGTTGTTGTAGTTCTATGAGCCGTATGGAGTATCCTTTCTCCGTTTTTTAGACCGTACATTTCCCGGATTGCAACAATCTCATTCTTTCCGTTACGCCGCGGTACGGAGTATCCAAATTTTGTATGTACCCACAGACCATCGTCATTATATGCCAGGATATCCGACAAGAGAAGCTCTTGCCATTCCTGCGCAATCTTTCCAGTTGAGTTATACAACTCTATCGCGTCAGATCCATACGTAGAAGTATAAGGCAGAACGACAGATTGCGTTGGGGTCTGGCGCCCTTTTCTCGACTCAGACATAGCCATCACCTAATTTCATCAATCAGGGATTTGCTCCTGTATTTTATCTGCCAGATTGGCATACGCGGCTGCTTTTTGACTGTTACCGTCCTGTACAAAGAATACTTCTCTATCATAAACTTTATCCAATAAATCAAGTGCCTCATCGTCACTGTACTCTTTTTCTGGCTCAAACTTAATTCCGGCACTATTCAGGAGACCCATATCAATGTTATCAAGTTTTATTTTCATCACTAAACTGCCTCCTTTTCAACTTCTTCGCAGTCTTACTATGTGTTTTATGCGTTGTCACAATATTTCCTGTCTCTGGGTTAATTGCGATTGTTGCCTTTTCTCCGATTACCTCAAAAGATGGTCTTCCGAGCTCATCATATTTTACTGGCTTTATTTGAAGAGGGTGAAGAATGGCATCCTTCAGAGATTCAACTGTTACATCTCGTTCTGCCATACGCTCAACCGTATGCTGGCTCACTCCTGTAACCGTCACCCGGTTCACCCGCAACCCTATTATTCTTCTTGCTTCCATTGTAGCAGTGTCAGTTGACGTTGTCCATTGCTTTGTATGTACGTTCTCCCTTCGTCCGCTTCCCGGATCGTAGGTTACAGAACATCGGCAATTTTCATGTCTCCTGTACACATCCTTCGGAACATCTGGATACAGATATGTCCCTGCTAATCTGCTGCACCATTCGCAGCACTTACCCGCTGTCTTCCGAATGATTTTCGGACGCAGTCCAGATTCCCCCTGGAATCCTACGTTCGCTTTCACCGAATCATCAATCACGCTCTGGCAAAACGTCTGGATCGGTGCTTGAAGGACCCATGCCACATCTGTAAATTTTTCTGCAGTCGATAATCGGTTTATAATTCCATCAATCCTATCCTGATTCAGCCCCGGGCGGATCGCCTTAAGACCAAGACCTGCATTCTCATTCAGCACATTCTGTGTATGTTCCGCTATATCCGCTATATCATTGTATGCCTGCCGCATTGTTGTCCCGACTGTTCTCTCTGCGATATTGTAATACATTTTCCCGTCCGGGAGCACACCTTGCACAAACGTGTCATCATAAGCATCCGTAAGGATCCCGCCTATCTCCTGTGCTGCATGCTGTGCATCCTCGTATGATATATTCTTATTTGCAATTAGATCATATATCTCCCTCAGCAATTCGCTTGATGCAATATCATTTTTATACTTCTCTTTTATCTTTTCAAGCAGTTCCGGTACAATATCTTTATTCTCCATCCTCTCCCCCTGCTACTATCGTGCTATACTGCATAGAGCTTGCTTCGATTCCCGTAAGATTTCTGAGATTATCTTTGTTAAAATATCCCGGTACTGCCTGGTTGATCTTGATCGCCCCATCACCAATCGAGGACAGCATCGCTGCGTCTGGCTCAAATATCGGCTCCCATACAGGTTTTGTCAGATAAACCTGATTTCTCAAATATGGATAATCATCCCTGAGACACGCCGCAAGATAGCCTACGTTCAGAAGTCCGCTGCCAAATGTTCTCTGTGCTTTTCTTGCCGCCAAACGTAAGTTTTCGTGACTCGCCTTTATCGCTTCTGCACTTGAAGGGTTTTCTGTGGCAAATCCAAGATCATCTAATGTCAGACCGGTTTCTCCGGCAAATAACGCTGCGAACATTTTCAGTTGTTCTGTGTGCGGTGTCATTGACTGTTGCTGAAACTGCCCCAGTGAAGGGCTGTCTCCTTCTTCGTCTTTCGTAAATGTGATCAGGCTCGACATCGTTGCCTTCCACTTGTCCATTGTCTCAGCATCATTCGACAAACCTGTCACATATTTCTGCGGAAAAGAAAAAAACTCCGCTGCGATTTCTGACCTCTTCATCGTCCTGATCGCTGATGATACGATTGACATGCATGCTCTGCTTATCCTTGAGTGACCGAATACTCGTTTTGCGTCTGGTCTGTGGATAATCGGTACGAGCAGCGGAGCCGGAGAAATATTCGGAATCCTTTTCGGTCTATTTTCACCTTTTCGATAGTATTCTGTATTTCCCGCAGTGAAATAAGCCTCAAGTGTTGGGTTGCCGTAATCATCCCGATCAAGCACTGCATATCCTTCTTTTAACAGACCTGTAATCGGATTGATCACGCCCGTTGCATTTCCTCCGTCTATCACCTGCAGCCTGGGAAAATCATCGTCGCCAAGAGAAATATAGATAAAGCAGCATGACGAGATCAAAGCGGACGTCATCGCGCTGTCAAACAGTACATCCGGGTTGTTCATCGCAAAAATAGTATTAATATCAAAGTTATCGTTTGCAAACTCTCGGAACACCAGCCGATCCGCAAGAGAGTCAACTGCTTTTCCACACCAGCCAAGAGCATATTTTAACCCGATTAGATCTGGCGGTGTCGATATATTAAAATCTCTTGCCAGATTTTTCATTTCATAAAATTCATATCTTTTCAAGACTCTCGTCCGCTTTAAATTCAGCTTATCTCTCAAATATACGATGCCTCTATATCCACTCATTTTCGCTATCTCCTTTTAGCGTGTGTTTTTTTTCGCAGTGACGGTGTGAAGGTCATTCGCCCCCGTATCTGGGGAGGTATGCCCCCCATTCATGCTTTGGGTTTAAAATGCAGCCAATCACAACTATGTGGCAGCACACGGTTACTGATCACTTCTTCTTTCTGTTCTCGTCTGTCCACCAGATGGTCGCTCTTCTGTCTATTGCAGGTCCAGTGGGCTAACTGCATATTATCAATATCGCTTGGATGTCCGCCCTTTGCAATCGGTATGATATGATCAATGCATGGCGATAAAGGATGCGGATATTTCAAGTTAAAGTCAACTGGCTTTCCGCATATACCGCACACCGTCTGTGTCGCATAGATTTTTTTCTTGTTTTTTTCAAATGCACCGCGATGAGTGCCATCCTTATCCGGACGGTATCTCGACATGACCTTCATCTCCATGTTCTGGCATAAGAAAAGCACCCTGCCATCTGGTAAGGTGCTCCTCTGTTTTTTTCTTTTCGATGATACCATAATATCACAGATCTTACTGAACTACAATGAACTCTTTTGGAAGTTCAAAGTGCACCAAAGCCTTTCCATGCAATTTATAAATCCATCTCTCAGAATAACCCGTCTTCTCCGCAATCTCCCACCAGTCAAGTCCTTTTATGTACCGGTAGAACAGAACGTCCGACTCATTCTGGCTTTTCATCCGCTTGATCCGCCGCGCGATTGCCTGATAGGTCTTAATCCTCATATATCTCTCCTGCTGAAGCTCCCGGATCATATCGTCCAGCTCTGCTGCATATGCAGAAAGATCGCCCTGTCCTCCATTTCCATGCGGCATCCCATCATCCGGCCGCATAGACGGATGCAGCTTCATTTCCCGCAGTTCTGCGATTTCAGCATCAATCCGGTAGATCCTTCGGACGTGTTTCCGGTAACTTTTCAGGTATTCCTTTTTTCTGTCATTCTCAGTCCGCTTCTTTTCGTTGTCCATCCGCACCACCCCTTATGTCATACTTGTCAGCTATGTATTCCGCCACGCTCATATGTCCGTCCTGA
>CAUEYX010000057.1 GCA_959022495.1 uncultured Lachnospiraceae bacterium | reverse complement strand
GAGCGCCGCCCTGTCACGGCGGAGGTCGAGAGTTCGAGTCTCTTCTGGGTCGTTTCTCTTAGAAATAAGAGAAAACAATTTTAGAGCTGCCGCAGTGGCGGAATTGGCAGACGCCCGGGATTTAAAATCCCGTGGGTAGTGATACCCGTGCCGGTTCGATCCCGGCCTGCGGCATTGTTGTGAGACGCTTCGCACCTTATAGATATAAGGCGGGCGTCTTTTTTATGTACAGATTTGCGAAGGAATATTTTAACTGCCTGGAAATTTTATAGAAATTGAAATGTTTGTACAATTTAAAGGTTTTGTGTGAACTATGTGGTGAAAAGTGCAGAAAAGTGGTAAAATGTAACATAATTGCACTGGAAGTTATGAGGAGGTTGGGATGATATTGTACATAATGCACAATTTTTGAACTTGAATGTATGATTCTCCAAGGAGATAAGATTCTTTTTTTGTGAATTTTATCATAAATCGGCAAATCAGTTTGGACAGAGGCGGGAAAGGAGGAAAAAGGAAAATTAAGCGAACGTAAAGACTCGAAGCAGGAAAGGGAAATGAAAAAGTTAGGAGGTAACGATGAAAACAAAAAAGATTCTTAATGGGGTGCTGTCAGCTTCGCTTCTCATTACCGGCGCGCTGGGAACAGTTCCGGTTTACGCGGCAGGTGGAAGCGCGGAAATCAGTATAGCTGACGACAGTATCTCTATCGGGAATGACTATCTTCAGAGAAATTATTCAATCGAAGATGGCCGCATTCTGACCAGTTCCATTGATAATAAGCGGATTGACATGGAAACTGTGCCGGGAACCGGATCGGAGGACTTCGTAATCAACACGATTTCTGAAGGGAGTGTTGAGACGGAAGATCCGATTGTGAACGATCCGATCTACGAGTATACAGAACCGTTGTCTACCGAAGGATGGACAGCAACACTGAAAAATAAGGATAATACAGAATATCCGGCAGCACAGGTAGCACTGCTGTTTGATGGGAATACAGATACATATATTGATTATTATCAGATCAGCGGGCATCCGATCACTCTGGACATTAATTTTGGCAGTGAGCAGACCATCGCGGGCATGTCTGTAAATAAGCGTCCGGGATTTAGCAGTTCATCTTATGGAATCAACGGCACAATGGGAGGCTATGAGATCTGGACAAGTGCCGACGGTACGGAGTACACAAAGCTTACGGAAGGCGAGTTCACACAGGATGATTATAACCTGCATAAAGAGGGCGACCTCTATAATGTAGGCGATATGGTCTATGTAAATTTTGATTCCGCGGTAACGACACAGTATGTCCGAGTTGTTCAGACCAGCGTTGCGCTTGGCACGGCACAGGAGTTTACAAGCGCGGAAGTTGATTTTTATGATAAGCCGGTTGAGAAGACGCAGGTCGTGAAGGCGCCGGAGCAGGTACTGGAGCGCGAAGGCTGGGATGTGACGATCAAAAACAGCAGCGGACAGGTTTTCTCAGATGAGCATACGGCACGTCTGACTGACGGGAACCTGAATACGAACCCGGATGAGTACACGAAGTCGGGCAATCCGTTCACAGTGGATATCGACCTTGGTTCAGAGCAGACAGTAAGCTCGATCTCCATTGACAAACGTCCCGGATATTCTGACAAAAATTATGGAATCAACGGAACCATGGGAGAGTTCGAACTGTACGTCAGCGATAACGGCAGTACATGGAAGCTGGCAGGCGCGGGCAACTTTACGGCAGAGGCTTATAACCTGCACCAGGAAGGCAGCCTGTATAATGTGGGCGACCGTGTCTACGCGAACTTCTATCAGACCTATACGACCCGTTATGTGAGGTTAGTGCAGAAGTCCTGCTCAATGGGCTCTACTGCAGAATTCACAAGCGCGGAGCTGAATCTTTACAGTGATCCGTATTACGGGCCGGACTGGAATACCCAGATTACACCGGTGAATGAGGACGCCATCTATTCAAGCAGTCTGACATTCGAGAAAGCGCAGAAAGAGAATACAGAGGACGGCGTAAAGCTGACAATCTCCTATGAGCCGTTTGAGCTGAATGGTGTTACATATGATATCGATCAGGTTGTAGTCATGAATGACGATGACCACTATATGAGATCTTTCCTGGAGATCAGCGTGGATGATAAAGAGAAAGCAAAGATTGATTATATCGACACAGACCGCTTTGTGCTTCCCAGTGACGCGCAGGGTGTGTGGTGCCATCCCGATGACTCGAAGATTTCTTCGATGTGGATCGGGCAGCATGAGCTGATGCTCGGACAGCCGATCTATGTAAATGGTTTGTTCATGGGATCTGAATTCCCGGCAGCGGACACCATCATCAACGACAACGCCACACAGGTACGCTACTATTCCGGCAAGAACTTTGCAAAGCTCAAAGAAGACGGACAGCTTACCACAGACGGCAAATTCGTGTCATGGCAGAACGTGATCGGCGCTGCACAGGGAACCGATACAGAAGTTGTCCAGACGGATTTCTTCAGCTATATCGAGGATATCGCGACACCGACAGAGTTCCGCAAGCAGTACAACTCATGGTATGACAATATGATGTCCATCACCGACGAGAGTATCGCTGCTTCCTTTAACGGAGCAGAGGCAGGACTGGCGCAGAACGGCGTGGAGCCGCTTGACTCTTATGTAGTGGACGACGGATGGAACAACTATTATTCCGTGATCGGGGATACGACGTATGTAAGCCCGAACAAAGACGCGGGAAGCGGAACACCGAACCAGACCGGTTTCTGGGAGTTCAACAACAAGTTCCCCAACGAGCTGTATACATCCACCGCTCTGGCGGACAAGTTTGATGCAACCTTCGGTGTGTGGGTAGGACCGCAGGGAGGATATAACTATTTCGGCGGATTCTCCGGTTACATCGAGGCAGCAGGCACAGGATACCAGCAGCACAATTCCGCGCTCGGCAATGTAGTCTGCACAGGATCAAGAAAATATATCAAGAATTTCCAGACCATGGCGATCGACTATCAGGATCGTTTCAATGTAGAGTACTGGAAATGGGACGGATTCGCATCCAGACCGTGTAACGCCGAGGATCATGACCACATGACAGGCGGAGACAACAACATGTACTTCACAAGCGATCTGTGGGAGGCATGGATCGACCTGTTTGAGGCAGTACGCGAGAACAACCCGGATATCTTCATCAATGCGACATGCTATGTGAACTTAAGCCCGTGGCTGCTGCAGTGGGTGAACACCGTATGGGTACAGGATTCCGGCGATACAGGACAGCTTGGCACAGGAGAGCGCCACGAGCAGAAGATCTACTACCGTGACCAGGTATACTACCAGCTGTACAAGCAGAACCAGATCCAGTTCCCGCTGAAGAACATCTACAACCACGATCCGATCTATGGCGTGTCAGACGGAAGCTCGGCTACAACAGAAGTATTCCGCGAGTTCCTGTTCGCAAACGCAGTGCGCGGCACCGCTTTCTGGGAGCTGTACTATTCACCGTCGATCATGGATGACGCGAAGTGGAAAGTAACAGCAGACGCGCTCGAGTGGGCAGAAGAGAACCACGAGATCTTAAAGAACGCGAAGCTGTTCGGCAACCAGCCGAGGGCAGGCGTATACGGATATTCAAGCTGGAACGGCGAGCAGGGGATCATCTCCTTTACAAACCCGCTGGATTCCGAGCAGACCTACACCCTGACAGTGGACGATACGGCAGGCGCAGTACCGACACTGAAAGACGCAGTGGGGATCCAGGTAGAGCCTTATGTAAACGGCGTGCTGGATACAACACTTTCTTATGGGGATGAACTTACAGTTACGCTGGCACCGCATGAGACGAAGATCTTCCAGTTCAACGGACAGGAAGATACCGCTCCGGCAGTCGTATCAGCGGAGATGAAAGACAACAACACCGTACAGGTGAAATTCTCAGAGCGCGTGAACAGCGACGCTGCATTTACCATCAACGGAGAGGCGGCTGCAAGCGCGGTGCTGATGGATGATTACAGGACAGTAGAGCTTACGTCCGAAGAAAGCCTGGCAGGCGGCAAGGTTACAGTCGGCGTTGACGGGCTGACAGATACATACGGAAATGAATACAAAGACGGAGATATCAGCTTTACGGCTTATGATAACAACGTGGTTGCCGACCTTTCCGGTGTAGAAAGCACGGGAATCGACGGAACGACAGGAAAATCCGTCTATAAACTGGACGGCGAGACCGTTACACTTTCAGAAGACGGAGTGGAGGGTACCGGAGTATTCTCAGCGGCATTCTCCATCAAGACAGAATCATCTGACGCGGTGATCCTGAAACAGGGCGACGCTTTCACAGTAAAGATCGACGCAGACGGATACCTTGAGGCGAAGATCGGAAGCAAGTCCTTCAATTCAAAAGAAGAAGTGACGACAGTGATCGAGAAGGCACACGGAACATTCGGCACAGATGAGTATGTACCGACAACGTTCGAGACTGCGACGACCGGAAAGATCAACGACGGCGAGACGCATACAGTTGTCATTGTCCGCGAAGCAAACGGCATGCTTAAGATTTACATCGACGGAGTGATCGCATCCTCACTGTATGATACAGAGAGCCTGAATGAGGATCTTGAATCAGCTTCAGTCGTCTTGGGAAGCAAAGCGCTGACCGCAACCCTGTCTGACCTGAAGGTTGTGAAGGAAGCAATCGATTACAGCGAAGCAGCAGAGCTGCAGAGCAGCATCACACCGGAAAGCCGCACAGAGCTTGACCGTTCAGAATGGACGGCGTCAGCCTGCAGTGAGATGACGATGGCGACAGGCGATTCCTACGCATCAGCAGCTATCGACGGCAACCTGAACACATGGTGGCACACCAATTATGTGGGAGGAGATACATGCTCCGGCAGCGGCACAAACCACTGGATCGCCATCGACTTCGGCAAGGAAGAGACCTTCGATTCCATCGATTACACAGGACGCGGCGGCTCCAACGGAGATGTGTCAAAATACAACCTGTATGTAAAAGATGAGAACGGCGAGTGGCAGTTACTGATCTCACAAGGTGAGTTTAATCCGTCTAATGCGGTGAACTCAATCACATTTGACGAACCGGTGACCACCTCCGGAATTAAGTTTGAATTGTTACAGACCGTAGGCGGCTTCGGTGCGGCAAAGGAGATCCAGGCATATATTTCCAACCTGCCTGCCGATGCGGCAGACGTGAAAGCGGCATATACAGCTGCGAAGGAAGTATTTGACACTGTAGATTCCAAGGACTACACAGAAGACAGCTATCAGGCTTATGCAGATGCTTATGCAGATCTGAAAGCGCTGAATGATCTTGCAGAAGATGGCGAAACAGTGATGCAGTTCGTCCTTGACGATGTCGTGAAGGCAGTCAACGACGCGTACGGGGCACTGGTCGAAGACTCGGATAAGCCAGAACCGCAGCCGGTGAGCAAGAAGACACTGGAGTATTTCCTGAACCAAGCGAAAGGTTATGTAGAGGATGGAACTGTCAGCGGACTGGTCGAATCCATTCAGCAGATGTTTGCGGATGCCATCGAAAAAGGCGAGGCAGTGATGGCAGATGAGGATGCCACGAGAGAGGAAGTGCTCGACGCGGCAAAAGATTTGATGCTTGCCATCCACGCGCTGAATATGAAGGCGGCGGACAAGACGGACCTTGAGATGGCTCTGGAGCTGACAGAACTGATCGACTTAAGCAAATATGTGGAAGCCGGACAGGCAGAGTACCTGGCTGCGAAGGAAGCGGCAGAGGCAGTGATGGCGGACGGCGACGCGATGCAGGCTGAGACGGACGAGGCGTGGAGCCGGCTGGTTGAGGCAATGAATGCTCTCAGGCTGAAAGCGGATAAATCCGTTCTTCAGGATCTGATCAGCCAGATGGAAGGCCTGGACCTGAGTGCATACACGGAAGAGAGTGTGACTATGTTCCGCGCGGCATTGGCATCGGCCAACAGCATCCTTACAGATGCGGCATTGTCCGTAGATGATCAGGCCAAGGTGGACGAGGCGGTGAAAACACTTCAGGCGGCATACGACAGTCTTGAGAAAACCCAGAGCGGCGAACCGGAGAATCCGGGCGGTGATACAGATGATCCGCAGAATCCGGGCGGCAGTGACACAGATGATCCGCAGAACCCGGATGGAGACAGCCAGAGCGGAAACGGTGGACAGAACGGCAGTCAGAGTACGGGCAGTACGCAGACGGGAGTAAAAGGTTCCGCAGTGAAGACCGGCGACAGCCAGAATATCGTGTTCCCCATTGCGGGACTTGCGGCTGCGGCAGTTGTGATCGCAGGGATCGGAAATATCGTGTATAGACGTAAGAAAAAATGATAAGCAGCGGGAGTGCCGCATAGGCACTCGCAGCAGCAGGAAAGGCACAGTGTGGTTATCATAGCCATGCTGTGCCTTTTAGCTGACAGAGCATCTTCTTTTTGTTTATTACAAATCTATTACAAAAACGATTGACAAATTCTTTGAGTGTGGTATACTTTGAAAGCCAAAGTATTTAGTAGTCAAAGTAATTTTGGCGGATGTGGAGAACAGAAATGGTAGGGAAAATATATGGAACCGGCGCGTACGTGCCGCCGCATGTAATGGACAATGATGATCTGTCCAGGATTGTTGATACGAATGATGAATGGATACGTGAGAGGACCGGCATCGGAAGACGTCATATTATTGAAGAGGAGACGACTTCATATATGGCAGGGCAGGCTGCCTTGAAGGCAGTAGAGCAGAGCGGGATTGACCCGGCAGAGATCGAGCTGATTCTCGCCGCGACATCCTCATCCGAGACTGTATTTCCCTGCGCGGCGTGTGAGGTGCAGAAAGCGATTGGCGCGGTTCACGCGGCAGGGTATGACATGAACGCGGCGTGCACGGGGTTTGTGCTGGCATTCAATACCGCGCAGGCATACATAAGCGCGGGAATATACCGCACGGTCCTGGTGGTCGGGGCGGACAGCATGAGCAGTATGGTAGACTGGACAGACCGGGGCACATGCATACTATTCGGAGACGGGGCCGGAGCGGTCCTTCTGCGGGGAGAAGAGGGGGCGCCCGCATATATGGCGGCGCATTCTGACGGGAAAAAGGGAGATGCACTGACAGCCTTGAGCAGACACCGCAGGGCATGGAAGCCGGAGGAGGAAGACAAAGACTCCTATATCCACATGGACGGTCAGGCGGTTTTTAAGTTCGCAGTGCGCAAAGTCCCCGAGATTATAGAGGAGGTCCTTGCGAAGGCAGGCACACCGCTGGAAGAGATCGACTATTTTGTTCTTCATCAGGCGAACCGCCGGATTATAGAAGCGGTGGCGAAAAGACTGAAGACGGATATTGCAAAATTCCCAATGAATCTTGAAGAGTATGCGAATACATCGGCAGCGACGGTTCCCATCCTTCTGGATGAGATGAACCGGAAAGGAATGTTTAAAAGAGGACAGAAGGTAATGCTCTCCGGTTTTGGAGCAGGGCTTACCTGGGCAGCATGTCTGTTTGAATGGTAGAAGAAACACTGGTAATTCCCGGCACAGCCGGATTACAAAATAGATTCTCCGCACCGCGGAGATTATTACACCCGCGAGGGAAAAGTATTTTATTGAAAGAAAGGAAAAGAAAAACATGTTAGAGAAGATCAAAGAAATCGTAGCAGAATCATTAAACGCTGACGTGGCAGAGCTGACAGAGGAGACATCTTTCAAGGATGACCTGGGCGCAGATTCCCTAGATCTGTTTGAGATGGTAATGGCTTTTGAGGAAGAGTTTGAAGTGGAGATCCCGTCAGAGGATCTGGAACAGATCGCAACGATCGGTGATGTTGTAAAATATCTGGAAGAACACAAATAAGAAAAGATTTTTTTAAGAAAGAAAGGTTGTTAGTATGAAGACAAAAGTAACCGAACTATTGGGAATTGAATATCCGATTATTCAGGGAGGAATGGCATGGGTTGCTGAGTATCATCTTGCAGCCGCCGTATCCGAAGCCGGCGGCTTGGGGCTGATCGGTGCTGCGAGCGCGCCGGCCGAGTGGGTACGTGATCAGATCAGAGAGGCGAAAAAGCTTACTGATAAACCGTTTGGGGTAAACATCATGCTTATGAGTCCATACGCGGACGATGTGGCAGAAGTGATCGTGGAGGAAGGCGTGAAAGTCGTAACGACAGGCGCGGGATCTCCCGAGAAATATATGAAGATGTGGAAAGAAGCCGGAGTAAAGGTAATCCCGGTTATCGCATCCGTAGCGCTGGCGAAGCGCATGGAGAGATGCGGGGCAGACGCTCTTGTGGCAGAGGGAACAGAAGCCGGCGGACACATTGGTGAGAACACGACGATGGTACTGGTACCGCAGGTCGTGGATGCGGTGAGCGTCCCGGTCATCGCGGCAGGCGGAATTGCTGACGGAAGAGGAATCGCGGCGGCATTTATGCTGGGCGCGCAGGGCGTACAGATGGGAACTCACTTTGTGGTTACGAATGAATCTCAGGTTCATGAAAATTATAAAGATATGATCATCAAGGCAAGAGATATTGACTCAAGGGTAACAGGGCGTTCCACAGGTCATCCGGTCAGAGCCTTAAGAAACCAGATGACAAAAGAGTATCTGGAGAAGGAACAGGCAGGCGTTCCCTTTGAAGAACTGGAGCTTCTCACTCTGGGCGGCTTGAGAAAAGCTGTTGTAGAGGGAGATGTGAAGACAGGAAGCGTGATGGCAGGACAGATCGCAGGTATGGTAAAAGAGAAAATGTCATGTCATGACCTGATCCAGAAACTGGTGAAAGAGACAGATGACCTGATCGGAGGAAAAGGGTTCTATGAGTAAGATCGCATTTATGTTCCCGGGACAGGGAGCGCAGAAAGCCGGAATGGGCAAAGATTTTTATGAGCAGAGTGAAACAGCGAGACAGGTGATTGACAAGGCATCTGAACTGCTGGATATAGATATGAAGGAACTGTGTTTTGAGGAAAATGACCGTCTGGACCAGACGGAGTACACACAGGCAGCTCTTGTGACAGTATGCATGGCAATGGAGCATGTATTAAGAGAGCGCGGACTGAAGGCGGATGTCACCGCAGGCTTAAGCCTCGGTGAGTACTGTGCCATCGCTTCCGCAGGCGGAATGAGAACAGAGGATGCCATCACGACAGTGAGAAAGCGCGGGATCCTCATGCAGAATGCGGTGCCGGGAGGAAAAGGCTCCATGGCGGCAGTCCTGGGACTGACAGGCGAGGCGATCGAGAACGCCATCGCGGATATTGACGGTGTGAGCATCGCCAACTACAACTGCCCGGGACAGATCGTTATCACAGGATGGAAAGAGAGCGTGGAGAAAGCGTCAGAAGTTCTCAAAGAGGCAGGGGCGAAGAGAGTGCTTCCGCTGAATGTGAGCGGGCCGTTCCACTCTCCGATGCTGACAGAGGCAGGTGAGGAGCTCGGCAGAGTGCTTGAGAATGTAGAGGTATCGACCCTTGCGATCCCGTATGTGACGAATGTGACGGCAGAGTATGTGACAGATATCGCGCAGACAAAGGCACTCCTCGCAAAACAGGTGGCATCTTCCGTAAGATGGCAGCAGAGCGTGGAGAACATGATCGCGGACGGCGTAGATACATTTGTAGAGATCGGACCGGGCAGGACACTGGCTGGTTTCATGCGCAAGATCAACCGCGATGTGAAGGTTTACAACGTAGGCACATGGGAAGATGTAGATAAGGTGGTAAGTGAATTATGTTAAATGGAAAGGTTGCGGTAGTGACAGGCGCTTCCAGAGGGATCGGAAGAGCGGCTGCGATTAAGCTGGCAGGTGAGGGCGCGACGGTAGTGATCAACTATAACGGTTCTCAGGCACGCGCGGAAGAAGTGAAGGCTGAGATCGAAGCGGCAGGTGGAAAAGCAGAGATCAAACAGTGCAATGTGTCAGATTACAGTGCATGCGAGGCGATGTTCAAAGAGATCGTCGCTGAGCTGGGAAGCGTGGATATCCTTGTAAATAACGCGGGTATCACAAAGGACGGACTTCTGATGAAGATGTCCGAGGAAGATTATGACGCGGTCCTTGATACGAACCTGAAAGGAACATTCAACTGCATCCGTTTCGTGGCAAGGCAGATGATCAAGCAGAGAGGCGGACGCATCATCAATATGTCATCCGTATCCGGAGTCCTCGGAAACGCAGGACAGGCGAACTACTCCGCTTCCAAGGCGGGCGTGATCGGACTGACAAAGTCAGCGGCAAGAGAGCTTGCGAGCCGCGGCGTTACGGTAAATGCCATCGCGCCGGGATTCATCAACACAGAGATGACTGAGGTGCTTTCCGACAAAGTAAAAGAGGGCGCTGTAGCACAGATCCCCATGGGCAGATTCGGGGAGACAGAGGATATCGCCAATGCAGTGGCATTCCTGGCTTCGGAAGGGGCAAGGTATATCACGGGACAGGTGATCAATGTAGACGGCGGAATGGCCATGTAAAGGAGCAGAGATATGAAGAGAAGAGTTGTAGTGACAGGTCTTGGGGCTGTAACGCCGATCGGTAATACGGTGGATGAGTTCTGGGCAGGCATTAAAGAAGGCAAGGTCGGCATCGGACCGATCACAAAGTTTGACGCATCAGAGTACAAAGTGCAGATTGCCGCAGAGGTGAAGGATTTTGTGGCGAAAGAGCGCATGGACTTCAAGGCGGCAAAGAGAATGGAGCCGTTTTCACAGTATGCGGTCGCAGCGGCGAAAGAGGCATTTGACGATGCAGGTCTTGATATGGAGAAGGAAGATCCGTTCAGAGTGGGCGTGATCGTGGGCTCCGGTATCGGAAGCCTCCAGTGCGTGGAGACCAATTATGAGAAGATCATCACAAAGGGACCGAACAAGGTGAACCCGCTGATGGTGCCGCTGATGATCTCCAACATGGCAGCAGGAAATATTTCCATCCAGCTGGGATTAAAAGGAAAGTGTACAAACGTCGTTACAGCATGTGCATCCGGTACCCATTGTATCGGTGACGCGCTCCGCGCAATCCAGTACGGCGACGCGGATGTGATGGTGGCAGGAGGAACAGAGGCGTCCATCTGCCCGACAGGGATCGCGGGATTTACTTCTCT
This sequence comes from uncultured Lachnospiraceae bacterium, assembly GCA_959022495.1. Classification (GTDB taxonomy): domain Bacteria; phylum Bacillota; class Clostridia; order Lachnospirales; family Lachnospiraceae; genus Mediterraneibacter. The sequence continues at coordinate 3,048 of CAUEYX010000057.1, read as the reverse complement.
GACAGCGCTGTCCACGACAAATGACCCGGAGCATGCTTCCAGACCGTTTGATAAGGACAGAGACGGATTCGTTCTCGGAGAAGGCGCAGGCATCGTTGTTCTGGAGGAACTGGAGCACGCGAAGGCAAGAGGCGCGAAGATCTACGCAGAGCTTGTGGGTTATGGCGCGACAGGTGACGCTTACCATATCACTTCTCCGGCTGAGGACGGAGAAGGCGCCGGTATGGCGATGAAGCTTGCCATGAAAGAGGCGGGGGCTGCTCCGGAGCAGATCGACTACATCAACGCTCACGGAACAAGCACACATCACAACGATCTCTTCGAGACAAAAGCGATCAAGCTGGCTCTCGGCGATGCGGCAAAGGATGTTGTCATCAACTCTACAAAGTCCATGATCGGGCATCTGCTCGGCGCGGCAGGCGGTGTGGAGTTCGTTGTCTGTGTAAAGAGTATCCAGGACGGCTTCATCCATCAGACGATGGGAACAGAGAATGTAGATCCGGAATGTGACCTGAACTATGCGGTAGGCGCTCCGGTTGAGAAAGACGTGAATTATGTCCTGACGAACTCTCTCGGATTCGGCGGCCACAATGCGACACTGTTGTTAAAGAAGTATGAAGGGTAAGAGGTGTACGGAATGAAAATAGAACAGGTGTTAGAACTGGTCAAGGCTGTTTCAGATTCAGAGCTGACGGAGTTTAAATATGAGGAAGACGGCGTAAAGCTCTCCCTTAAGAAAACAGGTGACAAGATTATACAGGTTCAGGGCCCGGCAGCGCCTGTGGCTGCGCCGGCTGTCCCGGGAGCGCTCCCGGCAGTAATGCCTGCCCCTGTTCCTGTCCCGGCGGCTCCCGCGGCACCGGCAGCCGCGTCTGCAGGAGAAAGCCCTGCGGCAGAGGCAGCAGGCGGCAGCATGGGGGCCGCTGTGTCAGGAAACGTTGTAAAGTCACCGCTTGTTGGGACATTTTACGCGGCACCGTCCGAGGATGCAGAACCGTTTGTCAAGGTAGGTGATTCGGTGAAAGAGGGACAGGTGCTCGCCATTGTTGAGGCCATGAAGCTGATGAATGAGATTGAAAGTGATTTCAGCGGCACGGTGGCAGAGATCCTTGTTGAGAATGGAGAGGCAGTCGAGTACGGTCAGCCCCTCTTTGTAATCAGCTGACCGCATATACGGCAGCGGTGAAGCCGCACATGCGGCCCAGTGAAAGAAAGGTGCATGGAATTATGAACAGTTTAAATGTGGAACAGATCCAGGAGATTATTCCCCACAGACATCCATTCCTGCTGATCGATAAGGTGGAGGATTATGTACCGGGTGAATATGCAGTGGGATATAAAGCGGTTACCTACCGTGAAGATTTCTTTAAGGGGCATTTTCCGCAGAAGGCAGTGATGCCGGGGGTGCTTATCCTTGAAGCGCTGGCGCAGACCGGCGCGGTGGCGATCCTGAGCATGCCGGAGAATCAGGGCAAGATCGCGTTCTTCGGAGGGGTGCAGAAATGCCGTTTCAAAGGGATGGTTTTCCCGGGAGATACACTGAAGCTGGAAACAAAAATCATTAAGAGCAAGGGACCGGTCGGAGTAGGACAGGCGACGGCTTCTGTTGACGGAAAGGTAGTTGTCAGCGCGGAGCTGACATTTATGGTAGGGGAGTAGCATAAAATGATTGGAAAAGTATTGATCGCGAACCGCGGCGAAATCGCTGTCAGAATCATCCGCGCGTGCCGTGAGATGGGAATTGAAACAGTGGCGGTCTATTCGGAGGCGGACAGGGAGGCGCTGCATACGCAGCTTGCGGATGAGGCAGTCTGTATCGGGCCGGCGCCATCCTCTGAGAGTTATCTGAATATGCAGAATATTATCAGTGCGACTCTTGTGTCAGGGGCAGACGCGATCCACCCGGGATTCGGTTTTTTATCCGAAAACAGCAAGTTCGCAGAGTTGTGTGAACAGTGCAATATTACCTTCATAGGACCGAAATCACAAGTCATTCAGAGCCTGGGCAATAAGTCTGAGGCAAGAAATACAATGATCAATGCAGGCGTGCCCGTCATACCGGGGAGCAAAGAACCCATTTATGACGCAGAGACAGGCGCCCAGACCGCGGCGGAGATCGGATATCCGGTGATTGTAAAGGCAGCCCTCGGAGGAGGCGGCAAGGGAATGCGCGTGGCAGAGACTCCGGAGGAGTTCGCGAATAGTTTTAACACAGCGCAGAAAGAGGCCCAGATGGCATTCGGGGACAATACGATGTATATTGAGCATTTCGTACAGCATCCCCGTCATATAGAGTTCCAGATTCTGGCAGATGAGCACGGTAATGTGATCCATTTAGGTGAGCGTGATTGTTCCATCCAGAGAAACCACCAGAAGATGATCGAAGAATCACCGTCCATTGCCCTGACCCCGCAGCTCCGCCAGAAGATGGGAGAAGCGGCAGTGAAAGCGGCCAAGGCGGCCCATTACACAAACGCCGGGACCATTGAATTCCTGCTGGAGAAAAACGGGAACTTCTATTTTATGGAGATGAATACCCGGATTCAGGTGGAACATCCGGTTACAGAGTGGGTGACAGGAATCGATCTGATCAAAGAACAGATCCGTATCGCGGACGGGCAGGAGCTGAGCTATAGGCAGGAAGACGTCCAGATTACCGGCCATGCCATTGAGTGCAGGATCAATGCGGAGAATCCGGCCAAGAACTTCCGCCCTTCACCGGGAACAATCACAGATATGTATCTCCCCGGTGGGAAAGGCGTGCGTATTGATGCGGCCATTTACAGCGGATACACAGTACCGCCTTATTATGATTCCATGCTGGCGAAACTGATCGTCCACGCGAAGAACCGCAGCGAGGCGATCAAAAAGATGCGCAGCGCTCTGGGCGAAGTAATCATTGAAGGGATCGACACGAATGTGGACTACCAGTACGAAATCCTGAACCACCCGGATTTTGTAAAAGGAAATATAGATATAGAATTCATAGAAAATATGTGAATTGTCAGATAATATTGGCGAAAGGGGTCAGGCCCCTCCTGGGAGGAG
>CAUEYX010000056.1 GCA_959022495.1 uncultured Lachnospiraceae bacterium | reverse complement strand
GAGTAACTTCCACTTCTAAAGTAGCAAGGGTGGAATTTAGTTTGAAAAATAACTTGCCACACTTTCTTATTGATAAAATGAATATTTTTATTGACATTTCCTTTTCGTTCTGCTATCCTTTTCGCAGAATAAGGGAGCGCGCAGATACCTCCCGCAAGATTGGAGCTGAAAGGATGATTATTACTTCCTGCTGATTTTGAAAACGCATGGCAGAAGAAAGATTGTATTTGGTTTCCGTATGGGGACCGGACTATTTTGTCATGCACACGCAGGAAAGTATTTTCATCTTCTTAATCCATACATCCAGAGCGCCTGTACCACAGCGCCCCGTCTTTCCCACACACAGGGCAGACCTTTTTGTATGAGACATAAGGACCGCGGAAATCACTTTCCCGCGGTCCCTTTTTATCTTTCTCCCGGCGCCTGAATGCCCGCGCTTAAATGGAGAAAACATCCTGTCTATTTGGAGGTAGCTGATAATGTCACTCATACAGATTCGAAATTTATCTTTCACTTATGAAGGCAGCTCTGACCCTGTCTTTGAAAATGTAACTTTCCAGATCGACACCGACTGGAAACTTGGATTCATAGGAAGAAACGGAAAAGGGAAGACCACATTCTTACATCTTCTTATGTCTAAATATGAATACACAGGTTCCATTACCGCGTCGGTGGACTTTGAATACTTCCCGTTCACCGTGGAAGATCCCACACTTATGACATATGAGATTCTCGAAAGAGTGAATCCCCTTATGGAACAGTGGGAACTGATCCGGGAACTGAATCTGCTGGATACCGACGCGGAAATCTTATGCCGGCCTTTCTGCACCTTGAGTTTCGGGGAACAGACAAAAGCGCTGCTGGCCGCTCTCTTTCTAAAAGAACATGCCTTTCTCCTAATTGACGAGCCCACAAATCACCTGGACATTCTCGCACGGGAGAAAGTGGCGGATTACCTTGCGCGCAAAAAAGGCTTTATCCTCGTGTCGCACGACCGGGATTTTATCGACCGCTGCGCGGACCATGTGCTTGTTCTCAACCGTCAGACCATTGAAGTGCGCAAAGGCGGATTCTCCGCATGGTACGCAGACAAAACAGCAAAGGACAACCTGGAATTAAAGCAGAATGAAAGTTTGAAAAAAGAAATCCACAAACTGAAAGAGGCTTCCAGGCAGGCCGCCCGCTGGTCCGATCAAGTCGAAAACTCCAAGATCGGCACTCGCACAGCGGGACTGAAACCGGACCGGGGACATATCGGCCATCAGGCGGCGAAAATGATGAAGCGCGCAAAGACCCTTGAACACCGGACGGAGAACGCCCTCCTGGAAAAAGAAGCTCTGCTTAAAGACGTGGAATCGCTGGACAGCCTGAAAATGAACGTGCTGCGTCACCACAGCCGCCGGCTCCTCTCCCTGCGGGATGTGACCATCCATTATAAAAATTCCGCCGCCGGGCTGAGCGGTCACTCCCAGCCCCTTCTTGCACATTTCAACCTGGTTGTCCTGCAGGGAGAGCGCGTCGCCCTGTCCGGGAAGAACGGCTCCGGCAAGTCCAGCCTGATCAAACTCATCCTTGGCGAACAGGTTCCTCACACTGGAGAACTTTATCTGGCAGGCGGACTTAAGATCTCGTATATCTCACAGGACACTTCCGGTCTCACAGGCAGCCTGTCCTCCTTCGCGCTGGCGCGCGGGCTCGATGGCTCCCGCTTCCGCACTGTCCTTCGGAAACTGGGGCTGGAGCGTATTCAGTTTGAAAAGGACATGAAAGATTACAGCGAAGGACAGAAAAAGAAAGTACTGCTGGCCGCTTCCCTGTGTGAACCTGCCCATTTATTCCTCTGGGATGAACCGCTGAACTTTATTGATCTCTTTTCCCGGCTCCAGCTGGAAGAACTGATCCCCGCGTCTTGTCCCACCATGCTCTTTGTGGAACATGACCGCGCTTTTCGGGAAAAAACAGCGACCCGGATTATCGAATTGTAGTCACTGGTTCCCGGACAGACGATGTTTCCCGGGGATCTGTGCCAAAAGTACAGCGGCAAATACCAGCACACAGCCAAATAACTCCCTGGGCGACAGGCGCTCACCCAGGACTGCCCATCCGGTAAGCACGGAAAATACGGATTCCAGGCTCAGAAGCAGAGACGCCACAGCCGGGTCCGTATCTTTCTGCGCGATCACCTGCAGTGTATAGGCCACGCCGCAGGACAGCACGCCCGCATAGAGAAGCGGCATCCAGGCCGCGAGGATTTCACTGATATGGGGTTTTTCTATCAGAAACATTGGCACCGCACAGAGCACTCCGCAGACCAGAAACTGGACACAGGACAGGCATACTCCATCCACTTTCGGCGCGAAATGATCAATCACCAGAATATGAATGGAAAAGATCACCGCGCAGAGCAGAACGAAGAAGTCTCCTTTTGCTATGGAAAATCCTTCTGTGATACACAGGAAGTACATTCCCACAACAGCAAGCGCCACGCCGATCCACACTTTCACGCCCGCCTTTTTCCCGAGGAAAAGCCCCATGAGCGGGACGATCAGAATATAGAGAGCCGTGATAAAGCCGGCCTTTCCGGCCGATGTATACATAAGGCCGATCTGCTGAAGAGAACTGGCTGCTGCCAGGGCAAGCCCGCAGCAGATCCCGCCGGCTGCCAGTGTCTTCCAGCCGCCTGACGACTGACGGCCATCTGCCGCTTTCCTGTCACCTGCAGTTTCCTTGTTATCTGCCGTTGTACCGGCACCCGTTATTTTCCCGCCGCGTTTCGTCAAAAGAATCACCGGGAGCAGTACCACTGCCCCCATGAACGTACGGATTGAATTGAACGTAAAAGGACCAATGTAATCCATTCCCACGCTCTGTGCTGTAAAGGCGCTGCCCCATATAAAAGCGGTCAGCGCCAAAAGAATCTGATTGGTATATTTCTGTCTCATTTAAAAAACTTCTCCATCACTTCTTCTGCCGGCATCTCCTGTCCTGTAAACAGCTCAAATGCCGCCGCTCCCTGCCAGAGCAGCATTCCGATGCCTCCTACCGCAGCGCGGCATCCAGCTTCTTCTGCCTTTTTCAGCAGCAGGGTTTTTCTCGGGTTGTAGACCACGTCAGCCACCACCAGATCTCTGTGCAGGAATTCCGCCGGAACAGGCAGTACATCCTCCAGAGGACTCATACCTGCACGGGTGGCATTGACTAAAATATCGCTCTCTGCGATGGCTTTTTGCAAAGCCTCTGTGTTGTCTAAGTCATCAATATATACATTTCCCATATCCGGGACGGCCTTCCGGATCTTTTCCACTGTCTTCTCACCGTTGGCATAGAATTCGTCTTTCCGATTGAAAATGGCGATCCCGCTCACCCCGTCCAGGGCTGCCTGGACGGCAATCGCGGTGGCCGCTCCCCCGGTTCCGATAAGCACAATCTTTTTCCCTTTGATGTCGATACCATGTTCTTTCAGATTCCGCACAAATCCCGTCCCATCCGTGATATGTCCCGTCATTGTCCCGTCTTCCTCAAAAACTACGGTATTGCATGCCCCCACAAGCTCCGCCGCCGGGGAGAGCCTGTCCACAAGCCGTGCCGCCGCCGTCTTGCAGGGCATCGTCACATTAAATCCGCCGGCATGGAGGGTGCGCAGTGCCTCGACCGCCTCCCTTGTTTTCTCCAGCGGGACGTCAAACGCAAGATAAGCCGCGTCAATCCCAAGCTTGTCAAAACTATAATTGTACATAGCAGGAGAGCCAGAATGCCCCACCGGAGAACCGATGAGCGCATAGAGCTGTGTGTGTCCGCTAATTCTTCTTTCCATAGTAATCCATCCTCCTGAATCTGCTTCTTTAAATAAAATGCAGGTACAGTATAGCACACCCCGGTCTCCTCCTTCAACACATTAACGTATAGACTTATCATCCGGGTCCCGGCTTTTACGCCCTTTTATTTAAAGTCTCCTATATCTGAATCTTTGATAATATGTTAGAATGACAGTGATATGAAATCATGTAATTGAATTGCAATTTGATTAAGCGATTTGAAGATAAAGGAATGCTTCTGGCAGGCGGCTGCGGCGATACAAACGGCAGGCCGCGTATCGCGGAGACAGACCACCTGCGGAGGGCTTATGAGTTTGGGAAAACAGTTTAACAATACTTCAGCTCAGACTACCCTATCAGCATAAGCCAGAGATACAAACCATATGTACAGACCAGCAGAATCCCCTGCCATTTCTTTGTTCTTCCATTTTTGACAGCCGGAAGACAGAGTATGGCCAGCAGTGCTGCTATGAACGGAATTTCTAAAGCAAGCACACTTTTTTCATATGGAATCGGATGTATGACTGCCGATAACCCGCCCACAAAAACAAGATTCAGAATGTCCGCGCCCAAAATATTGCCAAGTGACAGGGAAGCATGTTTTTTCTTAAGCGAGACAAGGGATGTCACCAGTTCCGGGAGGGAAGTCCCTGCCGCGACGAAAGTCAGCGAAATCACAACGTCCGGAACACCCATAATTTCAGCCAGTACCGGGCCGTATTCCAGCAGGAATCCTGCCCCCATATAGATAAGGACGATTTCCAGCAGAATACGGACCACATCGCTGAGCACAAGCCGCCCCTCCGGCTGTTCTGCATATCCGCCCTGCGCGTCCGCGCCGCGCCGGGCGGATGACCAGAGGAACCACACACCGGCCGCCGCGAGCAGGAGTCCCGACACTCTGGGAAGACCTGCAAAAAAGACTCCCGATAATACATAGACACTGATTAAGACAAAGAGAAGACACAGATACCTTTTCAGGCTCTTCAAATTGGCCGCGTCCAGCCGAATTGACACGATACAGAGCAGGGTGCCGGAAATGAATCCGGTATTGCACAGAATCGAGCCAAGAGCATTGCCCAGAGCCATATCTGTATACCCACGGAAAGACGCTCCGGTAGAAAACATGATTTCAGGCAGTGTGGTTCCCAGACTTACTATGGTAGCGCCTATCAGCACCTCCGGCACGTGGAATTTCTTCGCGATGGACACCGCACTGTCCACAAACAGGCTGCTCCCCCCGACTAAAAAGAGCAGCCCCAAAGCAAACATCACGATACAGAATAAAACAGACATATTCGATCCTTCCTATACTTCAAAGAAATATATGATTTTGAAAAGCCGGGTATGTCAAAAAAATTACCGGGAATCCGTCCAGATCCCCGGTAATTTTTCTCTGCTGTAATACCGGTGTCATTCTTTTCAAGGCACCGTCTCCAGCAGTTTTTTCATATAATCGGACTTCGGATCCGCGAAGATTTCTTCCGTCTCTCCTTCTTCTACGATTTCCCCGTCCTTCATCACCAGCACCCGGTCGCACATCTGATAGATGACGTTCAGGTCATGGGAAATGAAGAGGATGGAGATCCCCGTCTCCTCCTGAAGGCTTACCATCAGTTCCATGATCTGTCTCTGGATGGTCACATCCAGTGCGGAGACCGGTTCGTCTGCGATCAGGAAACGAGAGCCCTGTAGAAGCGCCGCGGCAATACTCACACGCTGCCTCTGCCCGCCGCTTAATTCGCCCGGGCGGCGGGTAAGCATCTCCTCTCCCAGCCCGGTCTTTTCCGCCATCCCGCGCACCCGTTTCTTTCGCTCCTGAGCGGGAACCTTCCGGATCCGCAGAGGTTCTTCCAGGATCCAGCCGATCTTCTTCGTCGGGTTCAGGGACGAATAAGGATCCTGAAAGATCATCTGGGGCATTTCCGTATGATGCACGACTTCCCCTTCCGAAGCCTTCACAAATCCTAAGATCACCTTGGACAGGGTGGATTTCCCGCACCCGCTCTCGCCCACCAGCCCCAGGATCTCATTTTCCCGGACTTCAAAGCTGATCCCCTTCAATACCGTCTTTTCCTTTCTGCCTTCCCGATAGGCGGCGCTTACATTCTTTACTTCTAATACATATTTCATCTCATCCGCGCCTCCTTCTCCTTAAGGACTCCCGGCGGTTGGGGATCGCGGCAAGCAGCTTTCTCGTGTACTCCTTTTGCGGATGCTCAAAGACCTGCTCCACTTCTCCTGCCTCTTCTACCCTGCCCTCGTTCATCACCAGCACGCGGCGGCAGAGCCTGCGGATCACAGCAAGGTCATGGGAAATAAAGAGGATGCCCGTGCCGTGCTTCCTGTTGATCTCCTTTAACAGCTCCAGGATCTGAGCCTGTATGGTCACATCCAGAGCGGTGGTGGGTTCATCTGCGATAAGTAAATCCGGCTCTGTTACCAGGGCTGCTGCGATCATCACCCTCTGCCGCATCCCGCCGGAAAGCTGGTGGGGATACTTCTGATACAGTTCTTCCGCTCCCGGAAGCCCCGCCTCTTCCATGGCGAGGATGGCGCGTCTCCTTCGCTCCTCCGGGGTCAGTCTCGTATGCAGCTTCAGCCCTTCCTGGATCTGGCTGCCCACCGTGAGGACCGGATTCAGGGACGTCATCGGCTCCTGAAAGATCATGGCGATCTCCCCGCCCCGCACCTGCTCAAGTTCCTGCTCCGTACTAAGCGCCAGATCCTGTCCTTTGAAAAGGATCTGTCCGCCGCAGATCCCGGAATTGCTTTTCAGCAGCCGCAGGATGGAGAGCGCGGTCTGGGTCTTTCCGGAACCGGATTCTCCCACGATGCCCAGGATCTCTCCCTTTTCCATGGAAAAAGACACGCCCTTTACCACCTTCTGGGGCGGCTCAGTATCATAAAACTCAATATTCAAATCTTTTACTTCCAGAAGCTTCTTATTATCCCGCATCTTACCTTCCGCCTTTCTTCAATATCCCGTCGCTGAGCAGGGAAAATGCCAAAGCCAGCAGGATCACTGCCAGCCCCGGGAAGATGGAACACCATGGGGCGCTCAGAAGATAGGTCTGGGACTCGGACAACATCCTTCCCAGAGACGCATCCGGCGGCTGGACGCCGATTCCCAGATAGCTCATGCCCGCCTCCGCCAGGACTGCATTGTTAAATCCGATGGCAGCCATGGAGAGCACGGACGGCAGGGCGTTCGGGAAAATGTGCACAAACATGATCCGCAGGTGGGAGGCTCCCATGAGCCGTGCGCTTTTCACATAGTCCATCTCCCTCTGGCTTAAGAACTCGCTTCTCGTGATCCTGGCAAAGCTGGGGATAAACACGATCGCCAGCGCGAAGATCACATTATATTTGCCCGGTCCGAGGATGGTGATAAACACCAGGGCGAGCAGAATGTTGGGGAAGGATGCCGCCGCGTCGTTAAAGCGCATCAGCACCTCGTCCGCCCAGCCTCCGAAATATCCGGTAAAAGCGCCGATCAGTATCCCCGCGCCACCGCCCAAGACCACGGCTGCGGCTGCCACGAAAAATGTCGTTCCCGTGCCCTTCATCACCCGGCTGAATACATCCCGCCCAAAATGGTCGCACCCGAACAGATGCGAAAGGGAGGGCGCCGCCATCTTTGCCCCGCCGTCCATGGCGTCCGGGTCATAGGGTGTAAAGAAGCACCCCACAAGCAGGAAAATCAGCATAAAAAGGGCAATGCCTGCTCCGATCATGAAATTGTAATTCTTCTGATGTTTTTTCATCGGTCCTGCCCTCTCACTGCCCGACCCGGATCCTGGGGTCGATCCTGCCGTACAAAATATCTACAATAAAATTCACCACGATCACAAAGAACGCGATCAGTACAATGATCCCCAGCGCCACCGGGTAATCCCGGTTGGAGATGGAGGTGATCAGCAGGCTTCCCATCCCGGGGATGGTAAAGACCTGTTCAATGATGATGCTGTTCGCCACGATATCCGCGATGGTCATGCCCCAGAAGGTAAGCACTGGGAGCAGGGCGTTTTTCAGCACATGTCGGTACATGACCCGCCTGCGTCCGTTTCCCCTTGCGTATGCCGTACGCACATAATCCTTCTCCAGCTGCGCCAGCACAGAGCTTCGCAGCATTTTCACGCCCATGGCACACCTGGGCAGGGCGATCGCCGCACTGGGCGCGATCAGATACCCTAAGAACCCCCCGAAGCTCTCCGAGACGGGCACATAAGCCCCGGGCGTGAACCATTTGAGGATCAGTCCGAACACAAGCGTGATGAGGATCCCCCAGAAAAATCCCGGGACCGACATGGCGGCCTGGTCCAGCACCATGAGTATCCGGTCCGCCCACGTTCCTTCCCTCTGCGCCGTATAGATCCCCAGAGGGACAGACAGCAGCAGGATCAGCAGGAAGGACATCACGGTCAGTGCCGCTGTGATGGGGAGCTTCTCCCGCAGGAGCTCCCACACCGGCATGGAATAGCTGTAGGACTCTCCCAGATCCCCGGTGACAAGACCCTTCAGCCACCTTCCGTACTGTACCGGGACCGGATCATTCAGCCCCATCTCTTCCTGCAGCGCTTCCACCTGCTCTGCGGTCGCTTCCGTCCCCAGCTTCGATCTGGCGGCGTCTCCCGGGATCACGTCAAAGGCGAGAAAGGTCAGAAATGAGACAATTAACAAGGTTATAATGAGAGTTCCTGTTTTTTTCAGTATATACTTCATTCTCTTTCCTCCGCCTTACAGACGTTTTCTATTCCGCCGTCTGATAAATCTTCGCCATATCAAGGACATACAGTGGATAGAACTCATATCCGCCGTAGTTCTTTCTCAGCACGACCTCGGAAGCCATGTCCTGGATGTACACATTCGCCGCGTCATCGGCAAGCAGCGTCTCCATCTCTTTATAAAGGCTGACCTGCTCCGCGTCGTCCGTGCTCTTTGTCACCTGTTCATATAACGCGTCGTATTCCGGGTTGCTGTAATTGATAAAGTTCTTTTCTGAATCCGAAGCAAAACGCTCCAGCAGCGCCCTTGCGCTCAAATAGGAAGCGTCAAGCCCTACCACGGTGGACTGGAACTGTCTGTCCGCGTAGGTATCGTTCAGCCAGCTGTCCCATTCCACAAGCTGGATCTCTGCCTGGATGCCCACCTGCTTTAACTGCTCTGCCAGCACCTGCGCCGCGTCAATATGCTGCTGATAATTATTGGGCACTGTGATGGTCATCTCAAACCCGTCCGGGTAACCCGCTTCCGTCAGCAGTTCCTTTGCCTTCTCGATATCCTGGGGATACTTATCCGCCAGCTCCGGCATATAATATTTTTCAAATGCCGGGAACATACTGCTTCCGATGATCGTCCCTTTTCCGTCCGCGGTCATATCCAGAACTTCCTGGCGGTTCACCGCATAGCAGAGCGCCTGCCTTACCCGCACATCGTCAAAGGGCTCCTGTGCATTGTTCAGATACAGCGCCTGGATCAGGTTCATCCCGCCCTCGTAGATCTTAAGATCCTCGTCATCCGCGATCTGTGCGGACTGGGTCGCATTGATCCTGGGGTACATATCAAGGGAGCCTGCCTTTAATCCGGTCACGATCGCATTGCTGTCGCCAACCACCTTAAAGGTCACTTCATCCAGATACGCCTGTCCTTCTGTATCCCAGTAGTCCGCAAACTTCCGGATCACGATATTCTCCTGGGGCGACCGGGACTCATAGTAAAACGGTCCCGTTCCCACCGGGTTCTTGTCCAGGTCCTCACAGTGCTCAGGCACAACAGCAACGGTCAGGTAGGCAAGAAATTCCGTATCCGCTTCTTTTAAACTGATCTCCACTGTGGACGCGTCCGGCGTCTCCACCTTCTCCACATTAGAAAACGCCGCTACTAATGGAGTACCATTTCCATTAATACCGGCGCATCGTTCGATCGAATATTTCACATCGTCTACGGTAACTTCCGTTCCATCGTGGAATTTCACATGCTCTCTGAGCTGAAAAGTATAGACTTTCCCATCATCTGATATACTGTGGCTTTCCGCTACCGCGTCCGTATAATTTCCCTCCGGATCTGGCTTCACCAGACCTTCGTAAATATTAAATAGGACTTCTTTCGTTCCTGCCGCAACTGCTTTGTGTGGGTCAAGACTATCCTCTAGATCCTGAGGAATTCCTACTACAATGGAACCTCCCATGGTTGGTTCCGCTTCTGTTTCCTGAGAACCGCTGTTTCCCTGAGATCCTTCTCCCTTCGCCTTGCCGTCCTGGCATCCGCCAAGTACAACAGTGAGGGACACTGCCAAAAGCAGCATGCATAGTTTCTTTCTGTTAAACATAAAACCTCTCCTTGTATAACAGCTCTCTCATTATATAATTGTCAACGACATGGTAACAAATAAGGGATAAAAAAGCAAGTTTTTATGCTTTTTTTGTGCTGAGTGCTTTCGTATAGCGGATCATCATACAGACCACATAGACAGCCACAAAGGCCTCCGTCACAGGCATGGCATACCAGACCGCTCCACCCCCTGCCACAGCCGGAAGCAGGAGGATCAGGATGCCGCTGATGACCAGTCCCCGCGTGATCGATACGATAAATGCAGCCCGCGGTCTGATGATCGCCTGAAAATAATAGGTTGAAAAAATATTCAGGGGCAGCAGCAGGAAAGAAATCCCGTAACCGCGAATGATCGCCGGCGCGATCTTAAGCACATTTTCCGTTGGGTCCATGAAAATGTAGATAAACTGATTAGGTATCGCCAGACATAACGCTGTCCAGATCAAGCCAAATGCAGCCGCAGACGCCAATGCATATTTCAGTGTCTGCCGGATCCTGTCCCCTTTTCCAGCGCCGAAATTGGCGGATATAATAGGCTGGGACGCCTGTCCCACGCTGTAGGCACAGCACTGGACAAAAGTGCTGACATTTACGATCACCCCATATACAGAGAGTGCGTCCGTACCCAGATATGCCATGATCTGACGGTTGAACAGGATGGTCAGGACACCCATGGCAATATCAATAAAGAAGGTAGAAAAACCTGTCACAATGATCTCCCGTACCTTGCGGAGAAATCCGGACGGCCGCGCCAGTCGCAGGGTGTTCTTTTTCATAAAAAAATGGCTCACCATGACAAGGATGGATATCACCGAACCGACGGCCGTGGCAAGCCCGGCTCCCATCGCGCCCATATCGCAGACAAAGACAAAGAAATAATCTCCGAAGATATTGAAAATCCCGCCTGACAGAACAGCCGCCGTTGCCAGCGCCGGGTTCTTGTCATTTCTTAAGTATGCTGCCAATGTCTGCGTAAACAAAAAGCAGGGGATAACAAATTTTACAGGGAATATGTACTCCATCGCCAGTTCCAGCGTGGACGCATCCGCTCCGAAGAATAAGAGCAGTTCCCGGTCAAACAGCAGGATGAGCAGCCACGCTGCCAGAGCCAGTATCACGGAGCTGATTACGGATACTGTGAAATATTCGTTGGACCGCCGGTCCTGCACTCCCGCTTTCTCTCTGGAGATGCCAAACAGCACTGAACCGCCGATGCCCGTCAGTAGTCCCAGACTGTAAATCAGGTTCCACACAGGCGCCACCACTGCCAGCGCAGCCGTTCCTTCCGGCCCGTGGTACTTCCCCACCATCGCCATATCCACAATGGAATAGATCGAGGTGATCAGCGCGCTGCCAAAAGCTGACGCAAGATACTTAAAATAAAGAGATCTGACTTTTCCGTTTAAAAAATCCATGTTGTCCAACTCCTTTTCCTTAAAGTCAACACCAAAAAGCCGGATAAGAAATCAGGCGTCTCAGCCTGTGCTCTTATCCGGCTCGTCATTTCCAGCGAACGATCTGCCCTCCGCGCAAGTGTGTCAATCATAACAACATCTCTGCTTTTTGTCAAGATATACTACAATCTGATATACTGCAATCTGTTCTCTGAAATTGCAAAGCTAAGTACAGACAGGCAGCAGTGGGATTTCTGATCGAATAGAATGAGGGGTATTATCATACATAAAAACTTTTGACATTTCTAAATGCATCTGATATTATTGTAATAGAAAAAGGCACTACCGATAGACGGTCAGTCCAAAAACGTTAAGTTACAAAAAAGTAACCGAGTCCTTTGGTTGAGGGGCGGTTACTTTTTTGTGTTTATGTATGCCAGCAAGATCGTCACAATGATACTTAACATCATCAGTACAATAGAAAGCATTTCATAATCACTCATAAGTAAGCTCTCCTTTCCCAGATTTCCCTGTGCAGAGATTTCTATGTGATCAGAGAGTCCAGTCTCCCTGTTGGAGGACTGACCGCCTACCGCTTATTGGTAGTACCTTGAATGATATTGTACCGAATTATGAGACAAAATCCCATTGATCAATTCACTAAAAAAGGTCAATTATTTTCTTTTCATTTTTGTATATTTTTATTCTCTTCTTTCATCTTCCTATGTAAAATATAGCGCACATTCAGTACGCTGCGGCTTATTCCCCACAGACAAACAGAGCCTGCGGAAGGCGATCTCATCTGCCGCGCTGGTTGACGCAGGAAAAACACATTGTTATGATATAGAAAACAAAGCGGAGGATCGAAAGGAGGGGCTGGAAGTGGCCTTGATCGGAATTGACCTGGGTACGACAAATTCGCTGGGCGTTGTTTACCGCAATAACAGGGCGGAACTGATACCGAATCAGTTTGGAAGCTTTCTGACGCCGAGCGTGGTGAGTGTGGATGAAAACGGAGCAGTAATTACCGGGGCTGTCGCGAAAGAGCGGCTGATCACACATCCGGAATGTACGGCGGCATCTTTTAAGAAATTTATGGGTACGGATAAAACGTGGAATCTGGGCGGAAAATCTTTCACCCCGGAGGAGCTGAGCAGTTTTGTCGTGCGCTCTATTGTAGAGGACGCGGAAAACTATCTTGGCGAGAAAGTAGAAGAAGCTGTGATATCGGTTCCGGCGTATTTCCATGACAGGCAGAGGACGGCAGCCAAGAAGGCGGGGGCTCTTGCCGGCGTGCAGGTCAACCGGATCATAAATGAACCCAGCGCGGCGGCGCTGGCCTCTTACTTTGATACGGATATGGAGCAGGTTTTTCTTGTCTTTGATTTCGGCGGAGGCACGCTGGACATCTCGGTCGTAGACTGTTTTGACACTATGGTAGAGATTGTCTCTGTATCCGGAGACAACCGGCTCGGCGGCGATAATTTCCATGAGATCATGGCGGACAGCTTTCTGACGGAACATCCGGAAGCCGGCGAAGCAATCTCTGACCGCGGCCGGGCGGTGCTTCGCCGCGCCGCGGAAAAGTGCAAGCAGGAACTGACACTCAAAGAGGAAGCGGTTATGAGGGCAGTGATCGGCGGCATTTCTTATGAAAGCGTGTATACGAACCGGCGGCTCATGGAGGAAAGCGGGGAGATCCTGGACCGGATACGCAAGGTGCTGACCCATGCCCTGGGCGACGGAGGCTTTGGCGTGCGGGATATCGCGGCGGTTGTGATGGTGGGCGGTTCCAGCAAGATGCCGATGATCCAGTCTTATATCCAGCATTTGTTCCATATGGCACCAGTCGTGACGGGAAACTGTGACGAAATGATCGCCCGCGGTCTTGGCGTGGTCTGCGGCGTGATGCAGCGAAGGGATACGGTCAAAGACTTTGTCCTTACGGACATCTGCCCGTTTACACTGGGAACAGACACACATAATGAGACAGATCCCGTGCATCCGTACATGTCTCCGATCATTGAACGCAATACCGTGCTTCCCTGTTCGCGGGTGCGCAGGTTCTATACAGCAAGGGACAATCAGACGCAGGTTGATATTTCTATTCTTCAGGGCGAACAGATCTATGCTGAGGATAATATGCGGCTTGGCGTCCTCAGCCTGAATGTCCCGAAGAAGAAAAAAGGTGAGGAGGCGGTAGACGTCCGCTTTACCTACGATATCAACGGAATCCTGATTGCAGAGGTCATGTCTGTTTCTACAGGCAGAACCATATCCAGAGTGCTTTCCGAAAATATGAGTGAGGCGGAGATCCGGCAGAGAATGAAGGAACTCGAAAAGCTGAAAATACATCCAAAGGACATCACAGAAAATAAATATGTAATGGAAAAGCTGAAAGCACTGTATGAGGAAGCTCCGATAGAATGGCGGGAACAGATCCGGCGCTGTATCGAATATTTTGAAGCGCTGCTTGACAGACAGAATCCGCGTCCGATCAAACGTTACCGCGGATATCTGGAGCAGATCATCCGGCAGTTGGAATCTTACGATCCTTTTCAAGTGAACTGGGATGCATATACAGAGGATGAGACAGAGGAAGAATCCGGGGACGGAACAGACGAAGAAAGCCCCGGAGACGATGATACGGATGAGGGAATTTACGGAAGAAATGGAATGAGGGGGAATTCAAAATGGACAAGCTGACAGCATGTCGGATACTCGGCATCAGTGAGGATGCCGGGCGCGCAGAAATACGGAAAGCTTATGCAGAACTGTCAAAGAAATATCATCCGGAGGAGCACCCGGATGAATTTCAGAAGATCCATGAAGCGTATCAGGCGCTCATCCGGGGTGCCGGAAGAGGCGGCGGAGCCGGCGCGGGATTTGGAAGCAGGGCAGAGGCAGGCTTCAGCGGCGAAAAAGATACGGGAAGAGGCAGTGGAACCACTGCAGGAAGAAATGCCGGAGGAAGCGCAGATCAGAGGAGCCGGCAGTGGGAACAGGAAAGGCAGGAGAAAACACAGGATGGAACGTCACAGGATAGAACGTCTGCCTTCCGGCAGGAAGAGGCGCGGGATAGAAGAGGCGGGAAGCCCCAGGAGGACAATCTTGACTTTGACCGTGCTGTCAGCGCGGCACAGCAGCGGGAGCAGGAACAGCTCTGCCAGACGGTTCTCAAAGCGGCTGCGGAGATTCAGATTCTGCTTGGACCGCAGTACAAATATAAATTGAAACTGTTTAAAGAGTTTTTCAAAAAAGAAGAATATCAGACGGCGTTAAAGACATCCGAGTTTATGGAAACCTTTGCCGGAGAATTGAAAAAAACGGATCTGAAAGGAATCATTTATGACTATATTATAGATTACTACCGTCTCAAAAGCGTGGACCGGCGGCAGATCCATAAGGGGGCCGGGATGTTGTACGACCTGCTTGACCAGAGACGGGGCATTATGAAAAAACGTCTTGGCGCACAGGCGTTCGCGATTCCCGCTGGCGCGGCGGTCGCGCTGCGGATCGTGACGCGCAGTGCCTATCGCAGCAGCGAGGCCGTGGGCGTACTGGTCTGGTGCGCGCTTGCGGTGATCGGACTGGTCTGGCTTGGAAGAAAACTCTATGAGAACCACTCCGGTGTTTTCGCACAGTTTATCATAGCGCTGATCCTTTCTGCGGCACAGTTTTTTGCAGTCATGTTTGATTTTTACGCGCCGGCATTCGGCGTGGACGGCGGCGCGGCGGCAGCAGTAATCATAATGATGCTGGGAATCTGCTGGATGATCGCGCTGGGAATCGCGGCGCTTGTCCTGAAAATCAGGAGCGCAGCGAGAAAATAGATGGCCTGGTCAATTTTTAAAGTAACTTCCACTTTCTCGAAGTAACTTCCATCGAAAGCT
>CAUEYX010000055.1 GCA_959022495.1 uncultured Lachnospiraceae bacterium | reverse complement strand
GAGTAACTTCCACTTCTAAAGTAGCAAGGGTGGAATTTAGTTTGAAAAATAACTTCAGAAAAACCAGCGTTAAAAAAAGATGAATTAAGTCTATACTTTTTTCCGCAAGAGTGCTATAATAAACCTCGGATGTGGAAACATAGCTCAGCTGGGAGAGCGCTCGCCTGACTAGCGGGAGGTCATGGGTTCGAGCCCCGTTGTTTCCATCGTCGTTTTGGGGTATTAGCGCAGCTGGGAGCGCGCCACATTCGCATTGTGGAGGCCACGGGTTCGAATCCCGTATACTCCATCGATTGTCCCTGGCAGGACAATACGCCAGAGCGGATTTATCCGCTTCCGGCACAGTTATCAGTAACCAGAAACAGCACCTCCATCTTGAGCTGAGCAGAGGTGCTGTTTTCTATGTTCTATTCATAAGCGGGCTGTTCATTCAGCCAAATCTTTTTCGCTCCCGCCTTTTAATCCCCACTGCCTGCATATACTGCGCATCATGCCGCTTCTCTACAACCTCCCGGGGATGGCGGATCACTCCATTCCCTTCATAGGGATCATTGAAGTAATATCCTTCATTGTCATATCCTACGAGCAGCATACAGTGTTCATTGGACACCCAGGTAAATTCATCTCCTGTATCAAGAAGTCTCCACTTGGGGCCGATAATCGGCTCACGCATATTGATGCACGCCCAGTAGATGACGGGCATTCCTTTGTCAATATAGCGGCGGAGAAGTTCTTCTGTGGGCGTGCCGGTCTCATCCACTGCTACACAGCCATTTTCCGGTTCTTTTTCTTTGGACATATCGGCGAACGCTCTGTTCAATGCCCGGATGATCACCGGCGCATAGCACCCGAAGGAATCCTCATCATATGGGCTCCCACAGAAACAGTTACGGGGGTCGGGGCCATAAAGCACCCCGTCCCGCTGTTCAAATCCTTGTTTCTCCAGATATTTCTCTATAAACTCGTCCACCGTAATATCTACTCCCAGGAAGCGGAGCAGCATCACAGCAGATACGCTCTCGCACCCGGTTGGATACGTGCCAGTCTGGTCGATATACGGCGCGCGGATCAGAACCCGGCCCGTATTCTGCTGTTCCCCGTCCTTGACAGAATGGTCACGCATGATTTTTCTCCTGTCTCTTATCAAGTACGATCTTCATAGCGGTAAGCACCCCAATGAGAACGAGCAGGCTCACTCCCAGGACAACCCACCAGATATGTACCACTCCGGCAAGGATATAGCCGAAGAAGCAGATTACCGCCACGATCGCCGCATACTGCATCTGAGTGGACACATGATTGATGTGGTTGCTCTGCGCACCGGCCGAGGACATGACTGTTGTATCCGAGATCGGTGATACATGGTCGCCGCACACTGCTCCCGCCAGTACCGCGGATACAGAGATGATCATCATCTGCATATTGGCACTTCCCGTAAACATACTTGTGGCGATCGGCACCAGGATTGCAAATGTTCCCCATGATGTGCCTGTGGAAAACGACAGGAACACCGCCGCCGCGAACAGAACTGCCGGGATAAAGATGCTCGCTGAGGCATTGTCTCCCACCACATGTCCCACGAAATCCGCAAGCCCGAGAGCGTCACCCATTCCTTTAAGTGACCATGCAAAAATCAGGATCGTGACCGCGGGGATCATGAGTTTGAATCCTTCCACGAGACTGTCCATAAAGCCTTTGAATGTCACAACCTTTCTCGGAAGATACAAAAGCACCATAAAGAAAATCGTCACCATAGTGGCAAAGATCAGGCTGGTCTCAGCGTCACATCCGGAAAATGCCGTGATGATGTCCGTCGCTCCGCCGAGATATCCTGTGTAAATCATAGCTCCGATGGCAGAGACGATGAGTACTGCCACAGGAAGAACCAGATCCAGAACCCTTCCGTTCTTGTTAACCGCCTCTTCGGACACCTGCTCAAACTCCTCGGCTCCGCTTGTAAAGAGGTCGCCTTTCGCAGCGTTATCCTCATGCTTCTTCATCAGGCCGAAGTCAAACGCTGTGATCGAGATAAAGAGCACCATCACAAGAGTAAGGATCGCATACAGATTATAGGGGATCGTATTGAGAAAGAGCTGAAATCCGCTGATTCCCGCGTCCTCCGGCACATAGGAGTTGACTGCCGCCGCCCAGCTTGAGATCGGCGCGATGATGCAGACCGGAGCAGCCGTGGCGTCGATAATGTACGCCAGCTTTGCCCTGGATACTTTGTAGCGGTCTGTCACCGGGCGCATTACAGAACCCACGGTCAGACAGTTGAAATAATCATCCACAAAGATCAGGACACCGAGTCCTGTTGTTGCCAGGAGCGCGCTCCTCTTTGACTTGATCTTCGTTCCCGCCCACCTTCCATAGGCACCGGAGCCTCCCGACTTCGCCATGAGCACGATGATCATACCCAGCAGTACGTCAAAGATCAGGATATTCAGATTCATGCTGTTCTTCATGATATCAAAGAAATTCACAAACGCATTCCATGGGTGGAAGCCGCTGTACAGCAGGGCGCCCACCGCCACACCGATAAAAAGGGAACTGTATACTTCCTTTGTAACCAGCGCGAGGATGATCGCCAAAAGAGGCGGGACTAACGCCCACCAAGTTCCGATAAACATTGAACCGTCCATATTGTACTCTCCATTCCTTATGTATTTCTTTATATTGTATAGAACCTCATGAAAATTGACAAGCATAATTCAAAAAAAGAGTTCCCCCGGCGCAACATTCGCCGACAGAACTCTTCTCTTCCTATTTTTTCCAGTTTTTCCTATACAGTTACGCTTCCGCCGCTGCTTCCTCTTTTTTCTCCGCAATCACAGATGTGCAGTGCGGGCAGCGTGTGGCCTCAAGGGGGATCTCACTCAAGCAGAACGGACATTTCTTTGTCGTCGGAGCTGCCGGCTCTTCCTTTTTCTGCCCCAGAGTCATCAGCTTATTGATGCCCTTAAGCATACAGAACAGAATAAACGCAAGGATAATAAAGTTTACCAGGTCGGAAACAAATGCAGATCCAAATCCCGCCACAGCTTTGAGGCTGTATGTCTCTGCCCCTGTCACAAAATTTAGGACAGGATTGATAAAGTTATTTGTCAATGAGTTTACAATCCCGGTAAAACCGCCGCCGATGATTACACCGACTGCCATGTCCATCATGTTCCCACGAAGGGCAAATGCTTTAAATTCTTCGATAAATTTTTTCATGAATCTCTCTCCTTGATTTCTTATCTTTTGCTTTTTAATCATCAGCCAAGTATTATAGCATGTATCCGCCTGCAAGGAAAGTTTTTCTCTAAATTTTACCTGAATGCCCCGATTCTTCCCTGTATCCTCTAATTCTTACCTATATGTACTCACCTGTAGACCGCCTCGATGACGATTGACGCGATCCCGCAGAGCAGTCCGCCCACCACATAAACGATCCAGCACTTCTCCCACAAATTGAAGCCAAACCCCGCGACAAGGAATATGATCGTTGCCACGAGCATGATACAGCCGCACACCGCGCTTTTTATCCGGTCCGCCTTATCCTCTTTACGCTTTTCTTTGGGCGCGTTCTCACGGTTGTAGTCCTCGATATTATACTTGCCCTTCTTGATCCCGCCGTACACAAGGAGGGTTACTCCCACCGTCACGAACAGCAGAAATGTCCAGTCGTAAAGGTCTCCCGTATACCCTGCCGGAACCGGGAAACCTTCCGCTGCGATCACAAACACAAGTCCTGCCAGGATGATGCCGATCCCTGTCACCGTCATAGTAATGAATCTTGACGATGCCTGTTCCTGCTCTTCTTCTGTGTAAAAAGGCTGTATCTGTGGATGCTTTTCCACAAACCGCCCATGTTTCAGCCCTCCCGCGGTCAGGATCAGTACACCGATCACAATCAGAAGGATCGCTCCGCCCGCCTGCACATTTTCCGGCAGACGGAATCCGTCCGCTGCCGCCGCGAATGTCCCCCCGGATAAAATGAGGGCGATCCCGCCGGCGATCTCTTTGGCGAACTGATCGATATGTCTGTCATATCCCGTGGTATCCTTTTTCAGCACTTTCTGCGCGTCTCCTCTTAGCAGAACATCCATCGTACAATGGAACATATCACAGAGCTGAAGCAGTTTCTCCATCTCAGGATAAGAGGAGCCGGACTCCCACTTTGATATGGTCTGTCTGGACACACCGAGCTGTTCTGCGAGCTGTTCCTGCGTAATGTCTTCCCTTTTTCTGTAAAACTGTAGATTCTCTCCGAAACCCATATAAGTACCTGCCTTTCCTATATCGAAGCGCTTCCGATCTTTCTTCTCTTATCAGACCGGTCAGGATGTTCTCTTCCCTCATCCTGC
Source organism: uncultured Lachnospiraceae bacterium (assembly GCA_959022495.1). GTDB lineage: Bacteria > Bacillota > Clostridia > Lachnospirales > Lachnospiraceae > Mediterraneibacter. The sequence continues at coordinate 12,027 of CAUEYX010000055.1, read as the reverse complement.
CCCGATTATACGAAAAGCACCTTGTCACCTCAAGCACGTTACTGTTGCATTTGAAGAAATTGATGTAAACCCAGGGTTGCATCCCCGTAAATACGGGCTTTTTATCACTCCACACGTTTCCTGCCCTCTCTGTACTCTCCTTACATCTTTTGCTTTTTTCCGAACATAAAATCCGCGATCACGCAGAGTACAATCACTGCTGCCATATCCGGCAGTGTATTTCCCACCGGGATATCCACAGTCATGAGCCATCTGTATACGACAAATCCGATCAGCCAGATCACGAGATTGATCCAGTTGAACTCCGAATCTTTCCGCTCTTTCCTCAGGATAAATACATCCGCGATCTGCACCGCGATCATGGGCGCGAACACAGAACCAATCAGATAGAGAAAATCTGTAATGTCATCCATGGGGAAAAGGATTGCCGCGATTGTTCCGATTACAGTCACCACGATTCCTACATGGGCCCCTTTCAGCTTCGGGACGATGGATTCAAAGGAAATTCCCGCGGAGTACGCGTCCAAAAATGTGGTCGTAACCGTGGAGAAAATCACGATGAGCAGAGCCGCGATTCCAAGTCCTGCCTTTACCATGATCTGCGCGATGTCCGCCTCGCCGGTATAGAGAGAAGCCCCCATGCCGATCACATACATCCAGCAGCTCACCAGCCCGTAGACGATGACACTTACCGCCGTAGCTTTCACCGGCTTCTCTGCCTCTCTTGTGTAATCGCTGATGACCGGCAGCCAGGATAACGGCATTGCCACGGACAGCTCCACCGCCGCGCCGAAGCTCATAGCCTCATCACTTAAGCCATCTGCTCCCGCGCCACCGAAGAAAATCACCCTGCACAGGATCAGTGTCAGGATGAACAAAGCCGCCATGGCGATCACGTTGATCTTCCCGAGATTGGTGACCCCCACCGCGATCCACACGATGATCAATGCCCCGATCACAAGACACCATACCCATGCCCCGGTATGTACCGCTCCGTCCGCAGCCAGCGCGCCGTCATAGATCATGATGGCTGTCCAGCCCACGAGCTGAAGCACATTTAACACAGCGAACAGGATGCCGCCCTTTTGTCCGAAACTCATTTTCACGGTCTCCATGGCGCTCTTGCGCATCCTTGCCCCGATCAGCCCTGACAGGAACATCATGCAGCAGCCGATCACATGCCCGATCAGGATCGCCGCAAGTCCCTTTTCAAATCCAAGAGGCGCGAAATAGGTTCCGGTCAGGATCTCCGCGATAGAGACGCCCGCCCCGAACCAGATCAGTCCATTCTCAAATACAGAGGTACGCTTCTGTTCCATTTTAGTGTACCTCCTTGTCTTCTGCATTCCGCGGCGCATTGTCATCCGTCTGTTCCGCGGTCTTTACATATTCTCCCGAGATAGCAAAGGCATGGTTCATGGGGCCGCTTCCCGCTCCCAGATCCAGCATGGCGCCAAGCGCCCCGGAGATATATGCTTTCGCCCGCTCCACGGATGCGTCCATATCAAAACCCTTCGCCAGATTGGAGGCGATGGCGCTGGAAAGTGTGCATCCTGTGCCGTGGGTGTTCGGGTTGTCGATCCGTTTCCCGCAGAACCAGCGGCCTCCTTTGACTCTGTACAGATAATCATTGGCATCGTTGATCTGATGTCCCCCTTTGAGGAGCACTGCGCAGTCATATTCTCTGCCGATCATCTCCGCCGCTTTCATCATGTCTTCTTCTGTCTTGATCTTCATCCCCGAAAGGACTTCCGCTTCCGGAATATTGGGTGTAAGGATATCCGCGATGGGAAAAAGTTTTTCCTTTAGTGTATCGATTGCATCATCACTGATCAGCTTCGCCCCATTGGTAGCAACCATAACCGGATCTACCACAAGATTCTCCGCCTTATACTCTGTCAGCTTCCCGGCGATTGCCTGTATCAGCCCGATAGACGATACCATCCCGATCTTTACCGCATCCGGACGGATGTCTGTAAATACACAGTCAATCTGTTCTTTTAGAAATTCAGGAGATACCTCCATGATTCCTCTTACGCCGGTCGTATTCTGCGCAACCAAAGCCGTCACCGCACTCATGGCAAACACGCCATTCGCGGTCATGGTCTTGATATCAGCCTGAATCCCGGCGCCTCCGCTTGGGTCTGTCCCTGCGATTGTTAATGCTGTTCTCATACTCTCTCATCCTTTCTTCTTTTGCATTATTTTTCAGCATTAATTTTATATAGCGGCAGAAAGTGGTGCCCCCGGCCTGCCGCTGAAAAGTGTCCCGCCCTGTATTTCCTCAGCTACAGGGCGGACGCTCTTTTCCAAAATAAATCAAAATCCTTGAATTCCGAAAGATAGATGTCCGCCGTATTCCAGATATGGGCCAGATCTCTGTCATTCGCTCTGTCATAGACGCCCACGGTCTTAAATCCCGCATTTCCCGCTGTACGGATGGCGTGGTAAGCGTCCTCGAATACCCAGGTCTGCCCCGGCTCTGTATCAAGCTGAAGGGCCGCCGCATAATAGATATCCGGCTCGTTCTTGCTGCTGCCGATCTCTGAACATGTGAAGATTCCCTGGAAAAACCGATATACATTCAGCCTCTTCAGGGCCGCCTCCGCATTCTTTCTGCTGCCGGTAGTGGCGATCACCATAGGCACACCTTTCTCCCGGAATTCATTCAGATACTGGCGCACCCCTTCTTTGAGCGGAACCCGGTCCGCATAGAACGCTTTTACTTCCTGATTCACCCCGGCAATCACTTCCTCTGGAGCCAGATTCAGATGATACCTGCTGATCAGATATTCCGCGCTCTGCTCCAGGCTCATGGTATACAGGCGGGCGCCTAATCCTTTCTCTGCCTCGATGCCCAGTTTCTGCAGGTAGAGTTCCCCAAGATTCTCCCACACCGGCATGGAATTAAGCAGTACGCCGTCCACATCAAATATCACGCCTTTCACCATTTGCAGCTCTCCTTCTGTCTGAAATCATATTACATCCGCAGCATATCCTCTGCGCGTGCCCTGAGCTCGCGGGAAGCCTTCTCAATATCCTCCTGGGCAAAGACCGCGCTGATGACCGCGATCCCGCAGATCCCGCTGCGCGCAAGCTCTGCCACGTTCTCTTTCGTAATGCCCCCGATGGCAATCACCGGAATATCCACGGCCTCACAGATGGCTTTCACTGTATCGCGGCTTACTTCCACCGCGTCCGCTTTGGACCCGGTTGGGAAAACCGCTCCCACGCCCAGATAGTCCGCCCCGTGTTCCTGTGCCTTCAATGCCTGTTCCACTGTCTGCGCGGACACGCCGATGATCTTATCCTCCCCCAGCTTCTTCCGCACATCCAGCGCTTCCATGTCGCTCTGTCCCACATGTACGCCGTCCGCCCCGATGGATGCCGCGATCTCCACATTATCATTGATCACAAAGGGCACGTGGTACCGTGCGCACAGCTTCTGGATCTCTTTGGCCTCCTCAAGGAACGCCGCCTCATCCAGCTCTTTTTCCCTGAGCTGTACAAATGTCACCCCGCCTTTCAGGGCGCTCTCCACCTGCTCATACAGCGTGTGCCCGTTCAGCCAGTTCCTGTCCGTCACCGCATAGAGCAGCAAATCTTCTTTTCCGCACGCCTGATTACCGCACTTCATATTTTGCTCCTTCCTCCAGTTCTTCCCCTGTCATGTTGTAGACCGCGTCAATGATCCGGTTCCGGTACGTGGCATTGCCGTCCCCCTCCTGCATGCGGCTCCATCCGATCTCCCCGGCAAGCCCCATCACGCACACCGCAGCTGCCGCGGCTTCCAGACGGTTCTGTGGATTGGCCGTGACATAGGCGGTCATCATTCCAGAGAGCTGGCATCCCGTACCCGTAATCTTCCCCATCTCCGGACGGCCGTTTCTGATCACATAGCATTTGTCACCGTCGGATACCAGGTCAATGGCTCCGGTCACTGCAACGATACTCCCGGTCTCCCCGGCAAAATTCTTTACAAATCTTACCGCCTCATCCAGTGTTCCTTCTGTAACCACGTCCGCCATATCCGCATCCACGCCCTTTGTAGTACCGGAACCGAACGCAAGCGTCTTGATCTCGGAAATATTTCCCCGGATCACAGTTGGACCCAATTCTTTCATCAGCTCCAGCGCTGTGTTTGTGCGCAGGACGCTGGCGCCGGCGCCCACCGGGTCTAAGAGGATCGGATGTTCCAGCTCGGCCGCCTTCTTCCCCGCGCGGAACATCCCTTCGATACTCGTCCTGTGCAGTGTCCCGATATTAATATTCAGGCCGCCGCAGACAGAGGTAATATCCTCCACATCTTCCGCCTCGTCGGACATGATCGGGCTTCCCCCGCAGGCAAGCAGCATATTGGCCACATCGTTTACCGTCACATAGTTAGTTATATTATGTACCAGTGGTACTGTATTTCTTACATTTTCCAAACATTCCTTTAACATATCAGATTTCCTCCTTGGTTTTTCAGACACAAAAAAACGGGGAACCATCTGAAATGGATACACCCGCGTCAATCGTCCGCATAGTCCCTACGTTGGCATTACCCAAATCAGGTGGCGGGTCGAAGCACTTCAGCCTCCTCTCAGCCTGCTTGATACGCAAGCTCCCCGTATTTTTATTCACTTTTCTATCGCTGGGGCTCTGCGTCCAGATTGCCCAGATAGATATCAAATACTTTCATTTTCTTCATCGCTGTCACCAGGACCGCCGCTATGATAGTCCCCCCGCAGCTTGACACAAAGAACGGGACCACGAAACCGTACACCGCGCTCTCGCTTCCCATCAAAAGTGTGGCAATCGGATAACTAAGCAGCCCGCCGACAACCGATGTCCCGAACAATTCACCGGCGTAGGCAAATGGCAGATGCTTGCCATACTTATACAGCATGCCGCAGAGAAACGCTCCGCACATTGATCCCGGAAAAGCCAGCAGGGTTCCTGTCCCCATCAGGTTTCTCAAAAGGCTGGTCACGAATGCCATACCCACGGCATATCCCGGTCCCAGGAATACGCCGCCCAGGATATTAATAAAGTGCTGGACCGGAGCGCATTTTGACGCTCCCACCGGAATGGACAGAGGAGAACACACAATTCCCACTGCCACAAGGATACCCGCAAGGGCAAGTTTTCTTACGTTGACGTTTTTCATCATTGAACCTCCTGTACTTGTGCCGCCATGCTCTCCGCCTCTTCCGGCTGTGCGCCAACAACAGGGCCGGCACATAACGGTCAGCGCTTACTGGCGCCCTCTCACTCCGGAACACGGATTCCCTCGCATGTGTTTTCGTACAGCAGAGCTTCTCAACTGAAAAAGCCATGAAGATGTACAGTAAAAACCCGGGACGGCGCTCCCCGCCCGGGAAAACCTGATATTTGATTGTCCGGGTTTTATGTTACCACGTTCTTACAATAAATGCAATAAGGCAGCAGCCCGCAAAAGTAACCATACCAGTGGCTGCCCTGGAAAGGATATGAAAATTTCTGTTCACCGGACGCCCTGAAACTGGTATAATCTTCTTACAGCACGGTATATGCCGCCCTGATGTCAGAGAGAAAGAGGAATTAGATATGTCTGTTGAAATCGTAAGAAATTATTTTGAGAAAAACCATATTGATAAGGAGATCCTGGAATTCCCAGTCTCCAGCGCCACAGTGGAGCTGGCCGCGCAGGCAGTCGGCGTGGAGCCGGCCCGGATCGCGAAAACGCTGTCCTTTTACACAAAGGATAAGGATGCCGCAATCCTTATTGTCACTGCCGGAGATATGAAAATCGATAATAGTAAATTTAAACATTTCTTTGGAATGAAAGCAAAAATGCTTGCTCCTGAGGACGTGGAACCGCTGACCGGACATGCCATCGGCGGCGTGTGTCCCTTTGGCAGTCCCGAAAGCACCGCCGTATATCTGGATATCTCCATGAAGCGCTTCGGCACGGTCTTCCCTGCCGCCGGAAGCGGGAACTCCGCAGTGGAGCTGACCTGTGAAGAACTTGAGAAATATGCCCACGCAAAAGAATGGATCGATGTGTGTAAATAAAAGGCGCGCAGATAAAACCAGAAGGAGGAATACCTATGCCGAAGTATATTATGGCCCTGGACGCGGGGACAACAAGCAGCCGCTGTATCCTGTTTGACAAGAATGGGAACATGTGCAGCGTGTCACAGAGAGAATTCACTCAGTATTTCCCCCAGCCCGGCTGGGTGGAACACGACGCGGACGAAATCTGGGCCACCCAGCTGGGGACAGCGGTGGAAGCCATGAGCAGGATCAGTGCTTCCGCGCAGGACATCGCTGCCATCGGGATCACAAATCAGAGGGAAACCGCTGTTGTCTGGGACAAAAACACCGGTGAACCCGTGTACCACGCCATCGTCTGGCAGTGCCGCAGAACTTCTGAGTACTGCGATTCATTAAAAGAAAAGGGGCTCACAGAAATCTTCCGGCAGAAGACAGGCCTTGTCATTGACGCGTATTTCTCCGGCACGAAGATCAAATGGATTCTGGACAATGTCCCCGGCGCCAGGGAGCGGGCCCAGCGTGGGGAACTGCTCTTTGGCACCGTGGAGACATGGCTCATCTGGAAGCTGACAAAGGGCGCTGTCCATGTCACCGACTACTCCAACGCCTCCCGCACGATGCTCTTTAATATCAATACCCTGGAGTGGGACGATGAAATCCTGAAAGAACTGGATATACCAAAATGCATGCTTCCAGAGGTAAAACCCTCCAGCTGGATCTACGGGGAGGCTGACCCTTCTTTCTTAGGGGGCTGTATTCCCATTGCCGGGGCCGCGGGAGACCAGCAGGCTGCCCTTTTCGGCCAGGCCTGCTTCCTGCCCGGGGAGGCGAAGAACACTTACGGCACCGGCTGTTTCCTGCTTATGAACACCGGAGATCAGCCGGTCTTTTCCAAAAACGGCCTTGTGACGACCATTGCATGGGGTCTGGACGGAAAAGTCACTTATGCCCTGGAAGGCTCCATCTTTGTGGCCGGGGCTGCCATCCAGTGGCTCAGAGATGAAATGCGCCTGATCGATTCCGCGTCGGACTCAGAATACATGGCTTCTAAAGTAAAAGACACCAACGGATGCTACGTGGTCCCCGCTTTCACGGGGCTGGGCGCGCCGCACTGGGACCAGTACGCCCGCGGGACCATCGTGGGCATTACCCGTGGGGTGAATAAATACCATATCATCCGTGCCACCCTGGAGTCACTGGCCTATCAGGTGAATGATGTACTGACCGCGATGAACGGGGACTCGGGAATCGCGCTTGCCGCCCTCAAAGTGGACGGAGGCGCCAGTGCCAACAACTTCCTGATGCAGACCCAGGCTGACATTATCCACGCGCCGGTGAACCGCCCTGTCTGTGTGGAGACCACGGCAATGGGCGCCGCCTACCTGGCCGGCCTGGCTGCCGGGTACTGGAAGAACACAGATGAGATCGTCAAAAACTGGGCTGTTGACCGGACATTCACCCCGGCCATTACGGAAGAAGACCGCCTGGCCCGGATAAAAGGATGGAATAAAGCCGTCCGATACGCCTATGGCTGGGCAAAAGAAGACTGATACCAGGCGCGGTGCTCCTGGTGACTTCTGAAAACAGACAACAGCGCCTGCGCTTTGCCACCTCAGCTGTGAGTGTGTCGCGCGCGGGCGCTGTTGTCTTTATGTCTGCTTTCTTATTCTGTCTGTTTTCGTCAAGACAGAACCTTTGTTTATTTCAGGAAACTCTCGATAATCACGGACTCTGCTTCCTCTTCATTGAGCCCGAAAGTGCGGAGTTTTACAAGCTGCTCGTCATTGATCCTGCCGATGGCCGCCTCGTGAATAATCTGAGCGTCTACATGTCTCGCGTCGATCTCTGGGATCGAGCTGATCTCCGCTTTGCCCATGATAATAGAATCACACTGCACATGGGCATGGCAGCGGTTGTTTCCAACCGCCTTGGGATGGAACACCTGCTTGGAAGCTCCTTTTCCCACGGACCGGGACACAATCCTTGCGGAACTGTTCTCTCCGTTGAGCTCCACATCCATATTGGAGACAGCGGTCTGTCCCTCGTCCGTCATTAGTTTCTCTGTAACAAAAAGTTTCGCATTGTCTGCCAGTTCAATATAATTCTCCCGTTCAGTAGAATCTACGCCCCGGATCTGCGTGGTCTCCAGGGTGAATACCGAGTCCTCCCCCACATAGATCTTTGTCACAGGGTTCAGGACCTTCTGTCCGGTGCCGTTTCCTTCGGCGTAATGATTCTCCACATATTTCACATTACAGCCTTTTCCCACATGAAACGCATGGATGCCGTCGTGACGGGTCTCTGAGCAGCCCTCTCCGTGGATTCCGCACCCCGCGATAATCGTGACGTCCGCGCCGTCCTCAATATAGAAATCATTGTAGACAATATCCACGCCTTCCTGAGACATGACTACAGGAATATGCACCTGCTCGTTTTCTGCCTCGCCGCTGATGTGAATATCAATCCCCGGCTTGTCCTCCTTTTTCACAATATGAATATGCCGGCTGTCCCCGTGGCACACTGCCATGCCGTTCAGCCGCAGATTATATGCGCCCTCCTGCTGAAACCCATAGGAGTCGATCATCTTGAGCACATCCTGGGTCACCTTGTCCAGGTCAATCTTCTTAGGCTCCATAGAGTTCACCTCCTTTTTGTCTCCTGCACTCGCAGGAATCCAGTTCCTGTCCGAACAATGCCGGCATAATCTCTTCCGCGTCTCCGATAGACTCCACCTTTCCGTCAGATATAACCATAATGCGGTCCGCCATCTGGATGATCCGCTCCTGATGCGAGATCAGGATCAGGCTCTCCTTTTTCGCCTTATGAATCTGCTCGAACCGCTTAATCAGCATGGAAAAGCTCCACAGGTCAATCCCTGCTTCCGGCTCGTCAAACACGCAGAGGTCATGGTGTTTCGCCAGCACGGTGGCGATCTCGATCCGCTTCATCTCCCCGCCGGAAAGCGTGGCGTCCGCCTCCCGGTCAATGTATTCCATGGCACACAGGCCCACACTGCTTAAGAGACCGCAGCAGGTCTTCTCATCCAGAGGCTCTCCCGCCGCGAGCGACAGAAGGCGCCGCACGGTCATGCCTTTAAACCGGGGCGGCTGCTGGAACGCAAAACCAATTCCCGCCTTTGCCCTCTCGTCAATGGTATGGTCCGTGATGTCCTGTCCGTTAAGGACGATGGTGCCGCCCGTCGGTTTATTAATCCCCATCAAAAGCCTGGCCAGTGTAGACTTCCCGCCTCCATTTGGCCCGGTGATCACCAGCATCTCGCCGTCATTTACAGTAAAGCTGACATCCGATAAGATCTCTGACTGCCTGCCTTCTTCCATCACATCATATGATAAATGTTCTACTTTAAGCATATTCGGAGTTCACTTCCTTTTCTTTTAATCTGCTATGCGGAAAACCTGCGGAAGATCTCGCGGTACCTGTCCGCGTAAATGCTTCCCCGCCTCCAGATAAACGTAAATTCATGAGATACCCGGAAATCTTTCAGGGGAATCCGCGTCAGAGTCCCCTTCTCCAGCTCTTCCCGCACAGCGACTTCATATAAGAATGTAATACCGCACCCGGATTTTGTCAACTCCTTGATCGTATGCAGGCTTCCCGCCTCCATGACCTTCCCGAAGTCCGCCGTGCCCAGATTCCGCGAGTCCAGCCAGCGCTCAAGCACCTCCCTGGTGCCGGAACCTTCCTCCCTCAGAAGGAGCCTTTCTTGAAAAAGATTCTCAACTTTATCCGGCGTTTTCTGAAACCGGTACTCCGGACTGCACACGGCAATATAATTTTCATCTGAAAATTTTTGATAATCATACTCACTTTTTTTGAAAAATCCCTCCACCAGCGCAAAGTCAATCCCGCCGTCGTCAAGACGCCCCAGAAGCTCCTGCGTGTTCTCCACAATCATATGTATATCCGCATCCGGGTATTTCCTCAGATATTTCTCGAGAATTCCTCCCATAAGGGCATCCCCCACTGTCCGGGTGGCCCCAAAACGGATCGCATCTGACTGGTCCGATCTCTGCATCTCACTCTGCATGGAGAGCTCGTCATGCATCATGGTCAGAGAAGCATTGCGCAGGATCTCTCCCGCCCCTGTAAGCCTCAGCTTCTTTCCCTCATAGCAGAAAAGCTTCGTGTGATAATGCTTCTCCAGGAAACGGATGTGCTGGGATACCGCGGGCTGCGTGATATTCAGCTGTTCTGACGCACGTGTGAAATTCATGCACTGACAGACTGCCAGAAATGTTTCCATCCTGAAATCGAGCATGCTCCTCTCCCCCTTATCTGTGCGGCAGCGCGCCGTGGTCAGGCACAGGCAGCCGCAGCGCGTACAATCAGTATGAAAAATAGCTTGAAAAAATCGGGCGGAGCTTTCCTGTGAAAATCTCCGCCCGGACTGTAACAGTCCGGACATCCGCTGTCCGTCCTGCAGCCTCATCTATACAGAATTACTCCCTGCTCATTACCATAACATATTTTTATTATAAAATAAATATTAATAATTTTATTTTATTATTTTTTTATGATATTGTTGGCTCAGGAGCCAATTAATGGAAAAACAAGCCTCAGGAGGCATCTGCCCCCGGACCGTCTTACAAGTTCTTTCCACTGGCAGAAGAAAAATGGAGGATACCTATATGAATTTCATCAAAAAAAACAGCCCTGGACTTCTTCTCTGTCTTGTCCTCGCACTTCCGTCATGGTTTCTCGGACAGGCACTCCCGGTGATCGGCGGTCCTGTCTTCGCCATCCTGATCGGAATGATTGTCACCCTGATCTTCACCAAAAAGGATGCCTTTAACGCCGGGATTAACTATACATCCAAGAAAGTCCTTCAGGCGGCTGTGGTGTTCCTTGGATTCGGCATGAACCTGACGGAAATTCTTGCCAAGGGAAAGCAGTCCCTCCCGATTATCCTCTCAACGATCTCCACATCCCTCATCATTGCGTTCATCCTGTATAAAGCGATGAAACTGCGCACAAACAACGCGATCCTGGTGGGTGTAGGGTCCTCGATCTGCGGAGGGAGCGCCATCGCCGCGACAGCGCCCGTTATCGACGCGTCAGACGAGGAGGTGGCGCAGTCTATCTCCGTCATCTTTCTGTTTAATGTAATTGCCGCCCTGATCTTCCCCGCACTGGGCGCCGCGCTGGGACTGAGCAATGACGGCTTCGGGCTGTTCGCCGGAACTGCCATCAATGACACTTCATCCGTAACAGCGGCTGCCACAGCCTGGGACGGAATCCACGGAAGCAGCACCCTGGAGTCGGCTGCTATTGTAAAAATGACAAGAACACTGGCCATCATCCCCATCACTCTTGTCCTCGCCATCTGGAGGGGGAGAAAGGAGAAGAATACAGAAGGGTCTTCTTTCAGCCTGAGGCGCTCCTTCCCATTCTTTGTATTGTTTTTTGTACTAGCATCCGTGGTGACCACTGTATTCCAGCTGCCCGCAGCGGTAACAGCCCCCTTAAAAGAACTGAGCAAATTCCTGATTGTAATGGCAATGGCCGCAATCGGGCTGAATACAAATATCATAAAACTGTTCAAGACCGGAGGGAAACCCATCTTCACCGGATTCTGCTGCTGGGCAGGGATCACAGCGGTAAGCCTGGGGATGCAGCATGTGCTGGGGCTGTGGTAAAAGAAATCTGGATTTGTGGGGGAGACGGCTTTAGAGAATGTGTCCGAAAACAGCAAGATTTTTGAAGGGGTATTCGTGGAGAACAGGTACTAGAAATAGGTGCTGTTTTCTGCACGCATCCAAAGGTAAACGCCTCCCCGCAGACAAATGCAGGATTTCAAAGTAAGTCGTAAGGGGAGCGCAATTGGAAACACCCGGAACTGTACCGGCAACTGGGCGGGTGCGCAGAATACGTCCCCGACAACCCGCTCCGAGGTTTTCGTCCGATTTGCCGCCAACCATTACGAGTCTCCCCCGGCAAATCCAGATTCGTAATATATAAGTGAGGGTTTTGACAGCCTTCACTTTT
>CAUEYX010000054.1 GCA_959022495.1 uncultured Lachnospiraceae bacterium | reverse complement strand
TCAGGACGGACATATGAGCGTGGCGGAATACATAGCTGACAAGTATGACATAAGGAGTGATGCGGATGAGTGATTATTGCATGGAAGGTTATCAGAGATTGGCAGTTGCCGTTGTTGAACAGGCAGTTGTTGATTATACAAGAGCCCTGAGGAGGTTGAGCAGACACCCACATGACGCAGATGCGAAACGCGGGAAGGAAGAATGCGAACGTTTCTTCCGGCGCGACATGGGAATGTATTCAGACCTTGATGGGGAATCCATTATCAGAGCAATCAGAGAAAAAGTTGATCAGGAGATGAGGCATTGAACAGAGAAAAACTGAACCGTCACAAACAGAATAAAAGAGAACTTGCCCTGATAGAGAGACAGCTGGACAGGTTGTATGAGCGCCTGGAGAACGTGGAGACGGTATCCGGGAAGGTCACGAAGTCCGGGGATAACTTTCCGTACATAGAGGAGCATGTGACGGTACAGATGGCAGAACCGAAGGCGGCGACTGCGATCAAGGACCAGATCAGGGAGAAGGAAGACCGACAGAGGGTGCTCCAGGGTGAGATCGAGCAGGTGGAGAGATTCATCGATTCTCTCCCGGACGGGATTGAAAAGCGGGTGATGGAGATGGTGTACTTGGACGGCGAGAGTCAATATGATGCAGCGGACGTGCTGGAGATTACGCAAGGGAGAGTATCACAAATTATTAAAAAAATATGTGAAAACTAATCAAATTAATCATTTTGACATGGTATACTTATAATGCGACAAGTAGATATAAGCCATCTGCTTGTTCCATCCAAGGATTTGAATCGATTACGGAAGACGTCTCGCTTTGCGGGGCGTTTTTCTTGTGCTTAGAAAGCGAGGTGAGCCTGAATGACAAAAAAACAGAAGATATTTGCGGATGAGTATTTGATTGATCTGAATGCCACTCGGGCTTACCGGGTGGCTTATCCGTCTGTGAAGAAGGATGAAGTTGCTGCTGTAAATGGCAGTAAATTGCTAAGAAATACTAAGGTTCATGAATATATTTCAGAACGGATGCAGGAGCGTCAGCAGCGCACAGAAGTGACTCAGGACATGGTCGTCAAGGAATTGGCGGCCATTGCTTTTGCCAGGGCAACAGATTATGCCGCGGTTAGAGGCGGTGCGGTGTGCATTAAAGACACAGACTCTTTATCTGATGGGCAGATCCGAGCGATCGCCGGCATCAAGGAAGGTGCAAACGGTATCGAGATCAAGCTGAATGATAAGGAGAAAGCCCTGGAGCTTCTCGGACGGCATCTTGGCATGTGGAATGATAAGATAAAGGTGGACGGAGAAATTACAACAAACAATCCGTTCGAGGGATTGACAACAGAAGAGTTAAAGAAGCTGGTGCGTGGTGGATAGGCAGCAGCGGATTATACAGGGGGCAAAGATTGAACTTGCAAGACGCGAGTTCTTTTTTTATTGCCAGCTAAAGGCACCGGATTTCTATAAGGACGACAGGGATTTTCTCATTGAGCTGTGTAATGGCTTGCAGGAGTTTATGGAATCGGATGAAGAAGTTTGTGTCGTGAACATCCCTCCCCGGCATGGGAAGAGCCGCACGGCAGGGAATCTGGTCGAGTGGTGCCTGGGGCGTGATAACAGTCTGAAGATTATGACCGGATCATATAATGAGACTCTGTCCACGATGTTTTCAAAAAACGTCCGGAACAGTATCCAGGCAGAAAAAGCGGATAAAAACAAGCCAGTTTTTTCAGATGTTTTTCCAGGGGTTAAGATCAAGCTCGGGGATGGCGCCATGAATCTGTGGAGCTTGGAGAACGGATACAACAACTATCTGGCGACCTCTCCGACAGGTACGGCGACCGGTTTCGGCTGTGATCTGATGATTATTGACGATCTGATCAAATCGGCACTGGAAGCCAATAATGCGACTGTGTTGGAGAATCACTGGACATGGTTTACAGATACTATGCTGTCCCGTCTGGAAGAAGGCGGGAAGATTATAGTTATTATGACACGCTGGCACAGTCAGGATCTGGCGGGACGAGTGCTGGAGTGGTGCCAGGAAAAGAAGAAAAAGTATCGGCACATCAGTATGAAGGCGCTGCAGAACAAAGAGAAGCATGAAATGCTGTGTTCGGAGATCCTCAGTTATTCATCTTACCAGGACAAAATCAGTGCTATGGGAGCTGATATTTCCAGTGCAAATTATGATCAGGAGCCAATTGACCTGAAAGGTCAGCTGTACACATCGTTTAAGACCTATGATGATGTACCCAGAGATCAGACAGGAAAACCGCTGTTTAGTACGATACAGAACTATACAGATACGGCAGATGAGGGGGCGGATTATCTATGCAGCATAACATATGGAGTATATAACAAAGAGGCTTATATTCTTGAGATAATCTATACGCAGGAACCAATGGAGGTAACTGAGCCCGCGGTCGCAAAGATGTTGTATGAATACGATGTTAATAAGTCAAAGATAGAGTCTAATAATGGCGGTAAAGGGTTTGCCCGGTCAGTTAGAAGCATATTGGAAAGTAAGTATCACAGTAATAAGACACATGTAAAATGGTTTCACCAGTCAGAAAACAAAATGGCAAGAATTCTTTCCAATAGTACTTGGGTAATGAATCACATTTATTATCCCCAAAACTGGAAAGATCGGTGGCCGGAGTATCACAAGGCCATGATACGTTATCAGCGAGAAGGAAAGAATGCTCATGATGATGCGCCAGATGCGACAACCGGAGTTTCCGAAAATATAAGCAGAGGCGGATTGGGCACATTCAGCAGATAGAGGTGACAGCGTGAAGATAAAAGATATCATAGACAGGTTAAGAAAAGGGGTGAAAGCAGGCATGGCTGCTGTAAAGGAGAGCAATTCCCTGACAGATACGAGGGTTGTGTATCTGATTGAGAAGTTCAGGACTTCTGGACGGCGAGAGCTGATGATGGAAGGGGAACGGTATTATCGGGTAGATAATGACATTAAGGACAGGCGGATCACGAAGAAAGTCAATGGGCAACGCGTGGAAGAAAGCTGGAGAGCAAATAATAAACTTGCCCATGCGACATATAAAAATCAGGTGGACGAGAAGATCGCTTACCTGCTTTCTAAGCCAGTCACATACAGGACAAGTGAAGATGATGGATCATCTTATGCAGATAAGATAAAAGATCTCCTTGGAAAGCACTTCCAGTATCAACTGACACAGCTTGGATATGAAGCGTCAAACAAAGGGATTGGATGGCTTCAGGTGTACGTTGATGCAGAAGGAAACCTGAAAACAATGGTGATCCCGGCGGAACAGTGCATCCCGTACTGGAAAGACAAGACTCACACTGAGCTTGATACAATGATCCGTGTCTATGACACGACGGTATGGGAATACAGTACGGAGAAAACGGTCACGAATGTTGAGGTGTGGACAGAAGACGGTGTGAACTTTTACCGGCTGGAAGGCAAACTTCTCATTTATGATTATGAAAGGAGTATGGATGCCGGCGGTCCTGTATCTCATTACAGAAACGGCGATGTATGGCAGTCTTGGGGGATGGTTCCGTTTATTCCGTTTAAGAATAATCAGATTGAGATGCCGGATATCAAGTTTGTTAAGAGCTTGATTGATGGATATGATCAGGGCAGGAGTGAAGCGGCGAACTATGTGGAAGAGGTTAAGAACCTGATCTTCGTCTTGAAAGGGTATGGGGGTCAGGACTTGTCCGAGTTTATGAGGCGAATCAACGAGGACAGGGCGATTCCTATCGATGATGTGGAAGAAGGCGGAGTTGATACGATTACACCGCAGATGGATATTACTGCACTGCGAGAGCATTACGAACAGCTGAAACGAGATATCGTAGAAGCAGGGCAGTCTGTGAACAAGGATCTTGATAAATTCGGCGCTGCTCCTTCCGGCGTTGCCCTGCGGTTTATGCATTCGGGGCTAGATCTGAAGTGCAACCTGATGGAGACGGAGTTTAAGATGGGGTTTGAACAGCTCTTGTATTTTGTGGATATGTATCTTCAGCTGACCGGACAGGGCGACTTTGAGAAGACGGAGGTTGAGCTGGTATTTAATCGTGATATGGCGGTTAATGAGTCTGAACAGATTCAGAACTGTACGAACTCCCGCGGTACAATTTCCGACAAAACGATCATTGCACATCATCCGTATGTTTCTGATGTTGAAGAGGAAATGGAACTGCTTGAAGAACAGAAGCGGGCTGCGGGGCCGGCCTGGGACACTGTTCCGCCAGTAAAGGATGGTGGAAGAGATGGCGCAGAAGAATAGTGAGTACTGGGAAAAGCGTATTGCCGCCAGTACATGGAAAACATATAATTCACTGGAAGAGAGAAATAGGGATCTCCTTGAGTTTTACATAGATGCCAGTGAACAGGTGAAAAAGGAACTCTATCTAATTGCGGAAAAATACAGCAAGGATGGAGTTCTTTCTTTATCTGAGATGCATAAGCAGAACCGCCTGACTGTACTGAACAAGAAGTTTGAGGACATTATCGAGGATCTCGGACATAAAACAGAAAAGTCAGCGAAGAAGAATATGCAGGACGGATTCCGGTCCGTGTATGAGAACACAGCTGTCAGCATGGGGGATGAGGACTTCTCCATTCCGAATAAGAAGTTAATGGAAAAGCTTTTGGATGAGCCGTGGCGCGGGGGTAGTTTTTTGGGTCGATTGTGGAAGAATCAGAAGAAACTTGCAGTCGGACTGAATGATCTTCTTCTGACTGGTTTGCAGCAGGGTAAGACAGCGACAGAGATCGCAGTCAGCCTTCATAACTTCATGGGGCAAGGATTCAATGAATGTCATCGTCTGGTGAGAACCGAGACAATGCATTATCTGAATGATGCGACGCTACGGAGGTATAAGGATGCGGGTGTCAAATATGTGCAGATCTGGGCAGCTGAGGACGAGAGGACCTGTGATGAATGTTCGAAGTACCACGGAAAGATATACCCCATTGATAAGTGCCCTCATGTTCCGTTTCATCCGAACTGTCGGTGCACGATCATCCCGGTTACGGATGATGAGATGATCAGAAAATATGAAGAATCGGATTTAAAACTTAGGGACTCAACTGACAAATGGTCAAGAGAAGCAAAACAAGAACTGCTGAAATCTGAAAAGACTCTTGGCAAAAGAAGTAAAGAAACGATGGAAGTATATGGACCAGATGGCGAATATAAGTTTTCAAAACGTGGAGATGCGAGCAGCGTAGGTGTTTCGGTTCTGGACATTCCTAAATTGCGAGGTGCAGTAGTTACACATAATCATCCGTCTGGAGGGTCTTTTTCTTTTACGGATCTTAAATTTCTGAAACGAATGCCGGTTTCTGAGATTAGAGTATCAACCACGGAGGGGTCTTATTATATTAGAAAACCGAAAGAATGGCCTCGTGATATTGGATCGACTGTAAAAATGGAAAAGGCATACGATGAGATCAGAAACAGC
Source organism: uncultured Lachnospiraceae bacterium (assembly GCA_959022495.1). Taxonomy (GTDB): domain Bacteria; phylum Bacillota; class Clostridia; order Lachnospirales; family Lachnospiraceae; genus Mediterraneibacter. Next base: position 11,307 of record CAUEYX010000054.1, on the reverse strand, counting down.
TTGAAGTCAAAGTACAGAAAGCTGTATAATGATGGAAAGATAAGCAAGATAGATCGTCATAGGTTATTTATGGATGAAGTAAATAAAACTTTTGCAGAAAGGTACGGTTTTGAGTATGGATTCGAAACGCATGAGTAAAATTATCAAAGAAAAGCAGATAAAGATCAGTGAAATGCCGGATGATTTGGATATAGAAGATCTGCCTGACGATGTAGAGATCATTTTGGATGAAGATTTCCCAGAGCTGGAAGATGATTTTTGGGAAGAAGATGAGTAGCACCACCTGTCAGAAAATGGCGGGTGGTTTTCTTATACTCAGAAAGCAGGAAAGGAGGAAGTGCTATGAAAGCAGTCTGCATCAAAAGTTATTATGATAAGCAGCTGAAAAGAAAGGTTACAGTTGGCGATGAACTGGAACTGTCTGAAAAGCGGTTCAAGGAGCTGTCAACAACACAGAATGCCGCGAAGACAGCGCTTGTGAAAGCAAAGCCTGAGAAGAAGGCTGCGTCAAAGAAAGGATAAGGTGATCCTTATATCTCCCTACTCAGGGTTACAGAGCATATGAAGCATCCGAAAGGGTGCTATTTTTCAACCCTTTTTTATGGGTTGCAGGGTATAAAGAACAACGGTACAGCCCGGCACCGGGAGAGCCGGTATAAAAATCTATGGAGGTAAGAAAGAATGGAATGGTTACAGAAAATTTTATCAAACGCGGTTTACACGCAGGAAGGGAAACTGGATGTTGAGGCGACAATAAAGAAGATCAACGAGGAGGCGCCGAAACATATTGTTCCGAAGGAACAGTATAACGGTAAGGTGAAGGAACTTGATACGGCAAATAATACAATTAAGCAACTGGAAAAGGATGCAAAGGATAATCCGGATCTTCAGAAAGCTATCAAAGACCACGAAGCGGCTATGAAAAAGCTGCAGGAGGAACATGCGGAAGAAATTAAAGGAATGAAGATCGATTCAGCTATCAGTAAGGCGCTGTCCGATAAGAAAGCGAAATATCCCGAGCTTCTCTCAGGGAAATTTGACCGGTCAAAGCTTCAGGTTACTGATGATGGGAAGGTCATCGGTCTGGATGAACAGATGAAAGAGCTTGAAAAGAGCTATAAGGATATGTTCGGACAGACCATCACGGGAAAGCCGCCAGTAAACCCGGATGGAGGAGCAGGCAGTGTAAATACGTTTGATGAACTTGTCAGAAATGCGGATAACATGACAGCCGAAGAAGTGGCTGCGCAGTTTGAAGCAATGGCAAAAAAAGAGTAAGAAAGAGAGGATGAAGAAATATGGCAGTTGATAATTTTAAACCTACACTCTGGGAGGGAGCACTGATTGCAAACTTCCATTCCGTATCTATTGCGGATGTATTGGCTACACCGCCGGCAGAAATCAGGGGGAATAAAGTAATCTTTAACCGTGTAGGGGCAGGAACCTTGAAAGATTACACAGGAACGGTTGATTGGGATGATATCGAAACTACGCCTGTGGAGATGACATTCGACAAGAAAAAGTATTTTGCTTTCGCACTGGATGATGTGGACAAAGTCCAGCTAAAAGCGGACGTGATGACAGCTACAACGCAGGAGCACTCAGCACTTCTGGCAGAGCAGTACGACAAAGATTTCTTTGCAGCCCTGCTGGCTGGAACAACGATCAAGATCGGAAGCACCGGCTCTAAGAAAAAGGTTACTCCTGCAAATGCATATGACTATATTGTTGATCTGGGGACGGAGCTGTCCAAGAAGAAGGTGCCGAAAGCAAACCGTTATGTGACGGTAAATGCAGAGTACCTGGGACTGCTGGCGAAAGACAGACGTTTCACTCCGAACCCGACTGTACTTGCAAACGGAATTGTTCAGGGGCAGATCATCGGAGGACTTCAGGTGATGTGTTCTGAGGAGCTCCCGGCAAATGTGATTATTGCAAATCACAAGTCTGCAATCGGTGCGGCGAAGCAGATCAACGAGATGGAGGCAATGCGTCTTCAGGGGGCATTTGCGGATGGTGTCCGTGGATTGTGTGTCTACGGGGATGAAGTTCTGAGAAATGATGCATCCGCAGTGTTGTATTACGAAGTGGGTACATCAGCTGATATCGATCCGATCAACGTTAAGATCACGAATGATACAGCAAATCCGGTGAACACAAAGGAAGTGCCGGCGGGCTAAGAGAGCGGGAGATTACTCCCCTCTCTTTTTTGAGGTGATGAGCTATGGAAAATAAGATTTTAGAAAGCCTGCTGAAGAGACCAGGGCTTCAGGACCAGGAGACCGTGCTTGCAGACATGATCCAGGACAGCATAAGCGATATGAGAACCATGCTGAATTACGAAGAGGGCGAGGATCTGCCGGAAGGATGTATCCCAGCCATAAAAGAGCTGGTTCTGGTTCGTTATAACCAGGATGGTGTTGAAGGGATTTCAATTGAATCCCAGAGCGCCGGCGGAAGTACGACATATATGGAAGCCCTGCCGGATCGGGTGAAACGGGCGGTTCGCAAGTATCGTAGACTGCCGGGGTGATATTATGTCAATCAACAGAGATATGAAAGAATATACCTTACAGCATAATGAGCCAGTCCGTGCCCCTTCAGGCGCAGAGAAGGCGTCTTGGGTAGACAAGGGGACGATCCGGGCAGCAATATATAAAAAGAATGACCTTAAGGTATCGGCGTCTGAAAAGTATATTGAGTCTACTCATACCGGCCTGACACATTCCCGGGATCTGGATTCTGACGGATACCGTCTTGTCAGAGACGGGATAATCTATGAGATTACTGACTGTAATACAGAAGGACGGCTGACAAACCTGCTTTTGAAGGTGGTGAGGTGATGGCAGATAACACTGAATTTATTCGCAGTCTGGAAAATGCCACGATACAGATGGTATCCGATATGGAAAGAAAGGTAGGGAAAGCCTGTTTGCTTGTAGAGACGCAAGCAAAGCAGGACTGCCCTGTGGATCAGGGATTTCTCCGAGCATCAATTACCAGTGAGACGGAAGTGACACAGACGGAAATTACCGGGAGGATAGGGAGTAACCTTGAATATGCCCCATATGTTCATAATGGAACAGGAATCTATGCTGTAAACGGGGACGGGAGAAAGACGCCCTGGTTCTATAAGGTGAAGGCAGGAAAGTATAAAGGCGGGCATCTGACCGTGGGGCAGAAGCCACAGCCGTTCCTTGCATATGCCGCCCTGTTAAACCGGGATAAAATTGAGAAGATTTTGGGAGGATGACTTATGGAGATCAGCATCAAGAACTACATAGAAGAAAAAATCCCGAATCTTTCTGGGAAACTGTATCCGGTTTTTACAACAAAGCTGGATGATATCAGTGTAGCTTATACGTTCACTCCTTTATCTGGTGGTCATGTAAAGCAGAGTCAACTGGAGCTGAAGATCATACATGCAGATTATGATGTCTGTAAAGAGTATGATGGAAAAATAAAAGCCCTGCTGGATATGGAAGAGGACCAGCCATTTGTGGTGTATGGCGATGTACGGTTTCATTCCAGTCTGGCAGGCGGCGGAACTATTTTTAACGATGGGTGTCAGATGTTTGAGGACACTTTGTATTTTATAATTGATTGGAGGAAGAAAAATGGGTGATATTAATGAAATCCTGATTGGTGCATGTGATATTTATATGTACGAATTTACGGGCTCGGAAATCCCGGAAAGCGCAGAAATTGAAACTGATGAGCACAATGTTGGTCATTGCTCCAGTGGTTTTACAGTGGATTATAAGCCTACGAAGTATGATGTTAAGAATCAGTACGGCCAGATTGTCAAGTCTGCCGTTACAGAGGAAGTAGTGTCTGCTAAAACCGGAATCCTGACATGGAATTTAGCGAACATGGCGCTGTTGTCTACAGGGGAATACACAGAAGATAAAGAAAGCGCTATGCGGAAGATTGTGTTTACAGGAAAAGGCAAAGCCCTTAAGACTGTACTGATCCGTGCCGTGCATACGAAGGAAAACGGAAAGAAGATCCGGTTTACTATGATCGGTCAGGGCGGATCTGGTTTCGCGATCGCGTTTGAAAACAAGGAAGTTACGATCGATGCCGAGATCACTGGAATCAAGAAGATCGACGGATTCTTGGCAAGTTTCGAGGAAGAGCTTACAGAGGAAGAGGCTGCAGAAATTGTAGCGGCGTAGGAGGGAGACTATGTTAGATCTTGATCAGTATATTAACAATTCCATGCGGATAAAACTGTTTGGTAAAGAATATGACATCATTGAGCCAACTATTGCGATGAATATGGAGATGAATCGCATTGAAGAAGACTTGTCCGAAGAGAATCTCCATAAAAAAAGACTACAGGCAGGCATTCTCTTACTTAGCTACAACAGGCAGGGAAAGAAATTTACAGAAGAAGAGCTTTCGAAACTCCCATTTGAAGCACTGACTAGAGTAATTGCTGAGGTTGCATTGTTTAGGCTTAAAGCAGATAACGACCCAAACTCCGGATCCCAATCCCAGACGGAGAAATAGGCAGAGCAATCTGCGAAAAATATTTTCCATCAGAGGATTGGGAAAAGGAATATCATTTGAAAACCGGAATTATCCAAAGAATAAGCAGGTATTCAGGGCTTGATTTTAAAGAAGTCCTGAATCTTCCTTATTCTTATTTTTTGCTTTTAAATCGGGAAAGCTGGATTGCAAGTTATCAGTCATCGAAAGAAGGCCGAGAGATATTAAAGAATCTCTGGCGGTTACAGCAGACACATCCAGATGAAAAAGCAATCGGTAAATTTACGGGAAGGAGGCTCTGATATGGCATCTGGAGGATTGAAACTCGCACCGCTTATGACAGAACTTAAGGTTGATATCAAAAACTTTAAGTCAGATATGGAAAAAGCTGGGACGTTGGGAGTAAATGAGGCAAAGAAAATCAGCAGGCAGATGGAAACTACGGCGAAAGTCGGGGAAACACTTTCAAAGACAGGGAGTCTTCTTACAAAAGGGCTGACAGTTCCGATAGTGGGAATCGGTGCAGCCACCACAAAGATGGCAGTAGACTTCGAAAGCAGCTTTGCAAAGGTGAGCACACTACTTGATTCGAATGTGGTAGATTTTGATCAATATAAGAATGAACTGTTGGATGCCAGCAACAAATCAAAGGTGGCAGTGGACGAATTTTCAGAATCTGTGTACCAGTCTATTTCCGCAGGAGTAGACCAGACAAAGGCGATTGATTTTACTACAGAGGCAATGAAGCTCGCCAAAGGTGGTTTTACAGATGGAGCAAAAGCGGTGGATGTACTAACCACTGCCATTAACGGATACAATCTGAAGACAGAAGATGCGGCAAGGATTTCTGATCTACTCATTACCACGCAGAACTTAGGTAAGACAACTGTAGATGAATTGGCATCCAGTATGGGCGCCGTGATACCAGTAGCAAACTCTGTGAATTTCGATATTACAGAGTTATCTGCGTCTTATGCACAGTTGACGAAAAATGGTATTGCTACGGCAGAATCTGGAACTTATCTGAAAGCTATGCTGTCGGAGCTTGGAAAAGCCGGAACGGATACAGATAAGGCATTAATAGAATTGACCGGGAAAGGCTTTGCCGATCTGAAGAAAGAGGGAGTATCCACGTCTCAGATCTTGAACATGTTATCTCAGTATGCGGCTGAAAATGATAAAACCTTAAAGGATATGTTTGGCTCCGTAGAAGCTGGATCTGCGGCTCTGGTTCTTGCGAAAGGAAACGGGCAGGAATATGAAGAGATGCTGAGGGCAATGGGGGATAGTGCAGGAGCTACCCAAGCTGCATTTGAAAAGATGGATGCAACTCCGGCAGAGCAGCTAAAAGGCGCCCTGAATGAGCTGAGGAATGAGGGGATACGTTTTGGCGCTGCATTTGTTCCGGTAATTGAGAAGGTCTCAGATATACTCGGAGAAGCAGCGGATGCATTTTCAGGATTATCAGAAGAGCAACAGGAAAATGTAATTAAATGGGGACTTGTTTTAGCGTCAGCAGGTCCGACGCTGAAAGTGATCGGAGGAGGAATACAGACATATACGAAGCTGTCAAGTGTGATTGGTGGAGCTTCTAAGGCATTAGGTGTGTTTGGTACTACACAGAAGGCTGCGGAAGCGGCGGCGAAGGGAACAAATGCCGTCGTGGGCGCTTCTGGACTTACAGGCAGCATGGTCGGACTTCTTGGCACGCTTGCGCCGGTTGCTGCCGGACTGGCTGTCGCAGGAGCCGGGATATACGCCCTGCACGAACAGGGGGATGTGCTGAACTCAACCGTTTTAAAATCGAGGGAGGAAATGTCCTGGCTGGAAGAAGCTCTTGCAGACCTTCAGGGAGTCACCCGATACACAAAAGAGGAACTGGAGGAGCTCGGGTATGTGCACAAAGAGTTCAGCGATGATCTAAGCCCGGAATTCCAGGAAGCTGTAGAAGAATCCACGAAAAAGGTCCAGGATTTCTCGGTATTCCTTCGGGAAATCGGATTTGATGACGTAATCACGCAGGATGAGACGGACGAATTTGTCAAACGTGTGAATGATACCTGCGATGAGGTTATTGCGACAATCGAGGGCAGGAAGGCAGAAGCGCAGAATGGGCTGAGAGAGCTCTTTATAGCAGATGATCAGGTCATCGATGAAAGCGAGCAGCAAGTCTTAGAGATCATCGCACAGTCAAGTGATAATCAGATCAGTGAGGTGCAGACCTTGCAGAGCGAGATTCTGGCAATACAGCAGACTGCCGTTGATGAGAAAAGACAGTTGAACGAGCAGGAAATTGCTGATATTCAGGAAAAGAATGCCAGAATCCGGCAGATTGAGCTTGAAGCAGTCGGAGGGACGCAGGAAGAGATACTGTATGCAAAGAATGAATTTGCTGCGCGGGCTAAAAATCTTGATCTCGAGAGTGCATCTGAACTATTGCAGGAGAAAGCGAAGCAACGCGATGAAGAGATTGTGCAGATACAGGCATCATATGATACTGAGATCGAGATGCTGAAAGCTCAATTAGAGCAGACCGAGGGTGTTCAAAGGGAAAAACTGGAGGAGCAGATTTCAAATCTTGAAAAAGACCGCGACGATAAAATAAAAATTCAGCAGGATCTGTATAATGAGTATCTAGGCATCATCGAAGAGAACAATCCAAAGCTACTCGATGCTATCAACGAACTCAACGGTGAGATCCTGACCGGGGAAGACGAGAAGAACGTCGAGTTCCTGCAAAAAATGCAGGAGAGGTATGTTGGACTCGAGCAGATTACAAAGTCAGGGTGTTATACCCTGTACAATACAATTTCTGGAGAAAATGAAAATGTAGCTATTAATTACGATGAAACGACAGGGCGCGTAGTCGGGATATACAGCGAGACGTCGGGGCTTATCGCCGGATACACAAATGATATCCAGAGCGATACAATGAATATGGCGTTAAACAGCGAAGGGGCGTTTGAACTGATCGGAACGTCATTGGAAGACTTACAAGTAAAAAATGGGCAGCTTGTGAACTCGAACGGAGAGGTTGTGAGCTCTCTCGACAGTGTAAAAGCGAACGTAGATGGAACGCGCGAGGGAATCGTGAACCTGAATGGGACACCATGCAAAGTTACGGTGGACAAAGAGGGGACAGTGACTGACCTTCAGACAATTAGAGACGAAGCAGACCGAGCGGCAGCAGAAAGAACACTTAAAATTAATGTAGTAACGGCTGGGGCAACCGGTGCATTATCCTCAGTTGGACTAACAGAATACCAGAATGTCTCGAGTTACCATTACAACGGATTAGATAACGTCCCATATGACGGCTACCAGGCGGTTCTACACAAAGGTGAACGCGTTCTGACCGCAGAAGAAAACAAGGCTTACAGCAGTGATCAAGGGATTGACTATGTAAAAATGGAGCAGTGCATGAAATCTGCTGTACGGGAACTGACAATGAATATTGCCGGCAGAGAGTTTGGCAGGGTGATTGATAACAGGCTCAGAGAAAGGGGGCTCCTGTAAATGGATGTGTATTACATAAATCATCTGAACGAGAGAATTGATCTTGATTCGGATAACATTATCCTTCAGTATCAGGAGCTCTATGATTATTCGTGGGACAGCGAAACGGTAAATGGAAAGATTTCAGGCTTCTATCGGGATAGTGTTACGATTCCGGTAACAGTTACTGTGACAGCGGATACGGATGAAGAGTATTTTTCAATCCTAGAAGAGTTCTATGCGATTATATCAAAAGATATTATATCCGTGATACCCGGAAGGCTACATATAGGCAGCCAGTACCTGGAGTGCTATATTTCAGGTGATTTAAAAAAAGATGCTTTTATGGGTGTGCCAATACAGGTTAAAAACCTCACAATCGTTACAGATCGCCCGATGTGGATCGTTGAAAACCCATATACATTTCACAGTTACGGAATATCGTCATCGAATAACAAGCGATACGCCGGAAAGTATGCATACCGATACGCAAACGGTATGAACAATACATACATACAGAACCCTCACTTCACAGATGCCAATTTTTCACTTGTGATCTACGGACCTGTTACGAATCCTATGGTTAGCATTGGCGGACAGAATTATCTGGTAAATATCGTGCTGGAGGCAGGAGAACGTCTAGAAATTGACAGCCGAACGGAGACTGTGACGAAGGTCATGGCGAACGGTGAGCGGGTGAACGCTTTCCATAACCGGGAGAAGGGAAAGACATTCTTTCGCAAGATTCCACCAGGACGGCAGCCGGTCACCTGGACCGGGAAATTTGACTGGGATCTGACAATCTACGAGGAGAGGAGTGAGCCGAAGTGGAACGGGTAGAAGCAACGCTGCAAGGCACGACAAGAACTCTTCAAGGGATTGGAAGTGATAAGTATCAGGGGCAGATCCGAGCTCCGGCAACAAAAACCAGGGAAGCGGTATACCCGGTAACGATAACTGCCACGGGAGACAATGGTGGAGTAACGGAAGAGACAAGAGATCTGGTTGTCAGGAACGAGGGTATCTTCCCCTTGAAATTCATAGCTGCCCGCGATACAGGAGAAGAACTGGGTTATATGGATCATAATGCAGACATTGACTTGGACCTGGGAGATACGAATGACTTTGAGCTGAGAATGGACCAGGATGTCTGGAAAAAAGAGTGGTACTGGTATGGTAGCAGAATCTTTATCCCCGGTACAGAGTACGGTGGAATCTTGAAAGATCTCGAAGTGATTACCAGGACACGGGAGATTGTGTGGAGAGGTCCGACGTGGAGAGGACTACTGGCACAGAAGGTCGTAGAACCACCGGACGGAGAAGATCATCTGACGGTAAGTGGGGATTTGAATGACATACTGAGAGAATTGATTGGAGACCGTTTTGGCGGTCTTTTTTTCGTGCCGGAAATAGAAACGGGTGTATCCGTGACAGGGTGGCAGGTGGATCGGTATGTGACCATGTATGATGCTATCAAAAAATTGCTGGACTCAAAAGGCTACCGCCTCCAAATCAGCTATGTAGAGCCGGAAGGTTTGGAATATGGCTATGTTACGGTACAGGCGGTACCCGTTGCGGATTACTCGGAGGATCTGGAATACTCCCGGGAAGGCAAGGTGGAATTCTCAATCCGTGACTACCGCGGAGGGGTGAATCACCTGATCTGCGCAGGAAAGGGACAGAATGAGGAACGTGTAATCCTGCACCTGTACGTGCAGGAAGACGGAAGTATCGGTGAAACACCATATTATACCGGTCTTGCGGAACATGAAGCGGTATATGAATTTTCAAGTGCGGAGCTCGAAAAACTGGAGGAAGATGGGACGAAACGCCTGAAGGACCTGCAGAACTACAAGAGCATTGATGTAGATGTATCAGATATCGACCTGGAGATCGGGGATATCGTCGGCGGATTCGAAGAAATCACTGGAACGAGGCTACAAAAGCCTGTTACGGGAAAAATCATTAAAGCCCAGGGCGGAAAAGTAACGACAGAATATAAAGTAAAAGGAGATGATTAAGATGTCAGGGTTAAAACCGATTACAGTAAATACAGATCCGGCCGCGGAGGCGCATATATATGCAGAAGACGATGCGGCAATTTATCAGAGCATCTTTGGGTCAGACGGTGTGCTGACAATCGGGCAGCAGTGCGAGAGCCAGGTGATCAGCAACAATAAAGTACGCGTTAAGGACGGTGTAATCGTAGTGGGCGGGCATATAGCCAGAATCCCATACGGAGATTATATAGACTGTGAGATTGCGAATGGACAGTCGGGGAAAAACCGGAACGATATCATTATTGCAAAATTTGTGACAACGGGATCCGGAGGAATCGACACATACACCTCGGAAGTAAAACAGGGGGCAGCGACAACAGGGGATGCGAAGGATCCGGTGCTGACTCAAAATGATCTGTACGAGTCCGGGAAAGTCAGAGAGATGCCGCTGTACAGGGTAAAGATTGAGGGTCTGAGTATCGTTGGAGTAGAGCAGATGTTTGACCTTGTGCCGACAATCCCTATGATAAACGCGTATTTGTCCGACATATCCAGGGTAGACTTTGACCAGTCAATGTTTGCCATTGAATCATTTTGGACGGTCATGGAATTTAACGCCTATAAGATTGGGAAAACAGTATATTTCAATGGGGAATTTCTTTACACAGGAAAGCCTGAAAATTTACAGCCTGAGGCGCTTTATTTATTAAACAAGACAAGCAATAATGCGATTATTCGTCCTAAAAATATATCTCATTTATCCATGTGCGCTACGGATGCGTTATATAAAAATCCAGTTCCGGGATTCGCCATGATAACAACAGGAGGGCTGATTAAATATTCTATGCCCGGAAAAACGCAACCATATATGTTCATTTCAGGCACTTATGAGACAAATTAAAGGAGTGATTACATGCAACTTATTTTTAACGATGCTTCCAGCATCTTAGTACAGCAGGTATCGCCGAATGGCGACTATTTAAGAATCTTAACCCTCGAATCTCCGGAAACTCTCCGGCAGTATTTTTCCGACCCGTTTAAGACCCGGAAGATGATCGTGCAGGAGCGCGGCCAGACGGTGGCAGAGTATGAGGGATACACACAGTTACGCAGTATTGCGTGGGCGCCAGGCAATATCTACACCGTAACGATGTACAAGCAGGAGACTCTTCCGGAGGTGCAAGCAGAAGTGCAGGCTGCGGCCGTGGCAGTTGCGCAGATCCAGGCTCAGGGATTGACGGATGAGCAGGCTCTGCAGTGTAAGGCAATCTATCCGGCATGGAGCCCGGACAACGTGCAGTATGCAGAGGATTGCAAA
>CAUEYX010000053.1 GCA_959022495.1 uncultured Lachnospiraceae bacterium | reverse complement strand
CCTGACCCCTCCGGGGAGGGGTCAGGCCCCTTTCAGCTAAGTATTCAGAATATTACTACAAATTTCATCTGATACGAGATACACAATCCGTGATTCGTTGATCATCACATACCGGTTCCCTTCCCCATCTTCGCCGCCTATATACAAAGTCAATGTTTCTTCTTCATCTTCTTCTGTATAGACCGCCTCCACAGTGATCCGCGCCGCCTCATCCAGACCGAAGCCCGCCAGATCTTCATCGGCCACAGAATAATCTGCTGCCTCAGATAGTTCCACTGCCCCGAGACCTCCTGCCACTGCTGTTATGTCTTCTTCCTGGTCTTCATCCGCGCTGTCGTAGACCGTTGTCTCCCCGTTCTGGGTGATCGTCTCTTTCACAAGATTTCCGGTACCAATACTGGGGTATTCATCCAGCTGGGCGATATCGGCAAGGGTGTAATTCAAAGAATCAATCACTGTAGACGCCACGGTATATACACTGCCGGTATCTCCCACAGTTACATAGTAGAAGTCCCCTGTCATGTTCCCGAAATACAGGTCCGTTGTACTGCCATCTTCATCTGTAAAACTCAGCGTATAGACCGGCTCTTCCAATCCATAATCAGCCAGGGAGTCCCCGTCTTCCAGTTCCCGGTCCGCAGTGATGCTCCCCAGAGCCGTGGCCATCTCCTCCGGATAACTCTGAGCCAGCGGAAAATCCTCATCCGGTGTATAATACCAGGTTCCGTCCTGCTTTGAAAATGCCATCTCCCCGTTTCCTACATCGAAACTCATAGAATTGATATCCTCTGCCGCTGTATCCGTCACGCGGATTTCCGCCGCCTCGTCAGCCTGTTTTTCTTTCGCATCCTCACTTTTATTCCATGCCCGCAGCCCGAGATATGCCGCGAGCAGAAGCACTAAAAGCCCTGCAAGGATAAACAGTCCCTTATTTCTCTGGATTACGTTTTTCTTCTTTGCATTTTCCTGCGTCCTATTCGTTTCTGTCATGCCTTTCTCCTCCTGAACCATACGATGAATCCGCCGATCAGGATCAATGCCGGGATACCGAAAATCATCAGCAGGCTGAACATTCCTCCATGCTGTACCGTATTGTACTCCACGCTCAGGCTTTTCGCTTCAATGGACAAATTCTGCACACCTTCAAAATTCGCTGTCACCGCGTTCATAAAGAGCTGCGTATTTTCCAGCTGCGGGAAAGTCTCAATGATAGACTGGTCGATCAGGCTTGCCGCGGAGATCACCGTAAGGCGGCTCTCCACATTTTCCCCGCTGTCGGAAGTATCCCCATCCTCATCGGAAGAATCACTGTCCGAATCATCCGCGTCTGATGAACTGCTGTCCGCGTCCTCCTCGTCTCCTGCGCTGATCGTCTCCGTAGCAGCCGCACCCAGCACATAAGCGCCCTGTTCCTGTGTCTCCTCCGTCACCGCATAGGACTGGTCCGACGACGCCATAAATGAAGTCACTGCGATCGTATCCCGCTCCGGGTCCGTCAGCGTCATCCCGTGGCTGTTCGTCAGCAGCACCATCTGGGAAGAGATTCCTTCCGCAAGATCCCCGGAAACCGAGAGTTCCGGGAAAATATAATACGGATTATTCTGATAACATCTGGACGGGTCCTCGATATACCCATCCGCCGCTTCTATTCCATATGCCTTCAGTACCCCTGACAGGTTTGTAAGTTCTGTAAGGCCGGTATCTCCCAGCAGCACCATTACCCTGCCGCCAGCCCCCAGGTAGTCCGTAAGGAGCTGTGCCTCATCCTCTGATAAGTCCGCCGCGGGCGCATACATCAGCAGCAGGTCGCAGTCTTCCGGGATAGAGGTGGTCATAAGCAGATTCAGTTCGGAAAGTGTATAGCTGCTCTTCTCCATCAGATCCGTCACCCCGGACGCAAGGCTGCTCTCCCCATGTCCCGTGGTCTGGTAAATGGTCCGCTCCACATCGTTGGTGACATAATTCACAGCACTGGTCAGCTGACCTTCCCCGTCAAACTCTGTGTAGGACGCAGTGCCATAGTAATAGTATGAATATTCATCCATCACAAGGATATCATTGAAGGGCACGGTCGTGGTCTTCCCCGTATCCGCGCAGGAGACCACAATCGTATTCTCCGACGCCTCATAATCGGTCAGGGCAGACGGATGCAGAACCGGATCAATCCACTCCATCTGAATCCGGTCCGAGAGAGCCGCGTATTTGCTCAGAAATGTGGTGATCCGTTCATCCGTCTCGTCCTTGACCGCCAGCACTTTCATCTCCACGTCTCGATCCAGGCTGTCCAGCAGGTCCTTCGTTGTGTCCGAGATGTCATAAATTTTTGTACTGCTCACGTCAATATTCCGAAATGCCTCCGGTATCTGCCCCACAACCAGGTTGAGGACAATCACCACCGCCAGCACCAGGACGGTCATCCCTACACTGTATGAACCGCGTCTTGTCCCTGTTGTATGAAATAAGGTTTTAACATTTTTTACATTTTTCACAGCACGGCCCTCCTAACTCCAGCGTCTCTTCTGTATCGCCTGCACCGTAAGAAACACGAATACCGCGATAACTGACAGATACAGCGCGATCCCCGTTACATCTACAATACTATTAGTCGTAATGCCGGTAAATACATTGGCAAGCGCCAGCCTGCCCAGAAGGTTTGGAAGAAGATTCTCGTAGACCGCGGACTTCATGATATAGATGCCAATACTCACAATCACTCCCACAATCTCAATGCCCCCGGACAGGACAAAATTTTCTGTCATATGCCAGACATAGAATGCCGCCGCTGTTATCAAAATCAGCACTCCCACCAGGCCGCTCACGGCGGAGCTTGGCAGCATGGATAAAATACCGTCCCACAGATAAAGGACTAAAAGGATGCCAAATGTGCTGATAAACGCAATCATCTGGCTCTCAGTAAGGGACGACAGGAACATCCCGATCGCCGCGTACACACACCCAAGCAGGAAAAACACGCCGATGGAAATGTAATCCACTGTAAGATACGCTGTCCCCTGGGACTTTATGATAAGAGGGAAAATACAAAAAACCGCGTTCGGTATCGCAATCACAGTTACCATCGCCAGATATTTGCCGAGAACCACCCTGCCGATACTCACCGGAGCCGTCAAAAGCAGCTGGTCCGTCTTGTTCTTCCGCTCCTCCGAAAAACTCCTCATCGTAATCAGCGGAATCCCCACCAGAAATACGATCAGGGAACCGGATAAGGAATAAGAAAAATACGGATACCCGGACATCATATTGTATGCCATGAAATAAATTCCCGTAAAAGCGATGAGAAATGCCACAAATACCGGTCCTGTCATGGACTGGAAATAGGATTTTAATTCTCTTTTATAGATCGCCGCCATCTTTTTCCGCCCCCTCTCCTGCCGTCCGGTCTTCTTGGTCCTCACTGTCCTTGTCTTTCTCAGGAAGAATCTCTTTCCACCCTGCATTCTTTGTAAAAGCCGCAGGCACAGTATCTCTCTGCGTCAGCTCCATAAATACATCCTCCAGGCTCGTGCCGGAAACCTTCATCGTCAGCAGCGGGATATCGGCCCCCGCAAACGCGCGGAACACATTCTCCCTGATATCCTCACCCTTTTTCTCCCGGATACTGCCTCTTGTGATCCCGCCGCCAGCCGTCTGCGTCTCAATCATCTCAATACCGGGCACATTTTTCAGCACACGGCGGATTTCCGAAGATGAAGTCTTCGCCTCAATCTCCACCACATTGTGCTGCCCGAGCATCCGCTCCAGATTCTCCGGTGTATCGCTGGCCACCAGCTTCCCTTTGGAAATGATCATGATGTAGTCGCACACTTCCCTCACCTCCGCAAGAATATGGGAGCTCAGGATCACCGTGTGATTCTCCGCCAGCCTGCGGATCAGTTCCCGGATCTCAATGATCTGCTTCGGGTCCAGCCCCACGCTGGGCTCATCCAGTATAATAATCTCCGGGAAACCAAGCACCGCCTGCGCAAGACCGACTCTCTGCCGGTACCCTTTTGACAGATTTTTGATCAGCCGCTTCTCCACATCTTTGATCTTTACCAGCCTCTCCGCTTCCTCGATCTCACCGACGCGCTGTTTCTTTCCGATCCCTTTCAGCTCCGCGGCGAATTCCAGATATTCCCGCACTGTCATATCCATATACAGCGGCGGCTGTTCCGGCAGATATCCGATATGCCGCTTTGCCTCCTCAGGCTCCTTTAAAATATCATGTCCGTCAATGATCACCTCGCCCTCTGTCGCTCCCAGATAGCCGGTCATGATATTCATGGTTGTGGACTTTCCTGCCCCGTTGGGTCCCAGAAAGCCGTAGATCCGCCCGGTTTCGATCTTGAAGTCCAGGTGATCCACGGCAAGGTGATCTCCATACTTCTTTACCAGATTCCTCACTTCGATCAAGGCAATACCCTCCTAAAACATATCGTTGCCTCAGCGTCATTTCCCACAAGAAAAAGACGCGCCCGCCTGCTCTCATTCTATGAGACTGACAGGCATTTAAGCACGTCTTAAAGGGTATCAATATTCTGTGAAAGATCTGTGTTATAAATGTGACAGAGTTTTGTGCTTGTCCACAATCCGTGGGACGACCGGATGAAGCTCCGGCCCGGTTACGCCAGCTTTTCATCCCTGCGCGCGCACCATGCATTCATGCAGGCCTTCCGGGCCGATCCCCTGCTTCTCCATAACCGCCGAGATCTTCTCCCTGTCCTCGGGCAGCGCGCACCACGCAAGTCCGCATCCCGCAGAGATAGAACGGGGCACGGGAATCAGCCGTCCCGGCACGCCCTGTTCCCGGCAGGCCTGCTCCATAGCCATGGCGTCCGCTGTTGTATGAAATGTCACTACAAGTCTTAATTCTTTCTTCCGCATCATTGTCGTTTCCTGCTCCTGAAGAGATCACGGCTGCAAGGCCGCCTTTTTATTCTGCTTCCGCGCGTGCTCTTAGTCACACGCAAGTTCCCTCACAGCGTTTACCGCAAGATCTACTTCCGCCTCTGTATTATAGTGGGAAAAGCTGAAGCGCACCGCCCCCTGCGCAGTCGTACCGAAAGCTTTGTGCATCAGGGGCGCGCAGTGCGCGCCTGGCCGGGTGATGATCCCATACACGGCGCTGAGCTCATCGCTGACTTCAGAGGAATCATAATCCCGGATGTTCAAAGCCACGACAGGCGCTCTTTCCTCTGTGGTAAAATCCCCGTACACCCGCACACCGGGGATCTGGGAAACCCCTTCGTAAAATCGCCGCATCAGGGAGAGCTCCTTCTGTCTGATCCTGTCCATGCCGGTCCCCTCGATCCATGATACAGCCGCCCCCAGCCCGGCGATGCCGTGACCGTTCAGAGTCCCCGCCTCCAGGGCCGTGGGCATTTCTGACGGATGCCTTTCATTGTAGGTGTCAATCCCGCTTCCCCCGGAAAGCAGCGGGCGGACATGCACTCCCTTACGCACATACATACCTCCTGTTCCCTGAGGTCCGAGAAGACCTTTATGTCCAGTAAAACAGAGCACATCAATCTTCATCATTTCCACATCAATCGGATAGACCCCGGCAGTCTGGGATGCGTCTGCCACAAACAGAAGCCCGTGCTTTTTCGCGATCTTTCCCACCTGCATCAGATCAATCATATTTCCTGTCAGGTTGGATGCATGGGTGCAGACAACTGCCTTTGTATTGTCCCGCACTGCTGCCTCCATTTCCCTGTATGAGATCCTGCCTTTTTCGTCACAGCCCAGGATTGTCAGCTCCACGCCCTGCTGCCTGCGCTCGTACAGTGGTCTCAGTACCGAATTATGCTCAAGCACCGTGGTAATCACATGGTCCCCTTTGGAGAACAGCCCCTTGATCGCGATATTCAGACTCTCCGTAGAATTTGCAGTGAATACAATCCGCCTCGCGTCGCCGGCATGGAACAGCCGCGCCAGCTTCTCTCTTGCGCCATAGATCACTCGGGATGCGTCTAAAGATGGGGCGGACGCCCCTCTCCCCGCATTGCCCAGTGTATCAAAGGCGGCCATTACAGCCGCCTTGACCTCATCGGGTTTCTGTATAGTCGTTGCCGCATTGTCCATGTAGATCATAGAACTTTTCCGTCCCTTCCACTTCTCCCGGCAGAACTTCCTGTTCCTGGGATAGATTCGCTGATTTTAGTATAAACGGCTCTGTCATGCCCGTCTAATCGAAAACCACGATAGCTCTCCCTTTCTTATAGATAAAATCTATAATATGCTGTCTCCATAGACACTTGTCCTCTTTCCCTTCTCAGGCAGGATCTTCTCTTGTACTGTACATCTCTTTGACTTTCCTTATCAGCCTGTCCGCTGACGGCAGCACCGGATAAGCCGCGTCATAGACAAGGTTCACTGCCCGGCTTGCGCCCTGTTCCCCGAGCGGGAATTCAAGAAGACGCCCCGCGCGCACATCATCTTCCGCCGCAAGCCGGGACAGGATGGAAATCCCCATCCCCCTCCTGACCGATCGCTTGATCGTCTCCTGATTCTCCATAATGGCGGCGATGCGGAATTCCGACATATCCATCCCCATACAGGATAAAATCCGCGCCGCCTCCTTCCTCGTGCCTGAGCCTTCTTCCCGCAGAATCAAAGGTTCTTCCCTGATCCACGAAGAAATGTCACTGCCGCTGCGGCCGAGAAAACGGGGCTCGGCAGGCGTAATGATAACCAGCTCATCCTGATAAAACGGCACATACGTACAGTTTCCCTTCTCAAGAACTGTCCCGGTAAATCCCACATCCGCCTTATGGGATAAAATCATATCCACTACGCCAGCGCTGTCCGTCTCCAGCACTTTCAGCTGCTCTGTGGGATATGATTTGTGAAACGCTGCCATAATGCCGGGAAGAAGATACTGAGATGGGATTGTAGAGGCCGCGATCCGAAGCACACTCCCCCTATTCCCTGTATTCAGTCCGAAATGCTCCCGGATCTTCTGCTCCAGTTCAAGCATCTGTTCCGCATAGGCATAGAGTTCTTTTCCTGCCTCGGACAGCGCCACGCCTTTCGTATTCCTTACCAGCAGGCAGACATTTAGTTCCTTCTCCAGCGAGGCGATATGGGCACTTACTGTAGGCTGGGTCAGATAGAGCAGTCTGGCAGCGGCGGAGAAGCTCTTTGTCTCCGCCACTTTCACAAATGCTTCCAGCTGTTTTAGATTCATGCTCATTTATCCTTTCTCAGACAGATACGGCCATTTTTGCACCCGTCTTGTATGACTCTTCCCACAACCGACACTTCCGTCTCCATCCCGACACGGTCAAATTCCTCCAGAATCCCTTCTGCTTCCGCCTCCGGCACCGCAAGGAGAAGCCCCCCCGAAGTCTGGGGATCACACAGAAGATCAAGCCACATTTCATCCGAGCCGGCCATATCCGGACCTGATCCGTCCGGCTCTCCCAAGACAAGATTTCCTATATCCAGAAGAGGCTCCACATGTTTCCTGTTGCGGTACGCCCCTCCGGGAATCAATCCCATCTGCGCATACTCCTTTGCTCCATGCACATATGCCACATCTTCCACATGAATCTCTATCCGCGCGCCGCTTGCTGCCGCCATCTCTGACACGTGCCCCAAAAGCCCGAACCCTGTCACATCCGTGCACGCATGGATTGTAAATTTCCGCGCAGTCTCCCTCGCCTTTCTGTTCAGGGTCGTCATCACGCGTATCACTTCTTTCGCCGATTCCTCCGATGCCATCTGTGCCTTTACCGCGGTATTCACAATGCCGCTTCCGATCTGCTTCGTGAGGATCAATACATCCCCTTCCCGGCATCCGTAATTCTT
Source organism: uncultured Lachnospiraceae bacterium (assembly GCA_959022495.1). Classification (GTDB taxonomy): domain Bacteria; phylum Bacillota; class Clostridia; order Lachnospirales; family Lachnospiraceae; genus Mediterraneibacter. The sequence continues at coordinate 10,713 of CAUEYX010000053.1, read as the reverse complement.
ATAGATTTTATCCGGGTGGACAAATCCTGTAACCGCGAGTCCGTATTTCGGCACATCATCCTGGATCGAATGTCCGCCTACAAGAACCGCCCCCGCTTCATGCACTTTATCCGCTCCGCCTCTTAAGATCTCCCCTAAGATATCCGGGTCCAGATCCCCTGGGAACTCCACGATATTGAGCGCAATCTTCGGTTCGCCGCCCATGGCATACACATCACTCAGCGCATTGGCTGCCGCCACCTGCCCGAAGGTATAGGGATCGTCCACCACCGGCGTAAAAAAATCCAGGGTCTGAATCACAGCAATATCATCTGTCACTTTATAGACCGCCGCGTCATCCGACGTCTCAAAGCCTACCAACAGAGACGGATCACTGAATTTGGGAAGACGCTCTAAAACACGCGATAGTGTGTCCGGCCCGATTTTGGCCGCGCATCCTCCATGCTTCGCAAACTGTGTCAGACGGATATCGCCTGACAGATCCGGATTTCCTCTCATATACATTTTCCTCCTGTCTACAGTTACAGCGGATACCCGCTGTCCATCCATTCCGTTTATTTATGGGCGGATCACGCTCACTGCTCCCTGCAGAGTCTCTACGATACTGTACATATTCGTCACACTTCCTACGGCCAGTTTTTCTTTTATCCCGTAATAATCAAGGCATGTCCCGCAGGTGATAATCTCCACGCCCTGCTTTTCCAGCCCCTTCAAGTCTTCCAGGCTCTCAGATCCTTCTACGGTCAGCTTCGCGCCGCCATTATAGAAGAGAATCTTATCCGGCAGAATATCAAGCTGTGTCACCGCAAAGAGAAAACTCTTCATCAGGATGCGTCCCAGCTCATCACTGCCGCTGCCCATGCGGTCAGAGCCTACAGCGACAACGGTCCCGATGCAGGCCGGACAGCCCTGTGCTTCTTCTAAAGCCCCCGGCTGTGCAGAAGCGTCCGCCGATACAGAATCCCGCGAACCATTTATGTTCTGTCCGGCCGAAGTATGCTCTGTCCCGGCCGCGCGTCCTTTAAATCCCTCTTCACCCACGGTGATCAGCACCCGGTACTGCCGCTCTCCCAGCTGTTCCTGCTCGGCCCGCGCGCCGGAGCTGCCGGCCATTTTCATCACATTGCGCACCGCTGTCTCATTATCCACAAGAACCTCGATCTGCTCCGGTCCGCTCAGCGCGTTCAGCGCTTTCTTCGTCTTCACCACAGGGATCGGGCAGATGTCACCCATTGCGTTAACTGTAATCATATCTTGTTCCTCCTATCACTTTGGCAGTATATTGCATATTATACCACTTTCCACGGTCACAATGTTGATAAAATCTGGATTTGTGGGGATCAAGGGATGTGTCCGCCGGGGAATGGATATGCCTTGCAGGCCCGCTTTCGCTCGGGCCGCAGCATAGCGGTACATAGGGCTGCAAAGGACGCAGCCCAAGTGCCGATGCTGCTCTACGGCCTTTCAGGCATACCCATTCCCCTGCTGGTCTCATCGCATGATCCGAGAACAGAAGGGGCGGGGCAGACTCATTCTTATCGTCGTCTCCTCCACACATCCAAATTTTTTTATGAAAAGAGCGCCTCAAAGCGTTCCATTGCTTCTTTTGTCTTTTCGTGTGTCCCGAATGCTGTCAGCCTGAAATAGTTTTTCCCGTTCTCGCCGAATCCTGCTCCGGGCGTGCCCACTACCTGTGCATGTTCCAGCAGATAGTCAAAGAACTCCCACGATTCCATGCCGCATGGGCACTTAAACCAAATATACGGAGAGTTCACGCCGCCGGTAAATGGTATATCCTTCCGTCGGAGCGTATCCGCGATGATACGGGCATTTTCCATATAGTAAGCGATATTTTCCATGCACTCTTTCATTCCTTCTTGGGAGAATACTTTTGCCGCCGCATGCTGGATGATATAGGGGGTGCCATTAAACTTCGTAGACTGCCGGCGGTTCCACATATCCCGCAGGCTCATCTTCTGCCCGCCGGAAGTGTGAAATACGAGTTCCTTTGGCACAACGGTATAGGAAAACCTGGTTCCCGTAAACCCTGCTGTCTTGGACAGGGAGCAGAACTCCACCGCGCATTTTTCCGCACCCTCTGTCACATAGATGCTGCGCGGCAGTTCCGGGTCGGAGACAAACGCTTCATAGGCAGAATCAAACAGGATCACCGCGTCATTTTTCAGCGCATAATCCACCCACGTTTTTAACTGTTCCTTATTGTAACAGGCGCCGGTCGGATTGTTGGGAGAACAAAGGTAGATTATATCCGCCTTCACCGACTCATCCGGCATGGGCAGGAAATTATTCTCCTCTGTGCCGTTCATATAGATGATCTGCCTGCCATCCATGGTGTTCGTATCTACATAAACCGGGTATACCGGATCAGGTACAAGGATTACATTCTCCTTATCAAACAGGTCTGTAATGTTTCCTGTATCGCTCTTTGCCCCGTCCGAGATAAAGATATCATCCGCGTCTACTTTTACCCCGTTTTCGGCATAATAGTCCGCCACCGCGCGGCGGACAAACTCATAGCCCTGCTCCGGTCCGTACCCCTTAAATGTCTCCGGGACCGCCTGCATGTCCACCGCTTCATGAAGGGCTTCCACAGCGCTCTTTGTCAAAGGGCGGGTCACGTCACCGATACCGAGGCGGATAATACCCGCCGCCTTGTCCGGATGGGATTCCTCATATGCTTTCACCCTGCGGGCGATTTCCGCAAAAAGATAACTGTCCTGTACGTTCAGATAATTCTCATTTAACTTTGGCATTTCTCTTCTTCCTTTCCTTAAAAAGATAAAAAGCGGGACTGTCCCCTGTCTTTCCGCCCCATCGCGGAACGCAGGAGTATCAGAACCCGCTCTGCTATTTCCAGACCTATCTTAGCAGAATCTTTTCTATTTTTCAATATTGAAATTCTGCCGCGTCATGGGGCTTCACCGGAGCAGCCACTGCGCCGCCAGTACCGTAAGCATACAGTGCGCGGCCAGAAATACCGGGACTCCGATCACGAATTTAGGTTTCTTTGTCTTATGGCGGAACATCAGCATCGCGGCCAGGGCGCCGATGGACCCGCCCACCGCTGTCAGGATCAGAAGCGTCCGCTCCGGGACCCGCCATTTCCCTGCTTTTGCCCTGCCCTTATCCAGCCCATAGGCAGCCCACGTAATAAAATTGATTCCTGCAAGATAATAGATAAGAAAACTCATACCGCAATTTCCTCTCCCAGCGTGAATGAATAAATTATCTTTTCTTTCACCGGCCTGCCGGTCAGCCGCGTCAGCGCCTGCGCATAATAATCAAGCTGCGCGTAATATTTTTCTTTAAGCTCCCGAGCGCTTCGCACGTTGTCTGTCTTATAATCCAGCACCACAAGGCCGTCCTCCTCCTCAAAATACACGTCGATAATTCCCTGCACGAGAATCTTTTCCCCGGACTGATCCTGGGGGTAGATCTCTGCCGCGTCGATGCCAAGGACAAAGGGCTGCTCTTTAAACAGTGTCCCTCTTCCTGCCGCCTCTCTCATCCGTCTCCCGCTCTCGCAGCCAAGGAAACGTAAAATGTCTTCCGGGCGGATGCACGCCGCCATCTCCGCGGACAGCCTCCCGTCCTCTCGAAGCGCTTCCACCGCTGCCGGCAGGCTTTTCTCATCATAGACTTCTGTAAAGTCTAAAAGCTCCAGCAGCTTGTGATAGGCGCTGCCCCGCGGCGCCCCAGTCAGTTCCTCCTCCTCCCGCAGGAATCCGGGGATCAGGGGCACAACTTCCGGCTCCTCATACATTTCCTGCCCAGCTTCCTCCGCAAGGACTGTCCGCTTCTTTAATTCAGATACGGTAAATTTCAGTTTCATCCGCCCGGCTTCCTCATAGGGATAGACGTAATCCATCTGCTCTTCCAGCTGCGCCCGGAGTTTTGGCACATACACCGCGGATGTATCCCAGTGTTCCAGGACATCCAGGGCCAGCTCCTCCGCGCGTTCCTGTGCGGGTCCGGGCATCAAGTCCGCCCCGGACATGGTCCGAAGCTCCACAGACGCGCCTGGCTTTATTTTTATCCGTTCTTCTCCCTCCGCTTCACCATCTGTCTGCGCCAGCACAGCGGGAATTACCCAGTCCAGGTAACACCTGGCGCCTTCCGCGCGGAAGATCCCCATGTTCCCTGCTCCTCCTGCCAGGCCCTCCAGATCCGTGCATCCTGTCATAATCAGCTTTTCCTTTGCCCGGGTCAGTGCTACATAAAGGATGCGCATCTCTTCCGCCAGCGTCTCCAGCATGGACTCCTCCCGGATCATTTTCTTTAAGAAAACCGGCTTTTTTGTCCGCCTCTCAAGGTCAATGTCATCCAGACCTGCTCCCCATTCCGGATGCAGGATCACGCTGCCCTTTGCATCCTGCATGTTGAAGCGTTTCCCCATCCCCGCTGTAAACACAATCGGGAACTCCAGACCTTTGCTCTTATGGATACTCATAATACGGACGGTGTCTGACTGTTCATCCATGATTCCCGCTTCTCCGTAATCTACATCATACTTTTTGAGCTGGCTGATATAGCGCACGAAATGAAAGAGCCCTTTATAGCTGGTCCCCTCAAAAGTGGATGCCTTCTCCACCAGCATCTCTACATTTGCCTCCCTCTGGGCGCCCGCCGGCATTGCCGCGATGGAAAGCCCGTACCCGGTATCCTCGATGATCTCTGTCAGCAGTTCATGGACTGGGGTGTACGGTACCTTTTCCCGGAAATAGGCAGTCCGGCTGTAAAACTCCCCCAGCTTCCGCTGAAGCCTGCCATTTCGTTCTCTTCTTCCACCTATTGCCGAGCCGCTGACGCTTCCCGCGCCAAGGCCTTCCAAGGGAGCCGATGCGCCCTCTGTTTCCTCCCCTGCCGGCTCCTCCTCATTTTCACAGGTGCCGGCTGCATAGGCAAAAGCCGCCTCATAAAAGGGAAGGTTGGGGAAAGCGATCCGGATCTCTGCCAGTTCTTCTGTAGTCAGGCTGCCAAAGGGAGAGGTCAGAACCGCCGCCAGAGGAAGATCCTGCCTCGCGTTATCCAGTATCTTCAGATAATCCAGCAGAACGCTGACCTCGTAGGTCTCAAAATACCCCTCCCGGCTCACGGAATAGGCAGGAATCCCTTCCTCCGCAAGGACCGCCGCCAAATCTTCCGCCCAGCCTTTAATGCTCCGGGTCAGGATCACCATATCCCGGTACTGTACCCGGCGGTATCCGCCGTTCTCCCGGTCAATGACCACACCGTTTCCCATAAGTTCCCTGATCCTCCGGGCGATCATGCGGGCCTCGGCCCTGCGCGCGTCTTCCTCCCCGGTATCTGCCTTATCCAGCAGCAGAAGCTCCGTTTTGTCAGAGAATCCCGCTTCCACCGCGCACGCCGGCAGGACCGGGAAATCCGCCCCCGCATACAGAGCCGCGCTGTCATCGTACTCGATCCCGCCGAAATCTCTTCCCATAATCTGGCGGAAAAGATCGTTCACACTTTCCAGCACTTCCGGGCGGCTGCGGAAATTCTTGTGCAGGTCAATCCGCTGTTTCACACCATCGGACAGACTGTATGTGTGGTATTTCTCCATGAAAAGCTCCGGCCGGGACAGACGGAAGCTGTATATGCTCTGCTTCACATCCCCCACCATGAAGAGATTGTATCCGCCAAGGGATACTCTGGATACACTTGTGAGAATCGTCTCCTGGACCAGGTTGCTGTCCTGGTACTCATCGATCATCACTTCCTCGAACCGTTCCTGGTATTCCCCCGCCACCGGTGACGGCGCCAGCTCCCCGTCCTTTTCCACAGTCAGGATCGCCAGGGCAAACTGCTCCATGTCATGAAAGTCAATCAGATTCCTGCTCCGCTTCTTCTCGCTGAACAGATCCGAAAACTTCTTCACAAGCCCGGCAAGGGTCCTCATGGAAGGGCAGGCGCGCCTCATGTCCTGCTCCCATTCCCTGCAGGGCGCATAGAAATAGACCTCCTGCATCTCTTTTATTAATTTCTTGGCCTGCTCACGCAGCCTCTTCACTGCTTCCTTTTTCTCGCCGGATACCGTGTCATCCTTCTTTGCCGAAAGACGCTTCCATCCAAATCCGCGGACCACATCATATTGTCTGTCAAATTCCCGCGTCTTTTCCAGCCGCGCCGCCTGTTCCAGATCCGACTCCAGCATATCTCCATACATATACGGGCCATCCGGCTCTTCACAGATCTTCAATGCCCGCTCCAGAATCCGGCGCACATCCCCCGCGCGGCGGCATACCCTCTGAGCTGCCCGCCGCCCAAGAGAACCACCGTCAAAGACCTGCTCCCCTTCCTCAGACGCATCCGTGTCTCCTAGTCCCTTTCCGGCAGTTTCCCCCTCCGGCATCTCATAAGCTCTCACACAGGAGTCCAGCCATTTCTTCGGCTGAGGATAGCCGCGGGAATACTCATACAGCTTCAGAATCAGCTCCTCGATCTTCCGGTCACTGCGCCCCGTTCCAAACCGCTCTGCAAAATCAAAGAATTCCTCCGTTCCTTCCGCGTAGCACGCCTCCAGCAGTTCATCCAGCACATCCTGGCGGAGAAGCTTTAATTCTCCCTCCTCCGCGATGCGGAACCCCGGGTCAATGCCAATCACATGAAAATGTTCCCGGACGACAGACAGGCAGAAGCTGTGGATCGTTGTAACTGCCGCGCTGTGAATCAGAGATACTTGCTGCTCAAGGCGGGCATCCCCCGGATTCTCCTCCAATTTCTTTTCCAGAGCCATTGTAATCCGCTCTTTCATCTCTGCCGCCGCGGCTTCGGTAAAGGTCACAACCAGCAGGCGGTCCACATCCACGGGATGTTCTTTCTCTGTGATCCTCTGAATGATGCGCTCCACCAGCACCGCGGTCTTGCCGGACCCCGCCGCCGCTGACACCAGAATATTCCGGTCCCTTAGGTCAATCACTTTCTGCTGCTCTTCTGTCCATTTCACGCTCATTCCCGCTCACCTCCATTCCCGTGTCCTTTTTTCTCCTGCACCGCGGCAGCCATCGCCGCCACCGCTTCTTCTATGTCCAGCTTCTCCAGCCTCCGGTACGCGCACCCGCTGATCCTCAGGTCAAAGCCGCAGATATCATGATAGGGGCAGTAATCACAGCCTGTGCTCTCCCCCATCTCATATGGGAGGGCCTGCACTTTCCCCGCATACATTTCATCCTTGAGAGTCCCTTCTTTCTCCTCCGTATATTTTAATACCGTCTCAAATGCCTCCCCCGGCAGAGCCCGGGAACTCCGGCTTAAGCTTCCGTCCTTATTGCGGCCCATCGGAAACAGGACAGACGCCCCGGTTAAATCATGTTCCAGATGGGAAACCACGTCCTCATCCCCGTTGATGAGCCCGTCCAGCTTCAGTTCTTTTAACAGGCTCCTCTCCACGGCCTCATCGCTGTCTTCAGCCGGGACAACCGGGTCCTGGATTCTGTAATAGAAGATGCCCGCGGGCACGATCTCCTTCCCGGGGTGTCTCCGCGCTTCCACATTGGCCGCCGCATTCAAGTAGACCGGGAGCTGCATCTGCAGCCCGTGGTACAGGGCCGTGATATCAAAGCTCTTCATCCCGGTCTTATAATCTGTGACCTTCACATACACGTACTCCCCATCCTCGCATGTGTCGATGCGGTCGATCTTGCCGCTTCCAAACTTCATCTCATAACCGCTGGGCACGAAATCCCCCTTCTCCAGCTGCCGGGTAAGTGCCCAGACAGAGCGTCCGATCAAACGCTTAATCCGCCCGATCATGTATTCATTTCTCGCCGAACTGAAAAGCACGGTGTTGCCGTAATCGATCACGCTTTCCTCCACACTCTCCGAGATCAGCTCATCCCGCTTCTCAGGCGGAATCTCTGTCCAGCTTATATTCTCTCTGTCCGCCTTCCTGGAGAAACGTTCCAGAGACTGGTGGGCGATATTCCCCAGATCCAGCGCTTCAAACCCGTACTCCTCCCTGTCTGAAAGACGAAGGCCGTAACTGAGGAAATGAGCATACGCGCAGGACGCGAACTGTTCCAGCCTCGTCACACTGACATGTTCCCGGTCCGGGTAAAGTTCCCTGGCCCGCTCCGCCCCCAGAGGCTGGACATCCTTTCTCAAAAAGGCCGCCCTTAGGATCTGCGCGGTGTCTTTCCTGCTCTTTTCATCCCCCGCGAACCACGTATACAGCTCTTTCCATTCATCATCCACACCTTCCCGGCGTTCCCGGAGCCCCGCCGCCACCCGCTGTATGCCGGTCTTCCTTGTCATCTCGCGCCCGCGCAGGCCCCGCTTGTCCTCGTCCACCGGCCGCAGACCCGGAAAGAGGCGCCGGATATCCTGTACCAGATAGGCAGGGCGCAGGGACCTGCCCTCTCCTGATACCTTTGACCAAGAAAGGAAGAGCCGCTCCGACGGTTTCGTCAGATTCATATATAGGTAGAATTTCTGAATATATATCTTTTCCTTCGGTCCGGGTGACAGGGTGATGTTCTCCTTCTGGAACTGTTCTCTGTCCCGCTCTGAGAGAAACCCGCCTCCCCCTGTATTCCCCGGAAGGAGCACGTCGTTCGCCCCCACGAAGAAAAGGGCCCGGATATTCTTAATCCTTGTCCTCTCCACATCTCCGATCACCACCTGGTCCATACTGGGCGGGATCACCCCAACCTTCGCCTCCTCAACCCCCGCGTCCAGCAGATCACAGTATTCTTTCAGGGAAACAGGCTCGTCCCCGAGAAGCTCCACAAACTTATCAAAGAGCTCCAGCACGATCCGGTAGACCTGGGCATATTCTTTGGCAAGGGCCAGCTCCCCCTGTGCCTGAAATTTCTGCTCCATCCTGGCCAGCTGTTCCTGCAGTTGTTCCCCTGCAATATATTCATACACCGCCAGAGTCACGTCCCGCACGGTCTTTTTCCGCTGCTTTAATACCGCCATCAAAGCACTGGTCTTTTCTACAAATTGTACTCTCAGATGATTCAGCTCCTGCAGTTCTTCCCCGCTTGTCCGCGCGTTCCGTCTCACCCACGCAGCCTGCCATTTCTTGTATCCCTTGATTCCCAGGGCAAGGCAGTAATTTTCCAGACGGTCGATCTCCCCGTCCGTGAATCCGCACAGCCCGGTCCGCAGGTGCCGGAATACACTCTCATAAGTAAAATTCTGCTCCGCCATGGCCAGCAGGCTCCGCACATACTCTACAAAGGAATTCAGCAGAATACTTTTCTTGTGGTCCATAAACACCGGGATGCCAAACGTCCCGCAGGCCTTCTCCAGCGCGTCCGCGTAAACATTCATATCCGCCGCAATCACAGCAATATCCCGGTAACGGTATCCCTTCTTTCTCACCAGATAACGGATGGTTTCTGCCACATACTGCGCCTCCTGCCGCGGACTGCGCGCCTCATGGAGGGACAGCGCTCCCTCTTCTCCCGCGGAAGCTTTCTTTTCCTCCGCTGCCTCTCCTGAATCTGCGCCGAACTGTTTCCCGGAATACCGGAACAGCTCTGACTCCAGGAACGCCAGCTCCGGATTCTCCCGGAAGCGGTAAGGCGGGCTGTCGTACAGATACACCGGCTCGTCAACCTGGGTCCCCGTCTCCCCGGCAATTTTGACAAGAGACGTGACCATCTGCCTGCTGAGGGCAAAGAGCTCATAGGGATGCCGGTAGATGAAAGGATCTACCCTCTGATCCATCTCCACGGTGATCATCACTTTCGCGCATGCTTTGAACAGTTCTCCCAGCAGCCTGTCCTGCACAGGAGTAAACCCGGTAAACCCATCCATGGCCACCACACTGTCCTTCAGGATCTTGGACTGGGGAACCACACTGCTGAGCACGTCAAGCATCTCTTCTTTTGTAATATATTTTTCTCTCAGATAATCCTCAAACCCCTCATAGAGCCTGCGGATATCCTTTAATTTATAATAAAGATAACTCTCCTGCTCCAGCCCATCCATAAACGTGTCAATCCGGTCCAGATCCACACCGTACTGGGTAAACTCTGACAGCACGGACTTGATCTCGCTGATGTACCCCTGCTTTTTCAAATTTCCTTTTAAAACCGTGAGCTCCTCTTCAAAATTCCCGGCAATCTTTCTCAGCACGAGATTTTTCCCTTCGTCATCCAGAACCGGAAGATTATCTCTCCCCACCTCCTCGAAGATCCGGTGGGCCAGACGTCCGAAGCTCAGGACGTCAATATTCATGATCCCGCCCCTGGGATGCATCAGACAGAGGTCCTTCTGTGTCTGCATCGTAAACTGTTCCGGTACGAGAACAAGATAATTTCTCTCCGGGTGCCGGAGGGAATCCTCTATGACGGTCTTGTAAAGGCAGTAGGATTTCCCCCCGCCCGAATTTCCAAAAATAAACTGTAATGACATATCATCCTCCTGTAATGGGGCAGGGCGGTGTAATCGCCCTGGATCGCACATCGTGCGATCATTATACCACAAGCGCAGGAAAGGAAGCGCCCGACAGGGCATTTTCTTTCCAAGCAGTGGCTCACGGTATAATCCCCATGTAATGGGGCGGGGCGATGTAATCGCCCTGGATCGCACATCGTGCGATCATTATACCACATCCCCCCGCAACTTCACAGATTTCTGTATTTTCCTGTTTTTTTACTCCAAAGTATCCTATGCCACACTTTCTGGTCAATTTTTAAAGTAACTTCCACTTTCTCGAAGTAACTTCCATCGAAAGCT
>CAUEYX010000052.1 GCA_959022495.1 uncultured Lachnospiraceae bacterium | reverse complement strand
CCTGACCCCTCCCGGGAGGGGTCAGGCCCCTTTTGGGAGAATAATCAGACAATTACAGCCAGGAGGTGCGAATTATGAGATCTTACACTAAAACAGCCAAGTATTATGAAACTGACCAGATGGGAATAATCCACCATTCTAATTATATCCGCTGGATGGAGGAAGCGCGGGTGGACATGCTGAACCAGATCGGCTATCCCTACCGCCGTTTTGAGGAGATGGGATTTATCAGCCCGGTCCTTCATGTGGAGTGCGAGTATAAGAAGAGTGTGAAATTTGACGATGAGGTCAAGATTGTGGTGTGCCTTCAGGATGCCGGAAGGGTGAAGTTTACGCTCAGGTATGATATTTATAATCTGTCAGAAGGCGGCACTCTAAGCGCCTATGGCACAACTACCCACTGCTTTCTGAAAAAGAATGGAAGACCGGTGCTTATTGACAAAGAGATGAGAGAGTTTGCAGAAACAATGAAACAGGCATTGGCAGAGGAATGCTGCGGGGCGGACATGAAAGGGTGAAGCTGCTGGCAGGAGACGGTGAAAATAAAATCAACTGCAAAGAACGGGCAAGAATATAAAAAATAACTAAAATTATGCAGTGAAACAAGAAAGATACAATAATATTGTAGAAATAATATGGAAAATATTGTATAATATCGTGGAAAAAGCATAAAAGGAAGGGAAAGGCTTATGAACAGAAAAAGAGTGACGGCGATCGCACTCGCGGGGACTTTGATCTGCTCGCCAATATTTTCTATCGCGGATGGGGTTATCGCTTATGCGGCTGATAACCGGTTCAATGGAGAAGAATGGTATGACCAGATCGAGACAGTAGAGCTCAACCGTGAGCCCGCGCGCGCGACATTTACCCCGTACAAAGACGCGGGACAGGCATTGGCGGCTGAGAAAACGGTTTTTGACGATGTTGATGAGACAAGTTCACCCTACTATCAGACGCTGAACGGAGACTGGTCGTTTAAGTTTGCCCAGAAACCGGCTGACAGAGAGAAGCAGGTATTTGGACAGGCGGCTGCTGAGTATGTGGAAAACTGGAATACCAGCACCTGGGATACGATTAAAGTTCCATCAAGCATTCAGGCCCAGAAGGATGAGAATGGCGATTTCAAGTATGAGAAGCCTCTCTATGTGAATCAGATTTATCCGTGGGCAAATTATGAGACAGTCAATTATCACACAAACGGGACAAATAAACCTGTGGCGCCGACTGTGAATAACAGTGTAGGACAGTACAAAAGGACTTTTACTGTGCCGGAGGACTGGGACGGCCGTCAGGTATTCGTCTCCTTCCAGGGTGTAGAGTCTGCTTTCTATCTCTATATCAACGGACAGAGAGTAGGTTATGGGGAGGACAGCTACACAGTAGATGAGTTCAATATTACAGATTATCTGAAAGAAGGCGAAAATACGATCGCGGTGGAAGTGTACCGCTGGTCTACCGGAAGTTATCTGGAGAACCAGGATTTTATCCGTTTAAGCGGCATATTCCGCGATGTATATCTGTATTCGAAAAATGATGTGGAATTAAGAGATTTCTTTGTGACTACGGACCTTGACGAGACTTATACGGACGCTGTGCTTAATCTTGAGGCGAGCGTAAGAAGCCTGGATGCGGAAGTGTCAGGAGAGTACACAGTAGAGGCGCAGCTCTACGGCCAGGATGATGATACAGCCATCTGGGACGCGCCGCTGAGCTTTACGGTGGATGTAGAAGCAGGAAAAGCTACAGTAGAGGAGAGGGCGGACGACAAAGGGCAGACGAGCTCCGGTTCAAAAGAAGTGAAAGCCCCGAAACTCTGGTTTGCGGATGATCCGAACCTGTACCGTCTGCTGATTCAGCTGAAGGACCCGAATGGAAAAGTTGTAGAGACCACATGCCAGCGCATTGGTTTCCGGGAGATCGGCAAGGTAGATATCAATGAGGCGGGACAGGAGCAGGCGCAGATCAACGGAAAGAAATTGATGATCCGCGGCGCGAACCGCCAGGAGATTGATCTTTATGACGGGCGCGCGATCACCAGGGAAGACATTGTAACTGACCTGAAAATGATGAAGGCTTACAATGTCAACGCCATCCGTACGTCACATTATCCGAATAATCCGTATACATATGCAGTGGCGGATGAACTTGGACTGTATATCTGTGACGAGGCGAACCTGGAGTCCCACCGAGGGGCAACAGAGGCGGGAATTCCTTCCGCTGAGCCGGCATGGACCAATTCTACCCTGGACCGTACGATGAATCTGGTAGAACGGGATAAGAACCATGCCAGCGTGATTATCTGGTCTCTGGGAAATGAGGCTACTTATGCGACATATACGATGAATGAGAATTACTGCATGTTTGTTGACACACAGTGGATTCTGGAGCGAGATCCCTCGAGACTGCGTAAGTATGAACGCGACAACCGCTATACAAAGGGTGACCGGGAAAATTCAATGGTAGATATCTACTCATCCCAGTACTGGAGCGTATCAAGCGTGGAGAGCCATGTGGCGAACACAGCGAACAAAGCGCCGTATATCCAGTCAGAGTATGCTCATGCAATGGGGAACGGGCTGGGCAACTTTAAGGAATACTGGGATGTGTTCCGTACATATGACAATGCCCAGGGCGGATTTATCTGGGATTGGATCGACCAGTCGATTGCAACTCCGGTCCGCAATTCAACAGCATATTATGTAAAGAATCCGGATGGAAGCCTGAGTGAAGTGAGAGGAAGCTTTACAGACGGCAGAAATGAAGGAGATCAGGCCCTGGACGGCCGCGTATTTATTCCGGCGAGCGACTCTCTCAATGCGAACAGCAGCGAGATTACGCTGGCGGCATGGGTGAAACTGGACGGTATGAATGGAGCGGATCAGGCAATTCTTTCCAAAGGCGATTCGGGATATAACTTAAAGATTTCGAGGAACGGAAACAAGATCGAATTCTTTGTGGATGGCTGGAGCAGTGGTACACTGACGGCCGCATACCCGGAGGATAAGATCGGTGAATGGGCTTATATCGTCGGGACTTACGCGGACGGCAAATATACACTTTATTTTGACGGAGAGCAGATCGCGCAGAGCAGCATTTCCAAGGCAGTTCCGCTGGATGACTCGTCTTACCAGATCGGTATCGGCGATGATCCTGAATATAATGGAAGAAACTTCAACGGACTGATTGATGGCGTTCAGGTTCTGAAAAAAGCGATGACCGCGGATGAAGTGAAAGCTGCGTACGCAGCCGGAAGCTATGACGGCGGTGAAAATGTCGTTTACGAGATGAACTTCACGGCAGAAGAGACAGAGAGCCAGGGCACGGACTATGAGGAAGGTATTTACTTCGGATATGGCGGTGACTGGGGCGAGACAGTCACAGATAATGATTTCTGCGCGAATGGGCTTGTAAATGCAGACCGGACACCGTCAGCAGAGCTCACAGAAGTGAAGAAAGTACATCAGGAAGTTTCCTTCTACGATGACGGCAATGCCAAGAACGGTGAAGTGAGGGTGGTAAACGAATTCCTTGCGACCAATCTTCAGAAATATAATATCTCCTGGAGATACCTTGTGGATAACGGCGTTCTCGCGGAGGGCAGCCTTACAGAAGAACAGAAGGATATCGAACCGGGAGCGGAAGCGGTAATTACTCTGGATGGATTCCCGGAAGTTGAGAATGTGGCGGAAGGTTCTGATTACCTCCTTGAGTTCAGCGTGACTTTGAAAGAGGATCAGAACTGGGCAGGTGAGTATTCAGGCCATGCCGGCGATGAGATCGCATACGAGCAGTTCGAGCTGTCTTATGATCCGACAACCGCACGCCCGGCTATTGATGTGGGAGAAGACGCATCCATCACAGCAGAGGAGACGGACGCGGCTTATACAGTAAATGGAACAGATGGCGGGGATACATTCTCTGTTACATTTGATAAGAGCACAGGATACATTACCAGCTATACAGTAAACGGCGAGACCCTTCTCACGGAAGGACCGAAACCGAACTACTACCGTGCAAGAATCAGCAATGACCCGAACTTTACAGAAGGGATGAAAAACGCGGCAGATAACTTTACGGTAGAAGAATTTAAAGTTGATGCCAAGGAGAAAGCGGCGACAGTCCATGCGGCGGGAACTATTGCCGGACTAGATTCACCCCAGAGCATAGATTATACGATTTATGCGAATGGTGATATTGTTGTGACAAATCAGTTTACACCGGCAAATAATACTGCAGTGGGTGACATCGCAAGAATCGGAATGAAGATGACGGTTCCTGAAAAATATCAGGATGTAACGTACTATGGACGCGGGCCGGAAGAGAACTACATTGACAGAAATACAGGATCTCTGATCGGAGTTTACCACAGCACGGTTGATAACCTTTCTGAGGCAGCAAAATATGTCCGCCCGCAGGAACACGGAAACCGGACAGATGTAAGGTGGACAGCGCTCACGGACGGCGAGACCGGCACAGGAATTATGATTGCCGCGGCAGACACGATGGAAATGAGCGCCCTTCATTATGACGCGGAAGAGATTTACAGAGTATATAACAGTTTAGGACATCCGTACCAGGTTAACGAGACAGAGGATACGATCCTGACAGTGGATTATGCGCAGCGCGGCCTTGGAAACGCCAGCTGCGGACCGGGCCCGCTCTCAGAGTATATCCTGAATAAGGGGCAGACTTACACCCATACATTCCGCATTACACCGATTACAGAAGAATCAGCCGATACAGCTGCGTTCGTAAGTGCGAGAATGGAGAATAGCAAGCAGAATCCGGATTCTACAATGCCGATTTCTGATATTAAGATCGGCGGGGTGTCACTGGCGGGATTCGAACCGACACAGACGGAGTACATCTATCAGCTGCTGGACAGAGAGGGACTTGTGATCCCGGAAGTTACCGCGGTGGCAATGGATGAGCAGACGAAGGTTGAAGTGACGCAGGCAGGACCGGAGAATGAGTATACAGCATCCGTAACCGCTGCATCTGTATATGGTATTGAGAAGACTTATACGATTAAGTTCGAGATCAAAGACGCAATCTATGTCAGCGATATGGACTGGCTGGTAGACAAGAGCGGTTACAGCGCGAATATGCGGGATCTGTGTACCTGCGGCCTGGCACTGGGAGTCTGGGTAGATGGAGTGCGTACCCCGTTTGATAAAGGTGTCGGCTCTCACGCACCGTCAGAAGTAACCTTCAACGTAGAAGGCATGAACGCTACGAAATTTACAGCAGTTGCCGGTATCGGTATGGAACAGAGTGGCAACAGTAATATCAACTTTATTGTGAAAGTGGACGGAAAAGAAGTATGGCGCCAGAACGCGGTTATGTTCAGAACCTCCCTTCCTGTAGAGGTGGATATTACCGGAGCTAAGACAGTTTCTCTTATGACAGAGACGAATGGAGCTGACTCCAATGACCATGCGGTATGGGCTGACGCAAAGATTTTCAACGACGCGGAGGCGGTCAATACAGCAGCGCTTCAGGCAGAACTGGACACCTACGCAGAACTGCAGCCGAATGCAGAAGATTACGCATCAGACAGCTGGGATGTATATGCAGCGGCTGTGGAAGCAGGCAGGGATAAGATCAATTCTTCTGACCAGGCTGCGATCGATGCAGCGGCAGAAGCTATAAAAGACGCAAGAGAAGCACTTGTATCTCTGACAGAATTGAAAGCGGCATATAAGAAATATAACGCATATGAGCCTTCCGTTTATACAGAAGAGAGTTACAAAGCAATGGAGAAGGCACTGGCGGATGCAGAGAAAGTGCTGAGTGACCCGGCGGCATCAAAGGATGATGTGACAGCGGCAGTTGAAGCGCTGACAGCGGCTGAAGATGAACTGGTGACTGTAACAGATGCGTGCCGCGGAGAACTGTGGGCACTTGTACAGGCGGCTGATGACAAGAACCAGGAAGACTATTCCGCGGCATCATGGGCGGATTATGCGGCATATACAGAAGAAGCGCGCACGCTTGTGAATGATCCCAATGCTTCGGCAGAAAAGATGCAGGATATGATCGACGAGCTGACAGCAGCAGAAAAAGCACTGGTTGATATTACCGAGCTCAAAGCAGCGGTCGCTGAATATGCAGATAAAGACCAGGTGAACTATACGACAGATTCCTGGAAGCCGGTGGAAGACGCGAGAGTGCTGATGCAGAAGGCACAGGACCCGTCTCAGAAAGTGACTGAGGATGAGATTGATGAGGTCCTGAAAGGCCTGGATAAAGTGAAACTGGTTGAAGTGTCAGAGCTGAAACAGCTTGTGGCAGAGGCAGATAAGGCAGAGAAGGAAGACTATGAAGAGGCTGCGTGGAAGACGCTTCAGGAGCTTCTGAAGAGTATCAAAGAGGAGACACTTGTAAGCGGAACTGAGGATGACGTTCAGTCTGCAGTTCAGGATTTGAAGGCAGCTCTGGCAGATGTGAAAGATGATGAGCCAGAAGATCCGGATAAGCCGGACCCGCTTCCGCCGGAGGAGATCCCGGGCGGCAATACGGGAAATACAGGCAGTGGCAATGCAGGCGGAAATTCAGGCGGCGGTTCCGGTTCGGATGCTGACAAAGCAGTAAAGACCGGAGATGCGTCGAATGTCATGCCATATATGGCAGGAATGATTCTCGCGGGAGTAGCGGCGTCTGTAATTGTGAGGAGGAAAAGAAGCTGATCTGTATATAAGCAGGAAGCAGGTTTGAAGTAAAAATGAAAAAGGATGCGGAAGGAGAGATCCTGCCGCATCCTTTTTTCGATATATAACAGTATATAACAGTTGACAACAGTTATATGCTGTTATATACTGTTTGTGAAGAGGAGGACATATATGAAGATTATAATCAATAGTTCATCAATGATACCGATCTATGAGCAGATCATAGATCAGGTTAAAGCACAGATCACAGCCGGCGATCTAAAAGAAAATGATATACTCCCCTCTGTCCGTACTCTTGCAAAGGATCTGAAGATCAGCGCGCTCACTGTCAAGAAAGCTTACGATAATCTTGAGCAGGAGGGACTAACAGTCACGGTTCATGGGAAAGGTACATATGTAGCGGCAGCGAACCCGGAGCGGATGAGGGAGGCGAGGCGCCGCGAAGTAGAGACTGATCTTGAGAACGCTGTAGAAAAAGGCCGCGGATGCGGGCTGACAGACGAAGAGATCCGGGAGTTATTTGAATTAATCATGGAGGATTAGAAAATGCTGCAAATTAACAGACTTGTAAAAAGATACAGGGACTTTACCCTGGAATGTTCCATGCAGGTGGAGAGAGGCCGCATTACCGGCCTGATCGGCGAGAATGGCGCAGGCAAGAGCACTACATTTAAAGCAGTCCTGGGGCTGATCACATATGACGGGGGAAGCATTTCGCTTTTCGGTCAATCCCCCGCGCATCTGAAGAAAGAAGAGCGGGAGAGGATCGGAGTCGTGCTGGGAGAATCAGGGTTCAGCGGGTATCTCAAGGTAAAAGACATTATCCCTGTGCTTGCAGCCATGTATCCGAAGTTTGAGAGAGCCCGGTTTATAGAACTGTGCAGGAACTTTCATATCCCGATGGACAAAAGGATAAAAGAATTTTCCACCGGCATGAGGGCGAAGCTGAAGATTCTTGTCGCTGTCACCCATGGGGCGGACTTCCTTTTGTTAGATGAACCGACCACCGGGCTCGACGTGATGGCGAGAAATGAAGTTCTGGACATCCTCAGAGGGTATATGGAAGCAGATGAGAACAGAAGCATCCTGATCAGTTCCCACATTTCTTCTGACCTGGAGGGACTCTGTGATGATATTTATATGATCCATGACGGACGGATCGCCCTCCATGAAGATATGGATACGCTTCTGAATGAATATGGGCTGATTAAAGCGGATGAGAAACAGTTTAAGAATCTGGATAAGGAGCACATTCTGAGTATCCGAAGGGAAACATTCGGCTATGCCTGCCTGACGGACCAGAGACAGTACTATATAGAAAATTATCCAGATATGGTGGTTGAAAAAGGGAAACTGGATGAAGTGATTACAATGATAAGTGGAGGGAGCAGGCGATGAAAGGGTTATTAATCAAAGATATGAGGCTGATGCTGAGCCAGGGACGGGTATTATTTCTTATGCTGCTTGTTGTTTCTATGCTATTGGGAATCATAGGGACAGCATCTCCATCTTTTATAGTGGGATACATTACAATGATCATGGCGTTTTTTACGGCGACCACAGTCAGTTATGATGAATATGACAACTGTTATTCGTTCTTGATGACACTGCCGGTTACAAGGCAGAACTATGTGAACGAAAAATATGTGTTTGGATTCCTTACGACGACTACGGCATGGCTGGTGGGCATGACCGCAGGCACGGGGCTGATGCTTGCAGAGCACAGATCCGTCAGCCCGGCGGACTGGATCGGCGAATGTATGATTTATCTTCTGATGGCATGGATCTTCTGCGGAGCATTACTGCCGGTGCGGCTGAAATTTGAGGCAGAAAAGGCAAGGTACGTAAACCTGATTGTAATAGTGGTGTTGGCCGTGTGCATATCCGCAGGTTCATGGATTGCTTCCCGTCTGCCGGAGTATGTGGTGCGGAACGGACTGAGCTTCCTGAACGGGCTGGGGAACGGAGGATTTATCCTGCTGACCGCGGGAATTACGGCAGTTGTGACTGCTGTGTCTTATCTGGCCAGCCGTCATATTATGGAGAGAAAACAGTTTTGATGCGATAGACGATTTTATTGTATATCCTTTCGATTGTAGATGAAAAATGCAGCGGCGATTCCCGCAGCGGTTATACAGCATCCGACAGCTGCGGGGATCGGATCAATGGCCGCCTCGGTAATAATATCGGCGGCCTCGGCATAGCCGAACGGCGTAACGTATTTCAACCACTGCGCGCCCTTGGTAATATTGGCGATGATATTCAGAAAATACAGGATGGCAGTAAGCCCCAGTCCGGCTCCAGTCCCGCTTTTTCTTAAGCATGCGGAGACAGCGAAACAGACTGCCGCGATCTCTGTCTGAAGAAGGAGATAAGCTCCGTGAAGCAGGAGGAATTCTTTCATCTGCAGGATCTCCCCGATTGCGCGCACCACAATTATGGAGGTGAGAATGCACACTGCGTTCAGGATCAGGATTTGGCATAAGACGGAGAACAGTTTCTCAAATACGATTCTGCTGCGGCTGACCGGATGGGTCAACAGATACTCCGCAGTCCGGTTCTTCTCCTCGCCGGCCAGAGCGGATACGCCTATATACGCTGCGAAAAAACCACCGCCAATACCAAGGATATTTCCACATTCCAGACCATAAAATCCCATCAATTCCCCGAAGTTGAGCTGCTCCATCCCGAAAGCGGCGGTGAAGCTGCCCATGGAGGAGAAGGCGGCATTCAGTTCATTGACCTGATTCTTCATATCCGGAAAAATCACAAGACAGACTAGAAGCAGAAGTGCGATGGCTGCAGTCCACACGGCGAGAGAAATCCGGTTCCGTTTTAATTCAAATAGCATCAGTGTCATGGCTGTGTTCCTCCTATTCATAAAAATGCATAAAAATTTCACTCAGATCCGGTTCCGTGATAGTGAGATCTGTGTAAGGGACTGGGGTAAGCGCATCCATTAGTTCTTTGATATTTCCCTGGAAAAGGAAAGAAACGGTATCATCCCCGCTTCGGAGATCCCGGACATTTACAGTCGGTATTTCCGGTGTACTGCTGGATTTCGCATTTCTGGGCAGAGGCTGTGGCGGGACTGCCTGGCGGATCTGTCTAAGCAGTTGTTCCAACGCTCCTTTGGGGGTGCCGGTCAATGTGACGCGTCTGGCGTTTGCCGCCGTTAGTTCCGCGATGCCGCCGCAGGCGGCAATCTGCCCTTCCCGGATAACTGCGGCGCGGGAGCAGTATTTCTGCACTTCGGAAAGGATATGTGAGGAGAGGAAAATGGTTGTACCCTGTGTGTTCCTCTCTCTTAGAATCTCGAAAAATTCTTTTTGAATCAGAGGGTCCAGCCCGCTTGTAGGTTCATCAAAGATGCACAGATCTGGACGGTGCTGGAGCGCGCATACAATGGATACTTTTTTCCGGTTCCCCAGGGAGAGGCTTTCCGTCTTCTGATGTGGATCGAGCTGAAGTCTTTCACAGAGGATGCCGGCCTCCTGCGCACAGTCTTTTTTTCTCAAATCTGCAGAAAGACGAAGGGTCTCTGCCACAGTCGTGCCGTGATAAAACATCGTTTCTGATGGAATATAGCCGATATTTTCTAAGATTTTCTTCCGCTCAGAGACAATATCCATTCCAAAGATAGAGGCGTTTCCCGCGGTGGCGCGGATCAGCCCCAGAAGAATACGGATGGTTGTGCTCTTGCCGGCTCCGTTCGGCCCGATAAAACCGAAGAAATCTCCCTGTTCTACGGAGAGGTCAAGGTTTACGATGCCCCTTGCTCTGCCATAATATTTGGTGAGGTGATTCGTTGAGATGATACGCATTTCGCGGCTCCTTTCTTTTCTTACAGTCCCATCCCGGGAGCGCTTTATCTTCGCTGGGAGATGAGGCTTTATAATAAACAGATTTCCAAAACTCCAAAAGGGTTGAAAATTCTTTTTCAAGTCTGTGAGGGGAGAGAGGGTCGCCCCGCTGGGTTATCTCCCATAAGAGCCCCTCAGATGCCAGATACATTTCACGCTGTACCAGGGCGAGATCCAGCCCTTCGCGGAATTTGGAGGTATCCAGGTTCTTCAGCAGAGAAAATCCGTGGCGGTTTCGGATCTGGGCGTATAGATTCTGCACTTCTTTCGCGATCTCGGGTTCGTTTTCATAAAAAGAACGGATAACGAATGTCCCCAGATCAGGGTAGAGCTCCATGATTTTCAGCTTCGCGTACATGCCGCGGTACATGGCCTCAAAAAGATCATCTGCTTCGTAACAATGATATTCCTGCATGTATTTCTGAGAAATATCTTCTACTTTTTTCCATAGAAAAAAATAGAACTCTTTTTTGTTATGAAAATAATGAAATAATAGTGATTTGCTGATGCCTGCATCTGCTGCGATCTCACTTACAGGCGCCTTCTTATAGGGATGGCGGGCGAATACCCGGAATCCCGCATTGATAATGCGCTGCTGTTTTTCCACGGAAACTGCGTAAAATTTTTCGTTCATAGTTATTGATAGAGCCCGGCAGCCGGACTTTGTTATTTTCCCTGTTTCGCTGATAAATGGCTTATATAGTTACCATTATAACCTGTTGACCGATTTTGAGAAGACCCTTTGTGAAGCATTGACATTTTTGGGGCGAAAAAATAAAATGGCACTGAAAATGTTTATGTCAGGAGGAAAGAATATGGGATATTTTTACTTTGCCCGTCACGGGCAGACCGTGTGGAATGTGGAGAATAAGATCTGTGGGGCGACAGACATAGCGCTGACAGAAAAGGGGCGCCGACAGGCGGATGAGCTTGCGCAGAAAATCGCAGAAGAAAGGATACACATTGACGAAATCATCTGTTCGCCCCTGATGCGCGCGGCTGAGACGGCGGAGCGTATTTCTCAAATCACAAAAGTACCGGCGCGCGTTGAGCCGCGCCTGAAAGAACAGAATTTCGGCAGGTACGAGGGGACGCCGCGCAATGGAGAAGAGTTCCAGCGGGCAAAGGAATCTTTTGCCGACAGCTATCGTGGAGGGGAGTCCATGCTCCGTTTCTGCCATCGCGTCTATCAGCTTCTCGATGAGATTCAGAAAGAGTCAGACGAAAAAGTGTACCTCCTCGTGGCGCACAATGGGGTGGCAAGAGCGGTGCAGTCCTATTTTGCTGATATGACGAATGCAGAGTTCGCGAAATTCGGGATCAAGAACTGTGAGCTGAGGAAATTTGAATTTTAGGTATTTGTTGTCAAGCCTTCTTCCCGGCAGTATAATTTTACCAGGTGATCTCATATGGGGACGAATGATAAAGGGATGATATACAGGAGGGAAAATGATGGATTTCAGGAAACTTATGGAGTGCTATCATTTGAGCGAAGCAGATAACAATCAAAATGTCTATAACCGTCTGGCGTCGATGATGAAAAAGCAGAATATTACCCCTGTCATCGGCGCGGGGCTTTCCTGCTGGGCATATCCGCTTTGGGGCGCGCTGCTGACAAAAGAAGCGGACAGCCATGGGATAAAAGATGAGATTGAAAGTCTGCTGTCACATAACAAATATGAAGAGTCAGCCTCGCGTCTGGAAGAGGAAATTACTCATAACGGGTTTATACGACTGCTGGAATACACGTTTGATGAGTCAAAGATTGAGGAAAATGTATCGAAAATGCCGGCCTATCTGAAAAAAATCCCAAGATTGTTCCATGGACCGGTAGTCACGACAAACTTTGACCGCGTTATTGAATATCTGTACCGGCTGGAGGGGCAAAATGTGCCTGATGTGGTAAATCCGTCAGATGATTTTCAAAGTGACAAGATAAAGAGGGCACTGCATGAGAATAGTCAGCTGATCGTAAAAATGCATGGGGATATGAAAGATTCAAAGCATCTTGTCCTGACCCGTGAAGCTTATGATCATACATATGGAGAAAAAGAGGACGATCCGGATTTGACAAAACCGATGCCGCGTTTTTTAAAAACAATTCTTCAAAGAAACCCACTTCTCTTTCTCGGATGCAGCCTGCAGGCTGACCGTACCTGCTCTGTGATAAAGAAATGTGCGGAAAATATCCAGCAGTTTGCTTTTCTGGAACTGCCGGAGGATACGATAAATGAAAAGGATGAATGGCATCCGATTTTAAAAGAAGGTGTGAATCAAGAGGGAAGATTGAAAGAAGGACTGAAAAAACGGATTCGTTCTGTCACAGGAGAGATGAATATACAGCCTATCTGGTATCCTCACGGAAAGCATGACGAGGCGCTGGACGCGTTTTTCTCACAATTGTTGGAGGATACAGCCTCAAAAGCAGAACAACACGCAGTTTCAGAGGATGACAGCGATTACGTGCCCCTTCATCTGCTTCTTGGACGGGAAGAACAAGTCAGTGAGATTGTTTGCGCGCTTGCAGGAACCGACTCCTGCTGTGTCTGGGTAGAAGGTCCTGCCGGTATCGGGAAGACGGAGACATGCAAGGCGGTATATCACAGAATGAAAAGCAGTTATCCAGGAAGATGCTGGATGCCATATGTGAAAATCACAGGGGCAGATACCCTGCCTGCTTTCTGGGATGCTGTGGCACGGGCGGCGGGCTTAGATATGATAGAGAATGTACCGTCTGAAGACTATCCGGAATATCTTATAAACCGTCTGAAGAATATGGCTGTCTTCCCGCGGGGAAAGGAAGGCATTCGGATTCTTTATTTAGATAACTGGGAAGATATCTGGTACGGTGTGGAAAGAGACGAGGCGGAGAGAACAGTCCTACTGCGCTGGATGAGAGAATTAAACCGGGCGGGATTCCGGCTCCTTATCTCTACACGCGAAATGGCGCCTTCTAATTTAAATAACCGGGAATTTCATCTTCAGCCGCTGGACGAAACAGCTCTGGGAAAGGAAGAGATTGATGAAACAGCATTCAATGAACTGGACAGTGTGAAATTGTTCTGCTCCATTTTGGGCAGGGAGATCGCTCCCAGAGAAAAAGAAGATTTTCGCAGGCTGATCTGCCAGCTGGAGGGGCATCCTCTGGCGATTGTTCTCACCGCGACGCAGGCCAGAAGAGAAATTGAGATCAAAGATGTGCTGGCACGCTGGGATCAGGCAAAACAAGACCCCGCTGCTGCCGGGAAAACCCATGAAAGCCTGGAGATCGCTCTGAGGGTATCGTGGAATTCCGTGAGTGAGAACCAAGAGGCGGTATTCATCTGGGGACTTCTGTATTACAGTGTAAAAGATATTCCGGCAGCAGTTTTCGAAAGGCTTCGGGGAGAGGTGGAGGAAGAGAGGTGGAGAGAAGGTGTCAGCGCCCTGATCGATGCAAATCTCTTGAATGTATCGCGGGACAGAGAGAAAGTCTCCATGCTTCTTCCGCTGAAAAAGCAGTACATCAAATTTGTACCGGAAGATGATCCGATGCACAGGAGATGCCTTATCATGTGGGCGGAATGTATCAATCATCTGCTGGAAACCGCGGGAGACTTAAAATCAGAAGAGAGACCAAGTCTACATCCAATTGTAATCGAAATCCTGCCTCAGATTTATCATATCATTGTTTTGATCATATCCAGACCGGGAGAGGATAAAGCTGTAGAGAACCTGAATAGAATGGTAAAAAGGGGGAGAAATTATTTTCGCAATTATTTACAGAGCACGGAGATTCTGGAAAGGCTTATAACTTTTTATGCAAATTATAAAAATACAAGAGAAAGTATTCTGCCCATGCTTAATAAGATCTATGGTGATCTTCTAAGGCGTCAGGGAGAACTGGAAGAGGCGGAGAAGAGATACAGTGAAGCGGAGAGATTATATAAGAAGAAGCAGGATGATCTGGGACTCGCAAATACGTTGAAATCCCGCGGGGATCTATTGAGGCGTCAGGGGGAACTGGAAAAGGCAGAGGAGAAGTACAGGGAAGCGGAAGAATTGTATAGAAAAGAGAGGGCAGCTCTTGGACTTGCAAATACATTAAAGTCCCAAGGGGATCTGTTGAGACGTCAGGGGAAATTAGAAGAGGCAGGGAAGAAATACAGGGAAGCGGAAGAACTGTATAAAAGGGAGCAGGCAAATCTTGGAATTGCAAATACGCTAAAATCGCAGGGAGATCTATTGAGGCGTCAGGGGAAATTGGAGGAGGTAGAGAAAAAGTACAAAGAAGCGGAAACGTTATATAAAAAGGTTCAAGATAATCTTGGGCTTGCGAATATGCTGAAGTCCCAAGGTGATCTTTTGATGCGCCAATGGAAACTGGGAGAAGCAGAGAAGAAGTACGAAAAATCAGAAGAATTATATAGAAAATTAAAAGCAAATCTAGGGCTTGCAAATACGTTTCGGTCTCAGGGAGAATATCTAAAGCGTCGGGGAAAGCTGGAAGAGGCAGAGGAGAAGTATGAGGGAGCGGAAGAATTGTATAAGAAGATAGGGGCAAATTTAGGGCTTGCAAATACATTTTTATGCCGAGGAGATCTGTTGAGTCTGCGTGGAAATTTGGGAGAAGCAAAGGATAAATATGAAGAAACAGAAAAGTTGTATAAGAAAGAACAGGATAATCTGGGATTGGCAAATACATTTCTGGCGGAGGGGGATCTTTTGAGGCGTCAAGGAAAACTGGAAGAGGCGGAGAAAAAGTATGGTGAAGCAGAAAGACTGTATAAAAAAGTACAAGATAATCTAGGGTTAACGAATACACTTCAGTCCAGAGGGGACCTTTTGCTGCGCCGCGAGCAACTGGAAGAGGCGGAGAAAAAGTACGAAGAAGCAGAAGGTCTATATAAGAAGCAACAGGATCTGGAAGGGTATCTTTTGGTACTATTTAAATTGCGCAAGTGCTATAAAGAGACGGGGAATCCCCGAATTTCTCAAATGGAATCACTAGTTCAGAATAAAATTGACGAGATTCCATACAAAGAGATAGAGTGGTATATTCATTTAAAGATGGATATGGATTTTGAATACTGAGCAGGGCCGGCTCAGCCAGCCCTGCTTGAGAGACCCTTTCCCCGCCTATTTTACAAGATGAGCATATTCAGTATGTTTCTCAAACCATCTCTGGGCGTATGAACATGTAGGTACAGCTTTCAGCGCTCCTTTTTCCAGGTCTGCCGTCAGTTCTTCCATGAGCTTCCCCGCGATTCCCTGTCCCCTGAGGGAATTATCCACAAATGTGTGGTTTATATCTACAGTGTTTTCATCAATATTCGGGAACGTAACTTCTGCGAGCAGGTCACCTGTTTCAGAGAATAGTGCGATCTGGTTCTTGTTATGTGTAAAATCCATGTTTTCAATCCTCTCTTTTCTCAATATCTTAATCATATGTTTTTGTCCGCCATAAAAGCGTATTCTCACGCTTGTCTGTGGACCTTACTATCTATTTTACAGAAAGGTGAGAAATATGCAATAAAAATTATAGAAGCTGACCGTCTGCCGGATATTTTAGATTTTGGCGGCCGGAGAATCCTATGAGTATATTTTTTTCATTTACTTCTTTTTGATTTGACATGTGCAGATCACGGATTTGAGCTATGATATAAGTGAGGGCGTGAGAGCGGAGTACGCGGTATCTGAGTCAGTAAAGTCCTTCGGGAAAGAGGACGAGTTCAGGGGCGCTATGATGTATATTACCTCAACCGGGGAGATGAATGTGGAGACCAATCTTTATCTGGTAGATACCCGGGAGTATTCCTTGGAGGATGAGGGGGACGCAATTAAAAATAGCAGTACGCAGGTGTACCGGATTCCTGAGCTGAAAGGGCGCAGTGTAATTGCTTCTTATTCTGATTCGGACAGAAAAGAAGGATACGATGATTACTGCGGCCGGGTTGAAGATTATCTGGAGGCTCAGTTTGGCGGGGATGCAGCGTACTATGAGATCTGGCGCTATGGGGCAGATGAGAGCATGGCAAGGATAATGTCGTGGGAGGAAACCGTGGAGTCTTCCACAAAGTATTTGGATGGGCCTTCTTCTGAATCGTTGAAGGGCGAGATATCAGAAGATGGACTGACGGGTACATTCCGCCCCGTGGACTTCAGTCTGCCGGGGGCATGGACCACATATAAGATTACGGTGACTAACAACGGCGATGCGGACGCGGTTGTCAGCAGTTCAGATTTTGATTTTACAGCTCTTGATGAATCAATCTATAAAGTTTCGGTGAATGATACCGCGAAATCAGAGACATTAGAGCCGGGAGAGTCGGCGGTCTTCAAGTTTACCGTGCAGATTTATCAGGACGTGGAGAGTGGATTCACTTCCGAGAGCAGCCCGTTTACGGTTTCGCTCAATTATGCACAGAAAATAGTTACAAAATAAGCAGTACCTGGAAATGGGCTGAGAGATCAGGGCGCAGATATCTCTGCGCCTTGATCTGAAATAGATCGGTTTGGTTATGGGACGAAAGAAGATTAAGGGAAAAGTACGAAACAGCTTTATATATTGGATGATTTTAATATCCTGTGTACAGGTATTTGCGCTCACAGCTCTCGGAATGATGAGCGGATTCGGAAAAAATACGTGTCATCGGCATGATCTTGTGATTCTATGTTTCTTAGGCATTGTTGTTTTGATAAGGGAATCTGTCCGCGGGAAAATGCTTTTTTTCTATAACAAAAAGAATAAGAAATATTTCTATCTTATGACAACTCTGTTTATGGCGGCAGCAGACTGGAGTCTGCTCTGCTTTTTACTGTCTGGAGATACTGGCAGTGTGGCTTTGGCCCTGTTATACATGTGTAAAGCTGTAGCTGAGTCCGCGGTTCTTACATATGGAGTGCTGTACGGAGGGACAGGAACCGGAATTCTGTATTCTTTTATAACAGAGATTCCGCTGCTCCTTTTCCCGTTCCTGGTTTCCGATGAAAGCCGTGTACTGATATTACGGATTGTGTTTCTGTTTATCCTCTATCGGGAAATGAAAAAAGATATCCGGGAGTACTGTCCGTCTCAAAACTGTCACAAAAAGTCCAGCGGCAGAGCTGCTGCCGTGGGAATATTCTGTCTGGCTGGGGCTGCCTGTCTGGCTTATCCATTTATGTTGGGGAAATTTCCTGTATATCCGGTGGCGATCGCATCCGGCAGCATGCAGCCGGAACTTAAGACTGGTGATATGGTGCTTGTTGTGAGAGCAGACCTCGATGAGCTGCAGACAGGCGATATTATTCAGTTTCAGAGCGGGGGCGGCACAGTAATACATAGAATAAATGAAGTTGTCGAACAGGATGGCGGGAAAGTGTTTGTTACAAAAGGAGACAGCAACCGAGACGCGGACCCAGGTGTGGTGCAGGAGAGTCAGGTAATGGGAAAAGTTGTGATGGACATTCCATTTCTTGGATGGCTGACACTTTGGGTTCACAATGCTGCCTGTGGTGTGCAGACCGGAAATATGTAATATGTCCATGGAAAAGCGGAATTAAATGAATTGACTAATTTTTATAAAATATAGAATGTCGAAAAATGATGAAAAAAGTTATTGACAAAGCAGCGTTGATGTGATAAATTAATCAAGCTGTCGCTTGACGGGGAATGAAAGAGAGACGGAAGCGGCAGGATAGAAAAATAAAAAAGTTCTTGACAAAGAAAAGCAGTTTTGATAATATATTAAAGCTGTCGCTTGAAAAGAACGACAGGAACCTTGATAACTGAACAATAGACAACAACCCTTGAAAATTTCTTTGAAGAGAAGATTTTCTAAGAACGTCATTGGACAATGAGGTTCGGCATGGCCGAACGGCTTTCACACTAGATTCGTGAAAGACCTCATCAAGTGTTCAATGCCAGACACAGTAAAGAGGGAAAGAATTAGCTAGTAAGTTGATTCTGGACTCGGAACAAACAGCTTTCCATGAAAGCAAGGAAGCTCCCACAGCTCTAAGCTCGTGAGAGACCTCGCTAAGAGCATGGGGAGCGTATAAACACTAAGTCTCGTGAGAGACCGAGACTAAGCTTTTTATACGAGAGTTTGATCCTGGCTCAGGATGAACGCTGGCGGCGTGCCTAACACATGC
>CAUEYX010000051.1 GCA_959022495.1 uncultured Lachnospiraceae bacterium | reverse complement strand
CAGAGGATATGCGTTAAGTTTGGCAATGGGATTGTCTGACCGAAGGGAGTTGCCCGTTGCCAAACTTTGTATCTAGCATGTCCTCTGATTTTGTAGTTTTTCCTGTCCTGTGGAGCGGAACTGAAGCCACCCACACCCCCGCGCAGAATACGGCTTCAAAAATCCGCTCCGAAGTTTTCGTCTGAATTGCCGTTGCCCCTGCGAGTTGTCCCGGCAAATCCAGAATTATGCCTCATCAATTGCTTTTCCGATATCGTGTCTCATGTATTTATTCTCAAACTGTACCCACTCAGCAGCCGCATACGCGTTCTTTCTTGCTTCTTTTAAGTCGTTTCCTTTTGCGGTTACACCGAGTACGCGTCCGCCATTTGTCACGATCTTGTCTCCCTCAAGCTTTGTCCCGGCATGGAAGCAATAGTATCCCTCGTGCTTCTTAAATTCATCAAGCCCGCTGATGGGATAACCTTTCTCATATTTTACCGGATACCCGTCGGAGGCGAGCACTACGCACACAGCCGCGTTATCCTCAAACTCAAGCTCAATCTGGTCCAGTGTCCCGTCAATGCATGCCTCTGCCACGTCAATGATATCATTCTTCATACGCGGAAGCACAACCTGAGCCTCCGGGTCGCCAAACCTCGCATTATACTCCAGCACCTTCGGTCCGTCCGGAGTCAGCATCAGCCCGAAGAAGATCACGCCTTTGAACGGGCGTCCCTCCGCTGCCATGGCGTCTACCGTAGCCTGGTAAATATATTGATTACAGAATTCCTCCACTTCTTTCGTATAGAACGGGCTGGGTGAGAATGTTCCCATCCCTCCTGTATTCAGTCCGGTATCACCGTCGCCTGCGCGCTTGTGGTCCTGCGCGCTGGTCATGGTCTTAATTGTCTTTCCATCTACAAAAGACAGTACGGACACTTCCCGTCCTGTCATGAATTCTTCAATGACCATCTCATTGCCCGCTGTGCCGAACTTCTTATCAAGCATGATCGTCTTAACGCCTTCACGCGCCTCCTCCAAATTCTGGCAGATAAGCACGCCTTTCCCAAGGGCAAGACCGTCCGCTTTCAGCACAATCGGGAATTTCGCTGTCTCAAGATAAGCAAGTGCTTTATCCGGGTCCGTAAAATTCTCATACGCCGCTGTTGGGATCTTGTATTTTTTCATCAAGTCTTTTGAAAATGCTTTCGATCCCTCGAGAATCGCCGCATTTTTCCTAGGACCGAACGTGCGGATTCCGCCCTCCTCCAGCACGTCTACAAGGCCTCCCACCAGAGGATCATCCATGCCCACAATACACAGGCCTATTTCTTTCTCTTTTGCGAACGCGGCAAGCTTTTCAAACTCCATGGGACCAATGTCCACACACTCTGCATATTCCGCAATCCCGGCATTCCCGGGTGCGCAGTAGATCTTATCCGCCTTCGGGCTCTTCGCCACACTCGCCGCGATGGCATGCTCTCTTCCTCCGCTTCCAACAATCAGTACCTTCATAACGTCTTCCCTTTCTATTATCTTTCTATCACTGCCCGGCCGTTCGCGACTTTCACTCTGCCGTTCGCGATCAGGTCAATGGCCTGAGGCAGGATCTGCCACTCTGCCTGCTCCATGACTCTTTTCTGAAGGATTTCCGGTGTATCTCCCTGCTGGATCTCCACCGCCTTCTGCAGGATAATGGGGCCTGTATCTGTCCCCTCATCCACGAAATGCACGGTCGCGCCAGTCACTCTCACCCCGCGTTCCAGCGCTGCCTCATGAACCTTCAGTCCATAATAGCCTTTTCCGCAGAAAGACGGAATCAGGGATGGGTGAATGTTAATCATGCGGTTTTTGTATTCCGCAGTCATCTCCGGCGGTATCACAACAAGGAATCCGGCCAGCACGACAAGATCCGGCTCATACTCACGGACCGCTTCAAGCAGTTTTTCATTGAATATCTGCCTGGACTCATAGTCTTTTGGAGAAACGCATTTTGATGGGATTCCATTCTCCCGGGCGCGCTCCAGCGCATAGGCATTCTTATTGTTGCTGATCACGCCTGCAATCTCTGTGTTCGTGATCCCCCCGTCTTTCACACGGTCTATCACCGCCTGCAGGTTCGTACCCCCTCCGGATACCAGCACAACGATACGGCACGGTCCCGGGTTCTTCTGTACCAGCACATCCGCCTCCGTCCCCGCACGGCTGTCCACGGATTCTGACCTTAACATAAGTCTACTCCTTTTTCTCCTGCCACAATGCTGCCGACCACATAAGGCTCTTCCCCTGCCGCGCGGACCGCCTCCATAGCGCGCTCCGCATCCGCCGCATCTACCGCAAAGATCATTCCAAGCCCCATATTAAACGTATTGTACATCATATGTTCTTCCACATCGCCGTCCACGGAAAGCATATGGAAGATCGGCGGTACCGGATAGCTGTCCTTCTTGATCACTGCCCTTGTGCCTTCTTTCAGCATGCGGGGCACATTCTCATAAAATCCTCCGCCTGTGATGTGGCTGCATGCCTTTACAGTTACACCGGCTGCCTTGATGCTTTTTAATGCTTTTACATAGATCTTCGTAGGAGCAAGCAGCGCTTCTCCGAGCGTACACCCCAGACTGTCATAATATGTATCCAGGGCTTCTATCTTCATGTTAAACACTTTTCTCACAAGGGAAAAACCATTGCTGTGGATACCGGAAGACGCCATGCCGATCAGCACGTCCCCTGGCTTTAAATTTTCTCCCGTGATCATATCTTTCTTATCACACACGCCCACTGCAAATCCGGCCAGATCATACTCATCCTCTGCCATAAGCCCCGGGTGTTCCGCTGTCTCTCCTCCGATCAGCGCCGCTTCGGACTGAAGGCATCCTTCTGCCACACCTTTTACGATCTCAGCAATCTTTTCCGGCTCATTCTTTCCACATGCAATATAATCCAGAAAGAACAAAGGCTCCCCGCCCGCGCACGCAATGTCATTTACACACATTGCTACCGCGTCAATGCCGATGGTGTCATGCTTGTCCAGAACCATGGCCAGCTTAACCTTCGTTCCGCATCCATCCGTGCCTGAGAGAAGCACTGGCTCATCCATCTCTTTGATCTTCGCCAGGGAGAATGCGCCGGAGAAACCACCCAGCCCGCCAAGTACTTCCTCGCGCATGGTTTTCTTCACATGCTCTTTCATAAGCTCGACTGATCTGTAACCAGCCTCAATATCAACGCCTGCATTTTTATAATCCATAGTCTGATCTCCTTATCACGCCCCGGCCTTCCGGCAGGGGCATCTGTTTTTCTGTGCTTCCATGCCCAGCCGAATGGTATTTAGCTGTTCAGATATGCCTCATAACCGATCTCTTTTAATTTATCAGCCTTAGCCTGCACAGTATCTTTCATTTCCTCGGAATAATCTTTCAGTTTTTTCAGTACTTCTTCATCAGATGTGGCAAGAATCTTTGCCGCAAGGATCGCGGCATTCATCCCGCCGTCAATAGCCACTGTGGCCACCGGGATTCCCGGCGGCATCTGAACGATGGAATAAAGCGCGTCCATGCCGTCTAAGTTCCGTCCTGACATAGGTACTCCGATGACCGGCATGGGGAAGAGTGCCGCGCACATTCCCGGAAGGTGAGCCGCCATGCCTGCTCCCGCGATGATCACTTTGATTCCTTTTCCTTCCGCAGCGCGTGCCCATTCAAAGAATATATCCGGCATACGGTGCGCGGAGATAATGGTCATCTCATATTCAATCCCGAATTTTTCCAGCATAGACGCAGCCTTACTCATCACTTTGAGATCAGAGTCGCTGCCCATAACGATTCCTACTTTTGGCATTTCATTTCCTCCTTAGAATGTGCGAATTCTCTTAATGGTTCATTTAGGATCTCGGTACCCGGAAGTACGAATTTTCCGTCTTTTAATAGTATAATGTGTTTCCCGTCTTTTGTCACTACACTTATTTCTTCTAACTCTTCATAAGGCACAGTTATATCTGTATGGCAGTGGAAATACGCCTTTGCGACATCCTCTTTTCTTCTCAGGGAGATGGCATTGTCTTTTGCCACAATCTCTTTTCCTGACGGATTGTATACCCGAATATCCTCGCTCCACGAATAGCACGTATCCCCCACTGCGAAATGAGGACCGGTCTTTTCCGCGATCAGGATCGGCATTTTTGCTTCTATCCCATACTTTTTCGCGGCAGCGTAGGCAGTTGTGTTGGTTCCGATGGCAAACTCTCCAAGAGGAAGGGATTCATGGTTCTTCAGGATATTTTCATAAATGTATCTGCGCCCCTGCTCCACGTCCTGGAAATTCCCGCACCGCCAGCCCGTAACCATGCCATTTTCAAACGTCAGTTCCAGATCCGTATATTCCAGGCCGTCCAGATAGACGCGGCTTACATGCAGAGTACCGGAAGTACCTTCCAGAACAGGAGAAGTAAACACTTCTCCCACAGGAATATTGACATCTGCCACACAGTTCTCGAACTTAGTCTCCCGTTCCGGGTCATTCAGCGGATGAAGCTGTACCCGGATATCTGTGCGGTTGCCCCATCTGCCGGTAACTCGGACGTATTCCCCCTGATCAAGCGCGTCAATCATGGTCTGCTGTACCTTCTCATAAAGCTTCGCATCCAAAGTGTTGATTTTGATCACTTCGTCGAAAATTTCCGGATATTTTTCCCCAATCTCGGGCACTGGGTAAGCCACAATGGTAAAACTCCGCTCCTCGCCCTTGATATATTCATTCGTAAGCTGCCCGGAACGGCTGTCATACTGGAGCGCCAGCTGTCGCTGCTCCTCCGTATAAGACGGCGCCTCAGGCACTGCCCTGGGCGAAAACGGCTTCTCACCAAACGTCTCTATGACTGCCGGCCCTGCAAACTGCGCGGCCAGCTTACGGTTCTGCTCATAGACGGTCCGCATGACTTCCAGCCTGCGCTCAATATAGCGCTTATCCATAAAAAGAGCCTGGTCATGCCGATGGTCGTATTCATACTGCCAGTTCGCAGCCGCGCCGCAGTAACCGATTTTGTGATGCTCCCGCTTGGTGACCACGCTGGAGGCAGCCCTGTAAATAACCGGCTTTAACCCCATTTTTCGGAAATTCTCAACTGCAATGCGGATCATTTTCTCGAATCCCAGGCTGTAGCGGATATTAACCACAGATTTTTTAGACAGATCTTTTCCCGTATTAATAAAGCCAATGCGGTAGCCCTCTGTATAGACGTCTGCCATCCGCCTGAGCGTTTCCACGGGCAGAGTGCGCAGATGTTTCGCGGTCCCCAGTTCATTGTCTGTGATATATTCTCCAAAACGGTACAGATACCGGTCATTTTCCAGGTCAGCCTGCTCGATAATTTCTGCCGCAAAGGAACGGTCAGGATCCATCTGTTCCATAATCCGGTCCGCAAGAAACACATCACAATAGTCGCTGGCATACCAGTAGATAATTTCGCGGATCTCATCCGGCTGCGGGCCGCAGGCACCTGCATTTTCCTGCCCGCCCTCCTGCCCGTCAATCTCCGTTTTTGTTCGTTCCTCCTCCGCGCACTCGAAACAATTGTAGATCTCGATAAACAGTTCATAGAGGATCGTCAGGTAATCCAGTCTGTCCTCAAAGGAATAGGGAATACCGGAACGCATTTCTGCATAGAGAAGACTTAAAAGCCTTCCCATATCAAGTCCCAGCTTCTCCGCCGCGAAAGCCGGATTCGCATAACTTTTCTCGTAATGTTCTCCCACAAGATCACTGTAAAGGATCTCATTTAGACTCTGCATCTCCTCGAGACTGTATCTCTCCCACTCGCCGGACGCAATCTTTCGTCTTACGTTTTCTAATTCAAGAAGAAACAGCGCTGTATCCTGGAAATATACCATGTACCTCTCTGGCACGGTTTCCTCGGAAACAATTCTGCGCAGGCGCTCCACAGCAAGCTCATGCCGTTCCTCATACTGCTCATTTCTTTCTTTCTGCATGCTCTTTCTATCCATCTAGCTTAAGCCTCCTATAAATATCACAAAGAACAAAATCAGCGCGGCCGCATTCAGCGGCAGCCCAATCTTACAGGTAAGATAACTGCGCCCCCTCTCGTAAAATCCCTGTATTGCACAGCGGATGCCCCAGACCGACAGCACAAAGGAAATAAGGGCGATCCCTCCCACAATTCCTGCCGCTTCTCCGCGTGCCGCAAACGCATACAGCACACACCCCGCAAGGATTAGGACAGCTCCTGCCCCACTGATGCAGGACAGCGTTCCCTTGCGGGACTTTTTTAACTTCGGTCCTCCATATTTCCTTGCTCCTCTTCTCTTTCTCTCTTTTTCTTTCTGCCGCTGTTCAGCGCTTTTTCCTGTTCCGAACATTCTGTTTTCTCCTTATCGCATTACATATCAAGAAGATGATATACCCCAGCACGCCTCCAATCGTATTTAAAAGAATATCATCCACATCAAAGCTTCCCACTCTTGTGAAAAGCTGAGTAACCTCCACGCACAGGCTCAGTCCCATACTGAAAAATAAAGTTTTAAAAAACCCTCTCGACATGCTCGCCATGGAGATAAAAAATCCATAGGGCACGAAAATCAGAATGTTCCCGGCCAGATTTGCAAAAACAGCAAATGCTCCCAGCTGTTCTCTGTAAATAATAAACCGTTTAATCTCCCGGAATAATTCCAGGTTATACCTGTACTCCTCGGACACCTCCGTTCTGCCGTACCACTCGGCAAGAAACAGAAAATAGATCAAAAATGCCACATATAACAAAAACAGGACCTTGCCTATCGCCCTGAATATCTTCACTTTCCTTACACTCAAAATATTACCTCTTCAACAAATTGTCAGACAGCTCTCCCTAAAGGGGTCAGGCCCCTTTCAGCCAAATCGTCTGAATATTCAGCCAACAGGGGACAGATCTTTCTTCGATCTGTCCCCCGTAAATGACCGGCGGAATTTCCGCAGTCAAAATGTAATCTCTCTCTTATGTTTCAGCAGATTCGCGCCGCTCACAATGGAAAGCACTCCCACCGTGATGCCCACGACCAGAACGATAATACCTGTTACAATGCTTCCTGCGCCGCTGTTCTTCATTGTAAGATATGCTTTTTCCATAAAACGCGCCTCCTTATTTCACTCCATATGTTTCATAGTATGTATCGATGGCTGCTTTTAATGTATCGTCAATGATAACTTTTCCTTTGTATTCCTTATTATGCAGGCACTCCACGACTTCTTCCATAGTCACGATCGCTGCCGTGTCAAAGCCATACAGATCTTTCACTTCGTCAAGCGCACATTTCTCGCCGCCCTTTCCGACTTCCATACGGTTCAAAGATACCATAAGTCCGACAATCTCTACATCTGCTGCGCCTTTTACCTTCGGTACGGTTTCTTCCATGGACTTTCCGGATGTTGTCACATCCTCAATCATAATCACCTTATCGCCGTCTTTCAACTTGCTGCCCAGAAAGCTTCCTTTGTCCGCACCGTGGTCTTTCTCCTCTTTACGGTCGGAGCAGTATCTTACTTCTTTTCCATAAAGTTCGCTGTACGCGATAGCGGTGACGACACTGAGCGGGATTCCCTTATATGCAGGTCCGAAAAGCACATCAAAATCATCCCCGTATTTATCATGGATTGCCTTTGCGTAGTATTCCCCAAGCTTCTTTAACTGGGAGCCCGTCACATAGCCTCCCGCATTCATGAAAAATGGAGATTTTCTGCCGCTCTTTAAGGTAAATTCTCCAAATTTCAGTACATCACTGTCCACCATAAATTCGATAAATTCCTTTTTATAACTTTCCATACGTGTAAAACCTCCTGTATTTATAACATGTCTCAAAACATGCTTAACTGCTTATTTATTTCTAATTCTTTACAATTCTAACATAAGTCCCCGCTATTTTCAATGAAACATCGAAAAAGGCATCCCTTCCGTATACAAAAAAAGGCATCGCTCCATCATAATTTTGCGACACCCTCTTTTCTCACCTTATTCTATTTTACAATCCCAACCATATCTGTAACAGCCTCAAATCCCTGCTCTTTCATATAGCGCTCAATTCCATCCACGATCTCCATACTCACTGCCGGGTCATAGAAGTTTGCTGTGCCAACAGACACGGCGCTGGCACCGGCAAGCAGCATCTCAACTGCATCTTCAGCGGATGCGATGCCTCCCATGCCTATGACAGGCACTTTGACCGCATTTGCCGCCTCATACACCAT
The DNA here is from genome assembly GCA_959022495.1 of uncultured Lachnospiraceae bacterium. Taxonomy (GTDB): domain Bacteria; phylum Bacillota; class Clostridia; order Lachnospirales; family Lachnospiraceae; genus Mediterraneibacter. The sequence goes on along the minus strand of CAUEYX010000051.1, from coordinate 10,749 downwards.
ACGCACCGCTATGGGATGGATCGCAGGTCCGGAGACTCCGCCCGTTTTATTCGCCAGCAGGAATGCTTTCCTGTGGATGTCGATCTTCATCCCTGTTATCGTATTAATCAAAGATACTGCATCCGCACCGCCCGCCTCTACGGCCTTTGCCATCTCAGCAATGCTGGTCACATTGGGGCTCAGTTTCATGATAACCGGCTGCCGGGCATATTTTTTCACCGCTTTTGTGATGGCCTCGGCAGCTTTCGGGTCCTGCCCGAATGCAATGCCTCCCTCCTTCACGTTAGGGCACGAAATGTTTATCTCCAGCATGTCCACATCTTCACCTGCCAGCCGTTCTACAACTTCACAGTAGTCTTCCGCGGACCGGCCGCATACATTGACAATAATCCTGGTATCATACTGCCTGAGAAACGGAATATCCCGCTCGCAGAACACATCAATCCCCGGGTTCTGGAGCCCCACAGCGTTCATCATTCCTCCGTAAGTCTCTGCCACTCTCGGCGTCGGATTTCCTGCCCAGGGAACATTGGCCACGCCTTTCGTAGTCACCGCGCCCAGACGGTTTAAGTCCATAAACTCTGCATACTCTGCTCCCGATCCGAATGTACCTGATGCAACTGTCACCGGATTCTTCCACTCTACACCCGCGATATTCACTTTCATATCCATCAGATCTCCACCTCCGTTGACAAAAATACGGGACCATCCTTGCAGATCCGTTTGTTATTGACATTGCTGTGGTGATCCTTCTCCTTTGTCTGGCAGACACAGGCAAGACAGGCTCCGATACCGCACGCCATCCTCTCTTCCAGAGAAAGATAGCACTCAATGTCATTTTCCTCCGCATATTTCTTAACTGCCCGGAGCATCGGTGTAGGACCGCAGGCGTAGATCAACTCCGCATTCAGACCCTCTTCACGGATGACGTCCATGACATTTCCCTTCGTCCCGGCACTGCCATCCTCGGTAGAAATATAAATTTCACCGTTCTGCTCAAACTCCTCTTTCAGGAATGTCTCCGCATCCCTGTACCCTAAAATAATCTGCTTCTTTCTGCAGCTCATCTGCTTTGCCAGCTCAAGTATTGGCGGAACACCGATGCCGCCGCCGATCAGAAACACGTTCTTTCCCTCTGCTCTCTCATAGGGGAATCCATTTCCAAGGGGACCAATTACTGGAATCAGCTCTCCTGCCTTCATCTTAGAAAACTGCTCCGTTCCCGTATTCTCCCCGGTCACCCGATAAACCACGCGAAGGCTGCCCTCTTCCCGGTCAATCTCACAGATGCTGAGCGGCCGCGGAAGAAGTTTGCTCCCGTCATTCGTGTACATGGAAATAAACTGTCCCGGCACCGCGGTCTGCGCCGCATCCGTTTTAATCCACATACTGTAAATCCCCTGTGCAAGCCTCTCCTGGGAGAGAATAACTGCATTTTCCTTTATTCTTGCCATATGTGCTCCTTTTTGAATATTCAGACAGCTTCCTTTAAAGGGGTCAGGCCCCTTCACAAAAAGTTGTCTGACTTTTCGTACTTATTTATTTTCCTGCAAGCGCACCGCTGATATCTGCTATCATTGCCTCCACGGCTGCCCTTGACGCGTCACCAAAGTTCTCTTCTCCGAATTGCGCGTATGCCTCCTGCTTATATGCCGCAATAATTCCTCTGGACGAATTTACAATTGCGCCAAGTCCATCCTCATTGAAGAAATGCACCAGATCTTTGCCTTGTCCTCCCTGTGCTCCATACCCCGGCACGAGAATATACGCCTTCGGCATAATCTTTCTGAGTACTTTCCCCATCTCCGGGTAAGTTGCGCCAACTACAGCGCCGATATAACTGTACTCATCCCCCATACAGTCTGTCCCCCATTCGGCGACTTTCTCACCAACCAGCTCATAGAGCGGACGGCCGTCGATCAGACGGTCCTGGAACTCTCCGCTGGAAGGATTCGATGTCTTTACAAGAATGAACAGCCCTTTCTTTTCCGCTTTACATACCTCGACAAAAGGTTTCACCCCGTCAGTCCCTAGATACGGGTTAACGGTTGCAAAATCTTCGTCAATGGGAACATATTCTTTACTTCCCACTTTTACTCTTCCAAGATGGCCTGCCGCATAGGCTGCTGATGTGGAACCAATATCTCCTCTCTTGATATCCCCGATTACGACGAGATCTTTAGATTTACAATAATCAACTGTCTTCTTAAACGACTCAAGACCCGGCACGCCAAACTGCTCATACATGGCAATCTGCGGCTTTACTGCCGGAATCAAATCATATGTTTTATCCACGATTTCTTTATTAAACTGCCAGATTGCTTCTCCCGCCCCTTCAAGAGTCTCTCCATACTCCGCGAAAGCACGTTCCTGCACATGCTTCGGTATATAACCAAGCATCGGATCCAGTCCGACCACGATAGGCGCCCCTGTTTTCCTGATCTTCTCCACTAATTTGTTGATCATATCCATTCCCTCCATTTAACTGAAAATTCAGATAATTCTACCCAAAGGGGCCTGACCCCGTTCACAAATTACCTGCCCCATTTCACTTCATACATCATACCATAAGTTTCCGCCTTAGTAAAACAAAATCAGCCGCCGCCTCTTCTCCTTCACTCTTCCCAAGGCTCAAAAATTCCCCGGAAATATGATTTCTGTATACAGATCTCACTCTTTCCGGGGAACTTTAATTCAATGTATATTTATACTGTTTTATTCAATGTATCCTGCATCAGACAGTAGCTGATAATACTGAAGCCAACCAATCCCAGAATCAGGTAAAGAATGCCTGAATTTCCATACATGCCTTTAATCCTGTCACAGCGCTCACCCATTTTATAAAGCCAATACAGCCCGTAAATCCCACATGTCACCACTGTAAGGAGAAATACGATTCCACCGAATGTCGCGTAAGGTTCACCTGACATTACATTAATTTCATCATTCAGTTTGATCATCCAATAGATTCCGTAAATTCCACATGTAAGAAGGTACAATATAATACATAATGGAATACTTCTCGGTGTGATTCCAAACTGCGAACCCGAAGGGGCTGCCCGCTGGCCATAATAAGACGCATTATTATACTGCTGTGAATTATTATTCTGCTGATCCGAAAACGGGGTTCCGCACAGCGGGCAGAAAGAAGCGCTGTCATCGCACTGTTTGCCGCATCTCGTACATATTTTCATAAACTGCTCCTTTATAATAGTTGTGTGAAGCCGCCTGGGGCCAGCAGTGTAAACGGAAATACAGGAATATTCCTCAGCACGCCGTATATCACCACAACGATCAGTACCCAGGTAAGGAACTTCACATTAATCTTCTGGTCTATGTGGTTTCCTCCTGTGACAATCCAGTCCACCATACGCGCCGCAATATACAGGCCAATCAAGGGCAGAAGGATTACCATAAGCGGATTATAACAGAACGCGTCAGCAAACTGCCCGTGCAGTATGGAATAGCAGGCACGTCCTGCACCACATCCCGGGCAGTACAATCCCGTCACAGAATAGAAAATACATGGCAGCGGAATCCCCTGCGGAGTCCGGATATATAAATACAGCGCTCCTGCACCGGCCGCTGCTGCCAAACATGCCGCAACACCGGCTCTCGCTCCCCTGCTTTGCTGCAGTTTCCCATTTAGATCTCTATATTTTTCTTTCCACATCGTTTATTATTTAATAATAATAGTAGTAACTGCCTGCTCCGATCATGCTCATAATAATAGCGTATAGGATCGTTGCCACAATACCCAAAACAAATGCAGCGATAATCCAAATCCTCGCTGTCTTCGCGGCTTTCCTTGCTTCTTCCATATTTCCCATGGTCACAGCACTGTTAATCTTAGCTGAAAATACAATCGCCACAATACCAAATGGAATACAACAGCAGATTGTAGAAATAATTGACAGCACCAGATACGGCACCCAGTTTACCGGCTCGCCCTGATCCTGCTGATAGGACGGTCCCGTCTGATAGCCTGCATTCTGATAGTTGTTCTGGTAAACACTTCCATTTTGATAATTATTCTGATTTCCATTCTGGTAATTACCGTACTGATACCCACTTCCATAATCGGACGATCCTTGAGCTTTGGTCCCAGATGTATCCTGTGACTGCGTATCCGGCCCCTGCTGAACCGGCGCGCTGTCCTGCGTTCCTGCCTCAGGTTTTCCAGCCGGTTCCTGCTGCATATACACTTCACCAGTTGCCTCTGCTGCCGTCTGTTCCGCGCCGCAGTATGGACAGAACCTTGATCCGTCCGGAATTTCCTGATAACACTTGATACAATTCATCTCTTCTACCTCGCTCTCATGATTGTTATAGAATATTACGTCGTTTCACTAATCATACCATTGAACACGGCAAAAAGTCATCAGAAAAATCTAAATTTTTATCTTTTTCTATTATTTTCGCAGACACTTTTGTTAATGGACCATCTCACGTGAAGTCTGCGCTCCAGCCGCGTGGATCATACCTGTTTTTAAAAGAACCGGCCGCAGGGCATTGTACAGTACCCCCGCCAGGATAACGGACACGACCGCGTTGACAAATGTAGTGGCTGTACTCCACTTTGCCAGCACCTCCGCCATCTCCTGCGGCTGTCCCAAAATATACTGCTTATAAAAATAGCCCATCAGCGGGTCCGCAATCACATTGAAACCGAGTCCCGCCACAGATGCAATTGTGCTCCAGCGCAGGATATATTTCCTGTCCGTGCTTGCATCAATTTTTGCGATCCGATGAGCCACAAGCCCTGCAATCAGACCGATGCACAGCTTCAGGATAAATGTCTTTGGCGCGCTCACTATATAAACCGGATCAAGAATATCCGCAATCGTCATTCCCACAGCGCCCGCCAGACCGCCATACCAGCCTCCAAGAATCAAGGCTCCCAGTACGCAGAATGTATTGCCCAGGTGGAAAGATGTCGCGTCTCCTCCCGGAAGTGGTACTTTAATCTGCAGAAATGTAAACGACACAAAACACAGTGCCGCCATCAGAGCAGTCTGAGCCAGTTTTATTACAGTTTCATTTCTTTTTTCCATGCTGATTTCCTCTTTTCCTGTCATAATACAGGTATATTAGCATCAGTCTGGTCATATTAAAATGTCCAGTTATGGCTTTTTTATGCATGCCAGTTATCGATCTTTCCCCAGCCTGACCCGCTCCATCTCTTTCGCCGTCTCCTCTTCCAGATGGTCGAACAGATAATGCCTCAGCCGTGCGCCTTTACTTAGATGCTCTGCTTTCAACTCTTCCCTGGCAAGCTCCATCTCCTCCCTAAGCCCTGCGGCTGACATCCTGCGCGCGCCCTGCCCCAAAATAATAACCTGCTCCAGGGCATCTGATGTAGCAACCGTCACTTCATGATTCCGTGAAATTTTTCTGACCGTTTTTTCAATGTACTGGTCTGCCGTCTCTGCTTCTCTTGTATATACAATATGAATATTGTGATACTGCATCACTTCTCCCGGATTTCCTTCTACTTTATATGCGTCGTACACAAGGATCAGCGTACATTTCTGATATCCCTGATAATCACACAGAAGATCCGCAAGCTTCCCCCTTGCCGCCGCCAGATCCGCTTCCGCTAATTCCCGCAGTTCATCCCACGCAAAAATAATATTATATCCGTCTACCAGCAGATACTCTTCGCGATCCCCTCTTTTCCTTCGTCCGCCGCCAAATCCTCCGCCCCTTTTTCCATTTCCCCCAGAATCACTTTCCCTGTACGTCTTTCCACCGGAGACAGCAGTGTAACTGCCCGGATAGCTTCCCTCTGAGCCCTCCGCGGATATGGTCACCGGACGGCTGCCCGCCTTCCGTTTGACCGGGTCCGGAGTCCTCACATAGATGGCATCCAATTCCTCCTGTGTCAGTTCAATCGTATGACGGACCGGCCTCACCGGCACTGCAGGTGTTAATTCCTGGCCAGATGCAGTCTCTTTTACGCCGCTTTCCACATGCATGTGATCCTCAACCTCATACCATGGAATGATTATCCCCGCCCCGTGAGAACAAAATACAGAATCCGCGGTATTTTCTACATCCGCATCCACATCATAGCCGATCCTTTCAATCACTTCCTCACTATTGTGACATACGTCATACCCCTTCAGTGTACAGAACATCCTGCCAAATCCGCCTGTATACGCCGCAAACTCTTTCTGATACCCTCTCATTTCTGATACAGGGGCACAGCCGGTCAGCACTGCCTGCCCGTTCTCAGCCTCAGGCCCTTCGAAACTGCCGTTCATCCTCTGGATATCCGACATCGCCCGTCCTACATTTTCCATGGGGAGCTCCAGACGGAACTCATAATATGGCTCCAGCAGGATACTCTCCGCCTTTCGGAGCCCCTGGCGTACGGCACGGTAAGTCGCCTGCCGGAAATCTCCGCCCTCTGTATGCTTCTGGTGTGCACGGCCAGTCAAAAGTGTGATCCGCATATCCGTCACTGCAGAACCAGTCAGAACGCCCCTGTGTTCCCGCTCCTCCAGATGAGTCAGGATCAGCCTCTGCCAGTTCCGATCAAGGACATCCTCCGGACATTCAGATAAAAACTGCATTCCGGAACCTCTCTCCCCGGGTTCCAGAAGCAGATGGGCTTCCGCGTAATGCCGCAACGGCTCAAAATGTCCGACACCCTCCACCGGCGATTTGATCGTTTCTTTATATACAATATTCCCTTCACCAAATCCAATCAGCACACCGAAGCGTTTCTTTACCATCTGCTGCAGCACTTCCGTCTGCACTTCACCCATGAGCTGGATATGGATCTCTGAGGCTTCCTCCACCCACACCACATGGAGCTGCGGCTCTTCCTCCTCAATCTGCCGCAGATTTCTGAGCATCGTATGCACATCGCACCCGTCCGGCAGATCGATCCGGTAAGTCAGGACCGGTTCGAGCACCGGCATCTCTGAAGCTTCCTCGCAGCCGATCCCCTGGCCGGGACGTGTCTCCTCCAGCCCGGTCACCGCACACACAGTACCTGCCGGCGCCTCCTGCACCATCTCATATTTCTCCCCCGAATAGATCCGGATCTGATTCACCTTTCCCGGAACTTCCGGGAGTGTTTCCTTGACCTTAAGCACACCGCCCGTCACTTTGAGCCAGGTCAGCCGGTTACCCTGAGGGTCACGGGATATCTTGTACACTTTTGCCCCAAACGCCTCTCCATACCGCGGACTGGGCGACAGCTCTGCCAAAGCGTCCAAAAGTTCTGTGATCCCTTCCGCTTTAAGCGCGGACCCAAACCAGCATGGGAAAAGCTTTCTCCCGGCAGCCGCTCTTCGAAGCGCCGTTTTCCCGATTGTCCCTTTCTCCAGATACTCTTCCAGCATGCTCTCATCGCAGACTGCCAGATTCTCCATATTCTCTTCCGCTCCTGCAAAGGCACTCACCATATCCGCGCAGCCCTCGCTGAGCCTTTCCCTTAATTCTGTCATGATTTTCTCTCTGTCGACATCATCTCTGTCCATCTTATTTACAAAGAGAAAGACCGGAATGTCATAGCGCTTCAAAAGCCGCCAGAGTGTCAGTGTGTGGCTCTGCACGCCGTCCGCCGCGCTCACTACAAGCACAGCGCAGTCCAATACCTGAAGCACCCGCTCCATCTCTGCCGAAAAGTCCACATGGCCCGGCGTGTCAAGAAGTGTAATTCCTACATCTTTCCAAACAAATTCTGCCTGTTTCGAAAAGATCGTAATGCCCCGCTCCCGCTCTAATTCATATGTGTCAAGGAACGCATTTCCGTGGTCCACGCGCCCCATATCCCGGATGCGTCCGCTTAAGTAGAGCATGCCTTCTGACAAAGTTGTTTTCCCTGCATCTACATGGGCGAGGATGCCCAGGCAGATGTGCTTTTTTGATTTATTTTCAGACGTATTTCCCATGAAAATACCCCTTTCCCTGCTTAATAATCCGAAGATATCATAGCACAGAAAGAGGTAAAAATGGGATTCTTTTTCCTCTAATCTCTAAATACGTTTTCATCCGGCATCTCTGTTAGTTCAGTACTGCGTGGTGAGAGACAAAACTTTCCCGGTCAATGGCCCGGAATTCGTACCCACGCTGCTTATAATAATCAAGAACTGCCGGCAGCGCGTCAACCGTCCCGGTCTTTGTCTGCAGATCGTGAAAAAGGATCATTACATGGCTGTACCGGTCCGTGACGGACTTGTTTTCGATCTCTCCACAGTCCGCCCCGGCTCCATCACCGCTGTCCACATTCCAGTCATAATACTGATACCCCTTCTCCTGGACACGCGAAATGAGCTTTGACATGATACCGGGAGAATATTTCGCTGAGACCGTATTGGATGAGCCGCCCGAGAATCGTATAAAACAGGGGATAAAACCGATTTGCTCCTTGGCAATCTCTCCCACCTTTTCCAGATCTTTAAAATATGCCTCTTCTGAGGCATAGACCTCCTGATAATCATGGGAATATGTATGAAGCCCGATGGTATGCCCCTCCTGGTAGGCTCTCTTTATCAATCCCCTGCAGTCTGCATTGGCACCTGTGATAAAAAAAGTTGCCTTCGCATTGTATTTATCTAGTATTTCAAGTATTTTCTCCGTATTCTCAGAGGGTCCGTCGTCAAATGTAAGATATACTATTTTCTCGCCCGCATCCGCCTCCATTGTTCCCACCGGAACACCCGGACGCAGCGACAACGCCTCCTTTCGCGCTCTTTCAGCCGCGGCCTCCGCCTTTTCTTGTTCCTCCAGCTTCTTCTGTTCTGCCTTCACCCGTGCCTTTTCCTCGGATTTCTCTTTACTGTCCACCGCCATGCAGAAAGCAGTGCCCGCGATCACAAAAAAGGCAAGCCCGCACAGTACAAGGCTGTTCCACCTGTAACAGGTCTTTTTCTTACGCATTTTTACTCTCCTCATATGTATGCACATGCCGGAAAGTATCCGACGTATGCTTTACGTTTTTCCTTATACATTGCATTATATGAGGCACTTCTTAATATAAGGGAAAGTTCTGTTTAAATATTATTAATTTTTCATGACATTTTGGGAAAATCAGAAAGAGTCTTCCACAACTAATCTATATCCGTAGTAATTTGTCTAGAAAAATCAGTATTGATATAAAGAGGGGGTATCTATTCGTTTGGATTAGATTCCCCTCTTTGTGTTAATTTGTCGCACAAGCTAGACGTTAATTTTTAACTATTTCTATATTACTTTTTTCTAATTATTTTCTTGATAAGTAGTATTAGCAAAAAATAAATTACACATACCACAATTCCTGCAACACAACTCCATGAAGCCAATACATACCATAGACTTTTCACTCTCTCAATTTGATAAGCAGCTATCTCTCCTCGTTCAAGAACAGTAAGCCCTAGTATAGCAATCGGCGTGCATGCACCTAAAATAAATGCTATAACCGCCCCTAAAACCGTCAGCATTTTTTGATAAAATCTCACCTTTTTTAATGGATTACTTTTTAATTCAATATTCGTGTTTTGAACATCTATTTGCATTTTCATTTCCACCAACTTTTTTTTGCACTCTTCACACTCGTTTAAATGTTTATCAATATCCTTTTTCGTTTGTTCTGATAATATTTCATCTTGATATAACGGTAACAAATCGGAAACAACGTAGCATGGAAGTTCTTTATTCATCTTTCAACATCTCCTTTACAATTTTTTGTTTTCCTCTAAAAAAAGTTACTCTTGTCCAATTTTCTGTTTTGCCAATTATCTCTCCAATTTCAGCAAAAGATAAGTTGCTAATTAACCTTAAATACATTACTTCACGTACCGGCTCATTCATATCATGTATCAACTGTAAGATTTCTTTTTGTTCCCATTGAACATTTATTGCTTGCTTATCCGCTATTTCTAGGATGTCGTCATCTATGGATAAAGTTTCTTGACGTTTTCTTAAATCTTTCAACCAAACATTTTTGGCAATTCCACACAACCAAGTCAATATAGAACTATTTCCCTTAAACCGGTCAATGCATTGAACAGCTTGAAAGAAAGTTTCTTGAGTAAGTTCCTCTGCAATATCCACATTATTTGTCTTGCTCAATAAAAACAAAAATACTTTTTTTGAATACATCTCATATATTTCTTCAATCACTTGCGCTTTCAACCTCCTTTCTACTCATTAGTACCAAATTTTTTTATTTTGTTACAATCATCTTAGTGAAAAGGAAAATAATTATATAATTTATAATCTCTTCATACATAATTTATGGCTGTAAAATACTAACATTGTTCTCATCCACACCATTTTATTTAACTTGACCAAAAGAAAAAGGTTATCCAGACACGCAGCACCAAATTCAAGAAAATGATGTGCGCCAGATAACCCCAGCCAAAGCCAACCAGCTTTTTAACCTTATGAAAAATGAAAAACCCCCGTAAAACGGGGGTAAAATCGGAGTGACAGGATTCGAACCTGCGGCCTCTACGTCCCGAACGTAGCGCTCTACCAAGCTGAGCCACACTCCGATAAAATAGGGAACTTGCTTTTCGCAAATTCCCAGCTACGGAAAAGGGACTTGAACCCCTACTAACAGAGTCAGAGTCTGCTGTGCTGCCAATTACACCATTCCGCATTATCTGCTGCCTGTTCTCGCAGGCAACATGGTTATTATAACAGACTTTCTCAAAAAATCAAGCACTTTTTAAAATTTCTTTACAATTAGATTTTTAAAGTTATTTTTCAAACTAAATTCCACCCTTGCTACTTTAGAAGTGGAAGTTACTC
>CAUEYX010000050.1 GCA_959022495.1 uncultured Lachnospiraceae bacterium | reverse complement strand
AGCTTGTTTAAGTGCGCCATTTTTAGGCTGTCCTTTACTTTCTTTCACACTATTCTCCTTTCTAATCACCGGAAGTGCCAAAAGGCACATTCCGGGATTGTAAGCGGTCGCCAAGGTCTCGGGCAAGCCCGGACTTTGGCTCGTCGCAGTCGCAAAAAGAGGGCACACAATTCTGTGCGCCCTCTGCGTGTCTGCCCTATAACAGGCATTACAAAAGACCACAAACTAACATTGTCTGTGGCCTAAACAATCAATTTTTCTGATCCATTAAAAGGGTATGAAAACCAAGGGCAGCTTGTATCTGCCTTGACTTTCCCGTTTATAGATCAACTTTCTGAAAAGGCTCCGCACAATGTTTGGTAATATAAACTTGTTTGGAGCCAAAAACAATGGCAAATTTCCCGAATAACATTATGCTCACCTCTTTCCATAATGTGTTTCTGATTATAATCATTTTGATTCACTTTGTCAATTCAGAGAAAAGGATTCCCTATTTGTTCAATCTGTTGTTTTTCTTCCACAGAAAGCTGTTGCTTCCGTTTCTGCAATGCAGAAAATAACCTCTGCTCACTTTCCCTTTCCATAAAATCATCGTTTGGATATTGTGACAACAACATTACAAATACTGAAAATGGTAACAGATTGACTAAAAGACAAAAGTCATCTTCGCAAAGTTCCGTATCGGACAATATATCCAGCAGATCAGCAAGGGAATGTATCCCATTTAAAATGAGCGCTGCTTTTTCCTCACTGCTGTCACTCTGTAAAATCCTTTCAGCCAATTTTTGATATTCCCTGTCACTCATTCTATCACCGTAAGTGAGGGCAGTTTGAGATTCCTGCTCCGGGCAGGCGGGTATCAAAAATACTTTGTCAAGTGTTTTTAGCTTCACTGCATTCAGAATCAGAACGGCAATGTTTGGTATACACAAAGCCGCGTACTGCATAGAAACCTGCGGTAAGTTCATTTCTTTATATAAGGAAGAAAGTGCGTTCCGCAGGCAATCCTGCACTTCCTCTTCCGATTGTTCAGAAAACTTCTGATACAAAAAAGAGATATCTTCTTCAGTCAAATTAAGCCGCAGCGGACTTCGATCCCGTATGATAAGTCCAAGTGCGGATAACAGTACCGGCTCGAAAATATTCAACGGTACGCTGCGGTAATCTTCTGTAAGTCCACACAATAGGTGGTGTATATCCTCTGGCGCAAAGCATACGTAAAATGCGTTTTCCGCTTGTATACATCGTAAATATTTCTCCAGAAACTCTATTCCCTCTAGCTGGGGCCTTCCCATAAAAACCGGATAGTCCGCCGTTATAATTTTTGAAGAATAATTGAAATGAAATTCAGATATTTACCGCCGCCAGCTTTCATAGCTTTACGATCATTGACTGCATACTCGTTTTCTTGCTTTAGCCAGTCATTCCATATTTCCTCATTACTTTCCATCTCATGAATAGAAATCACCCTGGCACCTTTACAATTGCGGATAATATTTTCCCAATATCTTATATCGTGCATATAATCAAGCTGCTCCGGTGTCCAAGAGAGAAGTAGCTCTGGGGGCAGATTATCATGGCAATCCTTTTTCATTCCGGGAATGGCAATATAAATGTAACCACCGTGTTTAAGATATGGCAGCAATTTATCGTCAAGGAATTTAGGATCGCGTCCAAAATAATTGTAGGAATCCGTACTAATGATTGCATCGAAAAATTCCTCTTCAAAAGGAAGTGCCGTGGCATCTGCCTGAACCGGAATAATCTGCTCATCGGATAGCCCCATTTTGCGAAAGAATTTTCGATTATCTTCCGGATCGCTCCACAAATCCGTGGCATACACAGTAAACCCATACTCTTTTACAAGAAAGAGGGAAGTCACCCCCTGACCACTGCCAAGATCACATACTATGGAATTTGTGGGGATTTCGCAGTAAAGTAAAAGTTCCTCCTCCAGTTTGACTGGATTTGGCCCCATAATTTTCCCCTGTAATTCAGGAATGTTATATGTTTGGCTCCGAATATATTTCATTTTTGTTTTCTCCTTACTTTGCATGACATTCTATAAAGAAATCAATATGCTTTATTAACCGGTTTTCAATATCCCCAAAAGTTTCATTTTCATCTGACATATTGATAAGTAAAAAAAGTGGAGAAAAAAATTCTATTGCAAGTTGATATGGGTCATTTGTTTTTAACACACCACAGTTCATCATCTCGCGGAAAATATCTTCTAAATAAAGAAGAGGCCCACTCACAAGGCTGTCCTGGTACAGCTTGTTTAATTCTGGATTACGATACTGCTCTAAGGTTAGCATCTTACGATAATCAGCGGCAAATTCATCGAAAGTCCAAAATCGGTATTGTGATATGGCAAAGTTTTTTAGATTTTCCAATCCAATTTGCTCATATTGTCCCGGCACACAATCAAATACATTTTCCGGCACGCCATATTTTCGTGCGATTTCATGATCTAGTTGTGACATACGCACAACAATACTGTTGAAAATATCCCTCTTGCTTTCATAGTGCTTATACAGCGCTCCTTTGGTAATTCCTAATTTTTCTGCTATTTTGCTGACAGAAACTGCCTCATATCCATCTTTTGCAAATAAATGCAATGCAACAACTAATATTTTTTCCTTAGTCTCAGACATTCTATACACCTCCAACAACGTAAACAACCGTTTACCATTTTTTATATTGTAGTAAACGACCGTTTACTTGTCAAGTGTATTTATTATGGGCCAATCCGCACAAGGCAGACTGACCCATTTCGGCAGGTAATTGACCCGCCTTGCTTTAAGTAAAAATTCTTTCTTTTTTTCTTCTTTACTCCCACTTGAAGAATTTTACCGCAATTCCTCCGCAAAGAATCATCAGAGCTGCCATGACACCAAGAGGGAGCCCTGCAGCTTCTATGGGTAAGCCCAGCGAAGCCGCTTTCAGCAGTTTAATTCCCTGCGTCAGCGGAAGAATATCCGCGATCTTCTGCAATGCGGCCGGCATCACCTCATAAGGGAGGGTGGCCCCGGAGAAGATCAACATGGGGAAATACAAAACGCTGGCAGCAATACTTGCGACCTTCATATTCGGTGCTATTCCGCCCACCATCATCCCGATACTGAATGTGGAAAGCATCACCAGAAGATAAGAGACCAGAAAGATTCCCACGGAACCGGGCAGCCGCACGCCGAAGAACAGGCTTCCTGCCAGATAGACCAGCAGCAAAGAAATCAGCGAGTAAATGGCGTAAATAGAAACCTGTACTGCCAGCAGCAGGATGGGGCTGGTCGGTGTTACCTTGTAGCGTTTCAGTATTTTCTTCTGCCGGTAGTCGGAAATCACCAGCGGGAGACCCATAACGCCGCCGGCGCAGATCGCGATCGTGGAAACAGCTCCAAAAGACTGCTCTAAAAATGAATAGTCTGCCCCCTCAAAAGCGGGCTGACCCCCATAAATAATGCCGATCAGTACCACAACCACGACGGGCAGGCAAAGGGCGAAGATCACCATATCCATGCCGCGAAAAGACAACTTCAGTTCTGTTTTCAACATAGTAGCATATTTATTCATCGTCCGTTTCCTCCTCTCCGGTAAACCACAAATAGGCTTCTTCCAAATTGTCATAGGGGCTTTGGCAAACCGCCTCCCAAACGCTTCCTTTGAAAATGAAATTACCGTCCTTCAAAATGCCGATCGTGTCACACAGGACCTCCACCTCGTCCATAAAATGTGAGGACAGGAAGATGGTCAGTCCCTTTTGTTTCAGCGCCTCCAGACTTTTCCAGACGCTCCTGCGCGCTTTCGTATCAAGACCCGTGGTAAGCTCGTCCAGAAAAACGACCTTCGGATCAGGCAGAAGAGCTAAAACGATAAAGAGCCGCTGTTTCTGCCCGCCGGACAGTTCATTTACGAAAGAGCCCCGCTTCTCCCACAGGCCAAACTGCCGCAAAAGCTCTTCGTAATTTGCAGCTTGCCGGTACAGGCAGGCGGTTTCTTCACACAGCTCCCAGACTTTGATTTTGTCCGGGTAGCTGGCTTCCTGGAATTGTACGCCAACCTGCTCAAAAAGTTGTTTTCTGTCTCTTCGGGGATCTAACCCTAAAATAGAAACCGATCCCGCATCTGCCTTCCGAGTGCCCAAGATACACTCTATCGTAGTCGTCTTACCCGCCCCATTCGTTCCAAGCAGGCCGAACACCTGGCCCGCGCCGATTGAGAGGTCAATGTTGCTGATTACTTTGTTCCCGGTGTAGGATTTACTCAGACCGGTTACTCTGATGGTTTCATCCATGCCTTTCTACCTCCTGTTTTTGATGGATAAAGGTTAGCATGGTTCGGCGGTATGGTGGGTAACTGTAGGCTTTTCTTTTGTCATTTTCTCCATTTTCGCAATTTGTCCGGCCACAAAAACCGCGTTTTCCCGGGCTTCAGACAAAGAGGTAAGCAGCTTGTCGCACGCCTTCATAATATCGTCATCCTCATTCGGCGTATCAATGACCGCGCGGATATTGGCTCCGGGATCATCGCTGATCGCCCGCAGCATCCGTAAGATGGCTGCCAGCGAGTAATTCGCACAGCGGAGGGAACGGATGATCTTCAAGCGTTGTATATCCTTCTCAGAATAGACGCGATAACCGTTCTCCCTGCGTTTGATTGTGAACAAGCCGTTCAGTTCCCAGTTCCGCAGCGTGTCTATGGTAATGCCCAGAAGATCCGCAGCCTCTTTTCGCGTGTAGGAAACACCTGGATGTTCGCCGCTGTCCAAACCGGCAAGTATCTGCCGGGTAATCTGAATCGCCTCCTCCGCATTTTCCCGCTCCTGATCCACCTGCCGGATATAGCGGCGGGTTAATGAGGCGGCTTCTTCATAATTTCCCGCGGCGGAAACCTTTATGATATTCACTGCCTGTCTGCGGAGTCCGTTTTGAAGCACCTCTACCCGGAGGGCCGCGCGCGCCAGCTTGAATTGCTCTATGTGGAGATCTGTAAAAACTCTGTATCCATTCGGCAGACGTTCCGGCTTCGGGATAAGAGCACATTTTTCATACAGCCGGACGGTATTCACATGGATTCCGATCCGTCTGGCAACGTCGATTGTCCTATACTGGTTCATCCTCTGCACCTCCCAGTCTGTTATACCACACTTTATAAGTCTGGTGTTAAAGTGTAGGGTTGACAGTGTACGGGATTTTTATGAAAAAGACAAGCCTTATCTGCTCTCCTTTGTTATCTGCCCTCCTGCTGAGCGCAGGTTCCCTCCTGTTCAAACCGTCTGAAAAAGCGCGTCGAACAGAATCCGATCGCACACACGATCACCCCGCTTGGAATCAGTACCCAGTAGACGCTGTCTGCCAACCGGTCGAACAAGGCTCCGTAAATGATCTGTCCCACCGGCTGCGCGCACATAGCGAACGTGAAGACATAGGACATCACCTTCCCCATCAAATGCTCCGGCGTCCGTTCCTGTATGATAGAAATGGCATAGGTGGAAAACAGGCTGCACCCAAGCTGGCAGACACTGAACATCCCCAGCAGGATCAGATAACGGGCAGCATCTCCTGCCGGCACAAGGAAAGCGATCCCGCACGGAATCAGGCATATTCCAAAGGATACGAAAACAATGACAAGATGATGCGCCCGCAGCCTTTTCGCCAATACCACAACACACAGGCTGCCTAAAATAGATGCAACGCCCAGGACGCTTTCCGCAATGCCATAGTGGGCAGCGGAGAGGCCAAGCACGGTGCGGACTAAATAGGGAAGCCCCACCACAGCGGTACCTGCCACAAACAGGCTGACGGCTGCCGCCAGAAGAAGGAGTTTCATGATCCCCGGCTGCTCCCGGAGCAGGAAACGCATGCTGACAGTGAAATCTTCTTTGATGACCGCGCCGATCCCCATTCTTCCTTCCGGCTTTTTGTAATCCAGCCGGATAAAGCATTCCAGAAACGCAGTGAGAAAGAAGCATGCCACCGCGGCATAAAATACAGGCCGGATTCCGAATGCGGTATAAAAAATGCTGCCTAAAAACGGAGTGATCAGGGATGCGATCGAGGCGACCTGGCTGATGACAGCATTTCCTTTTATGATGTTCTCCCCTGAAAGCATCTGGGGAACACATGCCTGCACGGTGGGCGATTCAAACGCTCCTAATACAGACAAGATAATAAGCAGCGCGCCGACAATGAAAATATCATGCCCGAATACCATGGCAAATCCGGCAGTCAGTACAGACAGCCCGGAAAGAGCATCCAGCGCAACCATGATATTGCGGCGGTTTGCCCGGTCTGCAAGAATGCCTCCAAAGGGGGACAGCAAGATTGTCGGAAGCATGGACAGCGCCAGCAGTCCCGCAAAAACGGATGCGGACCCGGTCTGTTCCAGCACATACATGGACAGGGCAAATTTCAGCGTGTAATTGCCGATCAGGGAACTGACCTGCCCGAAAATCAAAAACGTAAAATTCCGTGTAAAAAACTTCTGGTTCATCTTCTCCTCCATTTTGGCCAAATTTTGTTCTTTCATTGTGTCCTCCTTTTCATACAATACGTCGGTATGTAAATAAATAAAGAAAAAGCGGCATCAATAAGATACCGGACGAACGAATGTATAACTCTAAAGTAAAAGACCCCGATGCAATTATGCAGATCAATCTGGCAGCGATTCTAGCATCAGGGTCTTTGACCCTCGCGGCAGCTTTATTTTTCATCTGGCATTTTGTCAAAAAATTTATCCACCAGAACATAGAGCGAATCATCCATAAGGGGAACTCCCATCTTCTCCAGCATATCACCAAGAAAGTAAAACTTTTTCTTTATTCCCGCCTTGTCAGACGGAAACACAGAAGGCAGCAGCCACAAGCTGGTAAGCAGGGGGATGAGTTCCGAGATTTCTTTGACATACTCCGTGTGCAGAGAACCGTCCCTGTTGCCCTCTTCCAGCAGTTCTTGATAATAGGGGGTGAGAATGCGCCGGTTGGATTCAATCATCTCCACCAGAAGCCGGGGATTTCTCATAAGGGGAATGGATTGGATCGTCATACTGTTCCGGTCTTCATCCGACTGATACGCCCGGACTGTCTCCCGCAGCTTCTGCAGACCATTCAGATCCGAGCGCTTCCGCACTTTCTCAAAGGGATTATTCGCAAAAAACATCCGGTCTCCCACTGCATCCATAATTTCCTCTTTTGACTTGAAATGATGGTAGACAGCACCTTTGGATAATCCGTCCAGATGATCTACAATGTCCTGAATGGTGGTGTTGTCATACCCCTTTTCTAAAAATAATCGCTGCGCCACATCCAGAATTTTCTCCACGGTTACTTCCGGGTATTTGTTTCGTGCCACAGAATCTCCTCCTTCTTTTACATACGTCTGGTATGTATGCATTATAACGTGCAGTACAAAGCCTGTCAAGATACATTCGCTTGGTATGTTATTCACTTTGCAGGTATCTAATTGAGTTCCCGCTTAAAATAAGTTATCCCTGCAATGAAAATAAGCGCGATACCCGATCCGACCATGATCCACTGCAGGGGAACTATATCCGCCAACGGACCAAATACAGCCATGCCAATCGGTAAAAAGCCGGCGTACATGGTTCCCAGTAAGCCAAAGACACGCCCTTGCATAGAAGTATCTGTTTTCTCCTGCAGCATTGTGGTAATCGCGGTCTGTACCATTGTCAATGCAACTCCGTAAAATGCCATCAATCCAAGATAGAGAATAAAATTCTTTGAAAAGCCCATACCGATCGCAAAGGAACCAAACGCCAAAAGCCCGGCCGCTAAAGTCTTTCCCCGGCTCCGGAAGCCTCCCCATGTACTCATAGCAACTCCGCCCGCCATCATGCCCGCGAACCCCACGACTTCTACTGCCGTAAGATACCAGTAAGTATCCCCGAATACCCGGCGGACGAGAAGCCCTGCCAGATAGCCTGCCGGAACGCAAAAGGACGTGAACAGCCCATAGATAATCAGAAGTTTTCCGATCACCCTGTCTGAGAAAGCGTATCTGACGCCAATCTTCATATCAGAAAACACACCGCTCTTTTCAAAAGAAGTGTCCTGTTTCGGCAGTACCACGCAGGACAGCAGACCCGTTCCCAGGATCGCCGTGACAATGTCTATCATCAGCGTCGTTCTCAATGTACTGACCGCAAAAACCGCGCCTGCTGCCGCCGGAGCAGCAAAATTAACTACAGACTGCATGGCTGCGTTGATCCCGTTGTACCGCATGAGCTGTTGTGCCGGAACAAGCTGAGGGATCACAGCATTGACCGCCGGTGTTTGTATTCCTGCCCCGAAAGAACGAACAACTGACATAACAAGCAGGCCGCCAAGCAAAGCAGGCTCTGATGAAATATGCGGGATTGCCAGTACCATGATGAACGTGGCAAATGCGATCAGCATATCCGCGCCTATGATCAGCTTTTTCCTGTGGTACCGGTCTGCCCATACGCCCCCTATAAATGAAATGAGAAACTGCGGCAGATAAGAGCCGACTGTAAATGCGGCAACCCACACACCGCTGGATGTCTGCATGGTCGCATACCAGATGAGCGCCATCTGAACGAGCGTCGAGCCAAAAAGTGTGATACATTGGCTGGTCAGGAAAAGAAGGATTCTTTTCTGCCAGCCGGTACATTGTGTGTCATCCATGTTCCATATCCTCCTGTTTTTTCGGAGGGTGCACAAATCGCTGTGTCGGGTAGCCAAACTCTGTCAGTAGTTCTCTCTCGGCAAAGCCAAGCTGCAGTAACAGATCCCGGTGTCCTGTATCCGCCTTGTCCTGTTCCCGGTAGGTTGTTGTGCTGATCTCCTGCCCCGGCAGATAGATTTCCAGCAAAGCATCCAGGAACAGCTTCTGGAGTCCGCGGTTGCGATATTGCGGGTGTATCCCAAGAAATTCTATACTGCCCGGAGAACAGGTAAATACCATTGCACCGACAAGACAGTTTTCATCTCTAAGAACAAGCGCGCGCCCTTCGGAAATGCTTTCTTCCAGCTTAGCCAAGTACTCCGCTTCATCCATGACTGGATACCCATCAATAACAAGCCGCATTAAGTCCATCCAATCAGGAATATCCTTCTTTTCCGCCAGGCGGATCTCCTGCATTGTAAATTCCACAGCCGCCATTTCTCGATGTAAAGTAAAGCGCAGCTGCAAAGGATAAAAATTCCGCTTTTCGCGGTACTCTGCGGGCGGCAGCTTATACATCTCCTTAAACGCTGATGAAAAAGACTGCTGGCTCTCATATCCGCAAAGAAACGCAATTTCAATAATCGGTTTATCAGAAAAAACCAGCAGTTTTGCCGCTTCTGTAAGCTGACGCCGCTGAACATAATCATGGATTGTCATTCCTACCGTTTCGGTAAACAGCCGGTGCAGGTGATATTTTGAGTAATGAACAGCCTCCGCTACCGTATCTAATTCCAGCTTTCCGTCAAGATGGCTTTCGACATAGTCGATGACTGCCTCAATGCTGATGATGGATTGCTTCCCCATTGGCATTCCCTCCTTTCCATGAGCATGGTAGCACACCCAAAGTGAAATGTTTTAATCATTATTGCGGCTTTTTAACTCGCCTTGATTGTGGCTTGTTCTTTGCGCAAAAGATGTTAATTGCTTCACTGAAGAAAGACGCCAAATTTCCACTGCCAAACCTATTTATATAGTTAGAAAAACGCTCGTCACCAATGTAAAGCTGCCCCAGATAAAGCAACATTTGATTATCGCATTTATAAAAGGATTCGGAGATATACCGCTGCCATTCTCCCACAATTTGTTGTACTTCTTGACAAGCGGGAGATTGATTCTGGAATTGCGCTAATCGCTCGAAGGTATCCTTAGATACAAAATGGAATTTTTTTAACTGATCCTCCTGCTTTTCTCGGGGCTGCGACAGAAATGCTTTTTCATATTCTTTGAAACTTTCTGTATCTCCCCAGCGTTTCAAAACTTCCAACCTATACTTCTCCCTTAGTTCATGCACTTTTGCATTGGAAAAAGGAGTAAAAGACGGAACATGATTTCCTGCGATTTCTGTTTTGACCAGAGAGATCAGAGCATCGATACGTTCTTTTTGAGCCTGTAGAATATCAAGGTGTCTTTTCAATGCTTCCGTCCGATCATAATTAGGAGAACTGAGCAAGCTCTTGATTTCTTTCAATGCAAATCCCACCTCACGAAAAAAAAGAATTTCCTGCAGCCGGCCCAAATCATCATCTGTATACAAACGATATTTACTGCCTGTAACCATAGTAGGCTTCAAAAGTCCTATTTCATCATAGTAGTGCAATGTCCGTATTGTAATACCTGTTAGGTCAGCGACTTCATGTACGGTCATCCTTCTGCTTACGGAAATACAGCTGTTATTTGCCTTATTCATCCCAAAAATCCTCCGCAGCTTCTAAAATTTCGTTTGCAGGCAGCAGCGTAGCTTCCATGATGCTTTTGCCGGTCTTTTTCAAATAGTATTTAACTAAATGATACCCGCAGGCGTAACCAGCACAGTAGGGCAATCCAACGCAGGGAAAGTTTTGCATCGCAGCCATTTCGTCACCATAGAGGTAGGCATTCAGGTTCTCAAGGCCTTGGACATTGAGTCCATCTTGAATAATAGGCTTGATATACTCATTCAGGGTTTCCATATCCGTTTTGGTCACCCATGGTCCTGCCTTTTCCTCGCCATACAGGCAGGTTGCAAAGTTTTCGGCAAGTCCTTCGCTGACCATCATCTCCCCCAGAGTAATACTATTCCGCCACTTAATAAACTGAAAGCGCACATTATGGTTTACTTCGTGGGCCAGCGCAGCAGGAAGGCGTGACAGGGTAAATTCATTCGGGGTCAGCCACGCCATGATATACCCCGGAATGCCACCATCGCCACAATAGCCTTCATTCAGGGAGATATAGGGGCTTTCAGCATTTGCCAATAAAACCGTAAATAGATACTCACTGACAGGCAGTTCAATCCCATTGTTCAAAAAACATTCCAGAGATTTCTGAATGGATTGCTCACAAGATCTCCAGAGCTGATCCGAAGAAAGGCTCTCGATATTTGTTTTTTGTGACTGATCTATCTTTGTGGGGGTGATGAGCCCCAGCATGTCACTTGCCATAATAATATCATAGCCATTGGGCGTAGCTGCTTTCATGGGGATTTGATAGCAGTCCCATTTGCCCTTAAAAGGCATCATTAACTCATAACGGTAAATATCGTTTTTCTTTTTTATAGGAGCCTCCATTATTTTTTTGTAGATGGCATCTGACCGGATATAACTTAATTTCATATCGTAACATTCCTTTCTTCTTTTTTACAGCATACACTATGACGTAACGTGAAAGTCAAGAGGAATGTTAAGACATGTCGGTGGCTTGCTGACTTACAAGCACACCGACATATCTTTTTCAGAATGCTTCTTCTGCCAAAACTCCTTTTTTCAGCCGGAATACCACATCCGCCTGTTTCGCCAGTTCATTTGAATGAGTGACGACGATCACGCATTTCCTCATCTGATGCGCGCTCTCTTTCAGGATGTCCGTGATCTCCCCGGCCGTGTCCTCATCCAGATTGCCGGTAGGCTCATCGGCCAAGATCACTGGAGCTTCGCTTGCCAGTGCCCTTGCGATGGCTGCCCGCTGCTGCTGGCCGCCGGAAAGCTTCAGCACGTTCCGTTTGGATTCCTCTCTCGTCAGTCCCAGCCGTCCCAGAAACGAGAGCGCCGGTTTCCTTGAAGTCAGCCGGACATTCTCCTGTGGGGTCATATAATCAATCAGGTTGTAACTCTGAAAGATAAAGGAAACATTCTTTTTCCGATGTCCTGCCAATCCGGCCTGTGCAATATCTTTCCCCTCAAACAGGATACTTCCGTCTGTGGGTCCGTCCAGACCGCCCAGCAGGGAAAGGAGCGTTGTCTTGCCGCAGCCGGACGGGCCAAGAATCGCATACATCTTTCCCGCCTCCATCTGCGCATTGATCCCTTTTAGCACCTTCCTCTTTTTGTCATAAGAATACGTCAGGTTCTTTAGTTCCAAAATTGCCATATTTATATCGTTACCACCTTTCTCAACTCATCTTCGATAGAATCTCCCGCGGTTTCAGCCGCATGACGGAAATAGAGGAAATTCCGGCGGATACTGTTACAATCCCGATTCCCAGCAGGAACAGAAGTCCCATTTCCTCAACCTGTACGCGGACCTGTAATTCCGGAGTTTCGATTTCCGAATCACCGGTATCTGTTCCGGCCTCCCCACGGGTTCCTGCGGACAGCCCATCTTCCTGCTGAGCCTCCGTTACCGCCTGCCCGGATTGCAGGACGTTTCCCATCTGGCCAGCGATCCCATTGGCGGAGAAATAGGAAAGGGAAAACGCCAGCACCGCGATCAGTAAAACCTCGGCAATATACTGCCCTAAGATTGACAGCTTGCTGATCCCAACCGAGAGCAGGACGCCGGTTTCATGGATTCGGGTTCTGGCCCACATGGTTAGAATGAGCGAGAGGATGGCGATGCTTACAATCAGCGCGATCATCAAAATGGTGGATACCAGCTCCGATAACTGTTCCAAAGAGGACGCAGCGTTTTCATAGTCCTTGTTGTCAACCAGAAAAGAAAAGCCCTTCCAGTCTACACCGCTGATTTCCTTTACTTTAGAAATAATTTCCTCCATGTTCTGCGGGTCGTCCACCGATACCGTCAGCTCGTTAAATCCTTGAATGGCAGGGCCGTTTTCGTAAGCCACCAAAGTGGCAAGATCGGTGATGATAAGGTTTTGTATTTTATCATAGGTTGTCACCTGATCGTTAATGCCTTCGATTTCTTTTGGAGAGAACAGACCCACAATTTCAATCTCCACACCTTTGTCCGTTTGGATTTTATCGCCGATTTTCAGGCCGTTTTTTTCTGCCAGATCTTTGCTGATCAGCCCCTTGTTTCTGTCGTCCGGCAGGATATGCCGTCCTTCTGTCAGCGTAAGCTGCCCGGAAGTAAACCGGGTAAGCTCCTCGCTTTTCCATGTGCTTAAAATTTTTGAGGATGCGCGGAACTCTTCCTCAATGGGGATATTTCCGGTAAACAGTTCCAGAGAGGGGAACGCCGCCAGACCCTCCACGGTGGCGCTGCACTCCCTGGTTCCCTCAATTTCCCGGATTTGCTCTACCAACTCCGGGCTGATCTGCTGGGTGGAATACATCAGGGTTCCGCCATCCACGCTTTCCACCTTCAGATAGGGGTTGTTTTCCGTGTAGTCAAAGCCAATGACAAAACTCCCGCCAAGGCTTTGCCGCAGCTCCTGCTGGGCAGCTTTCGAAGCGTTTCCCAGCGCCAGAGCGGTCAGAACAAAGGTTGCCATCACCAGCAAAATGACAAAAAGAAGAATACTCTTGCCTCTTTTGCGGACGATGTACAGCCACGCTCGATTCATAAAGTTCATAGAATGACCTCCGTTTCATATAGAATAAGTGTTGCAACGATGACAGCATAGAACCTTCATATGGAACCAGTATGAAACGGATCATAAAATGAAAAACCCCTCCACAAGGGAGAGGAATCTCAAGATAGGAAAAGGGTAAAGCACATTCCCCCCCATCTTTGCGGTCCCGGGCAAAATCCGGGCGGTAGAACGGCTCAAATACATGAGCCAGCTTATCCGGCGGGATGGGCGTACGCTCGTTTTCTATTTTTATCTGCCGGGCGTTCAGTACAACGGAGTTGTTATGTCCCGGCTTTGTGTAGGAAACCGCGTTGGAAAGCAGGCTGGCATACAGCTTATAAAAGCAGCCATTTTTACACCTCCTGGCTCCATGATACCAGAGCAATGTGGAAACAGTATGAAATACGCAGGTCTCTCTATACTTTCCTCCTGTGAAAGCGGCTTCAACGATTCTTCTCCGAATCGTCCTTCTTCCTTGCATCGCGGAAGGCCCGTTCTTTATTCTGAGCAGCGGATTCGTTCAATCAGGCTGAGCCTGCGGAAACTTCTGGACACCCCGTAGGTAAGCAGCAGCTGGACTGCGGCCACGGTCACTGTGAGGATCACTGCCGGGATCACCGGATAGTGGAAGACAGTAATATTCATCATCCGTTCTGCCCTGGCATAGAGGAAGACACAGTACCCGGCAAGACTGCCAAGCCCCAGGGATAGGAGCAGGGTTCCTGCTGTGTAGAAGAGACCTTCAATCTGCATCATTCGGATCAGCTGCTTTTCGGACATGCCGATGGCCTGAATCATGCCCAGCTCATGCTTTCTGGTATAAATGCTGTTGATCATTGTGTTGATCAGGTTCATGATTCCGATCCCGCCCAGGATGATCAAAAAGGCATACCCCGCAAGGCCCATGAGCGCTGTGGCGCTCTCCCATTGGCTGAGGCTTTCCTCATAGCTGGAAGTCGTCAGGTAAGCACTGGTATCGGCCAGGTCCTGCAGAGCGTCATAAGCCGTGTCTTTTTCATCCGGATCTACTGTGATCTCGCAGGTTTCGGTGATATTATAAGGGCAGATGCTCTCCAGCACGGAGGTGGGCAGGATGAGGCTGGCAGAGGATAATCCCATTGGGAAATCTCCGAAGGCTGCCAGGCGGAAGGTCCGCTCAGCCATCCCGTCAGCAGTTCGGAAGGAGATCCGTATGGGATCGCCGATCTTCAGCTCAGGATACCAGTGGAGATAATTTTTGTCTGCCACAATTGCGGTTCCCTCTTCCAACTCTTCATAAGTAACAGCCCCTTCTGTGAGCGCGCGTTCCAGCTCCTCGGCGTAGACCGGGCCGAGTCCTGCCACGCCTGCCCCTGTGATTTCATCTTCCGGGTCCAGATCTACAAGGGTACCGTTGAGATAGGACTTTGTCTCCACATTTTCCACGCCCGGTATGTTCTGGATTTCCTGAATAAACTCTTCGTTCAAAGGATTGTTCTTCATAATTTCTGCCCAGGAACGGTCTGGGTTCATCTTGTCATTCTCCCAGCTGTCCACAGAGATCTTATAGTCAGATTCAATTTCCTGACGGGCGATTTCCTTTGGATCCGCGCAGCTTAATACCGTGGCAGTCACCATGAAGAGGATGCCCACCGCGCTCAAGGTCACGATGGTGATCGCGGTCCGTTTCTTATTGCGGGAGAGATTCGCCTTGGTAAGGCGGAAGATATTCAGGCTCGAATAGCCTTTCCGCTGCTTCTGCTTATTTCTACGGCCGCCCTGATAGCGCATGGCTTCCACAGGCGAGATCTTCGCCGCTGTATGCATAGGTTTGACCAGTGCCAGATATACGGTCAGGATCACAGACACCGCGGTCAGAAGGTAGATCCACCAGTGCAGGAGTACAACCTCCCCACTGCGGACCAGGTCCACGCAGAGCTGATTGAAGGTCTGACCGCTGCCCTGGATGTCTGCCCCTGCCTCGTGCATCAGGAGTACAACCGGCCTGGCGATCAAGCTGCCAAGGAGCAGTCCGGCAGGAAGGGCGATACCAGTTACCAGGATGCCTTCCCGGAACACGATCTGACGAATCTGCCGTCTAGTGGCGCCTATGGCTTTCAGTTTCCCGTACTCCTGGACCTTGGGAATCATGGACACATAATAGATGCTGTAGATGGTCAGGATTCCGGCAAGGATTACAATGATAATAATGACCGTAATACCGGCAAGAAACGACGGGTCTACATAATTGGCCAGCAGGTACTCATCATTTGTAACAATGTTTTCTTCATTGACCCCGAAATCTTTTCCAATTTCTTTGAAGGTATCTTCGATGGCATCTGACGTCATATTGTCGGCATTCTTCAGGCGCATCATAACACGGTATTCGCGCTGATCCGCGGGGATGCTGTTTTCCATATATTCCATGGAGGACAGTACGATGTAACTGCTGTTTTCCTGAGCCGTGTCTGATCCGTCGAGAAAACCACTGATTACGAAGGAGTCTTCCTGCTGAAAGCCCAGGCCTTCGTTCTCATAGAGCTGGAATGGAAGCGTAATCTCGTCCCCGATGTCAGCCTGTATTCCAAGGACATCGAGCATGGACCGGTAAATAACGGCTTCGTTTCCTTTCTCAGGAAATCTTCCTTCATCCAGTTCTACTTTATTGAGTGTAAGGGCCTCCGAGTCCATAGCCATCATCAGGATCAGCGTATCACTGCCGCCGCTTACCACTTGGCCGAAGTCTTCCCGGAGTCCGACAGTCTCCAGGTCAGCGTGGGACTTCAGGGCGTCGGCGCTTTCCTGCGTGACCTGCCGGAACATGGCCTGGTAGGTGGGATAACTGGCGTTCACACCCGCAAAACGTATCGTGATGGAGTCATAACCCACCGTGAGTACGATAAAGATCAAAAGTGTGGTTAAAATGACAGCGGCGCCGCTTAAAACATTACGGCTCTTATTCTGTTTGACATTGGCAAGGGCTGTTCTGGTTACGGTATTCATCTGCCGGCCACCACCTTACCGTCTTCAATGACAATCATTCGGTCCGCCATCTGGGCGATCGTTTCATCGTGTGTGATCATTACAAGGGTCTGACCGTATTCTGAGACGCAGCGTTTCAGGATACTGACAACCTCGAGTTCTGTCTTCGAGTCCAGATTTCCTGTGGGTTCGTCCGCCAGGATGATGGCCGGCCGGGATGCCAGTGCCCGGGCGATGGCCGCGCGCTGCTGCTGGCCTCCAGAGAGGGTGTTTGGAAGGGCATGGATCTTATCCTCCATTCCAATGTGCCGGATGATACCGGAAACGTAGTCCTCATCTACTCTGCGGTTATCCAGTCCGATGGGGAGGACAATGTTTTCCCATACATTCAGGGACGGGATCAGATTAAAACTCTGGAAGATAAAGCCGATCTTTCTCCGGCGAAATGCGGCCAGCCGGTCTTCCTTCAGACTAAAGATATCCTTTCCTTCGATATAGACTTTCCCGGAGTCCGGGCGGTCCAGCCCTCCCAGCATGTGGAGCAGAGTACTCTTGCCTGAGCCCGACCGTCCGACAATGGACGTGAATTCTCCTGCCTCAATCTTAAGGCTGGTGTGATCAATGGCTTTGACGAGGTTATCGCCGGAGCCGTAGTATTTTACCAGGTCGCTGGTTTCTAGGATTGGTTTCATAAGATGCCTCCTTCTGCGCCGGCACGCGCACCCGCGGACCGCCGCGTTCTGTTCTATAACGCAAGTATAACGCTGTTCGTTTACAGGACGCTTACAGAAAGAATAACAGAATTGTAAGAAATGTTCTTCCGGCTCTGCGGCAGTTCCGTCGGCGTACAAGCGCCGCAGAACCGGGAATGTCAGGATGCCCGCGTGACAGGAGAGATCTGCTGCTTCGGCAGAGTCAGAATGAAATTGCTGCCACATGAGGCGCCTGGCTTTACACAGATCGTGCCGCCCTGCTGTTCGATAATCTTCCTGGCCAGGTAGAGCCCTACGCCAGAACCCTCTGCGTTTTTTACCTCCGGCGCGTCTCCGCGGCAGAATCGTTTGAAGATCTCGGAGACCTGGGAAGCAGGAATGCCGATGCCCTGGTCTTCGACTTCGACGATCACGTAGCTGGCCAGTTCAGAGACACGGACGAAAACTTCTGTGCCTGCCGGAGAGTATTTCACTGCATTATCCAGAATATTCAAGATAACCTCACTGGTCCAGCGGGGATCATGAGGAAGACTGACATCGCAGAATTCTTCTACGGCAATATCGATATGTTTCTCATAAGCTTTCATATAAATACTGTTCACCGCGTGGGTCAAAGTCTCTTTCAGGCTGCTGTTCTCTATCTGGAGATGGATCATGCCGGTCTCCAGGCGTGTGAGCTGGGTGAAAATCGTAAGAAGCGACTCCAGTTTGGCTACTTCTTCCCGTTCTTTCTCCACAAACTCCCTGCGCTCCTCGATGGAAAGGACCGTGGAGTCTGCCAGCTCATAACTCATTTTCAGGGATGCCAGAGGCGTCTTAAGCTGATGAGAAATATCCGTGATGAGCGATTTGGTATCCTGTTCTTCCCTGCGGAGCTGCTCCTCCACCTGTTCCGCGCGGACAAGGGATTCCTGCAGCTTCTGTTCCAGAAACTCAGCCCGGTCTAACGCGGTCTTGGTCTTTCTGGCGTTGCGGACAAGAATCAGGATCTCCAGCAGGACACCCGCAATGAGCAGGGCAGCCGCGGCGAGGGCATACCGCCACATGATTCCAGAGCGGATACTGTCGCCCAAAGTATAGCCGTATTTCTGGAAAAGGCGGATTCCGTCCAGCTGGTACCGGTCATTTCCGGCAGAGCCGCTTTCCGAAGGCAGAACGGATTCGCTCTGTTTTCCATTAAAGACAGCGGCGATACTGGCCTCCTCCCGCGGATATTGTTCTGTGAGCATGCCCATTTTTATGGCGTCTGCTTCATACATGACCTTCCACGCGGCGGTCAGCAGTCCTCCACCGAGCGCGAGAACAAGAAGCAGCAGTCCTAAGGCCAGGGCTGCTCCCGAAAGCTTTCTTCTGTCCATATATAACCGATCCCCCTTACATTCCGAATATAAGTTCCTCCAAGTTTCCCTTTCAGCCGGCTGAGCGTAACCGGCAGCGTATTCTCATCCACGAACTGCCCGTCCGCATCCCAGACATGTTCCAGGATCTGTTCCTTCGTCAGGACCTGGCGGGCATTCTCCATAAAGTACACAAGAAGCTGCAGCTCTTTTTTGCTTAAAGGAAGCGGCTCAAAAGCGCTGCCCGCTGTACCCTCTGAAATGGAATACGCATTCATCTCCGGATAAGATACGGTAATCCCTCCGGAACAGATCCGTGTTTTCGGGGCATTGTCCACTCTCCTCATGAACGCGTGGACCTTAGAAACAAGAACCATCAGGCTAAACGGCTTGGTAATATAATCGTCCGCCCCCATATCATATCCGCTCACCATATCGATCTCCGAGTCCAGCGCGGTCAGAAAGAGAATGAACACGCTGCTCTTTCTGCGAATCTCAGAACAAAATTCAAGACCACTCCCGTCAGGAAGCGTAATATCACTGATAATCATGTCAGGTCTGCCGGTACGGAAAAGCTCCCGGGCTTCCCGGACAGTAAAGGCAGAAAGCACGTCATAGCCCTCCCTGCGCAGTTTCAGCGAAATGCCCCGGTTCAGGTTTTGGTCGTCTTCTAAGAGAAGTATTGTATTCATGATCAGCCTCCTCGTATAATAAGTTTGTAAGCAATTAAAACAGCTTACAGACTTATTCTT
>CAUEYX010000049.1 GCA_959022495.1 uncultured Lachnospiraceae bacterium | reverse complement strand
AGAATAAGTCTGTAAGCTGTTTTAATTGCTTACAAACTTATTATACGAGGAGACAATGTTGTGTAATATTCCTGTAACAACCCGTTAATACCGTAACAAAGAATTAATTGTCTATTGTATTTTTGATAAAAATTCGTTACAATATTACTGTCCGGCATAAAAGGGGTATCTCTCCCGGTCTGAGACTGTGGAGAAAAGTATGCAAGACAGAAGAAAGAAAATAAAGACAGCAGTAATTTCAGTTATGACCGCTTTTCTTGCCGCGTTTCTTGTATTTTCAGGATGCGGGAAGAAAGAAGGAGTCGGTCTGGAAGAGCTGTCTGTTTCTGATGGAGATGTTTCTGACGGCGCAGAATCGTCGGACGGCAGTCCTGACAGAGAGGATTCTGAGGGGCAGGCGGATGCGGCAGAGGGAAAGAACGATTCCGTGTCGGGAAAAAAGAAAGATCCTGAGGATACAGTTTTTGTATATGTATGCGGAGCAGTGAATGCTCCCGGGGTATATGAATTAGGGAAAGACGCGCGTGTATTTGAGGCCATCGGGCTTGCCGGCGGGATGACGGGGGAAGCTGCGGCAGAGGCAGTGAATCAGGCCCGGACCGTGGCGGACGGGGAACAGATTTATGTTCCGACAGCCGAAGAGGCACAGACGCAGGGCGCAGGGGTTGAAGATATCATAACCGGAAATGCGGACGGAAGTGGGAAAATAAATATTAATACAGCCGGAAAAGAGGAACTCATGACCCTCACTGGGATCGGTGAGGCAAAGGCTCAAAGCATCCTGGACTACCGTGAGGAGCACGGACGGTTCGGGAGCATTGAGGACCTGATGCAGATTGAGGGAATCAAAGAGGGAGTATTCAATAAAATAAAAGAGGATATCACGATTTAAAACAGGGAGTCAGGAAGAGGAGTATGAGTAAGAAGATATTGGTGGTAGATGATGAAAAATTGATCGTGAAAGGAATCCGCTTCAGCCTGGAGCAGGAAGGTATGGAAGTGGACTGTGCCTATGACGGCGAGGAAGCGCTGGAGTGTGCCAAAAACTGTGAGTATGACCTGGTGCTTCTGGATGTCATGCTCCCAAAGATAGACGGGTTCCAGGTGTGCCAGCAGATCAGGGAGTTCTCAGACATGCCGATCGTGATGCTGACGGCCAAGAGTGAAGATATGGATAAGATACTG
The DNA here is from genome assembly GCA_959022495.1 of uncultured Lachnospiraceae bacterium. Taxonomy (GTDB): domain Bacteria; phylum Bacillota; class Clostridia; order Lachnospirales; family Lachnospiraceae; genus Mediterraneibacter. Next base: position 18,508 of record CAUEYX010000049.1, on the reverse strand, counting down.
GGACTTGAGTACGGCGCGGATGATTATATTACCAAGCCGTTTAATATCCTCGAAGTAAAGGCCAGGATCAAGGCCATCATGCGGCGCACTTCAAAAAAGAAAGAACCGGCCGGAAGCCCGGTGCTTATCAAGGGCAGCATGAAGATCGACTGTGAGAGCAGAAGGGTTTTCATCGGAGAGCGGGAAATTAACCTTACGGCAAAAGAATTTGACGTCCTGGAGCTCCTTGCGATGAACCCAAACAAGGTATACAGCAGGGAGAATCTTTTAAACCTCGTGTGGGGGTATGATTATCCGGGGGACGCAAGGACAGTTGATGTGCATATCCGGCGCCTGAGGGAGAAAATTGAGATGAACCCGAGCGAACCGAAATATGTACATACAAAGTGGGGAGTGGGTTATTATTTCCAAGGTTAAACGTCAGTTCAGATTCAGGGACAAGATCTTTAAAAATATGCGGTTCCGATTTATTTTATCCGCCATGCTGGCAGGGCTTCTGCCATGTGTGGCGGCACTGTTCGGGATCGTGAAATTCTACGAGTCGCGCGCGGTAGAGCTTAGGACCGCGGAAATCCAAAACCAGTGCACCATACTGTGCAATCAGCTGAATAGTTACGGATATCTGTCGGACACATCCTCCGATGTGATCAATACCAGCCTCGCCCAGCTGACGAATATCTATAACGGGCGTGTGATGGTCATAAGCGAGGATCTCCTGGTTATCAAGGATACATACAGCCTGGATGAAGGGAAGACAGACGTGTCAGAAAACGTAGTCCGCTGCATGAAAGGAAAGCGGACAAACTCTTATGACAGGACAAACCACTATATCGAAGTGACGTCCCCTATTGTGGAGAGCGGGGGAGAAAAAGTGATCGGTGTCATGCTCGCCAGTGTGTCCACAGATAATATTGAGACCACAAAACAGGTGCTTTACACTCATGGCGGGGTGATCGTTGGGATTGCCTTGGTTCTCCTTGCTATGTTCAGTGTGTTCCTGGCAGATCGGATGGTCCGGCCGATTCACAAGATCACAGGTGCCATTGAGAATGTCACAGAAGGGTACAGCGATGATGTTCTGCATGTGGATACATTTACCGAGACAAGACAGCTTTGCGAGGCATTCAATAAAATGCTGGGAAGGCTTAAGATATTGGATGAATCAAGAGAAGAATTTGTATCCAACGTCTCCCATGAGCTAAAGACACCTATGACCTCCATGAAGGTCCTGGCAGATTCTCTTCTGGAGCAGGAGAATGTGCCGGTGGAGATGTACCAGGAATTTATGCAGGACATTGCAAAAGAGATCGACAGAGAAAATCAAATCATAACGGATCTGCTCTCCCTCGTTAAGATGGACAGGTCCGGGCAGACGATGAATATTCAGACCATGAACATCAATGATCTCCTGGAACAGATCCTCCGGCGTCTGAAACCCATCGCGGAAAAGAAAAATGTAGAGATGGTGATGGAGACATTCCGCCCGGTAACCGCTGAGATCGATGAGACAAAGTTCACGCTCGCTGTGTCAAATCTTGTAGAAAATGCGATTAAGTATAATCATGAAAGCGGATGGGTCCATGTATCCCTGAATGCGGATCATAAGTATTTCTATGTCAAAGTGGAGGATTCGGGGATCGGAATTCCGGAGCAGGATCAGGCGCATATTTTTGAGAGATTCTACCGTGTGGACAAATCCCATTCCCGTGAAATCGGCGGCACTGGCCTGGGGCTTGCCATCGCGAGGAACGCGGTGCTCGTGCATCGCGGATCAATTAAAGTGTACAGCAGTGAAGGGGAGGGAACGACCTTTACGGTGCGCATCCCTCTGATCTATGTGGCGGCATAGGAGGTTGGAAGAGATGAAGAAGAGAACAGTGATTTGCGCCGGATGTCTCTGCCTGTCTGTGCTGCTTGCCTCGTGCGGGAAACGGACAGATGTGGAAAAAGGTGATCCGTTCATTTACTGCCTGAATGCGGACCGGACCGGGCTGACAAAGGTGGCGTATGATTTTTCGCAGGGGGACGCGTCAGAGGAGGCGGAAGCAGTTCTTGAAGAGCTGAAAAAGCCGGCCGGAGAGATCGAGTACACGGCGCCCATCCCGAAAGAGGTGGAAGTGCAGGAGTGTAAGCTCAGAGGCAGTATCCTGGATGTGGATTTTAACAGCGCATATCTGGAAATGGGCGCTCTGGAGGAAAAATTGGTGCGGGCGGCTGTCGTCCAGTCACTGGTGCTGATCGACGGGGTCAACGCGGTTTCGTTTACGGTGGACGGAGAGATGCTCAAAGACCGGTCCGGTGTGCCTGTCGGCCTGATGAACGCAGATGATTTCGTGGAAAATACAGGGTCATCGCCCAGCGCGTACCAGACAGATACACTGACACTGTATTTTGCGGACAAGGACGGCAGCAGCCTGGTACCCCAGGAAAGGGATGTCCGGTACAGCAGTAATGTATCCAGGGAGAAACTGATCGTGGAAAAATTAGTGCAGGGACCTTCCGGGAGCGGGGCTTACCCCACAATTAACCCGGACGCGAACCTGTTAAGTGTCACAATTAAGGACGGGATCTGTTATGTGAATTTTGACAGTACATTTCTGACAGGAGCTTATGACGTCCTGCCTGAGGTGACAATCTATTCCATCGTGAATTCTCTGATTGAGGGAACAGAGGCGCAGAAAGTGCAGATCACGATTAACGGAGAAACGGACGCCAAATATCTGGAGGCAGTGGATTTGTCCCAGCCTCTTGAGGCGAAAGAAGAATTGGTCGCAGCCGAAGAAGAATAAAGAGAAATATGAAGAAGCGGCCGCTTTGCACGCTGTGTATCCTGTTCGTAGCGGTACAGGCAGTCAGAGTGTGGTTTTTCAGCGCGGGAGAAGAGGCTTCCGCGCTGGAGGAAGCGCTCCGAAAAGGCGTGGTATCGGCAGAGGATGCCACCCTGGAGGGAACGGTATACAGAATTGAAGAAAAAGACAAAGTGACGGCGGTGTATTTAGAGGACTGCGCCGTATCTGTTTCAAGTCAAAGCTATCAAGAATCAAAGATCATGGTCTATATCAGACCGGAACAGACAAGAGAAATAAAGAAAGAAAAAGACCAGAAAACGGTTCAGGAAAGCGGGAAAGACCAGCCGGGAGACCGGGGAAATGCCGGTGGGACCGGGAATGCCGGGGCTGGCGTCAGGATTGGAAATGAGGTGCGCATATCCGGACAGGCCGCTGCTTTTGATACAGCCCGCAATCCCGGGAATTTTGACCAGCGCTCCTATTACCTCAGGCAGGGTATCCATGTACTTGTCTGGACGGAGGATATGGAGATAATCAGCGAGGAGACAGACCAAGTGCGGCAGTTCCTTTCCATGGTGCGGGCTGGCTGGCGGGAGATTCTCGTGGAATATCTGGGAGAATATTATGGCGGCACCATGAGCGCCATTCTGCTGGGAGATAAGAGCGGGCTGGATGCGGACATGAAGAAGCTGTATCAGAAGAATGGGATCGGACATCTGCTTGCCATCTCCGGCCTTCACATGTCCTTTATCGGCATGGGAATCTACAGCCTGCTCAGGAGGATGGGGCTTGGGTTCGTTCCTGCCGGAATCGGGGGAGGCATGATCCTGATTTTCTATACCATGATGATTGGGGCCGGGGTGTCCAGCCTCCGTGCCCTTATTATGTTTCTTGTCAGGGTGGGGGCGGATATGACGGGCAGGGACTATGACATGTCCACCAGTCTTGCTCTCGCCGCGGCTGTTCTATGCATCCGTCAGCCCCTGTACGTGGCGGACGCGGGATTTCTCCTTTCATTTGGGGCTATCCTGGGCCTTATCCTGCTCAGTCCGGTTTTTGCGGAACTATTCCGGCCAGAGAGAATGGAAGAGGGGCAGGGGAAAGGAGGCGCCCCAAAGGAGAAAGTCTCAGATCGGCTTGTACGTTGGTTCTGCGGCGCGCTCGCGTCCAGCCTGGCAGTGAACGTCCTTTTACTGGGTCCGGTACTGTATTTCTATTTTGAGATCCCGCCGTACTCCGTATTCCTGAACCTTCTTGTGATCCCTGTGATGCCTTTGGCTATGGGAGCGGGAATCATCGGTTCTGCCCTGACATTTCTCTCCGGCGGTCTGGGAGGCGCGGTGCTCAAGTTGTGTGGCGCAGTGCTCTGGCTCTATGACAGGCTCTGCCTCTCGGCGGGGATGCTGCCGGGAAGCCGGTTTGTGACAGGACAGCCGGGCGTGGTATGGCTTGCTGTCTATTATGCGGTCCTGGGATGCCTCTGCGGGCTTTTCTATTTCCTGCGCTGTAAAAAAGAAAAGGAAAAAGAAGAGAAGCCACAGGGAATTGGAGAGAGGGGAAGAGAAATGAGAGGAAAAGGCGGGGCTGCGGTAATGCGTCTCCCCGGCCTGGGGCTCCTGCTGTGCGCGGTGCTGATGACAGTCTTCTGCCGCCTGGGATACACACAAAGACCTGGGATAGCGGCAGTGGTTCTGGACGTGGGGCAGGGGGATTCGATCTATATTCGTGGACCTCAGGGCAGGTATCTGATAGACGGAGGCAGCAGCGACGTCTCGTCAGCGGGCATTTACCGGATCGAACCCTGCCTTCTGGCCAATGCAGTGGATACTCTGGATTCTGTATTTGTCACTCACGGCGATGAGGACCATATAAACGGAATACAGGAACTTCTGGAAGGTCAGGATCTGGGAGTGCGCATCCGAAGTCTTGTGCTGCCGCCGGTGGAATACCATGACGAAAAACTGACCAATCTGGCGCTTACAGCGCAGGAGAATGGTACAAGAACCGAAGTCATGCACAGGGAAGATGAGATCAGAGAAACGGCTGGCGGAGACTCTGAGGCGGCACATTTTACGCTCAAGTGTCTGGGACCGGCGGAAGGACAGGGACTGGAAGCAGGCAACGAAGCTTCTCTCGTCCTGGCTCTGTCATATGGGGAGTTCAGGATGCTCTTCACCGGTGATGTGGAAGGCAGGGGAGAGGAGGCACTCTGTGAAGAAGCAGCATCTGCGCAGTGCAGTATATTAAAGGCAGCGCACCATGGGTCCCGCAATTCCAGTACCAGGGAGTTTCTGCAAATCGCACAGCCCTCCATTGCCCTGATATCCGCGGGTGTGGACAACCGGTATGGACATCCCCATCAAGAGACCGTTGAACGGCTGGAGGAAATGGGATGCAGGGTGTATTCGACCCAGCAGAACGGGGCGCTCACTGTATGGTCAGACGGGGAGAATGTGGAAATAAAGGGGTATCTGTGGAGAGGCGGACAGGGAAAGGAGTGACAGAAAAGAGAAAAATCGGAAAACCCTGTAATCAGAGTCTTCCGATGAAAATGTGACGGAGACGGAGGGATTCGAACCCTCGTGCCCCGGAGGGCAAACGCATTTCGAGTGCGCCCCGTTATGACCACTTCGATACGTCTCCATATAAAACCGTGGTAAACGAATAAAATAACCACAGCTTTTATATTATAACAGAGGAAAGCAAAAAAAGGAAGCCCTAAATCTGGATTTGTGGGGATCAAGGGATGCGTCTGCCGGGGAATGGATATGCCTTGCAGGCCCGCTTTCGCTCGGGTCGCAGCATAGCGGTACATAGGGCTGCAAAGGACGCAGCCCAAGTGCCGATGCTGCTCTACGGCCTTTCAGGCATACCCATTCCCCGCCCCTCTTCACGAATACGTCCTCAAATAATCCTGCTGTTTTCGGACCCATCCTCCAAAATCGTCTCCCCCACAAATCCAGATTTCCCTCTTTTGGCGTTGATTTTTCTTCTTTTTGTGCCTACAATGATACTATCACATTATTAGAAAAGAGGTTATCACTATGGATATAAAGAAAGCAGCACTTGTTCTGGAGGGAGGCGCCACAAGGGGCGTTTTTACCTCCGGTGTCTTAGATTACCTGATGGAGCGGGATGTCTATCTGTCGCACGTGATCGGGGTGTCCGCGGGAGCCTGCAACGCGGTGGACTATGTGTCCAGGCAGCCGGAGCGGACACGGGACTGCATGATACCTGCGGATAAGAGCGTGAACTATTATTACGGATTGAGGGATTTAGTGAAAGAGCGCAGCATAATGAATATGGATCTGATTTTTAATAGGTTCCCTAATGAAATTATCCCATTTGATTTTGAAACGTATTTTGGATCTGAGATAAAATGCGAGCTTGTGACTACAAACTGCCTGACCGGGAAGGCGGAGTATATGACAGAGGACCACGATCCGGCGAGGCTGATGAAGATATGCCGGGCTTCGTGCAGCATGCCGCTGCTGACGCCGATTGTTAATGTGGACAATATCCCTTATCTGGACGGGGGCCTGGCGGATTCTGTTCCGATACGGCGTGCACAGAAGACCGGGAAGAAAAAGATTGTAGTCGTTCTCACAAAGAATAAAGGATACCGGAAAAAAGTACTATCCCCCGCCATGCAGAGGGTATACAGACGGGCATATAAATCCTATCCCAATCTGGTCCGCACTATTTTCAGGAGAAGTTTTGAATATAACAGGACTATGAACTATCTGGACCAGCTTGAAAAACGCGGGGAAATCTTTCTTCTGCGGCCGCAGGTAAAGCCGGTGTCCAGACTGGAGAAAAATAAAGAGACGCTCTATGCATTCTACGAACACGGGTATCATTATATGGAAAGAAGATTTGACGATCTGATGCGATACCTGGAGGAATAGCGGCGGATGCGGCTGACGCTGCCGGCGGCAGCCGCCGGGGATATCCTGGCGGGCAGAGAAAGCAGTGAGATGAAAAGAGAGGAGACTGCAGTATGGGAAAACCGGAGATACTTGATTATACACAGAACAGGGAGCTCTCATGGCTGAGATTTAACCAGCGGGTCCTTGAGGAGGCAAGGGATGAGAGTGTGCCTCTTATGGAGCGGATGAAGTTTGTAGCCATATTTACAAGCAACCTGGACGAATTTTTCATGATCCGGGTGGGCAGCCTGTATGATTTGGCGGCGGTGGATAACAGAAAGCTGGATATCCGCTCCGGTATGACTCCGGAACAGCAGCTCGACGCGATCTACCGCGCGGCGGCACCGCTGTATAAGGAGAGAGATAAAACATATGCGGAGATCAAGAAACAGCTGAAGCCCTATGGGGTCTGCGGACTGGATGTAAAAGACCTTGAGCCCCAGGAGAAAAAGTATGTAAAGAAATATTTTAAAGAACAGGTACTGCCGGTGCTTTCTCCCCAGATCGTGGATGCCAACCACCCGTTTCCCCATCTTTTGAACAAGGAGATCTATGTGGTGGCAAATCTGAAGATGGGCGGGAATACCATGATGGGGATCGTTCCTGTACCCCAGTACATTTCAGATATCCTGTATCTGCCGGGCCATGATATCCGTTATATCCGCATGGAAAAAGTGATCATGGAGTACCTGGAGATTGTTTTCGACAAATATGAAGTGTCGGATAAGAATTATATCTGTGTGACGCGTAACGCGGATGTCTCCCCGGATGATGAGGCATTTGAAGATCACGAAGATTTCAGGTTCATTATGAAAGAGACTCTGCATAAAAGAAGAAGAATGGCGGTGGTTCGTCTGGAGACCGCAGCGCCTCTTGGAAGAGAGATGGAAAAGTATTTCTGCGGCCGGTTCAAGATTACGCCAAAATGCATCTTCCGCACAAAGATGCCGATGAAACTGGGATTTATCTTCGCGATTGCAGACAAGCTGCCTGAGTCCATGCGGCGTGCGCTTACTGATGAACCGTTTACGCCGCAGCCATCAGCCTCTCTCCTGGATGGAAGCGTGATGGAACAGGTGAAGAAAAAAGATGTCCTGCTGTCCTATCCCTATGAGAGCATGGACCCGTTTCTGCAGCTGATCAGAGAGGCCGCTTCCGATCCCGATGTGATGACGATTAAGATCACCATCTACCGGCTGGCAAAGAAGGCTCGGCTTGTGGAATATCTCTGCGCCGCTGCGGAGAACGGCAAGGAAGTGACAGTGCTCATCGAACTTCGGGCGCGCTTTGACGAGCAGAATAACATCGAGTGGTCTGAGCGCATGGAGGAGGCAGGCTGCCGTGTAATCTACGGGTTTGAGGGATATAAAGTGCATTCTAAGATCTGTCTGATTACATACAGGAGTAAAAACGAGATCCGTTATATCACACAAGTGGGTACAGGCAATTATAATGAAAAGACCGCGAAGATGTATACGGATTATTCGCTCATGACATCAGACCGGGAGATCGGTGAAGACGCCGCGGTCTTTTTCAAAAATATGTCGATCGGGAATCTGGACGGCGTGTATCATCATCTGATTGTATCTCCTTCCAGTCTGAAGCAGAAAGTGCTGGCCCTTATGGATGAGGAGATTGTAAAAGGGGAGCGGGGTCGGATTGTTATGAAGATGAATTCCGTGACAGATATGGATTTTATCCGTAAGACAGCGCAGGCCTGTCAGGCGGGAGTCCGGGTGGACCTTCTCGTGCGCGGTATCTGCTGTATTCTCCCGGGAATACCGGGCAGGACGGAGAATCTGCGGGTAACCAGTATTGTGGGGCGCTATCTGGAACATCCGCGAGTATTTATGTTTGGAACCGGTGCGGATGCGAAGATTTACATTGGTTCAGCGGATATGATGACGCGGAATACAGAGAAGCGGGTAGAGGTGGCGTGCCCGATTTATGACGAGGGCATCAGAAGACGTCTCATGCACGACCTAAAGGTCATGCTCTCGGATAATGTAAAAGCGAGGCAGATGGACAGCGGGGGCGCTTACCAAAAGAAAAAGCAGGAGGGAACTTCCGTGAATGCCCAGGAAACATTTATGAAAGAGGCCCTGCATGCCGGGAGCCGTACAGCCGATGCGCGTAAAAAGCGGAAAAGCTCCCTGCTGGTCCGGGTGTTTGGCGCGTTTCGGAAAAAGAAAGAAAAATGATATCCCCGGGAACCATGCGAGGATGAGAGTGTTCTGCGCCAGCCGGATGTAGACATTGGCACAGATCAATAGTATAATTGAGAAAGAGATTTTTAAACGGCTGGCGCCCTTTTCCCAATGGAAAAGAGGCAGTAAAAGCAGAGATCAGGAGGAAAATAAAATGGAGAAACTGGCTGTAACAGGATTCGGGATGACAAAGGATGGAAAGGAAGCGCATTTGTATACGCTGGAGAATAAAAACGGGATGAAAGCATGTGTGTCGGACTTTGGAGCGACGCTGGTGCGTCTCTATGTTCCGGATAAAGATGGAACGCTGATTGATGTGGTACACGGTTACGACGACGCGGAAGGCTATGCCCGGGGAGATGCCGGATTCGGCGCTTCCATCGGAAGAAGCGCCAACCGCATCGGAGGCGCTGGGTTTGAGCTGAACGGGGTCTCTTACAAATTGGAGAAAAATGACAATGGGAAGAATAATCTCCACAGTGGTCTGGATTATTACCAGAAACGGCTCTGGGAGGTGAAAGAATATGAGACGGACAGGATCTGCCTGCAGCTTCACAGCCCGGACGGCGACCAGGGATACCCGGGGGCGCTTGATATGAAAGTCACTTATACGCTGGATGATGACAACGCGTTGAATATCCACTATGAAGCTGTGCCGGACCAGGATACGGTCATTAATATGACCAATCACAGTTATTTCAACCTGAACGGCCATGACAGCGGGAGCGTGCTGAACCATCAAGTGACATTGAACGCGGATTACTTTACCCCCGCGGACGCAGAATCCATCCCTACCGGAGAAATCCGCAGCGTAGAAGGCACGCCGATGGACTTCCGCGGCGGAAGAGTGCTTGGCAGTGATATTGACGCAGACTATGAGCCCCTGCGTTTCGGCGCCGGATACGATCACAACTGGGTGTTGAAAAATGAGGGCAGATTTGATAAAGTAGCAGAAGCAGTATCAGATGAGAGCGGAATTGTGATGGAAGTATATACCGATCTGCCGGGAATTCAGATTTATACGGCCAATTTCCTGGACAATGAGCCGGGAAAAGACGGCGCGTCCTACATAAGGAGAAGCGCGGTGTGTTTCGAGACACAGTATTATCCGGATGCCATTCATCACGACAATTTCCCGCAGCCGGTGTGCAGAAAGGGAGAGAAGTACGACACCCGTACCGCGTACCGTTTTCTGACATGTAAATAAAGCGGACAAAAAGGAATGCTGCAGGTTCACTCTTCATAGATATGATGGGAGCGGGCCTGCGGCATCTCCTGTCCGGGAAAAGGACAGAACAACAGCATTTTATGGGAAAAGCAGTATACATCGCGGAAAAGCCCAGTGTGGCTCAGGAGTTCGCAAAGGCATTAAAATTGAACACAAAACGAAAGGACGGATACCTGGAATCAGAAGAGGCGGTGATCACATGGTGCGTAGGCCATCTTGTTACAATGAGTTATCCGGAGGAGTATGACCCTGCCTTGAAGAAATGGACCCTTCAGACGCTTCCATTTATTCCGGAGGAATTTAAATATGAGGTGATCCCGGGTGTGGCGAAGCAGTTTCAGATCGTCAGCTCCCTTCTTAACAGGGAGGACGTAGATACGATCTATGTGTGCACGGACTCCGGGCGGGAGGGGGAATATATCTACCGTCTCGTGGAGCAGGAAGCTCATGTGACTGGGAAAAAGCGGCGCAGAGTCTGGATCGATTCTCAGACAGAGGAGGAGATCTTAAGGGGCATCCGGGAGGCAAAGGATCTGTCGGAGTATGATAATCTGAGCGCCTCTGCCTATCTGAGAGCAAAGGAAGATTATCTGATGGGAATCAATTTTTCCCGGCTCCTGACACTGAAATATGGGAACAGCATATCAAATTATTTGAAAACAAAATATGCGGTTATTTCTGTGGGGCGGGTTATGACCTGCGTGCTGGGCATGGTCGTCCGCCGGGAGAGAGAAATCCGTGAATTTGTTAAGACTCCGTTCTACCGCGTGGTCAGTACGATAGACGCCTCCGGCCGCTGCTTTGAGGGCGAGTGGCGCGCGGTCAAAGGCTCCCGGTATTTTGAGTCATTCGATCTGTATAAGGAAAACGGGTTCAAAGATAAGAAAAAGGCGGAAGAGCTGACAGCATATCTGTCGGAAGAACAGCCTCTTCAATGCGTGATTGAGTCTGTGGAAAGGAAGAAGGAGAAGAAGAATCCCCCTCTTTTGTATAACTTGGCTGAGCTGCAGAATGACTGTTCCAAACGCTTTAAGATCAGTCCGGATGAGACGCTGCGCGTCGTGCAGGAGCTGTACGAGAAGAAACTTGTGACATACCCCAGAACCGATGCCAGGGTTCTCTCAAGCGCGGTGGCAAAGGAGATCAGCAGGAATTTAAACGGTCTTTCCAAGTATCCCATGGCCGCGCCTTATCTGAAGGATATCCTTGCCTTCGGCAGCCACAAAGGGCTGGCGAAGACCAGATATGTCAATGACAAGCAGATCACGGATCACTACGCCATCATCCCTACAGGCCAGGGAATGGGCGCGTTGAATTCCCTTTCGGGCACCTCCCACAGAGTGTATGATCTGATTGTGCGCAGATTCCTCAGTATTTTTTATCCGCCGGCGGTGTATCAGAAAGTATCTGTTGTATCAAAGATCCGCGGAGAGAGCTTTTTTTCCAGCTTCAAGGTCCTGGCTGAGGAGGGCTACTTAAGGGCGGCCGGCATGCCCCAGGGGAAACGGCAGTCCCAGGAAAGCGTACAGCAGGCAGGGGTACAGACAGAAGGCACAGATGTCTCTGAGGGAGAGGGCAGTGAACAGAACCTGGACACCGCGTTGTTTGACGTGGTGAAATTACTGAAAAAAGGGATGATCCTCCCTGTAAAATCTCTGGATATCAAGGAGGGAGAGACTTCGCCTCCGAAACGGTACAATTCCGGGTCCATCATCCTTGCCATGGAGAACGCCGGGCAGCTGATCGAGGACGAGGAACTGCGGGCGCAGATTAAGGGAAGCGGAATCGGCACCAGCGCTACAAGGGCGGAGATTTTGAAGAAGCTGATCCATATTAAGTATCTTGATCTTAATAAAAAGACGCAGGTCATCACGCCGGCCCTTCAGGGAGAGATGGTGTATGATGTGGTGGACCATTCGATCCGGCAGCTTTTGAACCCGGAGCTTACGGCCAGCTGGGAGAAGGGGCTTAACTATGTGGCGGAAGGCAGTATTACGCCGGATGAATATATGAAGAAACTGGATGATTTTATCACCAGGAGGACAGTGGGGGTAAAAGGGCTGAATAACCAGTATCAGCTGAGGGCCTGCTACGATAAAGCGGCAGGTTTCTATAAAAAAGCCGGAAAAGGCAGAAAAGGAGACAAATAAATGGAAGCATTGACAGTAAAGGAACTCTATACACTGGATCAGACGATCGCGAAGGCTCTTTTTGAGGGAGTGACTTACCCATGGGAAGTTCTGCCGAAGATCAGCGCCTTCATTGTGGAGCTGGGGAATCAGCTGAGCGCGGACGAATACGAGAAACGGGGGGAGAATGTGTGGGTCGCCAAGTCGGCAAAGGTGGCTCCCACTGCATACATCAACGGTCCCGCGATTATCGGAAAGGACGCGGAGGTGCGCCACTGCGCGTTTATCCGCGGCAATGCCATTGTCGGGGAGGGCGCTGTGGTCGGCAATTCCACGGAGCTTAAAAATGTGATCCTCTTTAATAAGGTGCAGGTGCCCCACTATAATTATGTGGGAGATTCCATCCTCGGATACAAGTCCCACATGGGGGCGGGCTCCATTACCTCAAATGTAAAATCCGATAAAAAACTGGTGGTTGTGAAAACGCCGGAAGGAAACATTGAGACAGGGATGAAGAAATTTGGCGCAATGCTGGGAGATGAAGTAGAAGTAGGATGCGGAAGCGTGCTCAATCCGGGAACCGTTGTGGGCGGCCACAGCAATATCTACCCTCTTTCCTCTGTCCGGGGATTCGTGCCGGGGAACAGCATTTATAAGAAACAGGGAGAAGTAGTGGAGAAGAGGGAAGACTGATGAAGAAAATTGGTTTTATCGGAGTGGGAGTCATGGGGAAGCCTATGGTCCGCAATCTTATGAAAGCGGGATATGAGGTCGCTGTTTATGCCCGCGCAAAAGCAAAGGTGGAGGACGTGATCAGCGAAGGAGCCCTCTTTCAGGAGTCGATTGCAGACTGTGTAAAAAACAGGGATGCGGTCATCACGATGGTGGGATTTCCCCAGGACGTGGAGGAAGTGTATTTTGACAGCGGGAATATACTGGACAGTGCTGCTCCCGGGACATATCTCATCGATATGACGACAACCAGCCCCATGCTGTCGGAGAAAATCTATGAGGAGGGCGCAAAGCGGGGCTTCCATGTGCTGGATGCGCCTGTGACAGGAGGGGATACCGGCGCGGAGGAAGGAACTCTTTCCATTCTGGCGGGAGGTGATCCGGCTGATTATGAAGCCTGCCGTCCGATTTTTGAAGCCATGGGGACCAATATCAACTATCAGGGAAAGGCTGGCAGCGGCCAGCACTGTAAGCTGGCGAATCAGATTCTGATTGCGGGAGCCCTCTCCGGCGTGTGCGAGGCCCTGACCTATGCGCGGGAAAAAGGACTTGACATGGATACGTTTCTGAAATCTGTTTCCACAGGAGCTGCCGGCAGCAGGCAGCTGGATCTGCTGGGACCGAAGATCATTGTCGGGGACTATGAACCGGGATTTTTTATGAAGCATTTCATAAAGGATATGAAACTTGCCCTTATTGAGTCGAATAAGAGCGGGCTGGATCTTGGGATTTTGAGCCAGGTGCTGGCGGACTGCGAGGAGCTGGAGTCGGAAGGATTCGGAGAACTGGGGACACAGGCTCTTGTGAAATACTATGATGAAGATCATCGTTACAGCGGCGAAGAAGAGTAAATAAATACATATTGACAAATAGATAGGAGTCTCGTATTATTGTACTAAAATAGCAGTACAGTGATGCGGGACTTTTTTATATTCCGCATGGACAGGAGGCAGTATGTTAGAGATACAGGGATTGAGTAAATCATATGGAAAGAATCTGGCTGTGGATGAGGTCAGTTTTACCGTGCCGGACGGACAGGTGGGAATTCTTCTCGGACCAAACGGCGCGGGAAAGTCGACGATTATCAAGAGCATTGCGGGACTGCTCCGCTATAAAGGGATGATCAAGATACAGGGACTTCCTGCGCGGCAGCTGAACGCAAAGCGGATTTTTGCCTATGTTCCGGAGATACCGAATATGTTCGAGGCTCTCACAGTGCGGGAGCACATTGAATATGTGAGGATGGCGTACAGCAGCACTATTACGGATGAAGAGATAGAGGAAATCCTGAAAGAATTCGAGATGGATGACAAGCAGGATAAACTGGGCAATGAGCTGTCAAAGGGAATGATGCAGAAGGTGAGCATTTGCTGCGCTCTGGCAGTCCAGCCCAAAGTGATCCTTCTGGATGAACCAATGGTGGGTCTGGACCCGGCCGCTATCAAGACACTGAAGGAGGTTGTCCTTAAACTGAGGGATAAGGGCGTGACTGTCCTGATCAGCACACATATGCTTGAGATGGTGGAAGAGCTCTGGGATGTGATGTTCGTCATGGAAAAAGGACATATCATTGGTTCCTATACAAAATCTGACGCGGAGGGAAGAGACTTAGATGATCTCTTCTTCGCGATGACAGGCGGTGAGAAACAATGAGAGCGCTGATGTACCTGACAAAACGCAGTCTTATCAACAATCTGAAAAAGGCAGTACATAAGCCGTCGACCCTGATCGCGCTGATTTTCGGTGTGGCATATGGGATTTTTATTGTCATATCGTTTGGGTCTCTGGCGGTGTCGATCCGGCTGGATTCTGTGAGAGGGCTTTTGATTATTATAACGGTCTGGAGCATTTATTCTACGCTGGGGAATTTTATGTCATACTCTTCCAGGAAGGGGATATTGTTTAAACCGGCGCACGCGCATTTTGTGTTTACAGCTCCCGTCAGCCCCAAGCTGGTGCTTTTAAACGGGGCCTGGATGAACTATCTGGTGTCTACTGTTCTGTGGATGATCCTGGCAGCCGGCGGGCTCACGGTATTCCAGATAGAGCCATGGAAAGTCGTTCTTTTCTTCTTGACAGGATGCGTACTGGAACTGGCGCTGGAGGTGGCCATTATGGTATTTCTCTACACCAATGACCATCTGCCGGAGAAATTGATGAAGGGTCTCCGCCTGGGGATCAAGATATTTCTTATTGCATTTACGCTTCTGGTTGTCCTGTATTTCCGGAGGAATGGAATGTCAGTGGAGTCCGCTTCCGCATTCGTGGACTGGGATGTGCTCCAGATGCTGCCGGTGATAGGCTGGCAGATCGCCGCGTACCGGCTGATCCTGCTGGGACCGACTACGCTCAATGTGCTCTGTTCCTGTCTCTATTTCGCGGCGGTTATTCTGGCTGTGGCAGCAGTGACGCGGATGCAGTGTGACGGTGGATATTATGAAGAGGCCGCCAAATTCGCGGACGATTATGCAGAATTGAAACAGCGCCAGAAAAACGGGGAGGCGGTTTTCAGCATTGGCGGGAAGAAGAGAAAATTCCGGCAGGTCAGAGAGCGCATCAATGCCAGAGGGGCGAAGGCAATCTTTTACAGGCAGCTTTTGGAATATAAGAAGGAAAAGTTTTTCATTTTTTCAAAGGTGACACTGATTGCTGTGATCATCGCGTTTTTCCTCTGTTATACGCTGCGGGACGCAGTAGCGGAGACTGGGGCAGGAGAACTGTTTCTTCTGGGAATTGTAGCTTACATGTCCATCGTAATGAGCGGATATCTGGGCAAATGGGAAAACGAACTGAAGAATCCCTATCTTTTTCTGATACCAGATACTACATTGAAGAAGCTCTGGTACGCAACTTTGATGGAACATATCAAAGCCCTTGTTGACGGGTGCATCATCTGTATTCCGGCGGGGATTTTCTGGAAGGTGGAAGTTCCGTATATTGTGTTCTGCATTCTGATCTACGCGGTGCTCCAGGCGGATCGTCTGTATACGAAGGTGATCGCGCAGTGCCTTGTTGGAGAGATATTTGGTAAGACAGGACAGGATGTACTGAGAATGTGTATTCAGTTCGCTCTTCTCGGCCTGGGAGCCGGAGTGGCTGTGGTTGTGGGAATTTTCATAAATATTGGACTCATCTTCCCGATTTTACTCGCTTACAGCATTCTGGTTACAGTGGCAATGGGATTTCTGGCATCGCTTCGTTTTGAGACAATGGAGCAGACTGTGTGAGAATGTGAGACGGATTCTAAGCAGGTATGGCGGGATGAGGTCTTGAAAATAACACAATGAGAAAATATGAAAATAAGTTGACACGGGCTTTTGCCCGTGTTATTCTATCTGTGGTTGCTTTAATGCTTTAAAGCGTTGCGCTTTAAAGCGAATCAGTAAACTTTATGCGGGAATTTTTCTGACACACCGTTGGATGACTGATGAAGCAGGCAGAACAAAGGATGGAAAGTTGAGGATGATGAGATGGGGATTAAACTTGTATTACTTGTAATTTTCTTTGCCATAATGGTGGGTGTGGGACTTTATTCCAGGCGCCATGTTACAAGTGTGGACGGCTTCGTATTGGGAGGCAGGTCTGTGGGACCATGGCTCACAGCATTTGCATATGGGACGTCCTATTTTTCCGCAGTGGTATTTGTGGGCTATGCAGGCCAGTTTGGCTGGAAATATGGAATTGCGAGTACGTGGATCGGCATCGGGAATGCTGTCCTTGGAAGCCTGCTGGCGTGGGTTGTATTGGGGCGCAGGACCAAAGTTATGACCCAGCATCTTGGGTCCAGAACAATGCCCGACTTTTTCGGGCAGAGATATGACAGCAAGGCTCTGAAGATCACTGCCTCTGTGATTGTTTTTGTATTCCTTATCCCTTATACAGCGTCTGTGTATAATGGATTGTCCAGACTGTTCGAGATGGCGTTCCATATTCCATATACATGGTGTGTGATCGGGATGGCGGCATTTACGGCGCTGTATGTGATACTGGGAGGTTACATGGCAACTGCCATCAATGATTTTATTCAGGGGATTATCATGCTCGCAGGCATTGTGGCAGTGATCGCAGCGGTTTTAAGCGGCCAGGGCGGATTTATGAATGCGATTTCAGAGATGGCGCAGATTCCCAGCGATGTGGCAGTGACACAGGGACAGCCGGGCGCGTTCACCTCGTTCTTCGGACCAGATCCGCTGAATCTTCTGGGGGTTGTGATCCTTACATCATTAGGGACGTGGGGGCTGCCTCAGATGATCGGGAAGTTCTATGCCATTAAAGATGAGAAATCCATCAACACAGGGACTGTTATTTCAACATTGTTTGCGGTTGTAGTATCAGGAGGATGCTACTTCCTCGGCGGTTTTGGACGGCTTTTCGACAGTCCGCAGATCTATGATGAGGCAACGGGAGCTGTGGTGTATGACAGCATCATTCCTTTCATGCTTTCGGCTCTGCCGGATATTTTGATCGGGATCGTTGTAGTGCTTGTCCTTTCGGCGTCCATGTCCACTCTGTCTTCCCTGGTGCTGACATCCAGCTCCACGCTGACACTGGATCTTCTGAAAGATAATGTAATGAAACATATGACAGAGAAGAAGCAGATCATTACCATGCAGGCGCTGATTGTCTTCTTTATCGTTGTATCGGTTGTCATCGCGCTTGATCCGCCGACCTTTATCGCGCAGCTTATGGGCATCTCCTGGGGAGCACTGGCCGGGGCCTTCCTCGCACCGTTCTTGTACGGGCTGTATTGGAAGGGGGTGACCCGCGCGGGCGTCTGGGCGGGATTCATCTCAGGTGTGGGTATTACAGTATCCAATATGTTTATCGGATATATAGAATCACCGATTAACGCGGGAGCAGCAGCGATGATCGCAGGGCTCATTATCGTGCCGGTGGTCAGCCTGATCACGCCGAAGCTGAAAAAAGAAAAAGTGGAAGACGTATTCACATGTTATGAAGAGAAAGTCACCATAACGAAGAAGCACTCTCTGCAGGAGTAAATCTGAATTTGTGGGGGGAGACGATTCTCTAAATGAATGGGTCCGAAAACAGCAGGAGTATTTGAGGACGTATTCGTGGAGAGGGGAGGGACGGATCAGGTTCCGTTCCATGATTTGGGAAAGATCTAAAAGGAAGGACACGCGGCTAAAAACAATTGACCAGCGGAAGATTCGGCATACGCCTCAGGCATCCGCTGGTCAATTAACGCCGCGCGTCCTTCCTTTAAGACTTTCCGGCAAATCATTCTAAGTCGCCTGCTCCGCCCCGCCCCTCTCCACGAAAGTTCCTCCAAATAGGTGCAGTTCTAGTTTTATTACCTTCCGGTCCGAGTATCGTTCTTTTTTTCCAGTTACGCTCCCTCCTCACCCTCTTTTGAAATCCTGCATCTGCCGGGAAGACTCTTCCCGGCCTGCGCAAAAGGAGAAAACAGCGGAGCGCCTTTTCGAACGCCTTTCTGCGCGGGGGTGTGGGTGGCTGAGGTGACTTCGGAATG
>CAUEYX010000048.1 GCA_959022495.1 uncultured Lachnospiraceae bacterium | reverse complement strand
TTTCATTGCTATTTGTGCCGCCAACTGAAAGGCGGCGGAATGGAGATTGATATGATCATACAGTTCCGGCAGATGCCAGTCCTCCACTCCTTTGTCCCACGCTCCGTCCAGCCAGATCTCACAGATCTCACCGTACTCTCCGCCGAGCAGTTCCGAGAGCTGATCTTTCATATGCTGTACATAAACTTCATCATCGTTATAGAACGTCTCATGCCTGTTCCAGAGTGAGTAATACAGGCCCAGTTTGATGCCGTACTTTTCGCACGCCTCTGAGACCGCCTTGATCACATCCGTTGTATTGCCGGATTCCGGATTTGTACACTTATAATCCGTATACTGGGTATCCCACATACAGAAACCGTCATGGTGCATGGATACGATCACGATATGTGTGAATCCTGCTTCTTTGGCTGTTCTTGCCCACTGTTCCGCATCAATCGTATCCGGGTCATAGGAACTTACCGGAAGCGTGCCGTCTGACCATTGGCAGTTATTGAATGTATTGATGCCAAAATGCATCATCAGCCCATAATTGCGGTTCTCCATCATATCCAGCTGCTGCTCGGAAGGGCTCTCATCATCCCCCAGTTTCCGTTCCGGGGTGATATATCCGCTGTACATGTGCTTTTCTGCTGTCCGGCTGACCCTTCCTGACTCTGCTGTCACGGTAATCGTTACTTCCCCTTTGGATACACCTGTCACAACGCCTTCGTCAGATACCACGGCCACAGATTCATCACTGCTCTCAAATGTAAAATCAACATCCTCATTGGGGATCTCCCGGCCAAACTCATCCACACATGACATTTCAAGGGGTTCACTGCCCTCCAGATCGACATAAGAATATCCCGACAACTGAAACTTATCCAGTACCTGCGGAGCATCCGGGTCCTGATAGTAAATCTCTACTTCCGCCATAGCCGGAAGATCTTTCCCGTTTTTGGCTGCCATCTGCACCTTTACATACCGGCTGGTCACTGGTTCGTCAAAAAGGATAGACATATTGGTATCCGTACATGTCTTAGATGCCGCTTTGGTCCATTCCACCTTGTCATCACTGGCATAGATCACAATTTCCTCTGTCCTGGATACAGTGTCATTCGTACGCCCATAAAATTTCACCAGGTTGTACTGCCGCGCTTCCTCCAGATCGATGATCAGATCCGCCGTCTCCGGATATTTTCCCACCGGGCCCCAAAGAGTACTGTGGTCTCCATCAACTGCGTGTTCCGGTACGTAACGCGTTTCCTGACCGGGCTCTGTATAATATGCCGGCGCCCCCTCCACCGGTTTATCCAGAGCCAGGTTCTCCATCCCGCTGTCCCCCGCGTCCGCCTTCACAGTGTAAGACATCACTCCTGTAACAGTCAGGGCTGCTGTAAGAAACAGCGCTGTCAATTTGATTTTTTTCAAAATCTCTTCCTCCCTTCTCCAGAGTTTTTCACTCTGCCTTATTTATTTTTAACCATTATCTCCGATTCTTTCGCAATTCTCTAGATGTATAGACGACCTCTTCCGTGATCCGTGTCGGATTTTATCCAATCCAACAAGTATGTGGTCAGCACTCCCTTGATTTTTAGTTATTATACAGGCATTTATATCATCTAACGCGCATTGAATTGACTTATTTTACATTTTTATGTCGTTTTTTGTGGGTTATATTGTTGATTTTTTACCTCATGTAATTTATTCTATATATATCGAGACTGACGACATAAATCCGAAAGGCTCTTTTTGTGGTGAACGAAGGAAAGGGAGAAAATTCATGAATCTGTTTTATCATCCGAACATTCAATTTATGATCGAAAATGTTGTATTTTTTATCCCCAATATTGCCAGGGAGCAGTTCCTGGCTCCAGTACCCAAACACGCGCATGGAAATGGAAGTTATGAGCTTCACTATATTTCTTCCGGCTACGGGAGCGCCCGGATCAATGAGGGCGTCTATAAACTATTCCCGGATATGCTCTATGTCACGGGACCTCATGTACAGCACGAGCAGGTGCCCTATATCGACAACCCTATGACCGAATATTCTGTATTTTTCAACATCCGCAAAAACTCCTCCGGTCCGTCCTGCCTTGACCCGTTTATCAACACCCCCTTCTGGCTCGGAGAGAACGCCTCCACACTGCACACGCTTCTTAAAGTCATTTTCAAAGAACTTCATAATAAGCGTGTGGGATATCTCACGGAAGTATCTGCCCTTCTTCAGCAGGCAGTGGTATTTCTCGTGCGCAATTATCAGACGCCGCGTCCCGGAAGCTCCTCCGGGGCCAGCCCCGGAGGCCTGTACGAAAGCCGGGCGTTTCTGACAGACAAGGCGTTCCTATATGAATATCAGGACATCACTCTTGACAGGCTGTCCACTGACCTGGGACTTAGCAGCCGCCAGACGGAACGCTTCCTGAAAGATTATTACGGGAAGACCTTCGCCCAGAAACGCACGGACGCCCGCATGTCCGCAGCCTGCATCATGATGGAGAAAGAGGATGCGGATCTGTACGAGATTGCAGAAAAGACCGGTTATACATCCGTGGATTATTTTGTAAATGCTTTTAAAAAATACTATCATATTACTCCAAAACAGTTCCTTCAGCTCAAACAGGAGAAATAACAACATCGAAAAGGAGGACAGCCTATGAATTATTTTTACAGTCCAAATATCCGTTTTATGATTGAGAATGTCTCTTTTTGTGTATCAAATATCGCCCGGGAACAGTTCAAGGCTCCGGTCCCCGAACATGCCCACGGGAACTCTTCTTACGAACTTCACTACATCTCGTCCGGTTATGGTACAGTGCGCGTAAACGGCACGGTTTACAAGCTCGTACCTCACATGCTCTACATCACCGGTCCTCATGTAGCCCATGAACAGGTTCCCTATATCGACAATCCTATGACCGAATATTCCGTGTTCTTCCATATCCAGAAAGACGCGGCAGGGCCTTCGAGCCTGGACCCGTTCCTTCAGACTCCGTTCTGGATGATGGAGAATGCCTCCGACCTGCACTCCCTGCTCAAAGAGGCCATCAAAGAACTCCAGCATAAGCGTGACGGGTATATCGCCCAGGCATCCTCTCTTATTCAGCAGACTGTCGTCTTTCTGATGCGCAGCTGCCAGACGCCGCGGCCGGCCATGATCCATACTCCGCCTTCCGGCTATACCTACGCCAGCCGCGCCTTCCTGACGGATAAAGCGTTTCTCTATGAATACCGGGATATTACACCGGAAAGGCTCTCACAGTATCTGGATTTAAGCGGCCGGCAGACCGAACGCTTCCTGAAGGATTATTACGGCAGAACGTTCGCCCAGAAACGCCTGGACGCCCGCATGTCTGCGGCCTGTATTCTGCTTCGCGACGATCATCCTGATCTGCGGAAGATTACAGAACAGACCGGATATACCTCCGTGGATTATTTCGTGAATGCATTTAAGAAATATCATGGCATTACGCCGAAACGCTATATTCAGCTTGTGCAGCAGGAGCGCGAAGAACAGGATCAATCCGGGACGTAGTAAAATTCGATTTTACTACGTCCCCAAACGCCAAAAACCGGCAGGGAGTAAACCTCCCTGCCGATAAAAGCATCTCTTATTCCCTTTCCGGAATTTCTCCTATTTATTTCATTTTCCTGCGATATCCTGTCAGCACCGCTGTTCCGGAAATAAGTGCCATCAGGATCAATCCCATGATCGGAGCGGTATCGCCTGTCTTTGCCGCCTTATTTAAAGAAGTTCCGTTTCCGGAATTTCCGCTGCCCTGGCCTGCATTCTGATTATCGGATGTATTGCTGCCGCTTCCATTGTTATTATCACTGCTGCCTGTATTTCCACCCTGGCTTCCGTCATCCGGATTATTACTGTCATCCGGTTCTTGTCCCTCCCCGGTTCCGCCGCCGGTATCCTCTGCTTTCAGCACAAGGCTGTTTCTCGCCATCTTAAGCGTTTCCACTGCCTCATCAACCGTCTGCTGATCCTCCGCACACAGTGACACATCTGCAAAGACCGCCTGTGCGGACGCCAGCGCGCTTCGGAATACTGCCGCGGACTCCTCTGTGTACTGCGTCAGATCCAGGCCTTCCACTTCGTGAAGGAGCGCCTTCAGCACATCTTTATTTGCCTTCAGCCTCAGATTCTCCATTGCTGTCACCAGTGCGTCCCACGCCGCGTCTACATCTGCCTGCATTGCGTCGCCGTCAGCCAGCACATCTTCCGCGCCGGCAAGAGCATCCTTGAATTCCTGCTGACCTGCTTCTACATAATCCGTCAGGTCAATCATTCCGGCCAGTTCAACTGCCATCTCAAGATCCGTCTTGTCCGCCGCTTTCATGTCCAGGGCATGGATCGCTGACATCAGCTTGAATGATGCCTTCATGATCTCTTCTCTCGTGGCATCTTCATCTGCCATCACTGCCTCGCCCTCGGCGATTGCTTCCTCAAACAGCTTCTGTACAGATTCCACACAGTCGTCCACATCACCATTCGCGACATGCTCTTTCGCGCTGTTAAGGAAATACTTCAATGTATTCTTTCCAGACGACGCGTCTGATGTTACTTCCACAGTAACAGCCGCTTTGAGCTCATCCGGGTTCTCAATCCCGTCCTTGAGCACCAGCTCTCCTTCCAGGATATATGTCCCTGCTGTATTTCCATCATAAGTCTTGTCTGACCAGTTTACTTCCAGTTCCTCACTGAGCCTTGTCTCCTCCAGTGTCACTGTAACTGTCTTTGGAAGATTCAGCTTCTCGAAAGCGGTCCCCTTCTTCACTGTAATTTTATCCAGTTCTTCCACGCCTATTATCTTCATGCCTTTGACATCTTCCAGCGTGAAGTGGAAGCTGGATGCCAGTGATTTGTTGCCGCTTTCATCCACTGCCACGAGGCGGACATTGTAAGTCTCTCCTTCAATTATATTTTTCAGGATATATTCTGTCTCATCTGTCTCCGCAGTTTTCTCTCCATTGACGTAGATAATGTAGCTGACCTGACCTCCGCTTTCATCTGTGGAAGCATCCCACAGGAGTCTGGCCTCGTCATCTGCTTCGCCCCTCTGCACGCGGATTCCCTCAACTTTGGAAGGCGCCTCTGTGTCCGCCTGCGGGAGCGTAGACGCCGCGGCTATTATCGCGTTTTGGGACTGTCCCGCATTGTTCACCGCATAGATCTCAAATGTATAGTCCGTCCCCGGCGCGAGCTCATCCACTCGCATCCATGTATCCGCGCATGTGCCGATCTCCGCCTTTTCTCCTCCATCTGCTGCCGCATAAACTTTGTAAGTGTCCGCGTTCTCTATCGCATCCCAGGTCAACGTAAGAGAAGTCGTTCCGATACCCACCGCCGAGGCTTTCGCATCGTCCGATACTTCCGGGATCTTCGTCGGCGCCGCTGTCAGCGCGCCCCGCGCCGCGTCGAGTGCCTCAGCAAGATCTGCCGCCTGCCCCTCAGTGGTATCTTCACTGTTCATTGCTGCCACTGCTTCCTCCAGCGCTGCCGCAAGCGCTTTCCAGGAATCTTCTGTATAGTCTTTCTCTTTAAGCCCCTGGCATGCTTCGATAGCATCCTGAAGTACAGATTTGTCAACCGCTTCCGAAGGTGTAAAGATCTCGATATAATCGAGGTTGGACTGTTTTCTTCCATTCCTCTCAACGATTGTAAATGTAATCGTATGTTCTTTGTTTTCCAGTCCCATATTCTCATAGAGCAGAGACTGATCATCTCCGGTACTGCTGCCGTCCATGCTGTAATTGCCCTGAGCTTCCCCGTCAAGAACCACATCAAAGCTGGAGAAGTTCGTATGTTTCTGTACATAGACCCTGACGCCGGTCCCTGTAAAGGTGTAGCTGAAAGAAGCTCCCACTGTACTGCACTCTGTCTTCGTGCCGCCGTGATGCCTGTCCGCTTCTCCCGCCCAGGTGCTCCAGTTCCCATTCCAGCTGATTGCCGGGTTCGGATTCTTGTTATCAACAGAATCTTCTATAATTGTACTGTTCGCGCCTTCATATGCCGCCGCCACGGTAATATCCACACTTCCGCTCACAGAGCTGTTGGATGCGGATACTGCAGTCACCGTCACCACTCCGTTGCCTCCGCTTAAAGTGAGCAGGCCCGATTCATCGATTGTTCCCACGGCTGTACCGCTCTTTGTCTGCGCGCTCCATACAACACTCTTGTCAGAAGCGTCCTCTGGCAGTACGGATGCCTGCATCTGAAGCATGCTGTCCGCCTTGCCCACGGTTGTCATTCCGCTTACGGACGATACCGCAATGGACTCTGCCTTTACAGTGGTCGTATCCAGTACATTGAACGCGTCGATCTCAACTTTCGCTTTACTGCTGGCATTAGATTTCTCTGCTGTGGCCCTCACACTGATCGTATGGATTCCATACTCCAGATCATCCTTTGAGAAAATCTTAACCTGGCGCTTCGTGCTGGATGAATACGTATCGACCGTATCACACACCTCGCCGTCAATTGTGATCTCCAGCATGCCTCTGTCGTAATTGGTGCATACAAACAGCTCGATTCCCGTTCCAAGGAAAGTCAGCTCTGACGTCTCTGTCCCGGTCGGATTTTCCAGATACTTAATCGTATTATTATAGTTGGGATCATTATACCAGTCGCCCCATGCTCCTGACCATGTAATCCGGTCATCCTGATCGTCGATCATGCCTGCCATATTTCTCATATCTGTCAGTTTGACAGGATCGCTCAGTGCGCTTTCCCTGCCGTTTACAGACACGGATACTTTGTACTGCAGTTCCCCGAGAATATCATACGCGTCTGTATCCGTCATAGAGGTGTCCGGATTCTCTGTCTCAATCTCAATCCATTCGCCGCCGTTGATCTGACGGTATACGTTGTAGACAACCGTTCCATCCTCTTCCACCGCGTCCCAGCTCAATTCTGCCTTCCCATCTTCCGTCTTCACTGCCTTAAGTCCTGTCGGAGCTGGAATTGTCTGCTCTGACGCCGGAATCATAGAAATGCTATACGTCTTTCCGGCCTCCGTGCCAAAGGAAATCCGGTCCGTGCTGAGCGCCTCAAAATCAATAACGCTGCCATCACTATCTGTAACCACTGCCAGTGACGCATTATCAAGCTGTACCACAGCCTCCCCGCCATTGTTGGACAGAAGAGACGCGCTGTCGATCTTCTGATCCGTCCAGCTCATGGAGATCTCGAAATTCCCTCTCGCGACAAGACCATCCACCGATCCGTCCGCCCATACATCCGGAAGCGCCGGAAGGAGGTTAATATAACCTGCGTTGCTCTGGACAAGCATCTCCGATACGCCTGATGTCATGCCGAAGTTTCCGTCAATCTGGAACGGTGGATGGGTATCCCAAAGATTGGCATAAATGCCGCTTGCGAACAGGTCCGTGATCAGCTTGTGAGCCCGGTTTCCGTCACCCAGCCTTGCCCATGTGTTAATTCTCTGTCCCATACCCCAGCCCGTGCTGGAATCCGTCCGCAGATTCATGGACACCTTTGCCGCCTCGAACCACTCCGGTGTATCTTCCGTGATCAGGTCGCCCGGGAATAGTCCCAGCATATGGGAGATATGCCTGTGGCCATATCCTTCGCCGAGCGTATTTCCGTTTTCGTCTTTATTGTAAGATGTCTCGATATACCATTCTTTTATCTGACCGTCATCACCGATCTCGATAGGCCCTTTCAGATTGTCCAGTTTTTCCTGCCAGTCCGCAAGAAGCGCCTCATCTTCTCCCACAAGTTTTCCGGCTGTGATCGCATCGGTAAAGAGCTGCCAGATCAATGACTGCTCATAGGTATTGCCATTCGTATACGGTCCTGTCTCCGGGGAATACGTCGGTGAAGACACATACTCGCCGTTTTCATCCTTGACAAGCATTTCACTGTACATTTTCGCCTCTTCCTTGAGCATAGGATAAATATACTGCGTCATATACTCAAAGTTGCCGGTGTATTCATAATACTCCCAGCAGTTCTGCAGTATCCACGGCACTGCCGCCGGTGACCATCCCCAGCTGAAGCTCCATCCCGGGCAGGTCCACCCAAACGGAGTATTCTGCGTGTGCGCCATGAAGCCGTTCTCCTCGCCATCCTCGCTCACAATCCCCGCATAGATGGCCGCCGTGACACGTCCCGGCTCACGCAGGGAATCCACATAGTCAATCAGAGGCTGCGCGCATTCTGCCAGATTGGTGGAATACGTCGGCCAATAATTCATCTGCAGGTTCACATTCATGTGATAATCCGAGCTCCAGGACGGATTGTTAACATTGTTCCACACACCCTGAAGGTTGGACGGAAGCTCCGAATCTGCACGGGAAGACCCCAGTGTCAGATACCGGCCATACTGGAACAGCATGACCTCCAGCTGACGCTGCTCTTCTTCCGAAGCCGTACCGGCCTTATAAGCTTTCAGCAGCTCATCTGTAGGCTTGTCAGATACTGTCTGTCCCAGGTCCAGTTCTACACGGCCAAGCAGTGCAGAGTAGTCCGCGATATGGTCTGCCTTCACCGCTTCGTATCCCTTCGCCGCCGCCGAGTCTACATCCTCCGCGACTCTGGCGTGAAGTTCTTCTGCCGTCTCGCCTGTACGGTACTCGGGATAGTCATTCTTGTAATCCGTATCCGCGCTCACATATACGGTGACTGCGTCCGCGTCCGTGATCACCAGTTTGTCTCCCGATGCCTCCACATCACTTCCCGCGCCTTCCGGCACTGCCTTTAAGATGGAATCATACTGAAGCTGGTTGTCCGATACTTCTCCCGCGAGCAGGAGCATGTCATCTTCCGCCACAGTCGTTCCGCCCTGATTTGACGGGAATGTAATCTCCAGGTTCAGCTTCTCCCCGCCTTCCGCGGTCAGTCTTGCCGCGAGCACGTTGTCCGGGTTGCTTATAAAGAATTCCCTGCTGTAGTGGGTCTCATCAATGTCAAAATCTACCGACGAGACTGCGGTTCTCAGATCCAGATCCCTGACATAGTTTTCCGCGTCCCCGTCCTCTACTCCATTGTATGCGAAATAAATATTTCCCCAGGACTGATACGCGCCGTAACCGGTGCTTGTTCCCACCAGCTGGTTACACAGGGATGAGGCTTCTGAATTCTTCCCCTCCGCAAACAGCTGCTGGATCTCTTTCATTGTCTCGCCGTACTTCCCTTTATCTTCCAGATTTCCTCCGTTGTAATCTGGCCGGCTGTCGCTTGGTCCTCCTGTCCACAGCGTCTTCTCGTTAAACGTCAGCCTCTCTTTGCTGATCTCTCCATACACATTGGCACCCATATCGCCGTCTCCGATTGGGAGCGTATACTGCTGCCAAATATTCGTTTCGCCTGATACTCCCCCCTGTGATGCCGGCTTCGTGTACCACAGGCGCAGATCATTCTGATCTGTGTTCTCCTGTACGGCCCCTGTCTGTTCCTGAGCGCCCGCGCTGATCCCAAATGCCGGAACCATGGTCACCGCAAGTGCCGCTGACAGAGCATAGGATGCCGTTTTTCGAACAATGCGATTCCTCTTTCTCATCGTCTTCTTTCCTTTCTCATAATTTCTCTCTGCTTTTGTTTTTCCGGAAGCAGATATCCTCACCGTTTCCTTTCTGTCCTATTTATTCCTCCCTCCTTACATATTTTGCTTTCACAAAATTTTCTTGTATTTCACTTTCATACGCGCAATCCGGTTTCCGCGCATTAGATACCTCTATTTTACTTGATAAAGGAATCTTTTTCCATAGGATAAATGACTTTTTTGGCAAAACACGTCGTATTATATACAGCTTGCATAATCATCTTCCATAAACAAAACAAGATTCGCGCAGGAAAGCAGGTTATCCTTTACACCCCCGGGAGATATGATAAAATGATCTCAGGCTTATCTCTTTCCTGTATGAAACACAGAAAGGAGAAATGTCTATGAAACACACAGACAACAATTTCATAATGCTTCCCACGGTTGACTTCTGTTTTAAAGAACTGATGCGGAACGAAAAAGTACGAAAAGGATTTATCGCCGCCCTGCTCGGCAGAAAACCGGAAGAAATTCGTGAAACAGCTCTGATTCCTACTATTCTTCCGACAGAATACGGCGATGATAAACTCGGCGTGCTGGATGTTGCCATCCTTCTTGAAGATGGCACCCAGATTAGCATGGAAATGCAGGTCGTTTATTTTTCGTACTGGACAAACCGCATTCTCTTTTATCTGTGGAAACTGTATACCGGGCAGATCAAAAAAGGGGATTCTTATGGGAAACTGAAAAAATGTATCCATGTGAGCATTCTTGATTTCGTCCATTTTCCCGATGACAATCGTTGTTATCATCGTATTTCATTCTGCGATACTAGAACAGGCACACCCTACACGGACTTGATGGGGCTCCATATTCTGGAGCTGAAAAAGCTTCCCCCAAAAGTCAGAAACGAAGACAGCGTCATCCGCTGGATGCAGTTTTTCAGTGGGAAAACCCTGGAGGATTTTAGAAAAATGGCAGAGAAAGATGAATATATTGAAGAAGCTTACAGCGAACTTCTCAAGCTCAGCTCAGACGACCGAAAACGTCTGGAATATGAGGCTAGGGAAAAGGCAGTAAGAGATTATAACACCCAGATGGAGAGCGCCCGGATGGAAGGGAAAGAAGAGGGACGCCTGTTAAAATTAAAAGAAATCATACAGAAGATGCTGAACCGGGGCATGACCCCCTGCGAGATCGCCGATATGATCGGCGAGGAACCTGAGCTGGTGGCTTCACTGGCGGAAGATCTCAGCTGATCCGGAAAGAAATACAAACCGGCAAGGCCCTGAATTTAATGGGGAACCAGGTGATATCCCTGACCAAATTCGTTATAAATTTATGGTATTTTTCGTTATCAGGCACATCAAATTGTGCCACGGTTGACGGGTTCTTCTAAGCCTGTCCTCTGCTTTTCAGGTATAAAAGAAGACTCCGCGTGAAATAAAAGTCGGGGCTGCCGCAAAAGCGATTTATCATCTAGAATACTCCAGTAGATGATTCCTCTGCTTTTGCGCCAGCCTCTTCTCAATATTCCTATATTCAGACTCTATCAGCCCGTCTTACTACACTCTTATCGCCCCACTCTTTTTCTTGCCGCGATCAGAATCGCTCCGGCTGAGAGGACAAGCAGCAGAACTGCCGGCGCGATCGGAGCATAATCTCCGGTCTGAACGGCTCCGCCGTCCTGTGCACTGTCCTTTTCTCCGGCGGTCTGATGTTTTCCGCTCTGACTGTCTCCATTCTGGCTGTCCCCGCCAGCATTCTGCGGATTATCCGAATCACTGCCTCCCGGAGTCTGCGGATCGTCTGTGTCACTTCCTCCCGGGTTCTGCGGATCATCCGTATCGCCGCCCGGAGTCTCCGTTCCGCCTCCCTGGGCTTTCGCAAGCCCATCGTATGCTGCCTGAAGCGCGTTCACTGCCTCGTCCACCTTGGCCTGTTCATTCACGGACAATGTCTCATCTATAAAGATGCTGTTGGCTGATGCCAGCGCCGCGCGGAACACGGTCACACTCGCTTCCGTATATCCGCTCAGGTCCAGGTCTTCCATCTGGCTGATCAGATCCTGAAGTACGGATTTGTCCGCTTTCAGCCTGAGAGCATTCATGGCTTCAGCCAGCCTGCTCCACGCCGCATCCGTCTCGGCCTGCATCGCGTCGCCGTCTGCCATCACAGCCTCTGCCGCCTCCTTGGCAGCCAGGTACTCTGCCTGTCCGGCCTCCACGTACTTACTCAGATCGATCAGTTCTGTCAGCTCCAGCGCCATCTCAAGGTCCGTCTTGTCCGCTGCCTTCATGTTCAGTGCGTGGATGGCAAGCATCAGATCCTCTGCCGCGTCCAGCACTTCCTCTCTGGTGGCGTCTTCATCTGCCATCACCGCCTCGCCTTTTACGATGGCGTCTGTGAACAGCTGCTGAACGGATTCGACCAGCCCGCTGACGGTTCCGTCTTCCACATAGCCTTTCGCCTGGTTCAGGAAATACTCCAGCGTCTTCTTGCTCACCGGTTCAGACGGTTCTTCTTCTTCCTCCCACTTCGCGTAGAGGATGGTATCGCCGCTGACTGTATCCGCGGCAAAATCCCACTGCCGGCTTAATTCCTGATCTTTATACCAGCCTGCGAAGTTATATCCTTCTCTTACCGGGGTCTCCGGCGCGCTGAATGTCTGTCCGATTCCCGGCTGAAGCGACTTGACAACAGAACCGCCATTGGATTCAAACTCAACCAGAACATTCTTCTCATACAGCGCTTTTACTTCATCCTCTGTCAAATTGCGGTTATAGATGGAAAGGCTGTTTACTACAGCCCCATCCTGCGGAAGGATGGTCTCTGTCGGAAGCACGAAGGATGTGGAGTCATACTGTGTATTGCTCCTCTTACCCACGCTTCCGGAATTGATAAATTTCTTTCCATTGTTGATCCATACGTTTGCCGCCCTGCCGACAATCCGCTCACCGTTCACATAGAGCGCCACATTTGTCCAGCTCTGAACGCCGCGGAACTGTGCGCTTGTATTGCTGTGAACCGGGTACGTCTGTTCCGTCACAAGTGTCAGGTCGAACCATTCATCCGCCTTGATCAGATTCTCCGGCACGTCTTCCACAAGAGGCTCTTCCAACGTAATGGGCTGTGTCTCTGTTCCCACAATGGTTGTGGTCAGATCCTTATATTCAAAGTGATATTCCAGTCCATACTCACCGCGGACATAGCCCAGATTGCCCGTACCGTTAAAGTTGGCGTAAAGGGTGCCGTCCTCACCGTCAAAGAGAATGGTATTCTCCGGCACATCCACAAGCTTTGCTTTGATATTCACGGAATACGGGAACCCGATGGAATCAAAGGGCAGGCTTATGCCCGTGTCCTCACCGGTCAGCCGGATGCCGGAAGCGTCTTCTTCATAAGCTCCGGTCACTTCCGCGTCATACCCATTTCCGGAACCATCCGCAAGGGTATTGTCCGTGTCGTTGAAATCATACTGCGCCACAATATCCCCGATGCTCTCCACAAAGCGCGCGGGGTTGGTTCCCGCCGCGCGGTCCCACTGTTTGTCAATGCGTTCCTCGAAGGTCTCCCATGTCTGTCCTTCCGTCTGTTCGCCGTACCATGTCTTCTCAGATGCCATCATCACCCCTTCACGGAACCGGTCGAACAAATCAAACTCCGACAGACCTCCATTATAGGACGCGATGTCATTCCAGAGCACAAACTGCGCGCCCTTTGTCTGCGGATGCGCAAGCGGCATCAGAGCAGATCCGGCGTTCCCCCTCCGCGGGGTGTAAGTATTATTTACGTTAAATACGTCATAGATGTGTTCAAATGTATAGTCGGACGGGTTCGCGCTGTCCTGATAGTACACTCCGCCGTAGCGGTCCGGATATCCGTTATAATTCGCCGGGTCAATATAGAGGAAATTACAGGTGTTGATCACATTGTATCCTCTCTCGTAAGCGGCTTTCACACCGCCGCCGGACGCGAGTTCTGCCGGATGCCAGATATTGATCAGGACATTGGGATCACGGATCAGCTCAGTATCCACGCAGCTGCTCAGTGTAGAACCTGAACTCCACATGCGCACGTTCAGCCCTCTTTCACGCAGCCTCTCGATCATATCCATGCTGTATTCCGCAAGGGCGTCCGCGCTTCCGCTGTACTCGTCCCCGCCGAAGGATACGGTCCCGTTGATGAATACCGGGTCGCTGCCTGTGGTATACTCTTCGATCAGATTCAAGACAAATTCTTCTACCTCTGCCCTGTTCTCTTCTGTATCCACATTCATGTGGGCCGCGGTTCTCATGGGCGGCCGTCCCTCTTCCTCAGTGAGCCGTCCGAAAATCATGGAATGCGCCGGCGTATCAATCTCATTAATGACTTCCACACCGTACTGCAGCAGATTTTTCTGGAACTGGCGGTACTCGTCTTTCGTATAGTACCCCTCGTTCTCCCCTCCCGGGCTGCCTGCGTTTCCACTATATTTTATAAGAGGATACGTATCGCACTCCAGACGGAACGCGGCATATCCCGTGTTATCCCATCCGTCGCTTAAATGTACCTGAAGCGTGTTCAGCTTATACCACGCCATATAACGTCCCACTTCCTCCAGATAATCCAGCGGGAAATACGTACGGCCTACATCGATCATGCCGCCGCGCACTTCGTACTTCGGATAATCGCGCGCCTCGCCTCTCGGCGCTGTGCGGTTGTCGTCCGACGCGTAAAAGATCTGCGCGGCTGTGACACCGCCGTACATCAGCCCGGTTTCCGAGCCGGCACGGATCGTGATCTTATCATCGATCGTAAGATAATATCCCTCTTCTCCCAATTCTGCCAGAAGGCTGTTATCATAGATCATCTCAATGCCGCCCTCGCCCGCCGCTGTGTCATCCACAAGGGTAAATCCGAGCATATCCGCGAAGAAGCTTTTCGTCTTTACCGCGGCTGATATTGCCGGAGCTCCGCCGCTCACCGCGATCTTCGCCCCGTCTTTCAAAATAAAGTCTCCGCCCGTTTCAGACCCATACCATTCACGGATCGCGGGAACGACCTGGGGTGCCGGGTTTACACCGCTGTCCTCGTATCTTCCCGGTACTTTGACTGTGGTATCTTTTTCACTATAGCTGACTCTTCCACTCTCTGTAATCTCCGCCTCATACATCACATTGACAGACATATCCACAAGCGGACGATAGAAATTGCCTTTCATGTCAATGATCTGTTTATTATCGGAGCCGTAGAGCTTCACAGTCCCGTTTCCGATCTCTGGAAGATTCACCACGCCGCTGTCTCCATCCGGGAGCTTGGGCGCCCCCAGCGCGTCCGCGTCAATCACAGGGTTGTCTGCCTTGTACACTTCGATCTCTGTGAAACCGGGCTGTACTGACGAATATTCTGTCGTGCGCACCCGCACATAGCGGGCTGTGACCGCCTCGGAAAAATCGATCACTTTCTCAGTGCCGATGGTGCTGCCCGTCTTAACCGTGGTCCATCCTTCCGCGTTTAAGGTCAGGTTATTGTCCGGATCTTCGATCTCTCCGTCTTTCGCGTACTCAATCACAAATCCGGATGTACGGCTCTGCCATTCTGTGAGAACGATCCGGTCAAACGTCTTGTCCGCGCCCAGATCGACGCCCAGCCATACATTCGCCGCGGACTCCCCGTCCACCTTATCCGACGTGGTGACAGACCATCGGGTATTATTATCCTGTGGCGCGAATACTCCGTCTGTCAGCCGGCTGGCGGGATAGCTCGGATGGGACCCCACCGTGATCGGCTTCGCGCCCTCTGACCGCGCGAGGTTGTACGCCCCGCGGTAAATCAGATTTGACACCGATGCCTCTGCCACACTCTCCCCATCCCTCATCAGAAATGTGTTCAGTGTCATGTTTCCGTAGATCTTGACAGCATGTACTTTCGCGGTCCATGTTCCGTCATCGCTGAACTGGATGTCTGACACATCCGCCGTAACTTCTGTACTCTCTCCACTGTAAAAATCCGGTCCTTCCGCCGTAACCTCCAGATCAAGGCTTCCTTTCTTTTCCGAAGAATAGGTTCCATAGATCGTAAAGGTACCATCTTCCTCAAGGTCCAGCAGCTTGTTGGAATTTCCTGCCGGGGACACAACGCTGATGGCATCGCCGCTCTGGGGCGCGTATGCCGCCAGGCCGCGGATAGACCCGGCAAATACTCCCAGGCTGTTGTGGGTTCCCGTCTGCTCATAGATAATATATCTTGCCTCCACAGGCTCTGCCAGCTGAATGACATCCGCTTTCTGTGTATTGGCCGTACTTGTCAGTTCGTAGGAAAATTCCCGGATCAGCCGGAAGCCCTCCGCGTTTTCAAATGTTTTTCCTGCTGCCGTCTGCTCCTCTGTTATCCGGAAACTCTCCGGGAGGAACTGATGGAAAAATGTATCCTTATATCTCGCTGTCGCCGTATTGCTCGTGATGTTCAGCTTCTCTGTATATGTTCCGTTAATCTCCCCGGTAAATGCCGTCCCATCCGGGTTCACCGGGTTCTCTCCATCCCACAGGTATACCCGGTAGGAGCCGGGCAGTTCCGCGAAATAGATGTCAATCTCGTCCAGGGTCATTACTTCGCCCAGGTCCACAGCCGCGAACTCCCACATGTGCGTATCGCCTTTTGCCTGTCTGTCGGAACCGTACCCTTCCAGCAGGTCATTCTGTCCATACCCGCGGGGCGCCCAGCGGCTGGTATCTGTCCCGCTTCCAGACGCGTAGGCATTACCGTCCGTGATCTTGTTCCATGTTAAGTTCGCGTTATGTTCACTGGATACAATCACCGTCTTCCCTTTCGCCAGGTCCTCCCTGCCTGCCTTGGGATAGGAGACGGCCCCTTCATTAAATCCATACAGGCTGTCCAGCCCTTCGATTGACACGTCCTCCTCCGGCTCCTGATCCGCCTCTGCCGCGTAAACTTCGAATTCATAGAGACTTGCCGGCGCGGCCTTGGCGGAACCCGTCAGGTTCACGCGCACGTACCTCGCGCTCACCGCGTCTCCGGTGATGATGCTCTCCTCACCGATGGACGTCCCTTCACAGAAGGTGCTCCAATCATTTCCGTCAAGAGAGTACTGGATATTGTACCCTGTGCAGCGGTATGCGCTGCCATCCATCCACTCACTCAGGATGACCGTATCAAATGTCTTCTCTGCGCCGAAATCCGCTTCCAGCCATGGAGCCGCGTCATTATCCAGCGGCGCCCAGCGGGTAGACAGGTCGCTGTCCGCTGCCCGGCCGGCGTCATAACTCTGCGAGCCCACATACGCGGAGGAACGGTTCATCTGCGCTGCGCTCACCAAATTCGGACCCAGATTGCGCACGTGCGGTGTACAGTCTGTCACCGCCACGGTCTCTCCGTCCGCGTCAATCAGCGCCGCGTCCACCGTCCCCAGCACCCAGCCTTCTTCCAGGCTGATCTGGCAGGACCAGGTCCCATCTTCCGCCACTTCAGTCTCATATTCACGGGGTTCAAATCCGTCTCCTCTTACCGTCAGCTTCACTTTCTCTCCGCCGTCTGCTGTCCCGCTGACTGTGAAAGGTACTTCGCTCACGATCTGGGAAGCTCCGGGCGCTGTGATCGCGATCTCGTAGTTTTCCTTATTGTATAATTCAAACTCCCAGACAGAGGGATTCTGCGCCTCTAATATATGGAGCCGGATCTGGGTGGACGTAACCGCTTCATCAAATACCGCCTCCACTTTTGTGGTGGATGTCTGTTTGTTCAGTGTATCACTCACATACGCGTTCTGCCAAACGCCGTCTTCATCCAGATATTCAATTCGGTATTTTGTAATGCTATTATTCGTGCCGCCGTATACAGTCATCACAGACTGATTCACGGTCACCGGTTCGTCAAATACAAGGGTCAGCGTCTCCTCTGAGGTACCGTTTTTGGTCGCCCAGCGGGTGCTGGCATCCCCGTCAATGGCTTTCCAGCCGCTGTAGGAAGAATTGTAGATATTATCCGCGATCACGTCAGACGCTTCTGCCGCAATATTGGGATAAATCGAACCTTCCGCTTCCGGCACACCGGTCACATCCATCTCAATGACAGTGTCATATTCACTGCCCTCTATATCCGGCAGATGCAGCACCATCTGAGCCTTCAGCAGATCATACTCCACCTTCGTATCCGTTCCCATGACTTTGACGGACTGAATTTCATTTTTCAGTTTCGGAAGGGTCAGAAGGGTGCCTCCTTTATAGTCCAGAAGATGCAGATATACTTTCCCCTCTTTTGTCGTTGCCTTCACATTGGAGGGAAGTTCCTCATAGCAGGTGTTGGAAGCGCCATAGATGCTGTCTCCGTATATGCTCGTCCACTGACCCACTTCTTTAAATATTTCCGTTGTCGCCTCCGGGATATTCCCGTCCGCGTCCGGGCCGATATTGAGCAGATAGTTCCCGCCTTTCGAGGCGATATCCACCAGATTGGTGATCACCGTATCCGCGCTCTTCCAGTTTGTATCATAATATTTATAGCCCCATGTACCGTTCAAGGTCATGCAGCTCTCCCACGCGTAATCAAATCCCGTGGCGGGAATCGACTGCTCAGGCGTCCCATAATCACCCCGCATAATGCTCTTTGTCCCCACACGGTTATTGGTAATGATCGACGGTTTTAAGGTACGGGTATACTCATACATGCTCACCGCGTCTTCATCCGTCCACCAGCTCATCCAGTTGCCGTCAAACCACAGAATGTCCGGGTCATACTTCTCGATCAGTTCCCGGATCTGTCCTTTCAGCCTCTGGATATAGTCCGCCTTCATCTCTTCATGCATGACAGAATCATAATTATCCTGGGATTTATCATGCCAGTCCGGCAGGCTGTAGTAAGTACCAAAGGCAATTCCCGCCTCATGGCAGGCGTCTGACAGCGCTTTTACCGGGTCTTCCCCATCGTAATCCCCATATGTAGAGAGCTGATAATCCTTGAACTCATTAATCTCTGTCTCGAACATGCTGAAGCCTTCGTGGTGGCGGGTCGTAAATACAAGGTACTTCTGCCCCGTCTCTTTTGCGAGGTCAACATATTCCTGCGCGTCAAATTCTTTCGGGTTAAAGTTCTTCGCGATGTCTTCCGCGTAGTCCGCTTTTGGAATCTGGAGCAGTTTCATGATCCACTCAGCGCCTCCGTTGGGGCGTCTTCCCTCATACTCTCCCTCCGCGTAGGAATACGCGCCAAAATGGATAAACTGTCCGAATTTCGCGTCCCGGAACCACTGGAGCCGATCCGCCTTCTCCTCTTCTGTCTCTTCACCGTTATAGGCAGACAGAGAGAAGAAATCCAGATTCGCCTCTGTGTCCTGTGGGAACACCAGGCAGAGGTCATGTGTTCCCTCTACACTCTCAAGCTCCGCGTAATGGTCCCCGAACAGCGTCATGTCACCTGTGGCGTCAATCTCCACTGTCCCGATCAGCGTGCCGTCCCCGCTGTCCAGATGGAGCTCCACTGTTTTCCCGTCTGATTCGGCTGACGCCGCAATCTCAACCAGGCAGGTATTCCATGCCTTATCAAAATCAATATCCTCATAGACAATACTGTCCCCTGCCTGAAAATTTCCACCCACAGCATTCCCGTCCGGTCCGTCCGTATTCTCCCCGGCACCTGCGGAACGGATCGTCCCCTCCTGTGCCTGGATGATTACAGAATCCGGAAGCTCCGCCGCTTGTACTGTACTGCCGCCCGACAACATTGCTGCCGCCAGGCACAGTCCAGCCGTTGCGGCAATTGCCGCAGGTGCCAATCTGATACACCTCTTTCTCATATTTTTCTCTCTTTCTCCATAGATTTCGCAGAACAGAAATTTATTCTTTGTATAATCCGCCTCCTTTTTTCGATATTTCCTGCCTTTTATATACATTATACTCAAAGCCGAACTATGACATCTAATCTTATTCCGACATGTTTATACGGTTCATGTCGTTTTTTATAATTCCAATACAAGACTGTATATTCTTTTCTTTAATGCCTTACAACTTCCTGATGTAAGCTTTCCAAATGAAGGAATGCGGAAGATAAAGACGCCATAAGAAAAGGACAGCGCATTGACTACGCTGCCCTTCCCTATTTTTGTATTTTGGCTTTACAACCCTATCTTCCTATTTTTTAGAGTCTCACTCTTTTTCTCACTACAAGCAGAATTGCTCCAACTGAAAGGAGAAGGATCATGCCTGCCGCCGCGGCCGAAGCATCATCTCCGGTCTGAACAGCTCCGCTGCCCGTCTTCTGCGCCTGTCCCGCTGTTGTGCTGCCCTGCGCGCCGCTGTCCGAGCCTCCGGCTGTCTGCTGATCCCCACTCTGGCTGTCTCCATCCGGAGTCTGTGGATCATCTGTGTCACTTCCTCCCGGGTTCTGCGGATCATCCGTATCGCCGCCCGGAGTCTCCGTTCCGCCTCCCTGGGCTTTCATGAGACCGTCATACGCTGCCTGAAGCGCGATCACTGCCTCGTCCACCTTGGCCTGCTCATCCACGGACAATGTCTCATCCATAAAGATGCTGTTCGCCGATGCCAGCGCCGCGCGGAACATGGTCACACTCTCTTCCGTATATCCGCTCAGGTCCAGGCCTTCCATCTGGCTGATCAGATCCTGAAGTACGGATTTATCCGCTTTCAGCCTGAGGGCCTCCATAGCTTCAACCAGCCGGCTCCACGCCTCGTCCGTCTCAGCCTGCATCGCGTCGCCGTCCGCCATCACTGCCTCAGCGGCTTCCTTCGCGGCCAGGTACTCTGCCTGTCCGGCCTCCACGTACTTACTCAGATCGATCAGTTCTGTCAGCTCCAG
>CAUEYX010000047.1 GCA_959022495.1 uncultured Lachnospiraceae bacterium | reverse complement strand
ATAATTGATAATTTTGTAGTGCGCCTCACGCCTTGCCGGGCATATGTGAGGTGCTTTTTTATTCTTCGAACGCAAGATCGAACAAGCGTTTGATCTGATCCCCTGTAAACACCTTATCCCCGCTCCCGCCGATCCAGCCGGACAGACGCGCCATTCTTGATCCTATATCATTCACTCTCTCTAACTTGAGCACTTCCTTTGTACGCTGCAGGTAATGTTCAAATTCTTTTTCATTCATTTTCTGCACCTCCTTTCAAACCGGTCCCGCCTGGGCGATATACAGCGCCACGGACAGTACAATAATGATCCCCAGCTCGACTCCTGCCGTAAACCATGCCTGGCGGAGCATCCTGCGGTACTGCCTGCCTGTGATCTGGTATCTCGGCAGCCGGCCTGTGATGGTCCTCATACCTGCCCGCTGTGGGTTGATCGCGCTCAGCTCCTGTAGCTGTGGTTTTAGTTCTTCCATGCCTCCTTCAACCTCCTCTCTGCTTCCTCACGGGGAATGTCAATATACTTCGCGACCTCCGTGATTGTCGCCTCGTATTTGTATTGCCCGCCCTTATGCGGCGGCGGGATCACACGCCCAAATTTCCACTCTCCCATTCGCATCTTGTGCCGCACCAGGATTGGGCTACATCGGATTATCCGGGCAATGCCTGCCGCGTTAATGATCTCTGGCATCTATACCACCTCCTTCTGCTTGTCCTGTTTTTCCATGTCCGCTCGGGCTTTTAAAATGTTCATGTTGCTCCGAGCAATCAGAAGTCCCTGCGGATCGTTCTCCGCGAGATACTTAGCTGTCTCGACCATCTCTGCAATGTTCTGTTTCTCTTTTTCGCTCATTCTTGCTATCACCTCCTTGTGATATAATCTCCTTACAGGCTTTGTGGTGGAGCCGAGTCTGATGAAAGGAGATGTCAAAATGTCCAAAACTGATAAAGAACTTACGATTGAAGTAGCAAACGCTTTTATCACATCATGGTTCAGTCGTGACAACTTAGCTCCTCTTAAAGGGAAAGATGTCACAGGCATGATCAAAACTGTATATCAGACCGTGAAATCACTCGATGACAATAAAGAATAAAGTGAAATCATAGCTGATGTAATGCCTGCAAGGGCAACAGCATCACAGTTTTTAGAACGCTCTGCCAGTAATTCCAGTTGCTGGCAGAGTATTTCTTTTTCTCTGCTATTTTCCATCCTGCTCCTCCTTTCCTGAATCGCGGTTTTCTACGATGTCCAGTTTTTTGTACACCCTTTCTGCTACACTACTCAAGGAAGTATTCGATAGATACTCCGAAGTAGTCGGCTATTTTTACAAGTTTTTCTAATTTAGGTTTACTTCTCCCTGATTTCCATTCGGAGAATGTAGATTTAGGAATACCTGTATCCATAGCTACCCGATAATCAGTTACTCCGGTTTTATCACGTAGTTCTTCATATTTTTTGTACATTAAAATATGTTTCCTCCTTTCCGAACTTAATGTTGATTTTAGTTCGGAAATCAGTTATAATCTCCTTAAGGATATATTGTTAGGATAATTCGTACTGATTTCTGAACTTCGTGGCTATATCATAGTACAGTTATCTGTATTTGTCAAGCGCTTTTTGTACAGAAATCTGAATTATTTCAAAGAAAGGAGTATTATGGCTAAAAGTGCATATGAGCGTTACTGCGAAATAAGAGATAAATGTGAATTAAAGGATTCTGATGTAGCCAAAGGAGCAGGAATTACAAAATCTACTTTTTCAGATTGGAAAGCCGGAAGATATACGCCTAAACAGGATAAGATGCAAAAGATATCCGATTATCTGGGTGTATCAGTAGAATATCTTATGACAGGTGAAGAAAAGGAAGGCGGTGAAAAATATTATTTAAACGAAGAAACCGCTGAAATGGCACAGGCTCTTTTTGAAAACAAAGATCTCCGTGTGCTGTTCGACGCGGCAAAAGATGCCTCGCCAGAGGATTTAAAAACAACTTATGATATGCTCATGGCATTAAAGAGGAAAGAACGTGGAGACAATGAGTTTTGATTACCAGGTATTCTTCATAGATGGAATGACTGTCAATGAAGCAATAACTGAAAATGAAGATGGGTCATTCACCATTTTCATCAACAGCAATCTTTGCGATAGTAAACGATTAGAGGCTATCAATCATGCAATCCGTCACATTACAGGACGGGATTTTGAAAAGGCAGACGTACAAGAAATTGAGGCATCTGCGCATTTATAAGGAATGTGGTGTTTCTCGGAAAATACGAGAGAAAAGGAGAAAGCTTATGGGAATTATGGACATTTTCAATGCAGGAAAAATCAAAAAAGAAAATGAAGGCTTAAAGGAATTGTTGACTCCTGAAATGCAGGATGCCGCCGCGTTGAATACACACATAATTGAACTTGAAGCCAAAAAAGAAAAGCTGGAAAAAGCCGTGGATAAGCTATCTGCATCAATCGCGGATATGAAAAAAGAGGCTATTTTCTTTGAAGATGCAATTACATATCAAGATTTTGGATTGTATACTCCAAGATATAATTTTGTTTCTTCGGATTTGTACAAAACCGCTTTGGATCGGATAAGGGCAAATCAAAAAGAAATGATAAAAAAAGATACTGCTATATTTGGATCTAAGACATGGACCGTTGATGGAAGCAAGAGTAAAGGAAACAAGATGATTAAAGATATGAAAAAACTTTTCTTACGCGCATTCAACAGCGATTGTGAAGATGTCATAACAAGAGTTAAATACAATAATTACGAAATGTCTTTGAAAAAAATCAGACAATCAGCTGAATCTATACAAAAACTCGGAATCATGATGTCTTTGTATATCGCTCCGAATTATATAAATTCCAAAATAGAAGAACTTACACTTGCTTTTGAGTATCAGCAGAAGAAACAGGAAGAAAAGGATGCTCAAAAAGCCGCTCGCGCCGAAATGCGGGAAGCTGCGAAACTTCAAAAAGAAATCGAAGCTCAGCGAAAGAAAATAGAGAAAGAACAGACACATTATCAAACGGCTTACGAAAAATTATTAAAACAATTAGAATCCTCACCTGACGATGCCGATCTGATTCAGAAAAAATCCGAACTTGAAATTCAGCTTCGGGATATTGATAAAGCTATGAAGGATATTGATTACAGGGAAGCCAATCAGCGTGCTGGATATGTATATGTAATTTCAAATATCGGTGCCTTTGGGGAAAATGTCTATAAAATAGGTATGACGCGCCGTCTCGATCCCCAGGATCGTATTGACGAACTGGGGGATGCATCTGTACCATTTAATTTTGACGTACACGCAATGATATTCTCTGATGATGCACCGGCTCTCGAAGCCGCGTTACATAAAGCGTTTGAGGACAGAAAGCTTAATATGGTCAATACAAGGCGAGAGTTCTTCAATGTTACATTAGACGAAATAAAAGAGGTTGTTAAAAAGAATTTTGACAAAACAGTAGAGTTCATCGATGTGCCTAATGCCGAGCAATATCGCATCAGCCAGAAAATGAAGCGTCAAAGTAAATAAAAACCCGCCCCGGCACTCCCCGAGCCGCCGGGGCAGTCACAAAAGAATAATGCATTTAACCGGGCAGCCGGGGGACGTGCTCTCACCCGTTCCGAGAATCCTGCGGAAGGTGGTGATTATGAGTACATATGAAGAACTTAGCCTGATCGTAAGCGTTGCTATACTGATCTTAGCCATTCTGAATTATACGCATAAAAAATAGCCGTCCTGCCCTTGCAAAGCTGACGGCTATTCTTTATAGCTTTTAGTTACGCCGGGTCGGGTGACCTGCACTCACCTTCCGGCTGTCCTGTTAAGTACATTATAGCAAATGTACGTAAAAAGTCAACCGCCCTGATGTTGGCGCACCAGAGCTCCTACAACAGAAAGAAGGTGAAACTAATGAGCGAATTCGAAGACCAGTTAAATGAATTAAAGAAGCGTGTTACAAGAAAAGAACAGAACATCAACACATCAATAAAGTTATTCGAAGATAAAAAAGTCCGCACTGCATGGAATGAAGATGAAGAAGAATGGTATTTCTCTATCGTTGACGTTTGTCAAATTTTAACCGATAGCGTGGACGGCAGAAAATATTGGAATAAACTGAAACAAAGATTAAAAGAAGAAGGAAATGAAACGGTGACAAATTGTCACCAGTTGAAGATGACGGCGGCGGATGGCAAAAAGAGACTGACTGACGTTGCCAATACCGAGCAGTTGTTGCGTATTATTCAGTCTATTCCTTCTCCCAAAGCCGAACCATTCAAAATGTGGCTTGCAAGTATAGGAAAAGACAGGATTGACGAAATGTCTGATCCAGAACAGGCAATAGACCGCGCGCTATATTATTACAAGAAAAAGGGCTATTCTGATGCATGGATCAACCAACGTTTAAAATCTATTGAGGTAAGAAAAGACCTTACAGACGAATGGAAACGCACCGGTGTAAAAGGTCAGGAGTATGCCATACTGACGGATGAAATATCCCAATCATGGTCGGACATGAAGACAAAAGAATATAAGCAGCTTAAAAATCTCAAAAAAGAAAATCTCCGGGACAATATGTCGAACATGGAATTAATCCTAACCATGTTGGCAGAAGCATCCACAACAGAAATATCAAAGGCACAAAATCCCGAAGGTTTAGAAGAGAATAAAGAAATCGCAAGAAAAGGCGGTGCAGTTGCAAAATCAGCAAGAATAAATCTTGAAAACCAGACCGGAAAGTCTGTCATAACAAGTGAGAACGCAAAAGACTTAAAACGCTTAGAATAACAAAACCGCCCGGCACTGGTAATACCGGGCGACCCAATGCATATCCGAAGATGGACACACAAAAGTTTAACACATGACATATTGTATCATCTTCGGTGACGGCCTGCAAGAGCACAGGCTGTCTTTTTTGTACCCAAATAAGAAAGAAGGTGATAATTATGCCACGAAGCAAGAAATACCCTAAATTGCCGAATGGCTACTGAGTGCGGTCAGATACGATACCTCGGCAAGGGCCGCAGAAACCCCTACGGCGTCTATCCGCCCGCAACTGAAGAATATGACTCCGGCGCAAAGAAAACGCCTCCTGCGCTGTGTTACGTGAGCGACAGGATGGTCGGGCTCGCAGTCCTGGTCTCCTACCGCGCCGGGACGTACAAACCTGGAGATGAGGTCCGGATTGAGCAGGAGATGCGCGGGCAACAGGTGCTTGACACGAAATTCTTTCAAGCGATGATCGCAGACTACAATAAAGCAGTGCTGTCGATCGAGTCCGAGCAGAAGATGACGTTTGAAGAGGTATTCCGAGCATATTATCTTGATAAGTTCGGGCAAGAATATGGTCATTCTGGAAAGAAGACAAGCATGGAAAGAAGTATGATAGCCGCGTACAAGAACAGCTCAACTCTGCATGATAAGCCATATCAGGATTTGCGCAAAGAGGATTTTCAGAAGGTGATCGACGATGTGGCTAACCGTCTCTCACACTCCTCTGCTGAGCTACCGAAGACCCTGTTTGGACAGATGGACCAGTACGCTCTTGCGAATGATATTTTTGATAAAGGATATTCGCGATTTGCAAAAATTAAGATTGAGGACGATGACGAACACGGCATCCCATTCTCCGATCAGGAACTGAAGATTCTCTGGGATAATAAAAAGGATGAGGTCATAGAGTTCGTTCTGATCATGTGCTAC
Organism: uncultured Lachnospiraceae bacterium; assembly: GCA_959022495.1. Classification (GTDB taxonomy): domain Bacteria; phylum Bacillota; class Clostridia; order Lachnospirales; family Lachnospiraceae; genus Mediterraneibacter. The sequence continues at coordinate 15,746 of CAUEYX010000047.1, read as the reverse complement.
TCCGGCTTCCGGATCAGCGCATACAGGTCTCTCGAAATAAACTTTGATGACCTGTACTTCAAAGGCGGCGTAAAAACTGAGGCTGGAGTAGGTCGGATTGTTCCGATCCATCCTGCCATACTGCCCCTTGTGAAACGGAGGATAAAGAGGTACGGCAAGCTTATAACGACCTGTGACCAAGAATTCAGGGACAGCATGTATGCAGCGCTGAAGTCCATAGGGATTGAAAAACATACTCCTCACGATTGCCGGCATACTTTTTCCCGCCTGTGTGAAAAATATGAGGTCCGCGAGAATGACAGAAAGCGGATGTTGGGTCATAAATTCGAAGATATCACTAACAGGGTCTATGGACATAGGGAGATCGAGGATCTGCGAAAACAGATTGAAAAAATTAAGCTATAGATTTGTTGCAAACGTGTTGTAAACCGTTCCTATTTTTATATATGTTTTTAAATGCTTTTCAATGTTTTTATATGCCTTAAAACCCGCATGGTTGACAGATTTTTCAGCATTTTCCTGTCAACCGCGCGGATTATATGGAAACCGTACTTTTTAACATTTCTCTAACAAAATCTCAAACTTTCAAAAACACCTCCCCTCCACAATATAACCATAAATTTAAGAAAGAAGGTAAATCACAATGAACAAAAACGATCAGGAATTTCTCGTGCGGAAGATCCGCACCCAGTACACGGAGAAGGAGCACACTCAGCTTGATGAACTGAAGAAGCTGGATAAGATGGTAAAAAAGCCCGCCAATATCTTTGCCGGAGTATTCGGCACTCTCAGCGCGCTCATCATGGGCAGCGGCATGAGCCTTATCATGACGGATATCGGCTCTGTGATCGGCATGCATGATGCCATGGCGCCGGGCATTGCCATCGGCGTGGCAGGCATGGTGATGGCGCTTGTAAACTATCCGATTTATAAGGGGATGCTTGGCAGCCGCCGCAAGAAATACGCAGGCAGGATCATCGCGCTCAGCGACACGATCATGAGAGGTTAGCGCCGGTGCTGCCCTCTCTTTACAAGGACGCACACGCTTCAATACACAAGGAGGTAAAGGAAAATGGCGAAGTCAAAATTCGTTGCCGCGAATGAAAAGATCGCGGAGAGTGTTACAAGTGGATATAAGATGATTGAAAATGGTGTCGTGGGAGGTTACAAGAAGATTGAAAACGGGGTTGTCAGCGGTTTCCAGACCATTTCGGATAAGTTCGTGGACCAGTTCCTGACAAAGGACGGGGAAACCGTGGAGGAGGCAAAGATCCGTCTGGCACGGGAGCAGGAGGAACGAGAGCAAATGTAAACAAAACTTTAACATTCGTATGTTAGTCTTAATTCTATGTTAAGATATAGAAAACCATGTCAGGAGGCATTTTGATGTTTAAACTATTAGTTGTGGAGGACGACCGCGAGCTGAACCGCACGGTCTGCACTTTTCTTGAGCAAAACGGACATGAGACGCTTGGCTGTCTTACGGCGGACGACGCCTACGACGCCATGTACGGGGGCATGGTCTTTGACCTGATCATCTCGGATATCATGATGCCCCGGATCGACGGCTTTGAGTTCGCGAAAACCATACGCGGGCTGGACAAAGAGATCCCCATCCTTTTCATGACTGCCCGCGATGATTTTGCTTCCAAGCAGAGAGGCTTCCAGACGGGGATCGACGACTATATGGTAAAGCCTATCGACCTCAACGAGCTGCTGCTGCGCGTCGGCGCTCTGCTTCGGCGGGCAGGGATCGCGGCAAGCAAACGGCTGACCGCGGGCAGTCTGATCCTGGATGCGGAGGAGCACTCTGCCTATGTGGACGGGGAAGAGGTTCCTCTGACAGTGCGGGAGTTCAACCTGCTCTATAAGCTGCTCTCCTACCCGAAGAAAGCCTTTACCCGCTCCCAGCTTATGGATGAGTTCTGGGACAGCGGCACTGCCTCGGGACCGAGGACTGTGGATGTGTATATGACAAAGCTCCGTGATAAGTTCTCCGGCTGCGATGATTTTGAGATCGTGACGGTCCACGGGCTGGGATATAAGGCGGTGATCAAATGAACCGGAGGGAAAAGAGCCTGCGCGAAAGAAGCCTGCAAAAAAGAAACCTGCGAGAAAGGATATTGACCCATGTAAGGAACTATTTTCTCTTTTTCCTGCTGACTGCCTTTATCGTCACCTGCTGTATGAGCATCTTTCTGCGCACGCTCTCCGACACCATGAGCATCACTCTGACTGAGGAGAATATCAGCGCGGCGGCAAAGCTGACCTTCGGCAATGTCATCCTGCTGACATTCCTCTTTACGCTGATCGACACCATCCGAAGGAGGCTCACGGTTGACCGTCCGGTGCGGCAGATCACACAGGCAGCGGAACAGCTCATGCAGGGCGATTTTTCAGTCCGCATCCCTGAGCTTAGCGGTATTGTCACGGACAAGAATTTTAATCAGATCTTCACCTGCTTTAACAGGATGGCAGAGGAACTCTCAAGTATCGAGACGCTGCGCACGGATTTTACGGCGAATGTATCCCACGAGATCAAAACGCCGCTCTCTGTCATCCAGAATTACGCCACGCTCCTCTCCCAGCCTGATCTTGCCGCAGATAAGCGGAAGGAATATGCATCTGCCATTTCAGAGGCTGCACGCAGGCTCTCAGACCTTATCTCAAATATCCTGAAGCTGAACAAGCTGGAGAACCAGCAGATCTTCCCTGACACAACGGATTATGATCTTGGCGAGCAGCTCTGCGAATGTCTGCTGGGATTTGAGGAACTGTGGGAACAAAAGGAACTTGAGATCGATACAGATCTGGCGGAAGGCGTGACCGTAAGATCGGACCGGAAGATGATGCGCCTTGTCTGGAATAACCTCTTTTCCAACGCCATCAAATTCACCGAAAGAGGCGGCAGGGTCTCTCTTACGCTGACTGTGGAGGGAAATGACGCTGTCGTGTCCGTGACCGATACCGGCTGCGGGATATCTCAGGAGGTTGGAGCGCATATTTTCGATAAATTCTATCAGGGAGATACTTCCCACGCCTCTTCCGGCAACGGACTGGGGCTTTCCCTTGTAAAACGGATCATCGATATTACGGGAAGTGAAGTATCCGTTTCCAGCGAGGTCGGGAAAGGAAGTACATTTACCGTAAGGATGCGGAGGGTTACAGATGGGCAAACTTAAGCAAAGCCTGATCAGACTGTTGTTTCCTCATATCGCACTTGCCATACTGCTCGTACCTGTCTCCGCGGCATTGCTGTTCTATATTTTTATGGAGGATACAGCAGCTCCTGCGGTAACGTACTTATCCTATGCGCTGTCCGCTTATGCCCTGACCATCCTCTGCGCGAGAGTGCCGGTTCTGATACGCAAGGTGCGGACGGCAAAAGAAGAAAACCGCTATGTTATGCTCTATTTTTCAGACGCGGCTGTTCGCGTAAAGCTGTCCCTATACGGCTCTTCGGGAATGAATCTCCTTTACGCGCTTTTACAGCTTGCGCTTGGCATTGTCAACCGCTCTGTCTGGTTTTACGCACTTGCCGTGTACTATTTTCTCCTGGCGGTGATACGCCTCTCGCTGCTCGGGACTGCCCGCAGGATCACGCCTGGGAAAGACCTGTTCCTGGAATACCGATGCTGCCGGCTGTGCGGCGCTGTCCTTCTCTTCATGGACATCGCCCTGTCGGTGATCGCATTTTACATGGTATGCCAGAACAGAGGCTTTACTTACCACGATATCACGACCATCGCCATGGCAGCCTACACCTTTGCCGCTTTTACGGTCGCTGTGGTCAATGTGATCCGGTACAGGAAATACAACAGCCCCATCCTCTCAGCGGCAAAGCAGATCAGCTTCGCATCGGCGCTTGTGTCCATGCTTTCTCTGGAGACGGCAATGCTCAACGCCTTCGGAGACGATGATAACCCCGCGTTTCGCTTCACAATGACTGCTGCCACCGGGGCTGCCGTCTGCGTCACAGTGCTCGGGCTGGCAATCCATATGCTCGTGCGCTCCACCAAAAAACTGAAACAGAAATCTGAAACAGGAGAATGATAAGAATGGAAGAAAAAAAATCAAATGAAAACGCAAGGACTACGGAATCCTTTTCCTATACCTACTCCGCCAGACAGCAGGAGGAACTGCAGGCGATCCGCAAGAAATACCTTCCTCCCGAGGAGGATAAGATGGAACAGCTCCGCCGCCTGGACAAAAGTGTCACTTCCAAAGGAACCGCCGCCGCGCTCATCGTCGGGATTCTCAGCACACTGGTCTTAGGCTTCGGTATGAGCTGCTGCATGGTATGGGCGGAGAAATACTTTGTCCTCGGCGTGATCACAGGAATCGTGGGACTGATCGGCGTAGGGCTTGCCTATCCCATCTATTCCCGGATCACGAAGAAAGAACGGCAGCGTCTGGCACCTGAGATCCTGAAACTCACCGAAGAACTGATGAAATAAAGCGTTGATAAAATATCCCTTATAAATTCATTCCTCTTTTCTCTTGCATCCTGCCTCCGTTTCGTTTACTCTGATAAAGAGAAAGGAGGCAGCCCATATGGAAACCACCCGAAAGACGCCTGCCAGAAAAGAGTTGATGGACACCCTTGAGCAGCTTCTGCATAAGAAAGCGTTCCAGCGAATATCCGTCAATGAATTATGTGAGTGCGCCCTTGTCAGCCGCTCTGCCTTTTACGCGAACTTTGAAGATAAGTACCATCTCCTCTCCTGCTGTCTGGAATCCAAAACAGAAGAAGTGAACGCTCTGATCGCGACACATTCTCCGGAGGAATTTCTCTCCGTAATCCTTGATTATATCCAGAAAGATCATCGTTTCTTCTATAATACCTTCGCTGCTCAGCCGGAAGAAGAGATCCTTGATATCCTGTTTGATTTTTTTGAGCGGCAGTTAACAGCATTTTTGAAAGATCAGACAGAAAGAGGGCTGGTTCTTCCCTGCTCTGCTGAGGTCGTATCCTCCTTCTGTGTCGGCGGGCTGACTGTCTCGACCCTGCGTTGGATCAAGAGCAATTACAAGATGCCAAAAGAAGAGCTTGCCGCCTCCCAGTACAGCCTGCTGCGGGCGATCCTCCCGGACGAGCAGAAAAAGTAGTATTTTACGGATCCACACTCTCGATCTTTTTATAGATCTGCTCCATTTCCATATCCAGCCCGTACACCCGTTCCGCGCAGTCTTTTAACTGCTTTCTGATATCATCCGGCACATTGGCGGCGGTCTTATACCGGAGCTGATGTTCCAGGCTGGACCAGAAATCCATGGCGATGGTACGGATCTGGACCTCCACTTTGACCATCACCTTTTCATCTGAGAGAAAAACCGGTGTTTCCACGATCAGATGGAGACTTCGGTATCCGCTCTCTTTCGGATGTTTGATATAGTCTTTTTCCTTTAGGACAAATACATCGTCCTGCTTTTTCAGCATGTCTGCCACAGCGTAAATATCTTCTATATAAGAGCAGATCACGCGCAGCGCCGCCACGTCGGTGATATTGTCCCATATATTTTTCGCGCTGATCTCAAGACCATATCGGTTCATTTTCTCGATGATGCTCCTGGGATTTTTCAGCCGGGAAGTGATATGCTGGATGGGATTTCTCTCCTTTACGAATTTCATCTCATGATCCAGATTCTCAAGCTTCGTCCTGGTCTCCCGTATCGCGCAGTCATAGAGCATATACAGCCTTTCCATCTGAATGAACGTCTCCACATGATTTTTCGGGATATTGGAAAAATCAATATTTCCCGGAAATCTTCTCTCTGCCATCTCCATAATTTACTGTCTCTTCCCCTTTCTCTTTTCTATTGTTTCTGCCTTTTCTTTTATATAGTTCTTAAGTTCAAAAAGCTGATACGGATGCTTTCTTGACTCCATGGCGGGAAATGCTTTCAAAAGCCGCTTTCCGATGCGGCTCTGTTTTTCTATCATTTCATCATATCTGACTTTTATTTCCTCTGCCTTCTTCTTTGCCTCTTCCTGTATTTCAATGTTTATCATCATATTTTTATAAATGTTTTCCCCGATCTGTTCAGAAAGGACATGCAGTTTTTCTGCCATCTCTTCCATAGCGTCGAGCTGCCGGTTCCATTTCAGGATGCCGGCTACTGTCACGCAGAGATCCGCTGTAAGCCCCGCACACAGCAGCACAAGAAAGATAACCCCTGCCACTGTCGGAATAAACGAAAGAAGTCTGTGAATAAGCGGATGGATCAGCTTTACGATCACAACGCAGGCAGCTCCCCAGATGAGAGAGAAGAGGATGCACACATAGCCTTTGATGTTCCATGGCATTTTGGAATAATCCCACCATTTATGATGAAACAGCTTTTCCAGCAGCGCTCCTGTGACGTATTCCAGCACGGTCACAAGGACCGCGGACGTCACATAGAGGATCACCAGATTGTCTTTGTACGGATCTAAGACCAGCACCACCGCAGAGACCCCGATCCCGTAGATGGGACACAGGGGACCATTTAAGAACCCCCTGTTTACAAACTGTCTGTTCTTCACTGCCGCGAAAGCGACTTCGATGCACCAGCCTAAGAATCCATATGTAAAAAAGTACAGTAAACTATAATATAGAACCATTGATTCTCCCCCTCTGCCTCTTGGTCAGGAATTCAGGATCTTCATGAATTCTTCCCCTGTAATCGTCTCTTTCTTATACAGATACTGAGAAAGCTCATCTAATTTCTCCCGGTTTTCCAGAAGGATCTGCGCTGCTTTTTCATGCTGCATACGCACAAGCTCCACGACTTTTTCGTCAATCTTCTTCTGCGTGTCCGCCGAGCAGGCCAGGGAAGCGTCGCCGCCTAAGTACTGGTTTGTCTGTACTTCCAGAGCCACCATGTCGAATTCCTCGCTCATACCATACTGCGTGATCATCGCCCTCGCAAGCTTCGTCGCCTGTTCGATATCATTGGACGCGCCTGTCGTCACAGAGCCGAATATGATCTCTTCTGCTGCCCGTCCGCCGGTATAGGCAGCGATCTTATTTTCCATCTCTTCCTTACTCATCAGGTAATGATTGCCTTCGTCCACCTGCATCGTATATCCGAGAGCGCCTGACGTTCTCGGCACGATGGTGATCTTCTGCACCGGCGCGGAATCTGACTGCTTCGCCGCCACAAGTGCGTGCCCGATCTCATGGCAGGCTACGATCAGCTTATCTTTATCCGTAAGGATCGCATTTTTCTTCTGGTATCCGGCGATTACGACCTCGATGCTTTCCTCTAAGTCCGCCTGTGTCACATAAGAGCGGTGATCACGGACCGCGCGAAGAGCCGCCTCGTTTACGATATTCGCAAGTTCCGCGCCGGATGCGCCGGACGCCATCCTTGCGATCTTGTTGTAATCCACATCGTCCGCCACCTTGATCTTCTTTGCATGGACTTTCAGGATTTCGTCCCTGCCTTTCAGATCCGGCAGCTCCACGGGAACCCGCCTGTCAAAACGGCCCGGGCGCAAAAGCGCGGGGTCAAGGGATTCCGGACGGTTGGTCGCTGCCAGAATGATGACGCCGTTGTTTTCTTCAAATCCATCCATCTCTGTAAGAAGCTGGTTTAAAGTCTGCTCGCGCTCGTCATTTCCGCCGATGTGCCCGTCTCTCTTTTTGCCGATGGCATCGATCTCATCGATGAATACGATACAGGGCGCTTTCTCTTTAGCTTGTTTAAACAAGTCTCTTACTTTGGAGGCTCCCATACCCACGAACATTTCTACGAATTCCGAGCCGGACATGGAGAAGAATGGAACATCTGCCTCTCCTGCCACAGCCTTTGCCAGCATAGTCTTACCGGTACCAGGAGGACCTACCAGCAGGATTCCCTTCGGCATGGAGGCTCCGATCTCTTTATACTGTTTCGGGTCATGGAGATACTCCACGATCTCGGCAAGATTTTCCTTTGCCTCATCCTCGCCCGCCACATCTCTAAACTTAATGCCCTTGCTGGATTTCACATAGACCTTCGCGTTGCTCTTCCCCATGCCGAACATCATGGAATTTTTGCCGCCGGCACGTTCCATCAGCTTTTTCGACATCAGCTGCCCAATGCCTATGAAAAGAAGGATCGGCAGAATCCATGTCAGAAAGATGCTCAAAAGGGGCGACATCTGCCGAATCTCTTCTCCTGCGAAGGATGCTCCGGAATCATAGAGTCTTTTCGTCAGCTCCTGGTCCTCCACCATGGCTGTTTTGTAAACCTTATTATCTTTATCAGTGAAGGTGATCGTATTGTCTTCATTGCTGATACTCACCTGATCGATATCCTTCTCCTCCGTCATGGATATGAAAGTATTATAGTCTACCGTCTTGATCTGCCGTTCCGCCAGCCAGGGCATTGCCAGCGAGTTAAAGAGCAGCAGTACGACTATTACGATCAGATAATAATAGATCAGCGGTCTTTTTGGCTGCTTAACTTCATTCATCATTTTTCCTCCGTTCTTCACATTCTTTTTCCATCGCGATCGCTGTAAGGGCATCCTGCAGGGCGTTCTTTGATGCCCGCAGTGCAAAATCAATACTAAATTCCGCATAAAGCATGGCTGATTCGGCTTTATCCTCGCAGAAAGAAGTTCCTTCGCGTATACATTCCGGAAGGATTTTGTCTTTGATCTCCGCAAGCTTCTCATCGTATGCGAGCTGAGCGTTTGACAGCGCCCGGACAGCCTTTGAATGGGCAGTTTTTACATTCTGCTCCAGCAGGATATCCTCCGCCTCACATTCTGCTTTGAGCTCGTTTACCTTTTCTTCGATCTCCTCCGCTTTCTCCTTTTGACAGACCCTGATCCCGGTCTGCAGCTTACCCTGCTGCTTTTCCAGTTCATGGAGCTTCACGGTCAGAAAACTTTGCTGCATGCGTCATCACTTCCCTTCTGATAACTATTTTAGATGTTCCATGTAGGATTTCCAATTTACAGATTTCCCGATCTGTGCACTTTTCAGAACATTTTATTCACTCCGCAGTGTCGCCACAGGATCTTTGTTTGCGGCACTCCTTGACGGGATTTTTGAGAAAATCGGAAGGAAAATGGTGCTTACAAAGGCAGGCGAGAGCCTGATCCTGCAATTCATGAACTGTTATGCGATCCGCGACGAGTTGTTGAACGGAACTCTGGACATCGGTGCATTTTACCGAGATGCAGGAGGGTTCGGCAACAGCCTGACAACCTATGAGACGGGTTCTTTTATCATCAATGAGCCAGATTGTATTTTCCGGCAGATATTTGAAGAATACCTCGGCAAAAGTCTATCCGTCTCAATCATACCATTGAATTATGGAGCATTCCCACGATCTATGAAGCTGTCGCGCTCCGCTAATCCGTCCTCCTCGATCATCACGTCAAATCCTCTTGCAAGCACTCCCGCAGGGTCTGCCAGCATGGGGTACTGGATCTTCTGGATGGTCTTGGACGCGTCGTGCCACGCCTTATGCACATAGTGGGTAGCGCAGAACACGGAATAGATCTCGCATCCTGCCTTCTGGAAATCCTCATAAAATCTACTACTTCTTTACCAATTATGCCATAAATATTACCTCCTTTTATTAATTAGTTATTCCTAACTCTTGTCGCGGCTTAGCACGGTCAGGGAAACAACGTCAATAATTGCTAATGATAATTATAATTAATATTAAAAATTAGATATTTTCCCTATACGCAGAAGATATATTATACTAATTGGAAAACTTCTACGGAAACTCAAGGTTTTTCTTTACTTTTTCTCTTGCAGATTGTAAGATATAGACAATATTAAGACATCACCGATTGTTACGAGAATGGGCAAAACCAGTTTGAAAAGGGCTACAATGGCACTTCCCTTTTTGAACTGTTTTTCATTTCAAAAGCAAACGGGCTGTCTAATAAATAAAAAGGAGGAGAGTAACATGACAACAAAATTTCTTAAAAAGGCAGGAGCTTTTGTCCTGGCGCTGGCTGTAACTGTTACGGCGCTGCCCTCCGCTTTATCCGTAAGCGCAGCAGACGGCGATTCTGATTCCCGTGTAGAGTCACTCCTTTCCGGCATGACACTTCGCCAGAAGATCACTCAGATGATGATGCCGGATTTCCGAAAATGGGACTCTGATCTTAGCGACGGAGAAAATGCCGCGGATTTCCTGGTCATGAACGATCAGGTCGCCCAAATTCTGAAGGACTATGATTTCGGAGGCGTCATTTTGTTTGCCAACAATGTAAAGGAGACAGAGCAGACGTTTCATCTGACCCAGGCGCTCCAGAGTGCGGCTACAGATGACGGAGGCATCCCGCTCCTTATCGGCATCGACCAGGAAGGCGGTTCTGTATACCGTCTTGGTTCCGGTACCGCTCTTCCGGGCAACATGGCATTGGGTGCGACGGGCGATACAGAAAATGCTAAAATCGCAGGTGAGATCATTGGCAGTGAATTAAGTGCCCTTGGGATCAATACGAATTTTGCTCCTGCAGTAGACGTAAACAGCAACGCCAATAACCCGGTCATCGGGCTTCGGTCTTTCTCTGATGATCCCGAACTGGCTGCTGCTATGGGGGTTGCAATGTCTGAAGGAATGAATGAATACAATATTGTATCTTCAGCGAAACATTTCCCGGGTCACGGAGACACAGCCACGGATTCTCACACGGGACTCCCCATTGTAGATAAGTCGCTGGCCGAGCTGATGGAAAATGAGCTGATCCCCTTCCAGGCAATGATGGATGCAGATGTTGACATGATTATGACAGCACATATTTTGTATCCGCAGCTGGACAACACTACTGTTTATTCCGAAAAGACGGGGCAGTATGAATCTCGCCCGTCCACCCTATCTTACAAGATTCTCACCGAACTGGTGCGTGGGGAGATGGGATATGACGGACTCATCATTACTGACGCCATGAACATGTCTGCAGTTGCGGCAATGTATGATCAGGTACAGGCCGCTAAACTGGCTATCCAGTCTGGAGTTGACATTGTCCTGATGCCATGTACATTATATAACAATACAGAAGACCTCGCTGATCTGGACGCTATCATCAATGGTATCGAGGAAGCTGTCAAAACCGGTGAGATCACAGAAGAGAGACTTGATGAATCTGTAAGACGTATTTTAACGCTCAAGGAGGAACGGGGAATCCTGGATTATAATGCGGACAGCCTTTCCCTTGAATATGCAGAATCTGTCGTTGGAAGCGATGAAAACCGGGCTGCCGAACGCGAGCTGGCTGCCAAGGCTGCGACAGTTGTCAAAAACGAAAATGACACCCTTCCTCTGAGTCTTACTTCCTCCGACAAAGTCCTGCTGCTGTGCCCATACAGCAATGAACAGGTCGGACTTTTGATCGGATGGAACCGTGCCCGGGCAGCCGGTCTTGTCCCCGATGGAGCCGCAGTTCGGGTTAAAGTCTACAATAGTTCAGCCTCCGCAGAAAGTCTTAAGGATGATCTGGACTGGGCAACGATCGTCCTGATAAACTCCGAGGTCAGCAGTGCGTCCTATATGAGACCTTCACATTGGCTGACAAGAGTACCGACAGAGATTACTGATTACTGTGCCGCAAATAACAAGACATCTGTAGTTTTCAGTGTGGACAAGCCCTATGATGTCCAGCATTACGAAAATGCAGACGCAATCCTGGCAGTATATGGCTGCAAGGGCTCCACAGCAGATCCTACTGAGATCCTGGGCGGGTATGTCACTGCAGAAGATGCCGCTTCCGGCCCGAACATCACCGCGGCTATGGAAGTTGCTTTTGGGATCTTTGGCGCCAGCGGAACATTGCCGGTCAACATTCCCGCATTTGACAGCACGACTGGAACCTATACCGACACGATTGTATATGAACGCGGCTATGGATTAACATACGCAAGTGTTCTCGTGGACAAGAGCAGCCTTTCTTCTGAAATAGAAAAAATGGAACAGGTCATCAATGATCATTACACAGAAGCATCTTGGAACGCTTTCCAGGAAGCTCTGACAGCGGCAAAAGAAATCCTCGCAGATGACACCGCCAGGCAGGAGGATGTTGACAATGCGCTGGGCGCTCTTACAGCCGCTTATGACAGCTTAGTAAAAAGCACGAATACAACTCCCGGCACATCAACAGATAACGGAGGCGCTGCAAATACTTCTTCCGGAACTAATCCTTCCACATCTGCCGGTGCTGCCGCAAAGACTGGCGATACAACGAATGTTTCAATCATCATTATTCTTTCATCTATTACCGGTCTTGCAGTTTTACTGCTGTTAAACAAAAAGAGGGCGAGATAACAAATTAACCGAGTCAATACCGTTTCCGGCGGCTGTTCTGTCCGCTCCTTTTATAACAGCAGCCGGATTGGTAAATGAAAACGGAACAGAGCCGGCAGACTTGTTAGAAATCGCAGTCTGTCGGCTCTGTTTTGAAATTTTCCCATTCGGATATAAGAAGCTCCCTCTTATCCGGAATACGTCTCTATAATTCCTTCAGCACTCCCCAGATACATAGCGCCGAACAGATTAAGATGGTTAAGCATGTGGTACAAATCATACAGTTTCTTCCGATCCCTGTATCCCTTTCTATCAATGGGATTCACCTCACTGTAAGCTTCATAGAATCTCTCCGGCAGTCTCCCGAAGAGCTGTGTCATCGCAAGATCAGCCTCAAAGTCACCCACATAGACAGCGGGATCGATGATCCATGCCTTTCCGTCCGGTCCGCACAGCATATTGCCGCTCCAGAGATCCCCGTGGAGCAGTGACGGGAAATCCGGCTCCCTTAAATAAGAATCCAGATGCTCCAGCAGACGCTCTGCCTTTTTCCTCACATCAGGCGTGAGATATCTCCCTGCCATCGCAAGCTGCGGCATCAGCCGGCACTCTCTGTAAAAATCAATCCATTTTACATTCGGATGATTCTTCTGCGGGCTGGCACCAATATAATTATCTTCCGAAAATCCATATACACCGCCATGTCCGCCATCGGTCTCCCCTGCCGCTGTGAACACCGATGTCTCTGCTCTGTGCAGTTCTGCAAGTTCATGTCCGAACGTCTCCCAATAAGATGAGATGCGTGGTGAACTGTCTAGATATTCCAGAACAAGAAAGGAATATCCCTTCTGTCTGTCGCTCCCTTTTCCTAATACCTTGGGGACTCCGATCTTCTGTACAGAAGAAAGGGCAGCCAGCCCTATTGATTCTGCTTCAAAGAAATCCGCATTGTTCAGGGAATTTGTTTTCATAAAAATGTCCGTCCCGCAGGAGAGGCGGACTTTATATGCAAGGTTGATATCCCCGCCCGCCACACTGTCCGTTCGTACAATGGAAACATCCGACCCGTAAATCTCTCTAACCAGTGCGTTTACAGAATCATACTTATGCTCTGACACAACTCTTTTCACCGTCATACCCAACACACTCCTGACCTCACGAAATGGTAAGATAAAAGCCGCGATTTTCTAATCTCATGGCGCCGCGGCTTTTTATGTATCTTATCCTGCGCATAACATTCTGTCAGCCTTCGTTACACGGTATCAGCTCAAGCAGCTTCTCTGCCGCTTCTACGGGAAATTCCGGTGACGGCGGTGCGGTTATAAGCTCTTGAAGCAGATCATGCGCATTTCTGCTCTGCGGCAGCATATATCCTGCTTCCCTTATGATATCTTCATTTACAAGACGCGCAGAGCGGGCAAATGCGGTCATCAAACGGTACAGCCCGTCTGTTCCTGCTGCCGCCGCCATCTGACGTGACATCTTTTCCTCCGCCGCTTTTTTATTGGCAAGCGCATTGGCATTTTCTGTCACCACCGCGCTTTTCTTCTGCTGAGGCGGATATTCCACCGGAACCATCGAGATTGCCTTACTCGGACAGGCAGCGGCGCACACGCCGCATCCGATACATTTATCTACATCGATGATACTGTTTTCCGTATCCGTGGCTCCCACCGGACAGACATACAGGCAGAGGCAGTCCTTTGTGCAGAGTCTCAGATTCCTTACAGCGGTCTGTTTCATGCGTCTTCCCTCCCTTCGATCTCATCAAACTTCCATGGTGGAACCTTGCACACCGGACAGATCTCCGGAGGCGTGTCTCCTATGTAGATAAAACCACATACGGAGCAGACCCAGACTTTCGTATTCCTTAAGAACGCTTCACCTTCTCTGCGGTAACGGTCAAGCAGTGACTTCTGCATATTCGTCACTTTCTCTCCCCATACACAGATCCTCTGTGTTCCACGGTCTCCCTCAGCTTCAGCCTTTGACCTAAGGGACGGATATTCTTGTGCCAGATCCTTCCCAATCAGTTCCGCGAGCTCGTCCAGTCCCGCATCTTCCATCGGCGTTGTCACTGCCTCAAAGTAATCCGCAAGTTCTTTGAACAAGGCAGATTCTTCATTCTTGTACTGCTTCTCACAGCCCCGCGCCAGATTTGAAAACAGAGCGGACACAGCCCCTGCGGACAATTCTTTCATCTCCTCGTCAACATAGCGGGAAACCGCGGCCGGACTGGTCTTCTCTTCTGTTTTTTCCGGGACAAACGCGGATTTTGCCGCTTTGCAGACCGGACAGACCCAGGATTCCGGTATCTCGGAAAATAGACGTCCTTCCCGTGCTTCATCGTAGATGTATCCGCAGATTGAACAGACATACTTCATACACATTCTCCTTTCTTCTTAATTTCTTCACCAATAGTTCCACACAGCGCGCAGAGGCGGATTTTCCGCTATCTGTCTGTCTTCCTGCCAGTCTTTTTCCTGCATTGGGGACAAATGTACTGTATCTTCAGGTCATAGCCGTCAATAGGGAATCCCACCTGCTTCTCCAGCTCGGCAGTCAGATCCGTAAGCATAATATCCGCCAGCCTCCCGCATCGGCGGCAGATCAGATGATCGTGCCGGGTATTTTTGTCATATCGCTCCGGCTGTCCCTCCAGACTGATCTTGCGGATATAGCCCTGCTCATACAGATAGTTTAAGTTGTTATACACCGTTGCCATGACAACAGATGGAAATCTTTCTTTCAACAGGAAAAAAATCTGTTCCGCCGTCATATGTTCCTCCGATGTCTTAACGATTTCCAGTATGGTTTCTCTGTAACGTGTCATATCCATCCTCGCTCTATGTTTTTAGAATTAGAATAATTCTAATTATTTTTATAATAACTGCTGTCTAAAATAGTGTCAAGTTTTTTGAAAATAGAAAACGCAATTGACTTTTCTTATTCCTGATATTATCATCACACCAGAGATTAATAAAAATATATGCAGAAAAGGGATAGGAATACTGTTATGGATGAAAAGATACAAGTATCCTGTGAGATGGAGATCACTTTACAGGTAGTGGGTGGAAAATGGAAATTGCTGATTCTTCATTATCTCATGGAAAATGGTCCCAAACGTTACCATGAGATACAGAAATTTTTAAAAAATGCAAGTAAGAAGACTTTAACAAATCAGCTTCGGGAGTTAGAAAGAGACGGTGTAATATTCAGGGAGGTTTATCCTACTCGGCCTGTCCAAGTCGTATATTCTGTTACGGAACACGGGCGTACTCTGCGTCCGATCCTTGAAGCCATGTGTGATTGGGGCAGCCACAATGCCGATGAACGGTATGAAATCACAAACCGCCAATGCGCAGATGAGGATACCTGAAGGTTCCCTGATGTAAAAAAAGTGCCGTCTTGTGTAAAGTTTCCCACCAGAATATACTAAATCCATCAAAGGATATAAGCATTCTGGTGATATGTCAAGAACTTTTTTAAAAAGATTTTGATATGTT
>CAUEYX010000046.1 GCA_959022495.1 uncultured Lachnospiraceae bacterium | reverse complement strand
AGGATAATAAGGTATTATCCAAGAATGATCAGGTGTAAACTATGAGCAAATGTGCTACACTACCGAAAAAGGTGTGGAGGACAAAAACGATGGAGCAGGTTAAGAAATATCTTGAATACTGTGAGTACAGGAAAGAATTAGATTGGAATACGATAAAAGCCTATAGGATCGACTTGAGACAGTTTTTTGAATATTGCAAAGAAGATTTCCCAGATAAGAATACAATAGAAGACTACATTACGGAATTACATAAAAAATACAAACAAAAAACAATAAAGAGAAAAATAGCATCGATCAAAGCTTACTATAATTATTTGGAAGAGCGCGAGATTATAGAGGTTAACCCATTTAGGAAAATCAAGGTGAAATTTAAAGAGACTAAGACCCTTCCCAGGATTATTCCCCGGGAAGAAATTGAGCGGCTTCTTAATTGTATTTACACATACAGTGAAAAAAGCAGCGAAAGGACATATAAATACTGGCTGCGTGACACTGCCGTGGTGGAAACCTTGTTTGCCACAGGTGCGAGAGTTGGGGAAATATCGAATCTTAGATTAGAAAATGTGAACTTGAATACTGGGCTTATAAAAATTATGGGAAAAGGCGGGAAGGAGAGATATATTCCAATCGCAGTACCGAAAATTTTAGAGATTCTAAAAAAATACTATGAACAAAATGCGACAGCAATCAAGAGATGCGGGTTTTTCTTTGTGAATGGACGTGGAGAAAGGTATACAGAACAGTCAATTAGATTAATGTTGAAAAAGTATACTAAGGCAGCCGGTATCGAAAGAAACATAACTCCGCATATGTTCCGCCATTCTTTCGCAACATACCTGATAGAAGAAGGGGCGGATATTAGCTGTGTGCAGCGGATTCTGGGGCACAGCTCGATCAAAACTACTCAAATCTATATACATGTTGCTGCGAAAAAACAGGCAGAGATATTAAGAGAAATGCATCCGAGAAATGTCATGGATATAAGTGGGGCGGCATAAAATTGCTTTTTAATTTATACTTGTTAATTAGACTGGCCTAATCATGGGTAGTCTTTCTGCTATACCAATTTATAAAAAGCAGGGATTAATTTTCATCAGATATATAACATGGCAGATGAGATGTTGTTTTGAACTGGATGGCAATGTCAAATGGTGTGAGTGGAAATGGAAAATATGTGGAAAAGCCCGCTGAATTTTATATGAAAATATAAAAGGCACCAATATCTGTCATATTTAAAGAAACAAAAATGAAAGAAGGAGGTAACTTTTATAATGAAAAAGTGTAAAAACGGGGTGGCATTTTTTGAGCGGGGTTCATGGTACCATAGGATACGCTACTTTAATGAAGATTACATTGTAAAGTATGGGAAGAAAGGAGGATTTAAAACAGAAGAGGAAGCAGAGAAGAGTTACTGGAAGTACAATGCAGAATTTGAGAACTCCCGGCAGCGGTTATGGCAGAAAAGAGATACTAGTATGGAATTAAAGCAGTATCTCCAGACGTGGGTGAATCAGCAGACTTCATTTCAGGAGAATACCAGATATTTGTATCGTCATGTACTGGGAAAGGCATTACCGTACATGCAGGATATCAAATTGTGTGTAGTAAACGAAAATTATATTAATTCAATTATTAGAACTGTTTCTGCCCAGACAAAATCTTATGGGTTGAAAGTATATGAGTTATTTAGCATGGCACTCTCGGACGCATATTCTGAGAATTTGATTGATTATAATCCGATGGGAGATTGTAAAAGACCAAAGAGAGAAAATGTGGAACTGAATCTTTTCACAAGTGAGCAGAAACAGCGATTCCTGCAGTACGCAAAACGCAGCCCGTGGTATTTGGAAATTCTCCTTTGTATGTTTTGCGGATTGAAAAGAGGAGAAGTTTATGCTTTGCGCTTTAAAGATTTTGATGTGAGTAAAAAGACGGTATCAATACACAATCAGGTTATAGGAGATTACCCAAAACAAGAAACAGGAAAGTATACTTGTAGGCCTGTAGAGCGAAAAATTGGTCGAAGTGGGGCAGTAAGGGTTCTTCAGGTGCCGGATGTTGTATTTGATGAATTGGAGAAAAGGAAAAAAGTAAATTCAGATAAAGCATTTCTGTGCGGCAGTGATTACCACGACAAGGGACTGGTCTGCTGCCAAAAGAATGGTGATTACAGAAGTCTGTCAGCATTAGGTCTAGGTTTGGAATCTGTGTGTAAAAAGGCGGGAGTTCCAAAAGTTTCTCCACAGGACTTAAGAGATATGTATGCGGAGATGATGTTAAAATCGGAATAAATTTCATTGCTTCAGCTTACAGCGTTAATGGGCTATGATTCGATTGATGAAGTGTGTGAGCGGTATGCGGTTCTTCTTGAACAAGATTTTACACATAACCAGTACATTGATCAGCTGATAATGGAGAGCGGAAATGAATGATGTGATCGAGTGGTGTGTAGGACCTGTAAAAAGGCGGAAAGGGAAATATTGTTTCCACATTAACCTGCAATTATCGGAGGGAACAATTGTAAGACAAGACGGAGGATATTTATTTGAAGATGAGGCTGATATACAAAGGGAGTATACGATAGGCAAATTGAGCAAAGGAGAATACGCGATATATGGAAACATACGAGTAGATGCATTTTATGAACATTGGCTGGAAAAAATAAAAAAGCCAATGCTGGCCTATCATTCATATAATTCCTATAAAAACTGCATTAAGAATTATATCTTTCCATTGTACGGAAATCTGCAAATGGAGAAGATAACCAAAGCACATATAAAACATTTGTATCAAAAAACATACGAGCAGCACCCTTCTATAGCAAGGATTTTGAAGACGGTATTGAGTGATTCTATGAAGTATGCCAAAAGACATGGATATGTAAGTGAAGATTTTATCACTGGATTGAAATGGAGCAGGGAGATTTCGAATAGAAGTAGTGAGAAGCCGGAAAAAAGAGCTTTGTCTGTAGAAGAGATAAAAAGAATGCTCGTGGCTGCACGCGATACAGACATTTATCTTCCAATACTATTCTCCGTTTTTATGGGACTTAGAAGAAGTGAAATTGTAGGACTAAAGTATACAGACATCGATTACGGAAAAAGACAAATCTATATTCAGAGACAACTGGGCGCAGATAATTCTGTAAAAAAATCAGAAGTGAGAGCAAAGACATATACAAAACAGGAGGTGTGTGTAAAAACGCCGTCAAGCAGGAGAAAATTGGAAATGCCGGTATATGTGTTTCAGGCTGTTATGGAGGAGAGGGTTCGATATGAGAGGCGGAGAAATCGGAGGAAAAAGGGGTTTCAGGATGCGGACTACATTTATTGTTCTTCTTACGGCAGACCAAGAACAAGTAATTATTTGTGGAAAAAGCTGCGTGATTTCATATCAGATAATGAATTGTCTTATACGACTTGGAGAGGACTAAGATATACCTATACCACAACAATACTAAAGGCAGGATATGATTTGGCTGCAGTTTCAAGAACATTAGGGCATACGAGGAAAGAATTTACGGCAGACGTATATGTGGACAAAAAAGAGTTGATAAAAGATGAGCAATATTTGAATAATATACAGCTAAAGGAGAGGGCAGGAGCAGACGATACGAAAGTATTGGCTGCTCCGCTGACCGATGAAATGAAATTATTGTTGGAATTTGTGAATACTAATTGACATGAATATAGACATAGAGTAAAATTGAATTCAGAACGTTTGTTCTAAAATGCGAGCGGGATATATTAAGTAATGTTAGAATATTTCGTAGGTACTATTTAGGACCAATATCGTGTAAACGCTTTTTCCTTATCAGATATGACATGGAATTACACGAAAAATTCGTGTAATTCCATTGTAAAAACAGAGAGGTAAACCATTTATGACGGAAGAAACACTTTTTAAATTGGAAGCGCCATACCAGCCCACTGGAGACCAGCCACAGGCAATCGAGCAGTTGGTGAAAGGCTTTAAGGAAGGCAATCAATGCCAGACTTTACTAGGGGTTACAGGGTCTGGGAAGACTTTCACGATGGCGAATGTGATAGCAGCTTTGAACAAACCGACACTGATTATTGCACATAATAAAACTCTGGCTGCTCAGCTTTACAACGAGTTTAAGGAATTTTTCCCCTCGAACAGCGTCGAATTTTTTGTAAGTTACTACGACTACTACCAGCCCGAAGCCTACGTCCCCTCCTCAGACACTTACATCGCCAAGGACTCTTCCATCAATGACGAGATCGACAAACTCCGCCTTTCCGCCACCATGGCTCTGACCGAGCGGCGCGACGTGATCATTGTTGCCAGTGTATCCTGCATCTACGGTCTGGGTAACCCGGTGGACTATCAGAATATGGTGATCTCCCTTCGCCCGGGCATGATCAAAGACCGTGACGAGGTTTGCCGTAAGCTGATCGAGATCCAGTATGACCGCAATGACATGGACTTCCACCGCGGAACGTTCCGCGTGCGGGGCGATGTGCTGGAGATCATCCCTGCATACGAGAGTGAGACGGCAGTACGCATTGAGTTCTTCGGTGACGAGGTTGACCGGATTACAGAGATCGATATCCTGACAGGAGAGATACGGGATGAGTTAAAGCATGTGGCGATCTTCCCTGCCTCCCATTACGTTGTGGACAAGGAGAATATCAAGAGAGCGGTCAATGATATCGAGGAAGAGCTGGAGGAGCGGGTCAAGGAGTTCAAGCACCGGGACAAGCTGCTGGAAGCCCAGCGTATCGCGGAGCGGACGAACTTTGATATTGAGATGCTGAAAGAAACAGGATTCTGTTCTGGAATTGAGAACTATTCAAGACATCTGGCCGGACTGGCTCCGGGACAGCCCCCTTATACACTGATCGATTATTTTCCGGATGACTTTATTATGATGATCGACGAGTCCCACAAGACCATTCCGCAGATTGGCGGCATGTACCACGGTGACCAGTCGAGAAAGTCCACCCTTGTGGACTATGGATTCCGGCTGCCCTCGGCAAAGGATAACCGTCCCTTGAATTTTGAAGAGTTTGAGAGTAAGATTAATCAAGTCATGTTTGTGTCCGCGACACCCGGACCCTATGAGGAGGAGCATGAACTTCTCCGTGCGGAGCAGGTAATCCGTCCGACAGGTCTTCTTGATCCAGAAGTGGTCGTGCGTCCGGTGGAGGGGCAGATCGATGACCTGATCGGAGAGATCAATAAGGAAGTGTCCAAAAAGAACAAAGTCCTTGTAACGACCCTGACGAAACGGATGGCGGAGGATCTGACGGATTATATGCGTGAGGTGGGCATCCGTGTGAAATATCTTCACTCCGATGTGGATACACTGGAGAGGACGGAGATTATCCGGGACATGCGCCTGGATGTGTTCGATGTACTCGTAGGGATCAATCTGCTTCGTGAAGGTCTGGATATCCCGGAAATCACGCTCGTGGCGATCCTGGACGCGGATAAGGAAGGTTTCTTACGTTCTGAGACATCCTTGATCCAGACCATCGGGCGCGCGGCCCGAAATGCGGAAGGGCATGTGATTATGTACGCGGATACGATCACAGAATCCATGCAGATGGCGATCGACGAGACAAAACGACGCCGTGAGATCCAGATGAAATATAATGAAGAGAACGGCATTACGCCGCAGACCATCCAGAAATCGGTCCGCGATCTGATCAGTATTTCCAAGAAGGTGGCGGCAGAAGAGATGCGCATGGAGAAAGATCCGGAGTCCATGAGCGCGAAAGAGCTGGAGAAGCTGATCAAAGATCTGACGAAGCAGATGAAAAAAGCCGCGGCAGAATTGAACTTCGAAGCCGCCGCAGAGCTGCGTGACAAGTTAGTGGATCTAAAAAAGATGCTCAATGACATGGAATAGTTTTTATCATAGAAGCAGGTTGATTTAGACTTAGGAAGGAATAATAAAACATACATGGGAACAAAGATGGATGCCCGGAAGTATATTAAGATCCGGGGCGCGAATGAAAATAATCTGAAGAATATCGATGTGGATATCCCCCGCAATGAACTGGTTGTCCTGACGGGCCTCAGTGGTTCAGGCAAGTCCTCTCTTGCCTTTGACACAATCTATGCGGAGGGGCAGAGAAGATATATGGAATCACTGTCTTCTTATGCGAGGCAGTTCCTGGGACAGATGGAGAAACCGGACGTGGAGAGTATCGAAGGATTGTCTCCCGCGATCTCCATCGACCAGAAGTCAACGAACCACAATCCTCGTTCTACAGTGGGCACAGTGACGGAGATTTACGATTATTTCCGCCTTCTTTATGCGAGAGTGGGGATTCCGCACTGTCCGAAATGCGGCCGTGAAATCGTGAAGCAGACCGTGGATCAGATGGTGGATCATATTATGTCGCTGCCAGAGGGGACGAGAATCCAGCTGCTGGCTCCGGTGGTGAGAGGACGCAAGGGAACGCACGCGAAACTGTTCGAGCGCGCGAAACGAAGCGGTTACGTGCGCGTGAGAGTGGATGGCAGTATGTATGAGCTGTCGGAGGACATTGCGCTGGATAAAAATATCAAACATAATATTGAGATCATCGTGGACCGGCTTGTGGTGAAACCTGGGATTGAAAAGAGGCTGACTGATTCGGTGGAGAGTGTTCTCCACCTTGCGGAAGGCCTGCTTATCGTAGATGTGATTGGCGGGGAGCCGCTGAATTTCAGCCAGAGTTTCTCCTGCCCGGACTGTGGGATCAGTATTGAGGAAATCGAGCCGAGAAGCTTTTCCTTCAATAATCCATTCGGTGCCTGCCCGGAGTGTTTCGGACTTGGTTATAAAATGGAGTTTGCAGAAGAATTAATGATACCGGACCCTTCTCTGTCGATCAACGAAGGGGCGATCGCGGTGCTTGGCTGGCAGTCCTGTACAGACAAATCCAGCTTTACACGAGCCATTCTTGACGCACTGTGTAATGAATATGGTTTTGACCTGGACACGCCATTTGAAAAATACCCCAAGAAGATCCATGATATCCTGATCCATGGGACAAACGGAAAAACAGTGAAAGTATTTTACAAGGGGCAGCGCGGGGAAGGCGTCTATGATGTGGCATTTGAGGGACTTCTTAAAAATGTAGAACGCAGGTACCGCGAGACAGGCTCAGAGACGATGAAAGCGGAGTACGAGACCTTCATGAACATTACCCCCTGCTCGGCCTGCGGCGGCCAGAGATTAAAGCCGGGTGCGCTGGCGGTGACTGTGGGGGAGAAGAATATCGCGGAAGTGACTGCCTTTTCCATAGAGAAGCTGCAGGGATTCCTGGAAAAACTTACGCTGAGCGAGACGCAGATGCTGATCGGAGGTCAGATATTAAAGGAGATCAAGGCAAGGATCAAATTCCTTATGGATGTGGGTCTTGACTATCTGACACTGGCGCGTGCCACTGCTTCGCTGTCGGGAGGCGAGGCACAGAGAATCCGCCTCGCGACACAGATCGGTTCAGGTCTGGTCGGAGTGGCATATATTCTGGACGAGCCCAGTATCGGGCTTCACCAGAGGGACAACGACAAGCTGCTGGCGACGCTGAAGCATCTCAGAGACCTTGGGAATACGCTGATCGTAGTAGAACATGATGAGGATACCATGCTGGAGGCGGATTACATTGTGGATATCGGACCGGGTGCCGGCGAACATGGCGGGGAAGTGGTCGCCGTGGGCAATGCCCAGGAGATCATGAAAAATAAAAACTCCATCACAGGGGCATACTTATCAGGGAAGATCAAGATTCCGGTACCCAGTGAGAGAAAGCACCCCGCTGGATGGCTGAAAGTGATCGGAGCTCAGGAAAATAACCTGAAAAATATCAATGTAAACTTTCCGCTTGGGGTGATGACCTGCGTGACCGGCGTATCGGGCTCAGGCAAGAGTTCTTTGGTCAATGAGATTCTGTACAAGAAGCTGGCCCATGACTTGAACCATGCCAGGACCATTCCGGGAAAGCATAAGAAGATCGAAGGGCTTGACCAAGTGGACAAGGTGATCGCGATTGACCAGTCTCCGATCGGCAGGACACCGCGTTCGAATCCGGCCACGTACACCGGTGTGTTTGACCTGATCCGCGACCTGTTTGCGGCTACGCCGGATGCAAAGGCAAGAGGATATAAGAAGGGCAGGTTCAGCTTCAACGTCAAAGGAGGGCGCTGTGAGGCCTGTGCAGGAGACGGTATCCTAAAGATTGAGATGCATTTCCTTCCGGATGTATATGTGCCCTGTGAGGTCTGTGGAGGTAAGCGGTACAATCGGGAGACTCTGGAAGTGAAGTACAAGGGGAAAACAATTTATGATGTCCTGAATATGACGGTGGAGGAAGCGCTGGAGTTCTTTGCTCATTTGCCGAGTATCCGCAGGAAGATGGAGACACTCAATGACGTGGGCCTTTCTTATATCAGATTGGGACAGCCATCCACGGAGCTCTCGGGCGGCGAGGCGCAGAGAATTAAGCTGGCAAGCGAGCTGAGCAAGCGGAGCACCGGCAGGACCGTATATATTCTTGACGAACCGACAACAGGACTGCATTTCGCGGATGTGCATAAATTGACAGATATTCTGCGGAGGCTGTCCGGGGACGGAAATACAGTGATTGTTATTGAACACAACCTGGATGTCATTAAGACGGCAGATTATATCATTGATATCGGGCCTGAGGGCGGCGATAAGGGCGGAACTGTGGTGGCGAGCGGCACGCCGGAAGAAGTGGCGCGGAATGAAAAATCTTATACAGGGAAATATATAGATGCGATGTTGAAAAAGTAGAGGCAAAAATGAAAAAGGTCTTTCCATTTTCTGCAAAGTCTATTATACTGTTTATGCGGACAGACAGCAGAGAGGGAAGCTGTCTGATTCCGTTTTACATGGAAAAGATGAGAACCCGCAGGGGAGAGAGATACACGGGAAAGAGTATGAAGATTTAGAAGGGAGAATTGAATATGTCGGTAGATATCGGGATCGATCTGGGAACTGCCAGTGTGCTGGTGTATGTGCGCGGCAAGGGCGTTGTGCTCAAAGAGCCCTCTGTGGTCGCCTTTGACCGGGACACGAATGTGATAAAAGCGATCGGCGAGGAAGCCCGGATGATGCTGGGAAGAACGCCGGGCAATATTGTGGCAGTACGGCCGCTCAGGCAGGGAGTCATCTCGGATTATACGGTGACCGAGAAGATGATCAAGTATTTTGTTCAGAAAGCGCTGGGGAAACGGACGTTTAAGAAGCCGCGCATCAGTATCTGTGTGCCCAGCGGGGTGACGGAAGTTGAGAAGAAGGCAGTGGAAGAAGCCACGTTCGCAGCGGGAGCGCGGGAAGTCCATTTGATTGAGGAACCGGTGGCGGCGGCGATCGGGGCAGGGATTGATATTGCGAAGCCCTGCGGCAATATGATCGTAGATATTGGCGGCGGTACGGCGGATATCGCGGTGATCTCCCTGGGCGGCACCGTGGTCAATACTTCAATCAAGGTGGCCGGGGATGATTTTGACGAGGCGATTGTCCGCTATATGCGGAAGAAACATAATCTTCTGATCGGCGAACGGACCGCGGAAGATATTAAGATCAAGATCGGGACAACATATCCTCTTGTAGAGGAAGAAACGATGGAGGTCCGGGGAAGGAATCTGGTGACTGGTCTGCCAAAGACTGTCACAGTGACTTCGTCTGAGACGGAGGAAGCTTTGAGGGAAGCTACCAGCCAGATCGTGGAAGCAGTGATCTCGGTGCTTGAACAGACACCGCCGGAGCTGTCGGCGGACATCCTTGACCGGGGGATTGTCCTGACAGGCGGAGGCGCCATGCTCAGGGGCTTGGAGGAGCTGATTGAGGAGAAGACCGGAATCAATACCATGACAGCGGAAGATCCGATGAAGGTGGTTGCGATCGGGACCGGGCAGTTTGTGGAGTTCATGAGCGGAAGAAAAGATTTCTGAGACAGAAGCGGGCTCAGAAAGAGTTGAGAATGTGATCGACAGGGATGTGGGCAGTAAAGGCACATCCCTGTTCTGCTGTAAAAGAAGGGACGGAAAATGGAGACAGTCACAGGATATGTTGGGCATATCGTATTTCGGAATGAGGACAACGGCTATACCGTTTTTAATCTGGAAAATGATGACGGAGAAGTGACCTGCGTAGGTAATTTTAATTTTATAAGTGAAGGAGACCTGTTGGAGCTGGCAGGAGAATATGTGAACCATAGTGTATACGGGACACAGCTCAAAGTGGCTTCCCATAGGGTGAAAGAGCCGGAAGACCTGGTATCTATCGAGCGCTATCTCGGTTCCGGCGCAGTTAAGGGCGTGGGTGCCGCTCTTGCGGGAAGGATCGTAAAAAAGTTTAAGGAAGATACCTTCCGCATTATCGAGGAAGAACCGGAACGTCTTGCTGAGATCAAAGGGATCAGCGAGCGGAAAGCGCGGGAGATTGCTGAGCAGGTGGAAGAGAAAAAGGACATGCGCAAGGCGATGATCTACCTCCAGAAATATGGAATCTCCACGCGCCTGGCGGCAAAAATATACCGGTTTTATGGCATGCGTGTATACAAAGTGCTTGAAGAGAACCCATATCAGCTCGCGGATAATATTGAAGGGGTGGGCTTTAAGACCGCGGATGAGATTGCCTCCCGCATCGGGATACATACAGATTCTGATTATCGCATCAAGAGCGGGCTTTTCTATACCCTTCAGCAGGCTGCCGGAGAAGGCCATGTGTACCTTCCGGAGGAGGAGTTGATCAGACGCGCGGGAGATCTGCTGGGAGTGGAGATTCCGGACATCAGCAGACATGTGATGGATCTCTGCATTGAGAAAAAGACCGTGATGAAGGAAGGAGAAGACGGAATCAGGATCTATCCTTCCCACTATTATTATCTGGAGCTGAATACAGCGAAAATGCTCCATGACTTGAATATTGACTGTGAGATGCCGGAAGATCTGATGGAGCGCAGGCTGCGCAAAGTGGAAGAAACAGAACAGATTGAGCTGGATGTGATGCAGCACAAGGCTGTCATCGAGTCAATTAAGCATGGGCTCCTTGTGCTGACGGGTGGACCGGGTACGGGAAAGACTACTACCATAAATACCATCATTCGTTTTTTTGAAAGCGAAGGGATGAGCCTTCTGCTCGCTGCGCCCACCGGCCGGGCGGCGAAACGCATGACAGAGGCAACGGGCTACGAGGCTCAGACCATTCACCGCCTGCTGGAAGTGAACGTAAATCCGGAGGAAACAGACAGCGTGGGCGGGTTTATGAGAAATCGCCAGAATCCTCTGGAAGCAGATGTCATCATTATTGATGAAATGTCCATGGTGGACCTGAACCTGATGCATGCCCTGCTCTGCGCGGTTGTGCCCGGGACCAGGCTGGTGCTGGTGGGGGATGTGGATCAGCTGCCGTCGGTCGGTCCCGGAAGTGTGCTGAAGGATATTATCATTTCCGGCTGCTTTCCTGTGGTAACCCTGACGCGGATTTTCCGACAGGCAGGAGAGAGTGATATTGTGGTAAATGCCCACAAAATCAATGCGGGGGAGCCGGTGATCCTTGATAATAAGAGCCGGGATTTCTTTTTTCTCCGACGCCAGGACGCGGATACAATTATCGGAGTGACCATTATGCTCATCCAGAAAAAACTGCCCCGTTATGTGGGGGCCCAGCCCAGTGAGATCCAGGTGATGACGCCCACACGGAAAGGGCTTCTGGGGGTGGAGAGGCTGAACACGATTTTTCAGCGGTACTTGAATCCACAGGACCCGAAAAAGGCTGAGAAGGAAATCAACGGCCGCCTGTTCCGGGAAGGGGATAAGGTGATGCAGATCAAGAATAATTATCAGCTGGAATGGGAAGTTACGACAAAATTCGGTCTGACCGTAGATAAGGGCACAGGTATTTTCAACGGGGATATGGGAGTAATTACGGAGATCAGCCAGTACAAAGAGACCATAGAGGTAGAGTTTGATGAAGGTCGGAAGGTGAAATATGGATATGATGAGGTGGAGGAGCTGGAACTCGCTTATGCGATTACAGTGCACAAATCCCAGGGAAGCGAGTATCCGGCGGTCATCATTCCGCTTCTCCAGGGACCGCGGCTTCTCTATAACCGGAATCTATTATATACGGCTGTGACGAGGGCAAAAAAATGCCTTACCATCGTAGGGAGTGATACAGTATTTCAGGAAATGATACAAAACAAAAACGAGCAGGCAAGATATACAAGCCTGTCAGAGCGGATTCGCGAATTCAGGGACAGCATCTGAATTCTGTAAAACAGAAGCGAAAGTTCGGGCTGCGGAAACTGACCTGTCTGCTGCTGGATCTTCTTTATCCGCCGGTGTGCCCGTTTTGCGGGAAGATCACATCTGAAGGAATCTGTGCTGCATGCCGGAAGAAAATTATTTACATCAGGGAGCCTTTCTGCCTGCGCTGTGGGAAACCGTTAAAAGATGAGGCGCAGGAGTACTGCCGGGACTGCGCGCATCGCGGTTCATTTATTGACCAGGGACGGGGTCTCTGGCTTCACAGGGAGCCGGTCTCCGGAGCGGTATACCGATTCAAGTACAAAAATAAAAGGAGCTGGGGAAGGATTTTTGCAAAGGAGATCGCCGAATATTACAGCAGACAGATAAAAGTGTGGGGGATACAGGAAATCATTCCCATACCGCTCCATTCTTCAAGGAGAAGGAAGCGGGGATATAATCAAGCGGAGATGATAGCCGGGGAATTGGCAGCTCTTACAGGGATACCATGCCGGAATGATGTTCTGTTCCGCGTCAAGAAGACCGTGCCGCAGAAATGCCTGGACCCCGGTGGAAGGATTGGAAATCTGAAAGGAGCCTTCGGGGTGTCAGTCAGGTGGAAGGCCTGCCACAATGTACTGGTTGTGGACGATATTTATACTACGGGCGCGACGGTCGAAAAGGCGGCGAAAATGCTGAAAAAAGCGGGAGCCCAAAATGTCTACTTTTTAACTATAAGCATTGGACAAGGCATCTGACTGTATGATATACTAAAACATAATGGACTGAAATAGAAGAAGTTATGTACATAGGAAGGACGTGTAAAAGCGTTATGTTGGATAAGA
The DNA here is from genome assembly GCA_959022495.1 of uncultured Lachnospiraceae bacterium. GTDB lineage: Bacteria > Bacillota > Clostridia > Lachnospirales > Lachnospiraceae > Mediterraneibacter. Next base: position 9,273 of record CAUEYX010000046.1, on the reverse strand, counting down.
GGAAAATACGTCTGATGACCAGGGCCGCTGTCTACGAGAAGGAATATGGAGAAGAGGACCTGAAAATCACCAGTTATTATAAAAAAGACTATTCCAGCTTGAACACCTGGATCACGCTGATCTGGATTACGGGAGGATATGTCCTCCTGGGAGGAGTGCTCTTCTTGTGTTTTGGGGAAGCGCTGCTGGAGGGGATTACGATTATGCGGCTGATTTTCCTGGCAGCCGTGGCGCTGGCCCTGTATTTTGCGCTTTTGATCATCTATGGGATCGGAGCGGGGAATTTTTATTCAAAAAAGCATATCCGGGCAAAGCAGAGAGTGAAAAAGTACCTGCGGGATATATCACGTCTTGAGAAAATGAATAAGAAAAAGGAGATAAACAGATCATGAGTACCTTACTTGTCTGGCGAGAAAAACTGCAGAGGCTGTATGCGGCATATTCGATCTATATCCTGAAGGGAAGCCAGTTTGTGCTGGGAGTCCTTCTCTTTGGGCTGATTAATTCCAATATCGGATTTATGGAGATGGCGTCTTCTGTATTCTGTACCATCGGGCTTGCAGTGATCTGTACGTTTCTTCCGATGATAGTTATGGTAGCAGCGGCGACAATACTGATACTGGTGCACTTTTACGCGCTGTCGCTGCCGATTGCCATTGTTTCGGCGGTGATCTTTTTCCTGATGTATATTTTCTACTTCCGGTTCACACCGAAAAAAGCATGGCTTGTCCTTGTGTCGGCTCTGGCCTTCGGATTGAAGATCCCGTTTATCATCCCTGTTGCTTTCGGTCTTATGGGAACCCCGGTGTGGATTGTCCCGGCTGCATGCGGCGCGATATCATACTATATGGTGGATTTTGTAAAAGGCTCTGCGACAGCTCTGAAAAGTGCGGACGCGGAGGGAATCGCCGCCGGCTTTACCAGTTTTACAAAACAAGTGCTCGGAAATAAAGAAATGTGGCTGATGATTATGGCTGTCGCGATCGGCATCTTAGTGGTAAATGTGGTCCGCAGCCGTGCGGTCAGCAACGCATGGAAGATTGCGGCTTCAACAGGGGCGGTTGTGAGCCTGATTGTGGCAGCGGCGGGAAATGTGGTGCTGGAGGGACAGATTTCATATGTATCCATTGCAGCCAGTGCGGCGCTTGGGATCGCGCTGGGATTTGTGCTGGAATTCCTCTTCTTTTCTGTGGATTATTCACGGACAGAGAATATCCAGTTTGAGGACGATGAATACTATTATTATGTGAAGGCTGTCCCCAAAGTGGGCGTAGCCGCTCCGGAAAAACAGGTGAAACATATTACGGAAGAAACAGGAAACGATACTGGAAATACAGAGGATATCCTTCTTACGAGGAGTCTGAGCAAAGAGCTGGGCCTTGAGAAAGAGAAGCCCGAGTAAATAAGGCGGTGACACACAGTATGATAGACTGGCTGAGAAATTTTGTTGACAATTATACACGCGGCATGTATTTTCCCAGGGTCCAGATCATGGATATTATTGAGATTCTGATTATTACGGTGATCGTTTACGAGATCATGCTGTGGATTAAAAATACAAAAGCATGGATGCTTCTGCGGGGCATTATCATGCTGGGCGTGTTTATTCTTCTGGCATGGATCTTTCAGATGCATACCATTTTGTACCTGGCAGCCCAGTCCATTAATGTGCTGGCGATTGCGGCTGTGGTTGTGTTCCAGCCGGAGTTAAGGCGTGCCCTGGAGAAACTGGGAGAGAAAAACCTGCTGAACAGTATTAATCCATTTGATAAAAACCGGGACAATGAACGCTTTTCGGATGAGACTGCGGACAGTATTGTCCGAGCGTGTTATGAGATGGGCAGCGTGTGCACAGGCGCTCTCATTGTAGTGGAGCAGGCGATCCGGCTTAACGAGTATGAGATGACGGGTATAGAGCTGGACTGCAAAGTATCCTCACAGGTGCTGATCAATATTTTTGAACATAACACCCCTCTCCATGACGGTGCTGTCATTATACGGGGAGACCGGATCACATCAGCAACATGTTATCTGCCCCTTTCAGACAATATGTCAATCAGCAAGGATCTGGGGACGAGACACAGGGCAGCCTTGGGAATGAGCGAGGTATGCGACGCGCTAGTGATCGTTGTCTCAGAGGAGACAGGGCTTGTATCAGCGGCAGCAGGCGGCAGGCTTACGCGCGGGATCAGGCGCGAGGAGCTGAGGGAGATGCTGAGCCAGATTCAGTATAGGAAGTCTGAGCAGAAAAGATTTACTATACGGAAAGGATGGCGCAGAAAATGAAAAAGTACAAGCTTACAACGAATTTGGGATTAAAGATCATTGCGTTCATCTTTGCAGTGTTTCTCTGGATCATAGTAGTAAATCTGGATGATCCGGTGGGCAGCAGCACATTCAGGAATATCCCCGTACAGATCTTAAACGCTGATATTATAACCTCTGCCGGGGAAGTATACCAGGTTGAAGGAGACCAGACGGTGACAGTGGTAGTAAATGCCACCCGTGAAGTGCGCCAGAAGCTCAAAAGCAGTGAGATCATAGCAACAGCGGATATTAAGGAAATCGATTCTACCGGGCGGCTGGTGCCGATAAAGGTAACGATTGACGGATACAGCGGAGAGGATATTACCGCGGAAGCCATTCCGAGGAACCTGACGATTCAGAGAGAGAAGTCAGGAAAGAAAGTTCTGTCCCTGGCAGTGGAGACAGAAGGAATTAAACCGGCAGACGGTTATATTCTCGGGGATGTATCTGTTGAACCGGACCAGGTCACCATAACCGGCGCGGAGTCCGTGCTGGCACAGGTAGACCGGGCAGAGGCGCTGGTGAATGTGGAAGGCCTCACAGAAGATACCGTGCAGCAGGCGGAACTCGTGCTGTATGACTCAAATGGAAATGAATTGAATCAAACTCAGATTGAGAACAATATCGGGGAGGACGGGCTCGCTGTATCGATTGAGATTCTTAAGGTGAAAAGTGTTGCCGTGGTGTTTGGCGTAACAGGCTCGCCGGCTGATGGATATAAATATACTGGATGTGTCAGCACGCCGGAAAGCGTGCAGCTGTGTGGAAAGAGCGATGTCCTTGCCGGTGTGAACGAAATACAAATACCGGGCTCTGTGATTGATATCAGCGGCGCGTCCCAGGCGATTGAGATGACAGTAAATATAACGCCTTACCTTCCGGAGGGGATCAGCCTGGTCGAGGAAAATGCGGGAGATATTAAAGTTACCGTAAAGATCGAAAAGGAAGGCACACTTACGATCGACTTTATGGTTAGTTCTATTAAAATCAACAATCTGGCGGAGAATCTCCAGGTGAGTTATCAGCCGGACGCAGAGATTGCCCTCCGTTTTACCGGAGATGAGGCACAGCTCGACACATTGGATATCAGCAATGCTGTCTCCGTGGATCTTACAAATTATACGAAACCGGGGACATATGACATTCCTGTCAGAGTAAACCTTCCATCAGGGATCAGCCTGGACGGACAGGTGTCTGTACAGCTGACTCTGGTCGAAAAAACAGTGGAAGAGAATCCGGGCGGCCAGGGTGAAGAATAGCAGAGAGCAGGGGTTCCTCAACAGCATTCAGACAGGAAGCTATTTGACAAAACAAGAAGGAGTGGATATGGATGGTTAACGGAAAAGTTAAGATCAAGAATCCAACAGGACTTCATCTGAGACCAGCAGGGCTGTTCTGCAAGACAGCGATGCAGTTTGATTGTAAGATTACAGTTAAAAAAAAGACAAGATATGAGGATGTAACGGCGAATGCGAAAAGCGTGCTCAGCGTGCTTGGGTCATGTATTAAAAGCGGGGATGAGATCGAGATTGTATGTGAGGGTACAGATGAGGAGGATGCTCTGAACACGATGATACAGCTTGTAGAAGATGGGCTGGGAGAGTAGGTTTGGAGAGTGAATAAGGGAAAATAGTGTGAAAAGGAGGAAAGGATTATGGCAAAAGCTGCACTAGTGATCATGGCGGCAGGTATCGGCAGCAGGTTCGGGGGCGGAATTAAGCAGCTCGCTCCGGTGGGACCGGGCGGGGAGATCATTATGGATTACTCGATTTATGACGCTCTGGAAGCAGGATTTGACAAAATTGTCTTTGTAATCAGGAAAGATCTGGAGAAAGACTTTAAAGAAGTGATTGGAAACCGGATCGAGAAACAGGCAGAAGTCGCTTATGTGTATCAGGAGCTGGACGATATCCCGGAAGAATACAGAGAAAAATTTCCCGGCAGGACAAAACCATGGGGAACCGGGCAGGCGATCCTGTGCTGTAAAGATGTGGTAGATTCTCCTTTCCTTGTGATAAACGCGGATGACTATTATGGCAAGAGCGCTTTCTGTGAAGCGTATCATTATTTGACAAGCCTGCCTGATACTGGTAAAATACAAGTCTGTATGGTCGGTTTTGTATTGAAGAACACGCTCAGCGATAATGGAGGCGTGACAAGAGGACTCTGCATGGTGAATGACCAGCATATGCTCACTAAGATTGTGGAAACCCGCAATATCGAGAAAGATGGCACCCGCGCTGTCGTAAAGCAGGAGGGGAAAGAAGAGGAGCTCGACGAAGAGACCCCGGTATCCATGAATATGTGGGGGCTTACACCTGCATTCTTTGAGATGTTGGGGACAGGGTTTGAAAAGTTCCTCAGAGAGACCCCGGACACAGATTTGAAAGCAGAGTATCTGCTTCCGACCATTATCGGGAATCTACTGGAAGAGGGAGTGATCAGTGTAAAAGTCTTAAAGTCAGATGACCAGTGGTTTGGCGTGACATACAAAGAGGACAGAGAAGCTGTGATGAGCGCGGTGAGAGACTTGATAGAGCGTGGCGCCTACCCGGCTGCATTGTTTCAGTGAAGACAGTGCAGGCACGCAGGGAAGGTGTGACATGTGCAGCGGTTCAAATGATAAGTAAGAAAAGGATTATTGATAATGGCAAAAAGACGCAGCGCATCCGAGAGAAGCGGACAAAATAATAGGAATAGAAGACAGGGAAGTGTGCGCCCGGGAAAAAATAAGTTTGGAAATTTCTGCCTGGTTCTCCAGGCATTAGTGAGCCTGGTATTTATGGTAGTTGTGGTTCTGCTGGATATGCTTCCTATGAAATATCTTGGATTAGTGGCGATGATCCTCTTTTTCCTGTGGTGTATAACGTTCGTATCACAGGCCGCAAGGAAGAAACGGGGAATTACCGGAAAGCTGTATAGTATTTTTATGGTTGCTGTACTCGCCGCAGGCACTTATTATGTGGCAAAAACCAACGATATGTTTGCAATGATTACGAGCGGAGGAACAAAAGTAGACAGAATGGTGGTAGCTGTGCTTGCAGATGACCCGGCGGAGACGCTGGAGGAAACGGTGGATTATGCCTATGGTGTCCAATTCTCACAGGGTGCGGATAATATGCAGTCGGCAGTGCTTGATATCGAGGACCAGCTTGGTGTCAATGACCTTGATATGACAGAGTATGACTCCGTTCAGGATCAGGCACAGGCCCTTATGTCCGGCGAGGTACAGGCAATTGTTTACAATCAGGCTTATACGGAGCTGATGGATGAGTCAGTGGAAGGGTACAGCGATCAAATTAAAATTCTATATAAGCATGAAATTGAAACGAAACTTAATTTTGGAGGAGCAGAGGAAGACGACAGCTTGACGAAAAAGCCGTTTACCGTATATATCAGTGGACTGGATGTGTACGGGGATGACCGGGATGATGAGGGGAGAGATTCCATACGCAGTGATGTGAATATCATTGCGGTTGTAAATCCAACGACTCATCAGATTCTTCTTGTTACTACGCCGAGAGATTATTTTGTGCCTATACCGGGTATTTCAAATGGAATGAATGACAAGCTGACCCATGCGGGGACATATGGCATTGATGCTTCTATGGAGACTCTCGGGGAACTGTATGAGACAGATATTAATTATTATGTACGACTGAATTTTACCTCTTTGATCGAAATTGTTGATATCCTGGGCGGTGTGGATGTTTATTCGGATTATGCGTTTGCTACGGGCTGGGAGTCTGGATATGAGATGGAAGTCCAGGAAGGCATGAATCATTTTGACGGACAGCAGGCACTGGCATTCTGCCGTGAGCGTCATAATCTGGTAGACGGAGATAATCAGCGGGGGAAGAACCAGCAGGCAGTGATAACGGGAATGCTTAAGAAAGTACTTTCTCCAACAATGCTCTTGAAAGCGGGAAGTATTCTTAATCAGGTTGGAGAGGGTGTAGAAACGAACATATCACAGGGGCAGCTGAATTCTCTTGTAAAATATCAGCTTAATACAGGAGCAGAGTGGATGATTCAGTCAGTGGCAGCATCAGGGTTTGATGGTGAGGACTATTCGTACTCTATGCCAGAAGATTTGGCATTTGTGATATATCCAGATGAAACGGTGGTAGACGAAATTATTGATTTGATAAATGTAGTAGAAGAGGGAAGGACACTGTCAGAAGGAGAACAACTGAATTAAAAAGTTATAGAGAGCAGGCATGAAAGATGAAATCATACCTGCTCTTTGTCTGAGGATTAAATGCCTTAATTTTCCCATTGAAAATTTATTGGTTAATTGATAATATCAATACGTTAGGGTATAAAAACTATTTTATAAGTAAGGGGGACAGTATGAAAAAATATTGGTATCTTTTTGTATGTATGCTCATGTCTGCAGGCATATCTATTTTTTTTGTCACGGGCTGCAGTCAAGACAAAAAAGATTCACATGAGGTTGAGATAACAGAAACTGCTCCTGCAGCGCAAATTGTTACAATATATTATGTGGATGATCAGACTGGCGGGATAACAGAAAAAAATGTGGAGATCCAGGATGAGTATGACATTTGGAACGCTCTGAAAGAAAGAGGGATTTTGACGGAAGATTGTCAGCTGCTCAATCTGAAAGTGGATGTTGATGAAAAGAAGCTGGATCTGGATTTTAATTCTGAGACAGGTGACAGGATACGAAGTACGGGTACGACTGGAGAAACAGAGATCATTGGCTGTATTATCAATACATACCTTGAGGCTTATGAATGTGAAGAAATTCGGCTGACGCAGGAAGGGATGGCCTTTGTAACTTCTCACGGGGCTGATTTTGATGGATACAGCGGGAAAATGGAATTTTAGAATTAAAAGAAGAAACAATGAAGAGAAACAAAGAGGAGAAGTATTAGAAAATGAAGAAGAAACTATCTAGATTTGCTGCCGGTATTTTGTTTATTTGTATGGCCGTAGGAAGCATTCCGGCAGAAGCCGTGTATGGGGCAGTGACCTATGAAGAAAATGTCCAGGATGCAGTGCAAGATTTGTCAGGCAGCGCACAAAATGAGGAAGAGATATTAGAGAATAGCGACGCGCGTGGTGAAGAGCCGGACAGTATGGCAGCAGCAGAGAAAGACCAGCAGCCGGAGGAAGGTTCAGCTGAATCGGCTGATAATGGGATGGCTGAGGCAGAGAAGACAGGGGAAGTGTCAGCGGCGGGTGGGCCTGAGCTCATTGGAGACGCAGCCGAAGGTTCCGATGAAGCAGGGGATAATGAGATTAATTTTGTCTACATCGAAAGCCCATATCTGGAAACTCCAGGGACGCAGAGGATAGTATTCTCACTTACTGATAAGATTACAGGAGCAGAGGACATTACACTAACTGTTGAGAATGAATCGGGAATACAGGAAGAGTGGGAGCTGTCACAGCAGACAGATCATCTTTATTTATTTGAAAAGGAATATACAGGAGATGCGTATACTGGGATCTATCATGCAGTAAGCCTGAATTATTATGACAGAGAAGACAAAGTGATTGTGCTGGAAAATGCGGGCGTTGTGGCTGAGTTTGGTGTCAATAGAGAGTATGATGGGATTGAGGAATTAAAACCAGTTGATTCTGTATCTGAAGAAGAGAAAGCGCAGGTGGAGGCTTCGGTTGTTACCATTGATGAGAATGGAGTACCGAAGGCTCAGAATAATATAGCTGATGCGCTTAATGCTGTGAGTGCAGATACAGCCCGGGTGGCTGCTTTTAGCGCTGCGCCGGCAGCAAGATCCGGAAATATTGTGGTTGCGCTTGATCCGGGGCATGACAGCAGTGATGCCGGCGCAAGGGGGAATGGCCTCAAAGAGGAAGAACTTACGCTTAAAATTGCTAATTACTGTAAGGAAGAATTGGAAAAGTATGCCGGAGTTTCAGTGTATATGACCAGGACAGGCCCGGAGTGCCCGTATGGTATCTGGGGTGTGGGATGTATTGAAAAAAGAGTGCAGGCAGCGGCGAATGCCGGAGCGCAGATTTTTGTCAGTTTTCATTTAAATTCATCGGTTGCTTCAAGTGCGAATGGAGCGGAAGTGATTGTTCCAAATTACAGTTGGAAACATTCAGTAGGAGCAGCAGGACATACACTGGGACAGGCTGTTCTGGATGAACTGGTTAAACTGGGATTGTCAGACAGAGGGATCTACAGTAAGGATACCACAATTAATGAGATGTACCCAGACGGATCAATTTCTGATTATTTTGGCGTACAGATTTACTGCAAGGAACAGGGAATACCAGGAATAATTGTAGAACACGCCTTTATTTCAAACAGCGGAGATGCTAACAAATTTTTAAAGACGGAGGCTGGATTAAAGCAGCTTGGTGTTGCAGATGCCACGGGAATTGCAAAATATCTTAACCTCTCAAAGGGAAGATGGGAAACAGATAGTAAGGGAAATACCTGTTATTACGAAAATGGTAAAAAGGTTTATGGACAAAAACAAATCAGTGGAAAATACTACTATTTTGACTGGGAAACAGGCTATATGGTGACAGGCTGGTATGACCTTCCGGAGAAAAGAGTGTATTATGGTCCGGACGGAGCGATGCGGTATGGGCAGCAGAAAATAGACGGGAAGTTCTATTGTTTTGATACACAGACCGGTGCAATGATAACAGGCTGGTATGACCTTCCGGGGAAAAGAGTATATTATGGCCCGGATGGAGCGATGAGATATGATCAGCAGTACATAGGTGGAAAATGGTATTATTTTGACACGCAGACCGGCGCAATGGCAACTGGCTGGTACGACCTTCCGGGGAAAAGAGTGTATTATGGCCCGGACGGAGCGATGCGTTACAACCAGCAGAACATTGACGGCAAATGGTATTATTTTGACATACAGAGCGGTGCAATGGTAACCGGCTGGTATGACCTTCCGGGGAAAAGAGTGTATTATGGCCCGGACGGAGCGATGCGTTACAACC
>CAUEYX010000045.1 GCA_959022495.1 uncultured Lachnospiraceae bacterium | reverse complement strand
AAAGGCGTTCGAAAAGGCGCTCCGCTGTTTTCTCGATTTACTCAAGACAGCAGGAATCTTCCCGGCATATGCAGGATTTCAAAAGAAGGTGAGGAGGGAGTTTAACTGGAGAAAAGAGCTGTACTGGGTCTGAAAGGCAATGAAATTGGAGACAGCCGGAACTGCCGCCTGCTCAGCGGCCGGCACAGTCCTGGGTGTCTCCAATTACGTTCCCCTTTCGACCTCCTTTGAAATCCTGCATTTGTCTGCGGGGAGGCACTTTCTGGCTGGATGCGTGCAGAAAACAGCATCTATTTCGAGGAACTTTCGTGGAGAACGGGGCGTGGATTCGGTGACTTGGAGGAATCCGCTGGAAATTCTTAAAGGCAGGGAGTACGGCGTTAATGGAACAGTGGATGCCTGAGGCAAAGCCGAATCTTCCACTGTTCCATTGTATTTAGCCGTACTTCCTGCCTTTTAGATTTTCCCGGATTGCGGAACCGGAGCCAAATCCACGCCCCTGTTCTCCCCGAATACGTTCTTACAAACAGCCCTGCTGTTTTCGGACCCATTCATTTAAACTAGTATCCCCCACAAATCCAGATTTTATCCTCTCTGGCGTCTGCGCGCTGCCGCTCCCGCTGCTATTACCGCCGCCAGCACGATCGCCGCCGCAGGTCCTGCCGGGGATGCTGCGTCTCCTGTCTTCGCCGCTTTCTGGCTGCCGCCGCTGTTTTCATTTCCGGTTCCGGCATTTTCTGTGTTTCCTGCCGCTTTATCATTTCCGGCTGAACTGCTTCCGCTGTCAAAGTTCCCATCTCCGGCTCCACTTCCGGTTCCGTCATCTATTGTTCCGCTTCCGGAGCCTTCGTTTCCTTCACCTTCGCCCGTACCCGGATTCTTTTCCTCGCCGCCGGATACATCGTCTCTGAGTTTCAGCCCGTCTTTCGCCTCTGCCAGTGCACGCGCCGCGTCGTCCACTGTCTTCTGGTCATCTGCCGTCAGGCTCTCGTCAGCGAGGACCGCATTCGCGGCCGCGAATGCCGCCCTCAATATCTGTACGCTGTCCTCCGTATACAGATTCAGGTCCAGGTCTGCCACGCTGTCCAGCAGTTCTTCCAGGGCCGCCTTATCTGCTTTGAGCCTCAGTCCGCTCATAGTTTCCACAAGCCGGTTCCACGCCTCGTCTGTCTCGGCCTGCATCGCGTCGCCGTCCGCCAGGACTGCCTCAGCCGCTTCCTTCGCCGCCAGGTATTCCTCCTGACCGGATTCCACATACCTGCCCAGATCGATCATTTCTGAGAGTTCAAGCGCCATCTCCAGATCCGTCTTGTCCGCGGCCTTCATCTCCAGAGCATGGATGGCGAACATCAGATCCGCCGCCGCGTCGATCACGTCCTCTCTCGCAGCGTTCTCATCCGCCATGACCGCCTCACCCTTGGCGATGGCGTCAGCGAACAGCTTCTGCACAGATTCCACTAAGCCGCTGACCGTGCCGTCCTCCACATAGCCTTTGGCTTCGTTGAGAAAACGTTCCAGTATGGTCTTGCTCACCGGTTTTTCCGGCACTTCCGGCTGATCATCCCCTGCGTCTCCCAGCACTTTTACTTCCCAGAGCCGAGGGGTATACCAGCTGCTGTTTTGATTATTCTGGGGTCTGGATTTGATAATCTCTACTTTTACATATCTGTATTTTCCTTCCAGCTCCGCCGCGGTGAAGCCATAATCCACGTCCTCTTTTCCGCCTTCCGCGCTCCGGTCAAGGATCTGCGTCCACTCCTGCCCGTCCGGGCTTCCGTATACTTTATATGGATAATGTGCCTCCGACCCTTTCACCAGATACCAGGAGATTTCAATTCCTGTAAGGGCGTATGTCTCTCCCAGGTCCACCTGCCACTCAGACGGCCATACTTTCTCCGTTGTGGTGGATGTATTGTAATCTCCGTCCACGGTCTCCGGCGCTTCTACGCCATTGAACAGCACCTCCTTATTCTGTGAGAGCACTTCACCGGTCCGCTCCGGGATCACAACTCCTGTCTCTGTATTGTAGTATACTGTGTCAAAATAGTCCATTGTGGCAAAGCCCGCGTTCATAACCATCGGCGTAACAACCCGATTTGCCATATCACTGCTTCTCCACCATCTGCTGGCATAGACAAAGAAATTTTCAGCCTCGCTGCCTGCAATCTTGGATACCCCATTCTGCTGCCCGCCAAATGACGAGGTATTGCCCGGCGCTTTCAGCTCTGTCCACCGTCCGGCAAGATCCGGCGCGGACGCGTAAGCGCCCTGGCTTGGAAGCCATCCGGCCGCCTGGGAGGTAAACAGGTAATAAACCCCGTTTGATTTCAACATTGCCGGAGCCTCTCTGTGCTCTCCCTCAAAAATTTTCGCCACATATCCATCTGTCTCATCCACTGACGTCCAGTCTTCTGAAAGTTTGTGAATGTACATGGTCTCATTGGCACTTCCGCCTTTATCATTGCTCGCTGTTATGAGATAGCCTGTTCCGTCATCGTCGATAAAGAAAGCTTTGTCCCTGGCTTCTTTCCCATTGGGGAATACCAAGCCGGAATATGCGAAGCTGTCCGGCCTCCCGGGTGTTCCATGCAGGCAGAACAGCGCTCCCGTGGAATATCCGTCCTTCAGCTCATAATGCCCCCAGATCACGACTTCGCCTGTCTCCTCATTGTACTGGGAACTCAAAGACTCAAACTTACAGGACTTCAGTGTCTCATCATCATTTCTGTCAAGAATTACGCCGGACTCCTCCCATTCTGTCTTGTCCGCTGAAGTCTCTTCAACGTATCTTAAGAATCCATTATCATCTTTTTCATATGTATAGCGGTACCATGTGCCGTCCACACAGATTCCGCTGTTTAAATCCGGACCGCCGCCAGCGGATGCGTCGTATGATTTCATCCCATCCGGCAGTTCTGAGTAAGTGCGCGCCTCGGCTGACGCTGTGCGTGACACTTCCCGGCCGTCAAGGTATCCAACAACCTGATAATAATAAGTATCGTCCTTATTCTCTGTTATTATGTCTTCATAACTCGTGCCGCTCTGCGTTGTATAGATCAATTCCGCTGTTTTCTCTGGTACAGCAAGATCCTCCTCTTTCTCAGCCCGGTACACTTTATATTCTGTAGCTGCTGACGTGTTCTGCCACTTGAGAAGCACATGATCTGCCGCTTCTTTCCCCGCGATTTTATATACCTGTGCCGTAAGGCCCAATCCTTCCGTCTGCGCGATCTCTCCCTGATTTCCGTATACCTGGACCTCTACAAGGCCTGCCGCCCAGCCCGCGGAACTGCCGTTGTGGTCATTGATAACTTTACTCACGGAGATCCGTACATAACGCGCCTGAATTCCGCTCAGATCATGGCTTAAGAATCCGACTGTTGTATTGTCCGAAGCGTCCACCGCGGTATCCCAGTTCACATTATTCAGGCTCACATCCACTGTGTACTGATAATAAGTCTCAGACCCATTGTGAGAGTTAAAGCTGATGTCAATGTTGCTTAAATCATAAACATCTTCCAGGTCAATGGCATAGGTAAACGGCACCTGCGCGGTATCGCCGCCCGCCTCTGTAACCGGTTTAAAATAAGCATTGCTTCCGCCTGTAATATTGACGTTTACATAATCGCCGTCGTTGGCCCTGTAAAGTTGATAGTTCTCATTCCCGGACTCCTGCGCGTCCGTCCATGAAGGCTTTCCTTCTGAAATCAGCTCTGTTTCCGGAAGCACCACGGCACCCGACTCACGGTCCAGTGACCAGCCTGGCACATAGTCCATGGTCACTTCCGGGGTCCCGTCACCCGCCAGTTTTACCTGCAGCGGAAGCCACACATAAGTAGAACTGCCCAGCTTCTTGGAATTCCAGCGGTCACCCATATATACGTAAGTGGTTCCGTTCTCCCCAGTCACCTGCATAATATTGGTAGGCTGACTGTAGAAGGTCGTGTTATTTCCCACAAATCCCGCCGGCCTTCCCACTTCATCCACGTTCCAGGCGTCCGCGTCCATCAGGTCTTTTGAATAAGAGTATCTTGCCTGATTCGGATACCACCCTGACTGTGCGGAAGTAATCATCACATAATAGTCTCCCACCTTTGTCAGCGCGGGCGCCTCTCTCCTCGCGTCCGCGAACAGCTGTGTCGTCTGAGAGGCATCCACATCGGTAAACTCCTCGTTTAATTTATAAAGACGCATTGTCATATGGTCTTCCGCTGATACAAGATATGCGTCTTTCCCATTGCTTTCCATATAAAGCGTAAAGTCGCGGGACCCGGTTCCCCATATAGAGGAATCACTGTAATCCCCAATCGCCTCTCCGCTGTCAAACCTGGCTCCGTCCCCGTCCACTCTCCAGTTGCGGTGCCCACTGTCAGCGCCCGGCCTCCAGTGTCCAAGAAATTCGTACTCCCCGTCCACAGTATCTGATACCGCGACGCAGATCTGGCTGGAAGAATAACCGCTCTTGTCCTCCCAGTGTCCCCAGAGGACATATTTCCCGCTCTTCTCATTATAGAGCAGCTTGGGTCTTTCGATCTTATTGTTCGAAAGCCCCGGATCTTTGACATCCGGCGTGAGCACTGTATTTAAGTATGTCCAGTTCACCAGGTCTTTTGAAGAATACATGCTGATGCCGTTAAAATTCGATGTATTGTGGCTCTTATCTTCTCCAACCCAGTAGTAGACCGGTGTCCCGTCCTTATCTGTCTGCTGGAGGAAACCGCCGCCGTGCGCCTGGATCGGAGCGCCCTCTGTGTCAAGCCAGGTCTCTCCCACCGGCACCGCTGTATAGCGGTTTGGATTTTCATCCTTTATCACCATCGCGTCCAGAGCCGCATTCAAAAGATCTGCCGCAGCGTCAATCTGCTCCTGTGTATAAGAGGTATCCTCCATTGCCCGGCGCGCTGTCTCCAGCGCCCTGCTGAATGTATTCTGGCTGATGGAAGCATACTGATCCAGCCGCGGCTCAACTGCCTCTGCGCCGTTGACTGCCTGGCGCAGTTCAGACCGGTTCATCACCGGGGCTGGCGCCTCCCCCTCAGCCACTGCGAGCCAGTTCATGGAACCGTTTTCTTCTCCGGTCTTTACGTACTGAACTTTCACCATCGTATCCGCTTCCAGTCTAAATGTCCCGGAGGATATCATATCCGGTGCCGCGGTGGAATTTGCGTTGTTCGCCATCTTAATCTCGTCAAACTCCGCGATCAGGGTGCCGTCCTGTGCATCTGTGACCGTGGGCCTCATGTTACGTTTATGGTTTCCGTTATAGAACTCGTGGAAGCCTGTGGTCAGTGTGTATGTACCCGCTTTCAGAGTAAGGTAATACTCAAAATTTGTGTTATTGCTTGCCCTCAGCCCCACGGCATACTTGTCCGTCACGGCACTGTTGTCCGCCGCGGCTGTGTTATTATTGCTGTAAGACTGGATCGGGTCCGCGCGGGTCCCTCCTGTCTCGAAACCATATCCCCAGGTATCCTCACCCGCGTCATACGCCTGGTCTGACACTTCGTTTAACAGGCTGTCCCCCGCCAGTTCTTTTACCGCTTGATAACTTAAGGATGTCAATGTCCTTGCCTTGTCCGCGTCCTGAGTGCCTGCCATGGTGCGCTTCCAGTCTTCTCCCGTCCCGCTGTCGATAAAGTAGACCAGGTTTTCCGGGACAATATCCACATATGCTGTAACCGGGGTGCCGTCCCCATAAGCCCCCTTGACTTCTGCCACACCATACAGCTCCGTAAATTCATCCGCATTGAGTGCCGGCCAGGTCACTGCCTCACCGCCAACCTCCGCCGGGAGCTCTGGCACCGTGTTGTAATAGGCCGCCGCATACACAGCCTCTGTTTTCGTCCCGTCCGCGCGGGCTTCCGGTTCCTCCGCGCTCACGGTACCCGCCTGCCCCAGCAGCATCATACCCGCCAGGACAGCAGATAAAACACCGTTCATTTTTGTCCTTCTTGTCCTCATCTCTTCCTCCATTTTAGACAATACGGGCCGGCAATACTGTAAACCAATATTACCGGCCCGCATATTAGCTGTATCTACCTATACTATAGCCAATCCTTATTTCAATGCGCTCACTTCTTCGTTCATCTTCTGGATTCCTTCATCGATGGAGACATCCCCATTCATGATATCTTTGTGGTAAGTATCCAGGATTGTGTTGATCTCTGCTACATTCGGATCGTACGGTGCTTCCAGATAAACGTTTGATGTCTGAAGCGCTTCCTTACTCGCCTCATCTGTAGGGAATCCGTCCATACCCGCGATCGCGTTGATTACTTCCTCGCTCATGATTGCCGGGAACGCGCCTGTCGCCGCAACTGCTGCCGCGCCTTCTTCTCCGCCCGCGAACTTAATGAAGTCCCATGCCTCGTCTTTCTGGTCAGATACGGTCGGGATCGCAAGGCTTGTAAGCTGTCCAAGTGTTGTTCCTGCCTCTACGCCTTCCGGATGCGGATATTTTACGATACCCCAGTTGCCGCACAGGTCTGCGTCATACTCACCGCTCGCGAGGCTCGGAATCAGTGTTGAGATGTACCATGTTCCCATGTTCATTGTCGCTGTGTTTCCTTCTGAGAACGCGGCTGAATAGTGAAGCTGGGAAGCGTTTGTGTCAACATAAGTGCGGCAGATGCCGTCCTCTTCCTGTTTCTTTACCATCTCATAGTACGGTTTTGTGAAGTCATAGTTACCATCAAGGATCGTGTGCTGACCGTCGAGCACGCCGAAGAGCTGTACCGCGCTTCTCCATGTATGATAGTGTGAACCGTAGATCTGATCATCACCGAATCCCGTCTTAGCAACCGCACGCGCAAGAGCGTCATACTCTTCCAGCGTCATATCGTTTGTCGGATACTCAACTCCGGCCGCGTCGAACAGGTCTTTATTGTAGTACAGAACCCAGAAGTCATTTCTGAATGGAAGCTCATACAGTTCTCCGTCAACTGTAACCTGGTCTGTCATGCCGTTGTAAAGGGAAAGATCTACTCCGTCAGCCTCAATCCTGTCGGTGAGCGGCTCAAGTACTCCCTTTGATACCAGGGTCGCATATCCGGGCACATCCTTGATCGTGACTACATCAAAATCAGATCCCGATCCGGAAAGCTCTGTGGAAAGGACTGTCTGATAGTCGGCAGAGCCAAGGTCTGTCATCTCAATACGTACATCCGGGTTTTTGTCAACATATGCCTGGGCAACTGCCTCCCAGTATGTAGCAGTCTTCGCATCCCAGATCGCCCATTTCAGTACCGTGGAGGCATCATCCGCGCCGACTACTGTATCACTTCCAGCAGATACCTCTTCATCCCCGCCTTCTTCTTTCTTCGTGTCCGCGTCGTCTTTATCAGAACCGCCGCCGCATCCTGCAAGGGTTGTCATGCACATAGCAGCTACAAGCAGAGCACTTAACAACTTTTTCTTCATTTTTTCTCCTCCTTTATGAATGATTATGCATTCATTATAAAAAATGCTCCTTTTTTTGCCATGGCTTTGTCTACGATTTCCTGCGTTTTCTCTCTGCTTTTTATATTGTCTGTCCGTTTCCAGGCGCGTACATGTACTTTTCTACGAAAACATGCACTTTTATATTATGTTGCTGGTTTTCATATAGAAGAAATTTCCAATATGTTATATTATAAACTAAGTTCTACCCGAACAAACAATAAATGGGAGCTGATAATAAATGAAAAAATTTCCGACTGAAATACTCCGCGCAAAACTTCTCACTCCCCGTTCACTGAAAGGGAACTTTCTTCTTATTACTATAACCTTAATGATGATCTTCGGAATCGGCGCTACTATAATAAGCTATGTCATCTTTTCCGACAACCTGAAGTCCAATTCCATCCACGCGGCAGAGACAAATCTCCAGTTCATGCGCAATGAGATCAACACCGATCTCGCCAGCGTTCTGGATCTTGGCCTCTGGAGCAGGACGAACACCGTGGTGGTCAACTATATCTCCTCCAGCCCGGACGAATCCTCTTTCAACGCCCTCACAAGGGAGGCAGGAGAGCGGCTGAGCGAGGAGTACTTAAGCAACTCAGCGAATCCCTACATATCGCGGATTATTATAACAAACTCCGAAAATACCAAATACCTTCAGCGGGTGCTGCAGTCTTACTACTCGGTTGACCGCAGTGTAATTGAACGCATCAATGAGCTTCCTTATTTTGACAAGCTTATCTCATATCCCGACTACACATTTTCCATCGGTGTGCAGGATGACCCTCTGACCCGGATGCCGGAAAAGATGCTTCCGATTATCCGCCCCATTGAGTCTGCATACAGCAGTAAAAAGGTAGGCTTTCTCTATATCCAGATATCCTTTGATATGTTTACCGACCCGCTTGTCCGGTTTTCCAGCCAGGAAAATGTACCGGTATACCTGACCATTTTCGACGAGAGCTATCGCATTGACGGGGAAAACATATCAAAAATCTCTCAGGCAGAGGAAGCCCGCGATTTCAATTCCGAGGACATGATCAGCAGGGATACCGTCGTCCAAGAGGTCTTTGACGGCCATTCCGACAGACTGTATGTATCCTCTCCCCTGGATGCCAAAGGGTGCTGGCTGACCCTTCCCGTAGCAGACGGCATGAGAGAAGATTCCCTGGCAGGCTTTCTCTCGATCCTGTTTATTATCCTGCTCTTTGTCACGGTGATCGGCCTGATGCTCATGCGTCTGCTGTCTCACAGTGTGACCACTCCGGTAGCAGTTTTAAAAAAGCAGCTGGCATCGATCGCGGCAGGCGATTTCCGTCAGAATCCGGCTATCGAATGGAACAATGAACTTGGAGACATCGGACACGATATCAACCTCCTGGCCAAGGATATCAATCACCTGATGCAGCAGAGGATCGCTGACGAGAAGGAGAAAAAGGACCAGGAATATCAGGTTCTGCAGAGTCAGATCAACCCGCACTTTCTTTATAATACATTAAATTCCATCAAGTGGATGGCATCGGCCCAGCACGCGGACGGAATCGCTGAGATGACCACTGCCCTCGCCCATCTGCTGAAAAGTATCTCAAAGGGCACGTCAACCATTGTTTCCGTGGAAGATGAGTTCCGGCTTCTGGACGACTATTTTACCATCCAGAAATACCGGTACGGCGGGGCAATCACCATGGAGTATGAGATCGAAGATCAGGTGCTGCTCAAAAACCAGATCCTGCGTTTTACTCTCCAGCCTATTGTGGAGAACGCGATCTTCCACGGAATCGAGCCAAAAGGTTCCAGCGGGCATATCGCGATCCATCTGTACCGCAGGAAGGAAGGGATGATCTGCATTGACATCACAGATGACGGAGTGGGCATGGATGAAGAGACCATCCGGTCCGTCCTGTCCGGAAGCACTTCAGACCGTTCCAGCTTCTTCAAACAGATCGGGATCGCAAGTGTGAACACACGCATCCAGTACACGTTCGGAACCGAATACGGGCTGAGCATCACAAGCACGCCCGGGAAATTCACCTGTATGTCTATCCTCCTCCCGGATAAGGAAGGCGGCCTGCAAAAGCCGGTGAACGAATAGTAACGAATCAGATAAAGGAGTAATGAGAGATGATAAAATTAGTAATTGCCGACGACGAACCTCTTGTTCAGATCGGACTTCGTTCCATGATCGACTGGTCCGCGCTCGGCATTGAGATCTGCGGCACCGCTTCCAATGGGGATGCCGCGTGGGAACTGATCAACGAGCACCGGCCGGAAATCGTTATTACCGATATCCAGATGCCCTGCTCCTCCGGCCTGGAACTTGGGAAACGCTGCATGGAGGAACTTGGACGGCTGCCGGTCTTTATCATACTGACCAGTTTTGAGGACTTCCAGTACGCCCGGGAAGCCTTAAGCTTCCGCGCGTCAG
This sequence comes from uncultured Lachnospiraceae bacterium, assembly GCA_959022495.1. GTDB lineage: Bacteria > Bacillota > Clostridia > Lachnospirales > Lachnospiraceae > Mediterraneibacter. The sequence continues at coordinate 13,372 of CAUEYX010000045.1, read as the reverse complement.
ACTATCTGGTGAAAATCGATCTCTCCCCGGAGTCCCTGACTGAATCTGTGAAAAAAGCGATTGAGCAGGTAGAGATGATCCGCCAGAAACAACCGGAGTTTCAGAATTCAAAGCAGAGCCTTTTATTGTTCCAGGAACGCTTTTACATCAAACTTCTGAACAATCTTTTCGAGAGCAGGGAACAGTTCCTGCTCCAGCAGGAAGAGTTCGAGATCCCACTTAAGGCCGAGGCATACGCTGCCGCGTCGATCCAGTTTATCTCCGTTTCACCGGGAAACGAAAGATCAGCCGCGGAGCAGGACATCCCTCTGAACACCTACAATCAGACACTCCAGATGTTCCAGGAGCTGCTCTCAAAATACATTCCCTGCCATGTGGCCGCGCTGGATACGCATTTTCTCGCGGCTGTATTCCTTCTGAAAAACGGGTACACCGGTGACTGGAAAACCCATGTGAGGAATGCCCTGGAAAATACAGCCCAAATGCTGTACAACTATTACAGTGTATCTTTCCTGGCCAGTATCGGCGGGCTTGTCCAGGACCCCTTGGAGCTGTCCGCCTCTTACAGTGATTCACGGCAGCTTCTCCCCTATCTGTCCGAGGAGACGCCCGTGCTGTTCTGCGATGAACGCTCAGACGTTGGAAGCCTGCGCAATGTATTCAGCATGTCCCTTTTCCGAGATGACATAAGACGCGCTTTCCAGGAATTGGATGAAGGATCGCTGCGCGCCACCATTGACACAATCCGGGAACTCTTGGGAAAGGACCACACACGCTTTGCCCAGGCTCTGGACGCCGCGGCCAACATTCTCCACTTTGCCATGACGCTCCTTCCGGACGGACCGGATATTGCCGCGGAGATTTTTCATGAGGAGCCGGATACCTATCGCTCCCTCTATCACCTGAAAGACGTGCCGTCTGTCGTCAGCTGGCTTTCCAGGCTGGAAGAAGGGCTGTGCCTTGCTTTTTCAGACAAAAAGAAGACGCACCAGAACTCTCTCGCCGTCCTGTGCTGCCAGTATATCCACGAACATATCCACGAGCGGATTTTTCTCCAGGATATTGCCGACACATTCGGCATCAGTCCCAATTACTTAAGCCAGCTTTTCAAGAAACATATGAACGTCGGGATCAGCGAGTACATCACCAGCCAGAAGATCGATGAATCCAAAAAACTTCTCAAAGAGACAAACCTCAAGATCTATGAGATCTCAGACCGGCTGGGCTTTGAAAGCTCGTTCTACTTCAGCAAAGTATTTAAAAAGACCACCGGGGTCTCGCCCAAAGATTACCGCAACCGCCCATAAAACAGGAATCCGGCCGTCCTGAACCGGATATCTATATCAAATAGCAGCTGCGTTTCCGTAAGCATGAAAAAGGAAATACCGCATAAATCAACAGATCATTATGCAGTATTTCCTTTTTTCCTTCCTATACCTCGAAGATCAGGTCTCCATAGGACGGCATCGGCCATGCCTCCTTGTCAACAATCATCTCCAGCTTGTCGACAGGAGCGCGCAGGGCCTCCATCGCGGGAAATACGTCCGTGTGATAAAAGTTCGCCTGAACCTCTCCCTCTTCCTTGGCCGCGGCCTCATCTGTCACTTCGATCAGCGCATCCAGCGCTTTCTTCGTCTCTCCCATAAGAGCGGTCACTTTATTGAGGCACTCAAGCTGCACAGAAGCATCTGCTCCTGCAGCTTTCACAGAATTCACGGTATCGGCAAGTGTCTTCGTATACTTCATAAATGACGGCAGGAACTGTTTGCTTGCCATATCGATCATCGTGCGCGCCTCGATATTAATCGCCTTTGCATAAGTCTCATACTGAATTTCTGCCCGGGACTCAAGCTCTGCCTTGGTGAACACGCCAAATCTTTCGAAGAGGCTGACCGCCTTCTCCGTCACCATCGCCGGGATCGCTTCCACCATTGACCGTATGTTGGGAAGACCTCTTCTCTCTGCTTCCTCAACCCACGCGTCAGAGTATCCGTCGCCGTTAAAGACGATCCTCTGATTTTCTGTGGCATATTTTTTAATCAAATCATGTACCGCAAGATCAAAATCATCTGCCTGTTCCAATACATCACACGCATCCGCGAATGACTCCGCAACGATCGTGTTTAACACAATATTCGGGGATGCCACAGAATCTCTTGAACCTACCATACGGAACTCAAACTTGTTCCCTGTAAACGCGAATGGTGATGTACGGTTTCTGTCCGTCGCGTCTTTCGCGAGCTCCGGAAGCGTACGCACGCCGGTCTCAAGCTTTCCTCCTTTGATGCTGTGGGTTGCCTCTCCCGTACTGATGAGCTGTTCAAGCACATCCTCGAGCTGTTCACCAAGAAAAACAGAAATAATCGCCGGCGGTGCCTCGTTGGCCCCAAGTCTGTGGTCATTTCCGGGGTCAGCGGCGGATTCTCTCAACAAGTCAGCATGCAGATTCACCGCTCTTAAGATACAAGTCAGCACAAGCAGAAACTGAGTGTTCTCATGCGGCGTCCTGCCCGGGTCCAGCATATTGATGCCATCATCCGTTGTGATGGACCAGTTGTTGTGTTTACCAGATCCGTTTACTCCGGCAAACGGTTTCTCATGGAGAAGGCATTTCATCCCGTGCTGACATGCAACTCTCTTCAATGTCTGCATCACGATCTGGTTATGGTCTACCGCGATGTTCGCTTCAGAATAGATTGGAGCCAGCTCATGCTGTGCCGGGGCCACTTCATTGTGCTGTGTCTTCGCTGTAACGCCCACTTTCCAAAGCTCTTCATTCACATCCTTCATAAATGCGGCGATCCGCTGACGGATGGTTCCAAAATAATGGTCGTCCAGTTCCTGTCCCTTCGGCGGCATCGCCCCGAAAAGCGTGCGTCCTGTATAAATCAGGTCTTTTCTCTGCTCAAATTTGTCCGCGTCCACAAGGAAGTATTCCTGCTCCGGCCCTACAGAAGGTGTCACTTTCTTCGATGTCGTATTGCCGAACAGCCTCAGGAGCCTCAGCGCCTGCTTATTGATGGCTTCCATGGATCTTAAAAGCGGTGTCTTCTGATCAAGGGCTTCTCCTGTATAAGAACAGAATGCTGTGGGGATACACAGTGTGGCTCCCGCGGCATCCTGTCTCACAAATGCCGGTGAAGTGCAGTCCCATGCCGTATACCCTCTCGCTTCAAATGTCGCCCTTAATCCTCCTGACGGGAAAGAAGAAGCGTCCGGCTCCCCTTTGATCAGCTCTTTACCCGAGAAGCTCATCAGCACCTTTCCGCTCGGCTGAGGCGCCGAAATAAAAGAATCGTGTTTCTCAGCCGTGACTCCTGTCAGAGGAAGAAACCAGTGTGTATAATGGGTCGCCCCTTTCTCGATCGCCCACTCTTTCATCTCGTGCGCGATGACATCCGCTGTCTCAAGATCCAGCTCCTTGCCTTCCTCGATCGTCTTTTTCAGATTTTTATAAACCTTCTTTGGAAGACGTTCCTGCATCACGGTATCGTTAAATACGTTTTCTCCAAAGATCTCTGCTACCTTGATTGGTTCTGTACTCATTATAATCCCTTCCTTCCTGTCTGTCTGCGAAAGAAAAAGGGCACTCCAAGCTCTGTTGGAACGCCCTTGTTCATTTCTATGTCAGACAGTATAACCTACCTGCCCGTAAAAGGCAAGCATTTTTTACATCAAATTTTTATTCAGGTCTTCTAAAATTTTTTCAGGCTTTTCCGATCGATCCGAATAATTCCATTTTCTCTTTCACAGTAGCCATGATTGCTTCTGTACCCGGTTTGAGCAGTTTACGAGGATCAAATCCTTTGCCTTCCTGATCTTTGCCTGCCTCGATATACTCGCGGGTAGCCGCCGCAAATGAAAGCTGGCACTCTGTGTTTACATTGATCTTTGCCACGCCGAGGCTGATTGCCTTCTTAATCATATCTTCCGGAATGCCTGTGCCTCCGTGAAGCACCAGCGGCATATCGCCTGTGAGCTGCTGGATGGCATCCAGAGTCTCAAAGCTTAAGCCTTCCCAGTTCGCCGGATATTTTCCATGGATATTGCCGATGCCCGCTGCCAGGAAATCGATTCCAAGATCCGCAACCATCTTACACTCATTCGGGTCAGCACACTCGCCTTTTCCGATCACGCCGTCTTCCTCGCCGCCGATGGAGCCTACCTCTGCCTCGATGGACATATTGTGGTCATGCGCGATTTTAACGAGTTCTTTTGTCTTCTCAACATTCTCGTCGATCGGATAATGGGAACCGTCAAACATAATGGAGGAGAAACCTGCCTCTACACATTTCAGGCATCCTTCATAGCTGCCGTGGTCCAGGTGAAGCGCTACCGGTACTGTAATATTCAGCTCTTCGAGCATACCGTTGACCATGCCTACAACTGTCTTGTAACCTGTCATATATTTTCCGGCGCCCTCAGATACTCCGAGGATAACCGGAGAATTGCACTCCTGAGCTGTCTGAAGGATCGCCTTCGTCCACTCAAGGTTGTTGATGTTGAACTGTCCTACCGCGTAGTGACCTGCTTTTGCTTTCTGAAGCATTTCTGTTGCTGATACTAACATACTTTTTTTCCTCCAATTCTAACTTCCCTGCCAAGGCTGTCCAAAACCGGGCAATGGGATTGTTTGATTGTTTTGAACCTTTTTCTATTATATCCCATCACGGCTGAAAACACAATCTTATTTTACATGCTTTGGAAGCCGCAGACTCTATAAGTGTACGCCTTGTAAGTTTCCATGTTTCGAAAGCCATGCGTGTTTACGCCGTCGCAAACCATATGTAATGATCAGCTGCCCTGACTGCTCTTTGAGTGGCTGAGACAGCAGTTTTTATGCCGTTCGATGCTCCATACGGTACTCCCGCAGTCTGCGGTAAAATGTGGACTCACTCATGCCGCACTGACGCATTGCTTCTTCAGCAGTTATTTCCTTTTTTTCCCACGCCCGGACTGTCTGCCCGAAATGCTCCGGCCGTTTGATCTGCGGCCTGCCGAACCGCACGCCTCTTTTCTTGGCCGCCGCAATCCCCTCCGCCTGGCGCTGCCGAATATTGATTCTTTCATTTTCAGCGGCGAAAGACAGTACCTGCAGCACGATATCGCTCAAAAAAGTCCCCATCAGATCCTTCCCTCTGCGTGTATCTAACAGCGGCATGTCCAGCACCACAATGTCAACGCCTTTTTCTTTTGTCAGGTATCTCCACTGCTCCTGAATCTCTGTATAGTTCCGGCCCAGCCGGTCAATGCTTTTGACATACAATAAGTCATCCTTTTTCAATTTCCGCACCATACGCTTATACTGCGGCCGTTCAAAATCTTTCCCGGACTGTTTATCAATAAATATATTTTTGTCAGGTATTACCAGATCCTGCAGCGCGGCCAGCTGCCGGTCCTCATTCTGGTCGCAGCTGCTGACACGGATATAACCATACGTTTTAATCACATCCTTCTCCTTTCTCCTCAGACAGGAGCTCAGCGCTCCGCTTGTCTATTTTCTTTACTATTCATACACTACACTATCTTATTATTCCTGAACTGGTCATTTTTTACTTACAGCATACTGAACTTATTTTGCTGAGAAAGGCAAAAGAAAAAGCACTCTCAAAAGAATCCTTTTTTCAAGAGTGCAGTCAAATAGCCTTACTATTTTCAAATATGAAAAAAAGCCTTGTTTTCAAGACTTTTCAAGTGAAGACGGCCGAACCCTCAGCCGCGCCGCCTATATCGTACTAAGAGTTACAGTGGAAGGCTATAAAAAGTCGTTCACTTATAATAACCCCCGGCAAATTTTATTTATCCCTATAATGATATCTACATGCTAATATATAGATATTATCTTCATCAATCCGATATATCAGCCTGTCTTTGTCATTGATCCTCCTGCTCCAATAGCCCGAGAGATTTCCTGTCAATGACTCCGGTTTCCCAATCCCCTCATTTCCATTCCTGGAGACATCTTCTATCAGGCTATTGATCTTTTTTAAAGTCTTCCTGTCCTCCGTCTGCCAATACACATAATCTTTCCAGCCATTCTCCGTAAAAACCTTATTCATCAGCCTCTACCTCAATAAGATCATGTGTGATAATTTTTCCACTCTCCAGTTGTGCTTTTGATTCCATCAGCCAGTCATAGTTTTCTTTGTTTCCCATGACATAAATATTTTCCATCATATTGTTATAAGACTCTTCTGAAATCATCACAATATTCTTATTATTTTTCCGAGTAACAATCATCGTTTCATAATCATCAGAAACTTTATCCATATATTTCTTCATATTATCTCTAAGGTTTGTATAATTAACTGCCAACATATAATCATCTCCTTTACGTACAGTTTTCTGTACTTTCAGTATAACTTACCCTTTTCTGTACGTCAATCTCTTTCTATATATTATATTATATGCAATATTTATATATTTAGCTTTTAATGCATCACTTGATTTTTGATTACCTTACTATTTTTAAACAACAAAAAAGCCTTGTTTCCAAGACTTTTCAAATGACTCCGAGGGGAATCGAACCCCTGATTCCAGCGTGAGAGGCTAGCGTCTTGACCGCTTGACCACGGAGCCTTATTCATATTCGCTGTATGGCAGTGCCTCACAGCGAATATTAATATACCATATGATTTTTCATAATGCAAGCGTTTTTTTCAATTTTCTTCATTTTTTTCTCAAGCATCTCCGGAGACGGACAGACCTGCCGCCTTATCCTGCCTCACCATGATCTTCAGCGCCCGCATTTTATCTTTTATTACAACCTCCCGGTGCGCCCCCCCGAATTCTCCGTCCAAGGTCCACGGGATCTCTTCTTCGCACTCAAATTCGATATTACCCGACTTAAACGAGTACATTCTCTGGGGATTAATCTGTTTCATCACAATCGCGCCCAGCAGCTCATTCAGCTCAAGAGGGTTCTTCGGTGTCCTGATCAGTGTCACCTCGAATTCCCCGTCATCAAAAACCACGTCCGTTCCTATAATCCCTTTGAAACCTCCGACAGACCTGGAATTTGTCACCATTCCGAAGATAAATTCATCCTCAAAAGACTCTCCGTCATGGGTCACTTTTATTCTATAAGAAGGAATGTTAAAAATCCGCTTGGTCCCTTCCAGCACATAGGCAAGATGCCCGAGGATATTTTTCATGCTCTGTTTCGTCTCATAAGACACATCCGTGAAGAGCCCGAATGCCGCTATGTAGATAAAATGATCGTCGTTAAACATCCCCACATCACAGGAGAATGGCACACCGTTTACCGCGGTATCCGCCGCTCCAAGGATATCCCGGGCGATCCCCAGGCTGGAAGCGAAATCATTGGTCGTCCCGGCCGGGATATACCCCAGGGGAATGTCTGTCCCCCGCAGCTGCATCCCTGTCACAGCTTCATCCAGCGTTCCGTCGCCTCCGCTGCACACGATCAGGTCATAATCTTCCTGAAAAGACTGGATCTTTTCAACAGCGTCATGGGGCTTCTGTGTGGGATAGACGGTCACCTCATACCCGTTTTTCGTAAAGATATCCAGCACGTCAGACAGTTTGGGCTTTAAGGCCCCTGTCCCTGCATTTGGATTGTATATAAACAGCATTTTTTTCATAATATGTCCCCTTCCTATCCATACACCTCATTATCTGTGTGCCGCGGGTTCCGAGGAGGTACTTCGGGGCCCTTTCACCTCACGGATAATAAAGAAAGGCTGCACGTTTCGCACAGCCTCCCTCATCGCATTTGTCTATTTATCTGGAGTCCGCTATATTCCAGCGTTCTTCCTGTCTTATATCAGCAGGCGTTATTTGCAAAAAATGTCCGTATACCCTCTGCCGCTTTCTTCTCGTCTTCCCCCTCGGTTACCACCGTAATCTTCTCGCCATCTGCAAGGCTTAAGCTCATCATCCCCATAATGCTCTTCGCATTAATATTTTTCTCGCCGATCTGGATGTAGATCTTGCTCGCGTACTGGCTGGCTTCCTGCACGAGCAGTGCAATCGGTCTTCCGTCAAATCCCGCTTCTGTCTTTACTACAACAGGTGTTTTAATCATAATAATCCTCCTTGTGTTCCTGCCTTACCTTGTCTGCCATCTCGCTCAGCCTGCGCAGCCTGTGGTTGATGCCGGACTTTCCCACGGGCGGAGTCAGCGCCTCGCCGAGCTCCTTCAGGGTCGCCTCCGGGTGATCCAGACGGGCGTAAGCCGCCTCCACCAGATTCTCCGGAAGGTGGTCAAATCCCACCGTATCCCTGAGATATGTAATGTCCTCAACCTGTTTCACCGCCGCTGACACAGTCTTATTAATGTTGGCAGTCTCGCAGTTTACCTTCCTGTTAACAGAATTGCGCATCTCCTTGAGTATCCTGACGTTCTCAAGCTCCATAAGGGATACATGCGCCTCCATTACATTCAGGATATCCACTATCTGAGATCCTTCCTTCAAATACACGACAAATGTTTTCTTGCGGGGTACGATTTTCGCATCCAGTCCGAAACTGCATATCACGCTCTGTATCTGCCGCGCCGTTTCGGGCGAGGAACAGACAATCTCAAAATGATATGATTTGTTCGGATCGCTCATTGACCCTGCTGCCTGGAACGCCCCGCGCAGGAACGCCCTTTTACAGCATGTCTGCTGGATCACAAGGGGACTGAACACTGGAATGTCATCCGCGTTCTTCTGCCGCCCGCCGATCATCTTTGCCGCCTGAAGGACCCGCACTGCATCTTCATGCTTTCTGACGATCACCGCATAAGATACACTTTCCTTTTTGATATTTCTCCTGACAGAGATATCAGTTTTTATATTAAATGTTTTTTGCAGCAATGTAAAGACTTTTCTTGCAACAAGAAGATTTTCAGAATGGATTTTGATACTGTATCTGTCAAAGCTGTTGATAACGACTGTTCCGCACATCCCGATAAACGCGGCAGTCTCCGCTATCCGGCAGTGTCTCGCCGGACTGATGTTCCCTGCCAGCTCTTCCCTGACTTTCCCGGAAAATGACATACACTCACTTCCTTTTTGTGATCGTATCTTTCCCGATATCCCGGTGTTCGATACGCACTCCGTAATTTCCTTGTTCTTCCAGCTTATGGTACAGCGCATTGGCCAGTGTCACAGACCGGTGCTTTCCGCCTGTACACCCGATAGATATCACGAGCTGATTCTTCCCTTCCAGGATATAATTGGGAATAAGAAAATCCACCATGTCCTTCAGTTTGTCCAGGAATACCCGCGCTTTGTCATTTTCCATCACATAGTCCTGCACCTCCGGGTCATTTCCATTTTTTTCCCTGAGTTCATCTATATAGTAGGGATTGGGCAGGAAACGCACGTCAAAAACAAGATCCGAGTCCTGGGGGATACCGTACTTGAACCCAAAGGACATCACTGTGATATAAAGGCTGCAGAAGCTTTTTCCCTCTACAAAGATCTTCTCCAGCTCAATCTTGAGCTCCCTTGTCAGCAGTCTGCTCGTATCCAGTATATAAGAAGCCCTCATTTTTAAGAACATGATTTTCTCGCGCTCTTTCGCGATCCCCGTATCCACCCTGCCGGAACCGCTCAGCGGATGATGGCGCCTGGTCTCTTTGTAGCGCTTGATCAGCACATCGTCATTGGCATCCAGAAAGAGGATCTCATACCGGATCTCCCGGTCATCCATCTCATCCAGTACTTCCTTTAATCCCGAGAAATCCTGGCCGCCTCTGACATCGATCCCAAGTGCGATCTTTTTCACCTCGTCGTCCGGCTCTCTGAACATCTCAACAAAACGCAGCAGAAGCGGGATCGGAAGATTATCCACGCAGAAATACCCCATATCCTCCAGCATCTTCAGGGCAGTGGACTTCCCTGCCCCGGACATTCCCGTCACGATAACAAAACGCATTGTCTAAAATTCTCCTATCTTCTTTACTTCCGGCTGCAGCCTTACCCCGAATTTTTCCTCCACCCGGTCCGCTACGTCTTCCATCAGCCGCGCCACCTCAGCCGCCGTCGCGCTGCCTCTGTTGATTACAAAACCGCAGTGCTTTTCCGACACCTGCGCATCCCCTACACGGTATCCGCAGAGCCCTGCATCCTCAATCAGTTTCCCCGCAAAGTACCCTTCCGGACGTTTAAATGTACTTCCCGCGCTGCCGTATTCCAAAGGCTGTTTCGCGATTCTTTTCTCTTTTAATTCCTCCATGCGGGCTCGGATCGCCGCGCGGTCTCCCTTCGCAAGCTTCAGGACCGCGCCCAGCGCCACGAAGTCATTCCTGGAGATCACACTCGTGCGGTATCCCATTCCCAGCTCCTCCACGGACAGGGTCTTCACCTCTCCATCCACGGTAAGGATATCCGCCGACTCCACAATCTGGCTCATCTCGCCCCCATAAGCGCCCGCGTTCATCCTGAGCGCGCCGCCCATGGTTCCCGGTATGCCTGAGGCGAACTCCATTCCCGTCAGGGACGCTTCGCATGCCGCCGCCGCGGTCTTCGACAGGAGCGCTCCCGCCTGCACAAAGATCCGCTCGCCCTCCACGCGGATATCATTCATCCTTTTAAAAATCTGAATGATCACGCCGCGGTATCCCTTGTCGCCGACAAGCAGGTCACTTCCATTTCCTATAATATAATAAGCCGTTGCATTTCTACGGCAGATCCCGATAATCTCCCGGATCTCCTCCACGCGGGACACAGTGACAAAATAGTCTGCCGGGCCGCCGATCCGGAAAGTCGTATGTCTGCTCATCGGCTCGTCAGCAAGCACATGATCCGCGCCTGCCGCCGCACATAATTCCTTGTATAAATCCATCGATTTCTCCATTCGTTTTCATATTTTATTTCCTAGACATTATAGTGCACCGGGGCTTTAAAGTAAAGACAACAGACAGAAATCTTGCAAATTCCGCGCAGACAGTGTATACTAATTCAGTATCTATAAATTTTTACGCCGTATCACGGCTGTTTTATTATGAAGGAGTGAAATCAAAACCGTGGATTCTGGTGACAGTTTTCAATTAATTATACTTGTAATTCTGTTAATGCTTTCCGCATTTTTCTCGTCTAATGAAACCGCGCTGATGTCTGTTAACAAGCTTCGGCTGCGCACCCTTGCGGATGCAGGGAACAAACGCGCCGCAATGGTCCTCGACGTTACAGAGAATCATACGTCCAAAATGCTCAGCGCCATTCTGATTGGAAATAATATTGTAAATCTTTCCGCGTCCGCACTTGCCACATCACTTGCCTATACTTTCGGAGGTTATATGGTCAGCATTTCAACCGCTGTCCTCACTGTCGCGATCCTCGTATTTGGAGAGATCACGCCTAAGAATTACGCGACCATTAACGCGGAAAAGCTTTCGCTTAGATATATCGGCATCATCCGTTTCTTTATGATTATCATGACTCCCGTCATTTTTGTGATCAATCTTTTCTCACGGGGCATCATGTTTCTGCTCCGCGTAGACCCGGACGCATCCGGCAAAGGGATCACGGAAGATGAACTGCGCACCATCGTGGACGTAAGCCACGAGGACGGCATCATCGAGTCCGACGAAAAGGAAATGATCTATAATGTATTCGATCTCGGGGACGCCAATGCCAAAGATATCATGGTCCCCCGCGTGCATGTCACATTCGCGGACGTCAACAATACGTACGAGGAACTGATCGAAATCTTCCGCGAAGACAAATTTACCAGGCTCCCTGTCTATGAAGATACACAGGATAACATTGTCGGTATTATTAATATGAAGGATCTGCTGCTCTATGACAAGAACCAGCCGTTCCACATCCGGGATATCATGCGCAAACCACATTTTACGTATGAATTCAAAAGCATTTCGGAACTGCTTGTGGAAATGAGGGACTCCACCTTCAATATCGCGATCGTCCTGGACGAATACGGAGAGATGGCCGGCCTGATTACGCTGGAAGATATCCTGGAGGAAATCGTAGGTGAGATCCACGACGAGTACGATGAGACAGAAGATGAGCTGATCCGGCAGATTTCTGACCGGGAATATATCATCGAAGGCTCTGTGAACTTGGACGATGTCAACGACCGTCTTGAGACGGGATTTGCCTCCGAGGACTATGACTCTCTGGGCGGTTTTATCATTGAACATCTAGACCGTCTTCCGGAGACCGGGGACGAAGTGAAGACAGACGACGGTATCCGCCTTATTGTAGAGTCCCTCGATAAAAACCGCGTGGAAAGCGTGCATGTATATCTTCCGGAACGGGTCGAAGCAGAAGCCGGCCCGGATTCCGAAAGCGGCGGAAAAACAGCAGAAATGGCAAAAGAGAGCGGGGCAGCCCCTGCCGGCCATAACAGACAGGAAAATACAGAACCGCGTTCTGAATAATAAAAACGGTCTCGTCGGAGGCCGTTTTTTATTCACCTTTTTTTCACCTGTGAATATTCTATTATAGATTAAGCAGAAAAGGAACTACCATTATGCCAGTTTCTATCATGTTAGATGCCGGGCACGGGGCATATCAATAGCGCAAGTAAAACTACATTATTATAGAAAGGCAACTGCTATACCTATATCAAATTGAATATGTAAGAAAGGACAAGCCTTTTCGTTAAGTAGACGTTCAAAAAATTGAGCGTCTATTTTTTTACCCTAAAATCGAAAGGAGAATTTAAGCTATGAAAAAGATATTAAAGCGATTAGCTACGGGCTTCCTTGCCCTTGCGACTATCGCTACCGCTATGCCGACTACCGCTGTCCATGCTTCTGAAAAGCAATACTGGACAGAAAGTGCGGAGCGTGTCGGTATCGTGGAAAAGGTAATGAATGACGGCTCTATCGGTTCGACATTCAATGAGGGCTACATGAAAGTTGAGGGCGAAACCGCCTACTGTATTGACATCAATACCGACTTCCAGAACGGCTACAAGACCAGAGTGGACGCAAGCACCCGTATGAGTGCCGACCAGATAGCGGACGTTGCCCTCTCTTTGGAATACGTCAAGCAGTACGCCAACAGCCACAGCGGGCTTAACTACAAACAGGTGTACCTTTTGGAACAGTGCGTTGTCTGGCAGAGATTGAGCGTTCATCTTGGCTGGCAGTGCGACAACGTGCGAGCTTCTTATGATGAAATCTCAAAAGCCGTACAGGACGAAGTGTATTCTGGGGCGAAAGCCTTTGTCAAAGAGAACAAGGGACGCTATGAATGTGGCGGTTACATCTACTCTGGCGAGGGACAGGACTTAGGGCAGTTCTGGGCGAAACTTGCCGTAGGAAACGCCACTTTGAAAAAGACTTCCAGTAATGCCAGCATTACAGACGGCAACGGGCTTTACGCAATCGCTGGCGCAACGTATGGTGTCTATTCTGATAAAGGCTGTACGAAACAGCTTGCCACCCTTA
>CAUEYX010000044.1 GCA_959022495.1 uncultured Lachnospiraceae bacterium | reverse complement strand
TAGCTTGTTTAAGTGCGCCATTTTTAGGCTGTCCTTTACTTTCTTTCACACTATTTACCTAAAAAAGGGTAACCTTAACAAGCCCTGCCAACAGCTGCTTTTTGAAGCAGGGCATTCGTCAGTAGGAATAGACCGCTATTTCGCTGCTCGATATAGGCGGTTGTCCTTCAATAGCCGAAAGACTAACCGCACAAATTTACGGGCAGTTAATACGAGTGCGCGTTTGTGTTGGTACCTGTTCACCTCTTTATATTTGGTGTGGTAAAAGTTGCTGTACTCTGTGTCGCATCTCACGAGAGACAAAGCACCTTCACACAGGTAATACTTTAGAAATCGGTTGCCGGATTGTATCTGCCTTGTGTTTTCAGCTTCAAAATTACCAGACAGATGTTGCTTCCATGCCAGACCGGCATACTTACCGAGCTTGGATTGGCTCGGAAAACGGTTGATATCCCCAATCTCCGCCATAATGCCGGCGGAGATCACCGGACCGATACCGGGTATGGATATCAAGCATCGACACCCTCGCATATCAGAATCCAGTCTGAGAAGGACTGATGCAAACCATACTGTCAGATGGCAGTCCAAAGACTCAGACAAACAGCCAGCTGGTTTGAAGCTAACTTCCGTGTCAGGAGAACAGACTTATTATGAAGCAACCATTGCTGGTTCAACAGAGGGGAACAGAACTATTACCTGATTGACACTAAGGAACAATTATACCATGGGTTTACTAAGCTTATTGTTCAACTTTTATTTAGTTATCAAGGTACATTTATTGTATCTAAAAATATTATACGAGATGGGGGCATCTGTAGGGGGCTTTATCTTTCAATGTCTTATCTGCCGTCAGCAAAAAAGTTAAGAACTTTATTAAAATACACAAGAAATCCAGACAGAATCTGCAAGTAGCAAAATTCTGCCTGGATTTTCTACATATTAATGAAATACTTTTTGTAGATGCCCTTTACCGCTAGTTTTAAATATAATTAAATACTGTTTATTAGCAGGCCGGCTGATGTGCAGAAGGCGGCAAAGGTTTCGGGTGAAGCAGCTATCGATACAGTAGAGCCTAGAGCAAAACCTGATGAAGCAATCAGCGCAGGAAGCGCCCATGCGGCTACAACAAGAGCCGCCGCGGCCATACTTCCCAGAAGTACTTCGCTGGCACGTGTATATTCAGGGGGAAAATGAGTAACTTCTATGATCCATCCAAGGTGGAACGTTAATTTATAAGAAGGACCACCTTCGCCATCTGAAGGAAGGAGCAGCTCATCATATTCCCAGGCAACAGATAATTCAAAGGTATTTGGATATAATGTACAAGATAACTTGAGCTTACCCACCTGCATTTCTTCTGCAATAGATACGCAGTGTTTGATGACCATATTGTAAGAATCCTGCGCTGCGTCACCTAAAGCATCCCAGTTAAAGACTGATAATATATTTTTTAAAGTATCAATAAAATCTGCGGTTACCTTTCCGTCTACAATATTTATATCTATTAAGCTGGAATTAGTATGCCCGCTTAATGAAGTTTTTGATTCAATGTAAACATTAATCCCCCAAGTAAGACTATTATAACTGCCCACTAATATCTTTGCATTAGAAAATTTGATATCATAGGAAAACGCATTTGCAGGAGTAGCAGTAGCCAGAAGAAATTTATTAAAATATTTTCTGTATATGCGTTCTTCTCGTTCATGATCCGTGACATTTTGAGCTTCATCAAAAATAAGGCAGCCCTTATCTTTATTACCATCTATTGACACAGCAACTTTATCAAGGTCAAATGACGGAGATGATGTAAATGTCGTTTCCCAGAATTGGTCAAAAGCCCAGTTTAGTGGCAAGGGATAACCACAGTTGCCTGTGAAGCCGCTGGACATATCAGAGACAAAAGAGGAAACTGCCAATAGGCGGTTACATAATTCGCTACATACTTGACGGGGACCGTATACGCCTACTTTGTACTGTTTTGTATTCACTGTTGTGCTGAAAACACCATTAATTTCACTGAAGTAATCGACGATATAATTTTCAGTTTCGTGTGGCAGGCAGTCAAAATCTACTGCAAAGTAGATAATTGTCCCATAAGGAAAACCAAGCTGCAATGCAGCGTCAATTGCTATAGTAGCGTCAGAGGAACCGCGTTTACCGTTTTTGAAATAATCAAGATAATATCCTCCATCTTGGTAAATAGGGAAAATACGTATTCCAGACGAAGTAATGCGTTGGATTTCAGAACTTGTAAGTGCTTTAGGCCTGAAATCGTTGCCGACGGTTCCTGTTAGATACCTGCCTATATGGCGATACTCAGCTTCATATAGATCTGCAACTTGCTGGGAATTCAGGATTACAGAACAATCACATGCCAATGCCGGACGAGATGTATCACCTCGACTTGTTAACAGTGACATCATTGTAGATGTTCCCACACTTCCGGTTGAATCTAGGATTATATCTTCTAAGGCGTAAAATTTCTGAAAATTAGATACAGCATAAAACATCTCACTGTCAAAGACTCCATTGAAATTTCCTGGATCGTACCCATTAAAATATAAACCATATTGGATCAATTTGACATACTTTGTTTTTGTACTTCCCATCTCAATTGGACCAGGGAACAGTTTTTGTGTCCGTTCACCGAAGTTGAGTTCATTAAGATTTGTAAGAGTTTCATTCGGTGAGAGAATCCCTTCTGCGGCCTGCAAAGCACCTAGAACAGAAAGTGCGGTCTCTCTTGACATAATTCCGTCGCACGCTCTTACATTGATATAATCAGAGTATTCTTTGTTAAGCTGTCTTTGTATAGTACGTATATTAGGGTCCCACTCAGTGAAAGGATCTGCGGGTTTTGTAAACCAATTAAAAGACAGTAATGCAGACCATACCTTCCAGTCAACAACGCCTGTTACGCCGATATTGGCATCCTCCTGCAGATTCTTTACAGCGGCGACACCAGAGGTATAGTAGATTCCAGTAATTCCTCCGGCGGCATATCCTTTGCAGAATAAAGCGCACTGAAGCAGGCAGACAATGGGGGATGACTCACTGTTGGGGTCCATCTGAGTAATAGGTGCCATAGATTTAATTTTCGCAAGAGTTGCAAGTCCTACTTCCCCAACCGCTTCAATTCCATTTTCGATTTGAAAAGCTTTGATAATTGCCTCAATAGTTATAGTTCCAGTATAACCGTTGATCTCCAACTCTGTCCAATCGCTTCGATGACCATATATTGCATTGAGATAAGTTTGTACTTCTCTTATATTCGGGTCACCGGTTGTTGTTTCCTTTCTTGTCATGTTAATTCCCTCCTTGGTTAGATTTGTGATATTTATATATCTGATATAGAAAAAGAATATAATCAAGGCATTGTAAACTCTTTTTTAGTAAAAATAGAATCTGTTTATGTTTTGCTTATAATATATCTAATCCCAAATAAGTAGAAAATGGAACTGAATAAACAGATATAATAGAAAGACATTAATTAAATGTATATACTAATCGTTATAAATAGACTACATATATTGTAAAGTTAGGTGAGAGGTGATGAGGATGCTGAAAAAGAAGATAATTATTTTGTGTTTCGTTGGTTTAATCTTAGTAATCGGAATCGTGTCAGGTATACGGATTTCAAAATATGCGAAAGAGATTTCTGAAAGGCCGATGTTTTATTCAAAAGAAGTTGAACTTGGAAAGTATAAAGAGTTTTCATTAGAGGATTATTATATCACCAATAAACTTATAGGGGAAAATCGGTATTATATAGACGATAATTCTGACTTGTGGGGATATGGATACAATCGGTACGGGCAGCTGGGAAATGGACAGGCAGATGATTTGTTTACGGAAGTTCCATTTAAAATTGCGTCTGATGTTGTATCGGTCGATGCGTCATGTAATGGATACTTCTGCATTTATTTGACTTCAGAAGGCGAACTGTACGGGATGGGATCGAATATGCTCGGCCTCCTGGGGCAGGAATATGATAAGCAGATTCATTATATGGTGGAAGACTATGAGGAAGTAGTGCGGCCTGTCCTGTTGATGGAGGATGTAGCATATGCGAGAGCCGGCAGGGAATCAATCACAGCATTAAAAACGGATGGAAGCGTATGGTGGTGGGGAGAATATAAAAGTACATATGCCACAGATCCTTCGCCTGAAACAGATAATTATTGGACTGCGGAAGAGGATGATAATAATCCGGCTAAAATGTTGTACAACAGCCCACATAAAATACTGGATGACTGTATTTATGCAACAACAGGAGAATGGCGAGGTGCGGCGATTGACAGGAAGGGTGATTTGTATATGTGGGGATTGAATCTGTTCGGGGAATGCGGGGTGGCTGTGACCGGAGATGATTATATACGCAGCCCTCAAAAAGTACTTGAAGATGTACACATGGTATGGCCGGAAAAAGTGGAGCTAAACAGCATAAGGGATGACCTGCCTGAGAATCCGGAATATAGGGCAGAATACGTTTTTAATACATTTGTACAGCTGAAAGACGGAACTTTGCTGGCTGCCGGGAGAGGCTTGGGGGATCAAGTAAGGACGATCGGTTTGACGGGGGATATTTCGGTGACTACAGCCAGTTCTTATTCGGATACGTTTGTTCCCGTTGTGTTAAAACAGTATTCAAAAGGTGCAATAAAGAGATCCCTGCAGACACTCGAGATGGGAACATCCAAGGAAGAGGTTGAAAAATTTTTACAAAGACACGGAATCAGCTATTGGGACTCAGTAGAATTTTCGGTAGAAACTGGAGAACATTATGTTAACGAACATACGTTATCTCTGGAAGATGGGTTATACGAACTTAAATTCGATGAACAGGATAAGTTGAATGAGGTTTATTTACAATAGCTGTGTTATATATAGAATGGGGATAAGAATTTTAGTTTACAAGTTTGAGTTTTATGTCTTCTTTAAAAATAGATTTGCAAATCAATAAAAATTAAGGAGGCACTTAAATGGCACGTTATCATGCAATTGTGAATGGCGGGACGATTCCTGTTTATAGCAGATCGGACTGCCCGGCATCTGCTCATTCGGGCGACTTATATTATGGAGAGGTCTTTACGGATCTGGGAGTAACTACTGGATACACAAATGTCCATGAGATTCGTTATCTGAATCCATCAGGACAGTATGTGGGAGGTTTCATACAGGATACAGGTTATGGAAATCTGATGTATTCAGGAACGTTGCAAAATATGACATCCTTAGGAACCTGTTATGCGTTTCGGCTCCGCAGGAACTTAAGTATTGTGAATAATTATAATGGCTATCATTTAACTTTAGGGGCTGGCAACATTATATATACAACTACTGGAGCAGCCGGCGCAGCAGATCCTAAGAACATGGAAATTATTGGGTACAACAATTATGGAAATATTGTACAGTATAATGGATTTGTAAAGCTGGAATACATTTATGGCAGTATGTTCGCTACAAATTTTTGTTTGTACAAGTAGAATATTGTTATAAGGGTGGGCTGTCAGGCAATACCGATTTTTAAGCCCATTTGAAATAATGAGGCAATTCTATAAAATTCAAGGTCTTGAAAAAGCGTGAATTTGCAGGGTTGTCTCATTTTTAGTGTCATGGGCCGAAAAGCGGTGCTGACCTACAATCCGCTTTTGATTTACGCTGTACTATATTTAAATGTTGCAAATGAACTTTATAATTTCTTCCTGATTTTATAAGATTATATATAGGAGAAGTTATGTAATGAATAAAACAATGTCATATATTTGTTATGGAATTAGCTTTTTGGGTGGTGGTTTGTCCTATCTTCTAGGAGAGTGGGATGTTTTGTTAAAGTCAATACTTTGTCTTGTGGTTTTGGACTACATTACAGGCGTATTAAAAGCGATTTACAACAAGAAACTTTGTTCGTCGGCAGGAGTTAAAGGAATAATAAAAAAGATAGTGATTTTTATTATGATTGCTGTGGCAAATATTATCCAAACAATTTTAGATGATAAAATACCGTTACGAGAAATAATTATAACATTTTATATCGTAAATGAGTCGGTCAGCGTGATAGAGAATGCCACACAGTTTATTCCGGTTCCTGAAAAAATTAAAAAGGCACTGATGCAGATAAAAGAAGAGAATGAAGAAAAATAATATACAGGATATTGCTCATTGAAAGGGGATCTCATATAATAATTTATAAATGGTGCATGGCCTTAAGTTTGAATACTGATGTCATACAAAATAGTACAATGGAGTGTCCCTTATGCAGTTTTCACATGAATTGATTGTACCGGAACCGGGTTTCCCATTTAAACTCTTTCTTTTTGAGGGAAGGGACGGCAATTACCGCCGGGATAAACACTGGCACCGGTCGGTGGAGATATTTGCCGTGTGCGGCGGAGAGCTGGAATTTCATATTGGCGGCAGGCTGTGGCATCTGACGGCAGGAGAATTTATGATTGTGAATTCCAATGAGGTGCACTCCGTGGATTCGCCGCTGCCCAATGAGACGGTGGTTCTTCAGATCCCCCTTGAACTCTTTGAGGACTATTTTACCGGGGAAGATTTTATCTGGTTTACCCATGAGCCGGGCAGAAGGGATGAGCGGTTCATGGAACTGGTAAAGGAACTGTATCAGGTGTACGCGGAAGGCGCGCGGGGATATGATATGATGATGAAAAGCATTTTCTATCATATCATGTATTACCTGGTGAGAGACTACCGGCTGCTTGAGCCGGGGGAAGAGTTCGTGCGGAAAAATAAAAATCTGGACAGGCTGTCTCAAATCACCTCCTATATGAAAGAAAACTACAGGGGATGCTTAAGCCTTGAGCGTGTGGCGGCTCAGTTTGGGTACTCTCCTACCTATCTGTCACGCATGTTTCAGAAATATGCGGGAATCACCTTTAAAGATCATGTGCAGAATATCCGGCTGGGATATGCGGTAAAAGATCTGGAAAGCGGGATGTACAGTATCACAGAGGCGGCGATGCGCAATGGGTTTTCGGGCAGCAAGGCGATGGCGCGGGCATTCCGCAAAAAGTATGGGATCTTGCCAAGTGAATACCGCGCGGAGGCAGCGCAAAGGAGGGGTGGATCGTAAAAAGATAAGAAATGGGCATTAAAAGGTTAATTATTCGGTCGTAAACGTGGGAATAAGTTGATAAAATGACCTTATAAATGGGGAAATTTAAACAAAGCTGGAGAAAGCGAGGGATACATTATGAACAATATGCCGGAATTAAAGATCGGAGTTGTGGCGGTGAGCAGGGACTGTTTCCCGGAGAGCCTTTCCGTGAATCGGAGAAAGGCGTTGATTGACGCATATGTAAAGAAATATGGGGAAGGGACAGTTTACGAATGTCCGATCTGCATTGTGGAGAGTGAAATCCACATGGTGCAGGCACTGGAGGATATTAAAAAGGAAGGCTGTAATGCCCTGGTTGTATATCTGGGGAATTTTGGTCCGGAGATCTCAGAGACACTGCTGGCAAAGCACTTTGAGGGACCGAAGATGTTCATCGCGGCGGCGGAAGAGACTCAGAATGACTTAAAGCAGGGGCGCGGGGACGCATACTGCGGCATGCTCAATGCCAGCTATAATCTGAAGCTGCGCGGGGTGAAGGCGTACATACCGGAATACCCAGTGGGTACCGCGGAGGAGTGCGCGGATATGATCCATGAATTTGAGCCCGTAGCAAGGGCGGTTGTGGGCCTTAACAATCTGAAGATCATCAGCTTTGGACCGCGTCCGCTTAATTTCCTTGCATGTAACGCGCCCATCCAGCAGCTCTACAATATCGGGGTAGAGATCGAGGAGAACTCCGAGCTGGATCTTTTTGAGGCGTTCAATAAACATGCCGGGGATGAACGGATTCCGGGCATTATCAAAGAGATGGAAGAGGAACTTGGGTCCGGCAATAAGAAGCCGGAGATTTTGGCGAAACTGGCCCAGTATGAGCTTACGCTCACGGACTGGGTGGAGGAACACAGAGGATACAGGAAATACGTGGCGATCGCGGGAAAATGCTGGCCCGCGTTCCAGACGCAGTTCGGGTTCGTTCCATGTTATGTCAACAGCCGTCTGACTGCGCGGGGAATACCGGTATCCTGTGAGGTGGATATCTACGGCTGTTTAAGCGAGTTTATCGGCACCGTTGTCAGCCAGGATGCAGTGACCCTGCTTGACATCAACAATTCAGTCCCGGCAGACATGTATAGGGAAAGCATTGAAGGGAAGTTCCCGTATACGCAGAAGGATATATTTATGGGATTCCACTGTGGAAATACGGCGTCCTCCAAGTTGTCTTTCTGTGAGATGGGATACCAGATGATTATGGCAAGGACACTGCCGGAAGAAGTGACACAGGGGACTCTTGAAGGTGATATCATCCCCGGTGACATTACCTTTTTCCGTCTGCAGAGCACGTCCGATAACAAGCTTCGCGCATATGCGGCCCAGGGAGAGGTGCTTCCTGTGAAGACAAAATCCTTCGGCTCCATCGGTGTATTTGCGATCCCTGAGATGGGGCGCTTTTACCGGCATGTGCTGATTGAGAAGAATTATCCGCATCACGGCGCAGTGGCATTCGGGCATTTTGGCAGGGAGCTGTATGAAGTATTCAAATATATCGGGGTGCCGGTTGAGGAAATCGGCTACAATCAGCCTAAGGGTGTGCGGTACCCGACAGAGAATCCATGGGGGTAATGTGATGCTGTTTATCGGAGCGGACCTGGGGACATCTGCAGTGAAACTTCTGTTGATGGACGAGTGTGGGACCATACATAAGATTGTGTCAAAAGAATATCCGCTGTATTTTCCTCATCCCGGATGGTCTGAGCAGGAGCCGGAAGACTGGTTTCTGCGGACCGTGGAAGGGATCAGGGAACTGACGGCTGACTGCGATAAAGCGCAGATACAGGGGATTGGGCTCAGCGGACAGATGCACGGTCTTGTCGTACTGGATGACCGGGAGGAGGTTATCCGTCCGGCCATTCTCTGGAATGACGGGCGTACCGGAAAAGAGACAGAATATCTCAATCGTGTCATCGGAAAGGAAAAACTTTCTAATTGCACTGGAAATATTGCGTTTGCAGGTTTTACTGCCCCGAAAATCCTCTGGATGAAGGAGAATGAACCTGAGAATTTCGCGAGGATCTGTAAGATCATGCTTCCCAAAGATTATCTTGCTTATCGGCTTTCAGGCGTGTTCTGTACGGATTATTCGGACGCCTCGGGCACGCTTCTGCTGGATGTGGAGCATAAGTGCTGGTCCGGGGAGATGCTGGATATCTGCGGGATAAAGGAAGAACAGCTTCCCAGGCTGTATGAGAGCTGGGAGGCTGTGGGTACTTTGAAGCCGGAAGCGGCCAGGGAACTGGGGCTTCCGGGGGATGTAAAGATCATTGCGGGAGCAGGAGACAATGCGGCGGCCGCTGTGGGGACCGGCACAGTGGGAGACGGAAAATGTAATCTTTCCCTTGGGACTTCGGGGACTCTGTTTATTTCCAGCCGCAGATTTGGCGTTCCCGAGAACAACGCGCTTCATTCATTTGCCCATGCAGATGGGAATTACCACCTAATGGGATGTATGCTCAGCGCCGCATCCTGCAATAAGTGGTGGATGGAAGAAATTCTCAAGACAGAGGATTACGCGGCAGAACAGGCGGCGGCAGCTGGGCTGGGAGAGAACAGCGTGTTCTTCCTGCCGTATCTGATGGGAGAGCGTTCCCCCCACAATGACGCGGACGCGCGGGCGGCATTTATCGGTATGAGCATGGATACTGCGCGGGAGGATTTGACGCTGGCTGTACTGGAAGGCGTGGCCTTTGGCCTGCGGGACTCTCTGGAGGCGGCGCGGCGTACCGGCGTGTGTCCTAAGAGGACGAAGATCTGCGGTGGCGGAGCGAAAAGCCCGCTTTGGAGGAAAATCATTGCATGCGTGCTGAACATGACGGTAGAGACAGTTGAGAGCGAGGAAGGGCCCGGATATGGGGCGGCAATCCTGGCGGCAGTCGGATGCGGCTTCTTTGATTCTGTAGAAAAAGCGGCAGAGCGGCTGGTGAAGACTGTGGCAGCAGAATCCCCGGAAGAAAGCCTCGTTGAGAAATATGAGCAGAAGTACCAGAAATTTAAGAAATTTTATCCGGCATTGAAGGGGCTGTTCTAACTCCCTATAATAAGTAAAGGGAAGGGACTTTGGAAAAATTTGCCTGAGAAATTAAAAAAATTAAAAAAGCTGTTGACATTTCTTGGACCTTATAGTATAGTATTTATTGTTCCGGTCAGCGGAACACAAGAAATGCGACAGTGGCTCAGTTGGTAGAGTACGACCTTGCCAAGGTCGGGGTCGCGGGTTCGAACCCCGTCTGTCGCTCTAAAGAAGCACCTGATATCTCAGCAGAGATGCAGGTGCTTTTTCGTAGTGCGCCTGGCGGCGCACGTTTCTTACAGATGAAAGTCCCGAATCTGTCCGGTGCTGAGAATGGATGGCTGTGGGCAGTCATTTTTGGGAATAATGAGCATTTACAGGGGTTTCTTGTGAAAGCGTTCTATGCTATACTGAGGACTGACCAGAAATCAATATGCGGTTTGAGACCGGCAGTGTGTCCGGTGGTTGTGAAGCAGGGAAAGATACAAGGAGATAAGGATGGAGCGGCGCGGCAGGCCAATAGGCTTTCTGATCAAGCAGATCAATAATGTATTTGAGAAAGAATTAAATGAACGTCTGAAAGACACGGGAATCACGTCATCACAGTGCGCGGTGCTGGACTATCTGTTCCATACAAGCAAAGAGCAGGTGAGTCAGAGAGATGTGGAAAAGAACCTGAATCTTAAAAACCCAACTGTGACAGGGATCTTGAAGCGCCTGGATGAGAAAGGATATATCCTGTGCGTGCCCAATGCAGATGACAAGCGGAAAAAGAATATTTACCTTACAGAAAAAGCATACGATATCCAGAGGAGGATGGAGTCGGACCGAAGAAAGCTGGACCGGGAGCTGACCCGCGGCATGACAAAGAGGGAAGTAGATGCGCTGAGGAGAAATCTGGAAAAGTTGCTGTACAATATAGCAGATCCTTGAGAATTAACAGATAATGGGAGCAAAAGGGGTCAGACCCCTCCCGGGAGGGGTCTGACCCCTTTTGGGAAAATTGTCAGATAAAGGAGAAAATTATGAGCTGTGCGGACAAGATATTTATTGATATGTGCAAGGATATTATCGAGAATGGGACGAGCACGGAAGGCGAGAAAGTGCGTCCGGTGTGGGAAGACGGCACGTCGGCCTACACGATTAAGAAATTCGGCGTGGTCAACCGATATGATCTGAGAAAGGAATTTCCGGCGCTGACGCTGAGGCGGACCGCGATCAAGAGCTGCGTGGATGAGCTGCTGTGGATCTGGCAGAAAAAGTCAAATAATGTGCATGAATTAAAGAGTCACATCTGGGACAGCTGGGCGGACGAGACGGGTTCCATCGGGAAGGCATATGGTTACCAGATGGGTGTGAAGCATCAATATAAAGAAGGATTGATGGACCAGACAGACCGGGTAATCTATGATCTGAAGAACAATCCGTACAGCCGCCGGATTATGACGAATATTTATGTGCATCAGGACCTGCATGAGATGAATTTGTATCCGTGCGCATACAGTATGACCTTTAATGTGACGAAGGAGAAGAACAGTGATGTTCTTACTTTAAACGGTATTCTGAACCAGAGATCGCAGGACGTGCTGACCGCGAATAACTGGAACGTGTGCCAATATGCCGTGCTTATTCACATGCTGGCTCAGGTGTGTGGGATGAAGGCAGGAGAATTTGTCCATGTGATTGCGGATGCGCATATCTATGACAGGCATGTGCCGATGGTGGAGGAGCTGATCTCAAGAGAGCCGCTTCCGGCTCCTGAGTTTTGGCTGAATCCGGAGATAACAGATTTTTATGACTTTACGCCGGATGACGTGCGGCTGGATCATTACGAGACACATCCACAGATCAAGAACATTCCGGTCGCGGTGTAAAAAGCCTTTTATGCAGGTTTCTGAAAAAGGCGGAAACAACAGTGAGAGATTGGGAAGAAAGGAAGAGGCCTTATGAAAGCAATACTATCGGCAGACAAAAATTGGGGAATCGGCTGTAATAATAAACTGCTTGTGAGCATTCCATCTGATATGAAGTTTTTCCGGGAAAAGACGACAGGAAACGTTGTAGTTATGGGACGAAAGACACTGGAAAGTTTCCCGAACGGACTTCCTCTTAAGAACCGAACGAATGTTGTCCTGACGGGAAACCGTGACTATCAGGTGAAAGATGCTGTGATTGTGCATACGCAGGATGAGCTGCTGGAAGAGATTAAGAAATATGATACGGATCATGTGTATGTGATCGGAGGCGGGAGTATTTACCGCATGATGCTCCCCTTCTGCGATACCGTCTATGTCACGAAGATTGACCGTGCATTTGAGGCAGATACCTTTTTCCCCAACCTGGATGAGATGGAAGAATGGGAGATGACGGAAGAAGGAGAGGAGCAGACCTGTTTTGATCTGGAATTCCGTTTTACAAAATATGAAAGAAAGTAAACAGATGAAGAAATCCACTAAGCCGGCTCTGCCATTAAGCTGGCTTATATCCGTTATAAGCCTTTTCATTTTATTGTCAGCGGCAGGATTCTTTCTGCCGGGATGCGGCATAGGGCAGGAGGGCGCCGGGCAGGGCACCCGGGAGGGAAATGTGCGGGAAGAAGAAAAGAATGGCCGGGATTCAGAGAAGGTACATGTCGTGACAACGATCTTCCCGCCCTATGATTTTGTCCGGGAAATAGCCGGTGATAACGTGGAGCTGCGGATGCTGTTAAAACCCGGGGAGGAGAGCCACTCTTACGAGCCTACGCCCCAGGATATGATTGCCATTCAGGAGAGTGACTTGTTCATTTACACAGGCGGAGAAAATGATGTCTGGGTGGAAGAGATCTTAAGCTCGATGCCGGACAGCGGCAGGCGGGTGCTCAAACTCATTGACTGTGTGGACACAGTGGAGGAAGAGCATGTGGAAGGGATGAAAGAATCACCGGGACACAGCCATGATGGACAGGAAGAAGATGAGGAAACGCATTCTGTCCACGAGATTGATGAGCATGTGTGGACTTCCCCGGCCAACGCGGAGCAGATTGTGGAGGAGATCGGTAAGGCGCTGACTGCGGCTGATCCGTCTGGGCAGGCAGTCTATGAGGAAAACGCGGAGGCATACAAGGAGAAGTTGTCAGAGCTGGATGAGGAATTCCGGGATGTTGTGAAGGGCGCGGAGAGAAAGCTTCTGATCTTTGGCGACCGCTTTCCGTTCCGGTATTTTGCGGACGAGTACGGTCTGGATTATTATGCGGCGTTTCCCGGCTGCGCCGGAGATACAGAGCCCAGCGCCGCGACGATGGCATTTCTCATTGATAAGGTAAAAGAAGAGAATGTCCCCGCGGTATTGAAAATGGAACTGAGCAATGATGATATTGCGGATGCCATTGCAGAGGCCACAGGAACAGAGGTAAAGATATTTTACAGCTGTCATAATCTGTCCGCGGAAGACTTTGAGAACGGGGAAACTTATTTAAGTATGATGCAGAAAAACGTGAGGACTCTGAAGGAGGTTTTAAACGGATGGCATTGATCAGGTGTGAGAATGTTTCCATCGGATATGAGGGACAGACAGTGGTGCGAGACCTGAACTTTTCAATCAACGCGGGGGATTACCTCTGCATTGTGGGAGAAAATGGATCAGGGAAAAGCACTCTTGTAAAGAGTCTTCTCGGTCTGAAAAATGTGGAAAGCGGCCATATTGTTTATGGGGACGGCCTGAAGAAAAATGAGATCGGTTATCTTCCCCAGCAGACGGATGTGCAGAAGGATTTCCCTGCGAGTGTGTACGAAGTGGTCCTCTCGGGCAGGCTTAACAGCCGAGGGCTGAAACCGTTCTATTCCGGCGCGGATAAAGCGGCGGCTGAACAGAAAATGGAGCTTCTCGGCATAAAGGAACTGGCAAAACAGTGTTTCCGTGATTTGTCAGGCGGGCAGAAGCAGAGAGCTCTTCTGGCGCGCGCTCTGTGCGCCACTAAGACGATGCTGCTTCTGGACGAGCCGGTGACCGGTCTTGATCCCATTGTGACAGCGGAATTTTATCAGCTCATACGGCGCGTCAACCGGGAGTCCGGGATCGCGGTGGTGATGGTCTCCCATGATATTGAAAGCGCGGTGGAGGACGCCAGCCATATCCTGCATCTGCAGGAGAAGATGCTCTTTTTCGGGACCGCTTTGGAATACCGGAAGAGCCGTGTGGGGAGAGATTTTTTGGAAAGCGCGGAAAAAGAGATGGACGGAGGTGCGGGCAATGTTTGAAAATGTGCTGGAAATGTTCTCTTACCCGTTTATGGTGCGCGCGTTTACCGTGGGTTCCATTGTGGCATTGTGTTCGTCCCTCCTGGGGGTAAGTCTTGTCCTGAAGCGGTATTCCATGATTGGTGACGGGCTCTCCCATGTAGGGTTCGGAGCCCTTGCCATCGCTGCCGCGATGAATGTGGCGCCCCTTGGCGTGGCGATCCCCGTGGTGATGGCTGCCGCGGTGCTGCTTCTGCGTATCCGGGGGAACAGCCGGATCAAAGGAGACGCCGCCATTGCCCTGATTTCCACCAGCTCTCTCGCGGTGGGTGTGATGGTGATTTCCATGACCACGGGAATGAACACGGATGTGTACAATTATATGTTTGGAAGTATTCTTGCCATGAGCTCGGAGGATATGATATTGAGTATCATCCTTGGTGCAGTGGTTTTGTTCCTGTATGTTGTTTTTTATCATAAGATCTTCGCGGTTACATTTGATGAGACGTTCGCCCGGGCAACCGGGGTGAGGACAGATCTTTATAATACACTGATCGCTATCCTTACGGCGGTTACGATTGTGCTTGGAATGCGGATGATGGGAGCGCTCCTGATCTCAAGCCTGATCATCTTTCCGGCGCTCACATCCATGCGCGTATGCAGGACATTTCGCAGCGTTATCATTCACTCTGCCATCATTTCTGTCGTGTGCCTGCTCATCGGCATTACGGTGTCTTACGTGTGGGCTGCCCCGGCCGGGGCCAGTGTTGTCATGGCAAATATGGCGGCCCTCCTTCTGTATTCCCTTGCCGGAATCGTTCGAAACAAGAGGAAAAGGTAGAGTGGGCACGGCATTTTCAAAATGCATGCAGCAAAATCGAAACTTGTCGTCTCTTATATAATAGAAGAACATAGAAGGACAAGGAAAGGCATTCCAGAGGAAAGGAGGAGGCGTCATGGCAAAGGGGCATGAAAGGAACAGCGGCGTGAAGCGGGCGTTTATGAAAAGAAGGCGGAGCAGGGTGGGAGGAGTGCTGGTCCTGATTCTGTTCCTCATTGTCTTTGCCCTTGTGGGGACCATTCTTTATTGGAAAATCCCATCCAGCCGGGATACCATGCAGTGGGCCCGATCTCTTAAGACGTCTGAGATAGAAGATATCCACCTTATCGTGACGCCTTCCGCTGAGGATGAGCGCTGCCGTACATTTCAGGAAGAAGAGTTCGCGGATGCTGTCACACTGGTCAATAAGAGCACAGGGAGATACATTGCGGCCCCGGAGGCGCTGGCAGGAATGTCTAGGACGCTGTATATCACGATGAAGGACGGCACGCGGCATACGGTGGAGTATAACGGTTACCTGGTGATAGATGGTGACGTTTATGCGGATACTTTTTGGGGATACTCTGAGGATGGCCAGAGTCTGGGAAGTGGAGATTCCAAAGTGCCAGAAGGATTTGAATACTGACGGAAAGCTGCAAATAGATGAAATATTCTGAAAATATTGGCGAAAGGGGCCTGACCCCTTCCGGAAGGGGTCAGGCCCCTTTAAAAAAGATCAAGAAAATGAGATTGACAATGATAATTATACACACTATAATGTATTTAAATTTTAGTTTTAAGACCATAGATCAAATGCATTGACAAGGAGGAGTACATAATTTCTAATGCAAAGAGAGGGGATGGCTGGTGTGAATCTCCGTGAGGAAGTTATGGAAGGTAGCCTTCGAGCAGTGGACTGAACGACAGAATGTCAAGTAGGCTTCAACGTGATTCCCGCGTTACTGGGAGACGATATCGGATATAATGAAGGTATAGGAGGGCGGACAGCCCGCCGCCGGAAGTGGTCCCGTATCGGCAGAGTGCAGAGGTTTCCCTCTGAATTTAGGTGGTAACACGGATGGTACATTCGCCCTGAGCATGCAGATGCTCAGGGTTTTCTTTTACATCAGCGGCAGTGATATCCTGTCCGCAGGACAGATGCAGGCAGACCGCAGGAGGCGGGAAGGTCTTAAAGAAAAGGAGGCAGGAAAATTGAGAAAGATCACAGGAAACAAATTACTGGTCAGGGCATTGAAGGAGGAAGGCGTGGACACGATCTTCGGTTATCCAGGAGCGTGTACCATTGATATCAGCGATGAGCTGTATAAACAGGATGATATTCGGGTGATCCTGCCGCGGCATGAGCAGGCACTTGTCCATGAAGCAGACGCGTATGCCAGAACCACAGGCAGAGTGGGCGTCTGCCTCGTTACAAGCGGGCCGGGAGCCACCAACCTTGTGACCGGCCTTGCCACAGCGAATTATGACAGCGTGCCGCTGGTCT
The DNA here is from genome assembly GCA_959022495.1 of uncultured Lachnospiraceae bacterium. Classification (GTDB taxonomy): domain Bacteria; phylum Bacillota; class Clostridia; order Lachnospirales; family Lachnospiraceae; genus Mediterraneibacter. The sequence goes on along the minus strand of CAUEYX010000044.1, from coordinate 7,318 downwards.
GCTTTACCGGCCAGGTGGCAAAGCACCTTATCGGAAATGACGCGTTCCAGGAAGTGGATATTGTCGGGATCACGCGAAGTATTACGAAATACGGTGTGACCGTGCGCAACCGCGAAGATCTGGGAAGGATCATTAAAGAAGCTTTTTATATCGCAAGGACCGGGCGTCCTGGGCCGGTGCTTATCGATCTGCCCAAGGACGTGATGGGAGAACTGGGAAGCCCGGAGTATCCGGAGACGGTAAATATCCGCGGCTATAAGCCGAATACGAGCGTTCATATGGGACAGCTCAAACGCGCGCTTAAGATGCTGAAGAAAGCGAAAAAACCACTGTTCCTCGCGGGCGGGGGAGTGAATATCGCACGCGCGAATGCCATATTTACAGAAGTAGTAAATAAGACCAATGTACCGGTGGTGACGACCATTATGGGACGGGGCGCAGTCCCCACAAACCATCCGCTTTTCATTGGAAATCTGGGGATGCACGGACAGTACGCGGCAAACATGGCAGTGGGCGAATGTGATCTGCTGTTCTCCATCGGGACACGGTTTAATGACCGCATCACAGGGAAGCTCCATGCATTCGCCCCCAATGCGGAGATTGTACATATTGATATTGACACTGCTTCCATATCAAGGAATATCCATGTACATGTGCCGATTGTGGCAGATGCCCTTGAGGCAGTGACAAAGATGAATGAGTATGTAGAACCCTGCGGCACTCAGGAATGGCTGAATCAGATCCAGGCATGGAAAGAGGAGCATCCTCTTACCATGAAACATCACAGCCATATGACACCCATGGATATTATCGATGAAATGAACCGTCAGTTTGATGACGCAATCATTGCCACAGACGTAGGCCAGCACCAGATGTTTGTGACACAGTACGCCGAAATCACGGAGAAGAAGCAGCTCGTCACCTCAGGGGGACTGGGGACAATGGGATACGGGTTCCCTGCCGCTATCGGGGCAAAGCTTGGGAATCCTGACAAGGCGGTTATCGCCATCTCCGGCGACGGCGGCATGCAGATGAATATTCAGGAGTTCGCCACCGCGGTGCTGGAGGAACTGCCGCTTGTCCTCTGCGTGTTTAACAATGAATATCTTGGCATGGTGCGCCAGTGGCAGAAGCTCTTCTACGGGAAGAGATACGGTATGACGAATCTGCGCGCCGGAGCTCTGTACCGCAGGACGAACGGGGAAGAGATGCCGGAGTATACGCCGGACTTTGTGAGACTGGCAGAGAGCTACGGGGCGAAGGGAATCCGCGTGACTAAAAAGGAAGAAATTGCCGCCGCATTTGAGGAGGCAAAGAAAAATACAAAGGCTCCGACATTGATCGAATTTATCATCGATCCGGAAGACCTGGTTTACCCGATGATTCAGCCGGGCGGAACTTTAGAAGATATGATCATGGACTGTTAAAAGCACGGAAAGGAGAGCGTGAGAATGGATAATGGCATGAAAAAAAGGTGGATCTCCCTTTATGTAGAGAATCAGGTGGGTGTGCTGTCGAAAATCTCGGGGTTATTTTCGGCAAAGTCGTACAATCTTGACAGCCTGACCGTTGGAACGACAGAAGACCCGACTGTGTCAAGGATGACCATCGCGACAGTCAGTGACGACGAGACATTTGAACAGATCAAAAAGCAGCTCAATCGAATGATCGAGGTGATTAAGGTAATTGATTTTACGGATATTTTTGTGCGTATGAAGGAGATTCTTTATGTGAAGGTCTTTCACTGCACGCCGGCGGCGAAGGTGGAGGTTTTCCAGATCGCGGAAACCTTCAAAGCGAAGGTCATAGATTACGGCAGGGACAGTGTACTTGTGGAATTCGTGCAGACTGCCACAAAGAATGATGCTGTAGTTAAGCTGATGAAAGAAGAGTTTAAGAGCATTGAGGTCGTACGCGGAGGGAGCGTGGGCATCGAGTCCATCAGCATGATGGAGAGGTGATAAATTACTTTGTGGTTTACTGAGCGCTGCCGGAAAATCGATACCTTGTACTTCGTATAGCATATCCGCTGACAGATCCATTCTGTTTGGAAGCGCCGCTGTCTGGACGAAAGTGTGTGTTTGGAGAATGGAAAGCAAAAAACAGAGCGCACTCTTGATTTTTTTTAAACACAGTATTATAATGTCAGCAGAAAGAATGAAAAGGCTTGTTTTGACCGGAGGAATGGAGGAGTCACAATGGAGAAGAAAAAGATTGACTGGGAGAATATCGGCTTTAGCTATATGCAGACAGATAAGCGCTATGTATCTAATTACAAGGATGGTAAGTGGGATGAGGGAGCTCTTATCGATGACGCCAATATTACAATGAATGAATGCGCGGGAGTACTTCAGTACGCGCAGACCGTGTTTGAAGGAATGAAAGCATACACTACGGAGGATGGACGTATCGTTACATTCCGCCCGGATCTCAACGCCGCGCGTATGGTGGATTCAGCGAAACGTCTGGAAATGCCGGTGTTCCCGGAGGACCGTTTTGTGGACGCGGTGGCACAGGTTGTTAAAGCCAACGCCGCATATGTTCCGCCCTATGGTTCAGGGGCGACATTATACATCAGGCCGTATATGTTCGGAATCAATCCGGTTATCGGGGTAAAACCCGCTGATGAATATCAGTTCCGTATTTTTACAACTCCGGTTGGACCGTATTTTAAAGGCGGGGCGAAGCCGATCACGATCTGTGTATCTGACTTTGACAGAGCCGCGCCGCACGGTACAGGGCATATTAAGGCAGGGCTGAACTACGCGATGAGCCTCCACGCGATCGTGACAGCCCATGCGAATGGTTTTGACGAGAATATGTATCTCGATTCAGCCACAAGGACAAAAGTAGAAGAGACGGGCGGCGCGAACTTTATCTTTATCACAAAAGATAACAAAGTCGTTACTCCACACTCCAGCACGATTCTTCCGTCCATTACAAGAAGATCGATTATGTATGTCGCGGAGCACTACCTGGGACTGGAAGTTGAAGAGAGAGATGTATACTTTGACGAGGTGAAAGACTTCGCTGAGTGCGGCTTGTGCGGCACGGCAGCAGTGATCTCACCTGTGGGCAGGATTGTGGATCATGGGAAAGAGATCTGTTTCCCCAGCGGAATGGAGAAAATGGGACCGGTTACACAGAAGCTGTATGATACGCTGACTGGTATCCAGATGGGACATATCGAAGCTCCCGAAGGATGGATTAAAGTGATCGAATAGGTTAGAAGCCTGACAGATAAAGAACGAGGATACCTGCCATATACCGGAACGGTGATATGGCGGATATCCTCTTTTTTCGATTTCTAAAGGTGGAAGAGCATGGTCGCGATATTAAAATAGATCAATATAGAGCAGGTGTCTACCAGTGTGGTGATCAGCGGGGAAGCCATGATTGCCGGGTCCAGGCGGACTTTTTTCGCCAGGAGGGGCAGCAGACATCCGATCAGCTTGGAAATAATGACGGTTCCGGCCAGAGACAAGCCGATCACCAGGGCCAGGGCAGCGTCTTTATACATAATCAGGATACGGATGCCATTTGCCAGGGCAAGCGCCACGCTCACAATGAGGGATACGCGAAATTCCTTGAAAATGACCTTGAAAATGTCTTTGAACTGGATCTCACCAAGCGCGATGCCGCGTATGATCAGGGTGGCGCTCTGTGAACCGCAGTTTCCGCCGGTATCCATCAGCATGGGGATAAAGGATACAAGCAGCGGGACAGCGGCGAAGGCATCCTCGTATTTCGTGATGATCGTGCCGGTAATTGTGGCGGAAAACATAAGGACCAAAAGCCACACGATTCTGTGTTTTGCGTGGTCAAATACCGAAGTTTCAAAGTACGGTTTTTCGCTGGGGCTCATAGCCGCCATCTTTGTGATATCCTCAGTGGCCTCGTCCACCATGACGTCCATGGCGTCATCGAATGTGACGATGCCTACCATAAGGCCGTCCTGATCCAGGACCGGGAGCGCGAGCAGATCATATTTGGTGAAGAGCCGGGCGACTTCTTCCTGATCCGTATGAGTGCTGACGGATATGATTTCTGTCTCCATCAAATCTTTGATAAGCACGTTATCGTCCGATGTCATCAGGTCCTTTGCGCTGACAATGCCCACCAGTTTCCTTCGATTCGTAACATAGCACGTGTAGATGGTTTCTTTATGGATACCGGTTTCCTTAATGTGTGCCATGGCCTGCGCGACGGTCATGGATTCCCGGATATCCACGTATTCTGTGGTCATAATGCTGCCGGCGCTGTCATCCGGGTAGTTCAGAAGCTGGTTGATCAGGCTTCGGTCAGCAGCGCTGACTGTGTCCAGGATACGGTTCACAAGGTTGGCCGGAAGCTCTTCCAGTAGATCTACCGTGTCATCCATGTAAAGATCATCGAGAAGTTCTTTCAGCTCCCTTTCTGAAAAGATATCCACAAGATAAGTCTGCATGGAAGTCTCCATATTGGAAAAGACTTCCGCTGCTTTGTCTTTCGGGATCAGGCGGAAAGCAAGGGCAAGTTCACGGTCATCCAGATCTGAGAGCAGTGAGGCTATGTCCACTTCGTTCATTACATCCAAAATACTCCTCACAGCTTTGAACTGACGCTGCTGGAGAAGTTTCACAAAAATCTCTTTGTTCATGATAAATCCCTCTCTTTATATAATTTTTGTCCTTTAAGCCGCACGAGTGATAACTGGCGCCAGAGTCCATAACCTCACCTCCTTTGTTCTGTTATGCTGATTTCGGAAGATTAGGGCAGATATCTGCGGTTTTTTGATTTCAAAGCAGATCCGTCTGATTGGATATGTGCCGGTAAAAAAACAAAAAAGCTCCGTCACTGCCTGAACAATGACGGAGCGATCGTTTTCCTATAAAAAACCATACCCATGTAAAACACGCATCGTTCAAGCTTTAGCATCACAGGGCATATCAATTGCGTTAGGCAGCGCCTTCACGACACCGCCTGCTGACCAGCTCATCGTGTCTCCACGATTCCGCGGCAGCAATCTCCGGGCAGGACCCAAATCCCTGTGGTAACCTCACCTACCGAAATGATGTATTCCTTTTTTACGTGTCCTATTGTAGTCCAGGACAGCGAAAAATGTCAAGTGAAATCTAGGTGAAATGTCAGCGGACAGATCTCAGCTGTATTCGGAGCGGCGCCCGGGCAGACCGCGGACATATTCTTTTGGGGTATGGGTGGTGTATTTTTTAAATACAGTTGAAAAATAGCTGCTTGTGGAAAAATTAAGCATCATAGAGACTTCCGTTACGCTCCGGCCTTCCGCCAGGAGCTTTTTGGCATACTCTATTTTCTGTTCGTTAATAAAATGGCGGGGGGATACGCCCAGCTGGGTTTTGAATTTCTGCTTGAACTGGGAGCAGGAGAGACCGGATACGGAGGCAAGATCTTCTAGGGAGAACTCCTGCGCAGGGTCTGCCATGATCCGGTCATAGGCTTTGCGGATGTCATAGGACATGGGAAAAGATTCCCTGCCGGAATACCGGATCAGCAGATGCAGGAAAAAAAGGAAAAAGGAGGCAGTCAGGAAAGGGTCAGCATTGCTCTGGGCCAATTCAAACATTCTTTTGACCAGGGGGAGGGTTTTGCGGATGTCCGTCTTCACAATGTGGCTGGGCAGAGCTTTGAGCTGCTGGATGAGGTGTACCGCCGCGTCCCTGTTTAAAAAGAGGAGACTGCTGTCGTCGCTGATATCGAGCTGGAACCAGTACAGATCACCAACGGTCACAGGGATCTGGTTGGTTCCGTGGATTTCGTCGGGAAACGAGATGAATACACTGCCGCCGGAAAATGTGTAATCTTTCTCTTCTGTGGAAAAGGAGAAACTTCCTTTTGCAGGGATTGAGAATTCGAAGGCATCTTTGTGATAATGCCAGAAGATAGAATGAGTGGCTGTTTTCTGCAGGTGCCTCCCAAACATGCGGATGCCGGGGATATGGAGCTGTTCTTCTGTAAGAACAATGCGGTCTTTTGTCAGCATGTAAGTGTCACGAAGATCTGGTACTTTTCTCATCGGTCTGCCTGCCTTTCTACTCTTTATCAGATGGTGGTATGGAGGATTTGCTGTATGTCTTTGCTTCAAAATTGTATGGCATATATAATTGATTGTAATACAATTTTGAAGATTATATAATGACCGCAGAGAAAAGTCAATGGTCCTATGACCGGGTAACAACGCCGGCATCGTATGGGTACACTCAAGAAGGAAGGAGAAAATAAAATGTTTGAACCGGATTACAGAAATATCGTGAAGGCGGCGATGAATCAACAAGCAGTAAGACTGCCACTGTATGAGCACAATGTGTCTATTAATAAGATTGGCGAGATCGAAGGCGTGGATATGGAGTCCCTTTATAAAGGAAATGAGAATGATATCCATGAGTTCTTTCGAATATATTGTAACTTTTTCAGGATACACGGATACGATACAGTGACATTTGAGCAGTGTATTGGACAGATCATGCCGGGAAGCGGCGCGCTCGGTGACAGCAGAGTCGTCCCGGTTATACAGGATGAGGATGATTTTAAGAATTATCCCTGGGAGGAGATACCGGAACTGTATTTTAAAGAGTATTCAAAGTATTTCCGCATTCTCAGGGAGGAAATGCCTGCCGGGATGATGGCGGTCGGGGGGCCGGGCAACGGGATCTTCGAGTGTGTCCAGGATCTGACAGGATATCAGGGACTCTGCTATATCGGGGCAGACGATGAAGAATTATATCACGGACTGTTCCAAAAAGTGGGGGAAGTCAATTTGAAGATATGGAAAAGGTTCATGGAAGAGTTCGGGGATATTTACTGCGTGCTCCGTTTCGGGGATGACCTGGGATATAAAAGCAGCACACTTTTGTCCACGGACGACACAAAAGAACTGATCCTTCCGAAGTACAAGCCAATTGTGGATCTGGTACACAGCTATGGCAGGCCTTTCCTGCTCCATTCCTGTGGAAAGATCTTTTCAGTGATGGATGACCTGATTGAAAAAGTGGGAATTAATGCAAAACATTCCAATGAAGACCAGATCGCGCCGTTTCCGGAGTGGGTGGAGCGGTATGGTGACCGGATCGGGAATTTCGGAGGGATTGACGTGGATGTTGTATGCGGCGCTGGGAAGCAGGAGATGAAAGAGTATATTTTTGATGTACTCAAAAAGTGCGAGGGTCACGGAGGAATCGCATTTGGCACAGGAAATTCCATTCCGGATTATGTGCCTGCTGAAAATTATCTGAATATGATTGAAATTGTGAGGGAATATCGAGGAGAATAAAGGGGCCTGACCCCTCCGCGGAGGGGTCAG
>CAUEYX010000043.1 GCA_959022495.1 uncultured Lachnospiraceae bacterium | reverse complement strand
CAGAAAATCGCTATGCCACAGCCTTCGCAGGCCATCGCGCAGCGATTTTGTTCAACTGGGATTTACATTTTAGGCATAGGCGCGGTATAAAAACCTAATTTATGGAAATTATACCATTCTGATATTTTATCTTCACTTGCTACATTTAAAGCAGACAAAATCTCTTTTGCAAATTCCATAGGTGCCGTTCCGTTCGCGGTTATTATATTTCTGTCTCTAACCGCCTGTTTCGCAACATACTTTGTTTCCCCTGTATAGGAAGGGCCAGCCCATTGTTTTAAGTCATTTATATCATTACTTGTATGTATTACATCATTCAAAACACCAGCTTTACCTAAAAAAGCAGAAGCGTCACAAATACCGCCTAATACTTTACCTTTTTGATAACACTCTTCTACAAGCACTTCTATTTGCTGTGTATTTTCTGTTCTCCATGTCATTCCACCAATTAAAACTAATGCTTCATAATCCTTTGGAACAGATTTAATATCATAATCTGGTAATACTCGAAAACCACCTATAGACTGAACATAATCTTTTGATAATGATACTGTTTTTATATCATACTGCCCTTGTCCTAACATAGTTATTGCAGACGATAAATATGCAGCTTCCCAATCCGCATATTGCTGTAAAATCACAAATAAAATTGTTTTTTTCATTCTAATTTACTCCTTCACAACTTTCAATTTGTAAGGCTATTATATATCTGTCTCATATCACCTGCAAGCAAACTCTCTATTGTCTATTTTATTGGCAATGTCAGGAAGAAGGTCGCTCCTCCGCCGGGAGTATCTTCAAATCCGATCTTCCCTGACAGTATCTTCGCCAGTTCTTCCGCGATGCTCAGCCCCAGGCCAAAGTGGGATTTATCCGTATGGGATTTATCCGCGCGGTAGAACCGGTCGAAAACGAAGGGCCGATCCGCCCTGGCAATCCCTTTCCCGTGGTCTGCCACCAGAAAAGTCAGCTCTTTGGTGGTCTGCCTGGTCTGGATTTCGATGCTGCTGTTTTCCGGGGAGTAGGAGACGGCATTATCCAGAAAGATGCTTAAGATCTGAAACAGGCGCTCCTGATCGGTATAAAGGCGTGGGTACTCTGTCTCTTCCAGAGCCAGCTTAAGCTGAATGGCTTTTTCCTTGCATACCGGTTCGTAAGCCTCGAACAGTGTGATCAGCAGGGTATCAATATTTATCTTCTGCCTGTGGACCGTCCACTTGTCGGCATCGGAGGAGGCGAGCAGCAGCATATCCCGCACGAGCCGAGACATCCGCATACATTCTGTATCAATCACGCTTAGATGATTCTGGATCTGCGGATTCTGCACGCCCATGGTTTCCATCGCCTCAGCGTTCGCCATGATGACGGCTAAAGGAGATTTCAGTTCGTGGGAAGCGGCTGCAACAAAGTCTTTCTGTCCTTTCAACACGCGTTCGGTTGGCTCAAATGCCCGGCGCAGGAGGAAACGGCTCACGGTCAGGATACAGCCAAAGGCCAGCAGCCAGATACTGCCGCAGGCAGGAAGCTGCCGGAGCAGGAGTTCCCGGATGGAGGTCTGTTCATAAAACAGCACCAGTGAGTACCATTGTCCTGTTTTTGTGCTGATGACCGCAGGGATCACGTAATAACGGTCATGGCTATTCCCTTCGATTTCTCCGTAACCTCCCTGGTCTGTTATTTTTGGCAGATCCGCATGATCTGCCGCGGAAACCATTTCGATACTCTCTTGTGCGATCTCTCCCAGTGTGTCAAAGTCTGTACGGGTGTCCGGACTGCTCTGGTATAAGACTTGCCCGGTGTTATCCTTTAAAATCGTATACACATTCATTTCCCGTTCGTAATCGGAGAGCAGGGCTTCCGGTGCTGAGGGGTCCGCCTCCAGTTGATAAATGATCAGGGAAGCCATGCGCTGGATGTAAGAAACATCGGCCATCTGGCTTGCCTGCCAGGTATTCCAGAAAGAAAATCCCAGAATCAAAGAGACAACTGCCATAAAGATAACAACGAGGAAGATCTGCAGCCGGGTTTGTAATTGTTTAAGCATGGGCTGATCCCTCCAATCGGTAGCCTGTGCCGTAGATGGTCTTGATTTCGCAGGCGCTTTTCAGTTCCCGGAGCCGTTTCCGGAGGAAGGAAATGTAATTGTCCACGTTTCCCGGCTCGATCTCAGAATCGCTGCCCCATACTTTGAGGACAAGCTGTTCCCTTGAAAAGACGGTTCCCGGATGCTGGATAAAGGCACTGAGAAGTTCTGTCTCTCTTGCGGTCAGTGTCAATTCATGGTCTTTGCAGGTGACAAAGCGGGCAGAAGCATCCAGATGAAGATCCCCATAGGAAAGTACCTGGATCTCCTGCATTTTCGCAGGGCGTCGTGTCAAGGCACGTACTCTTGCCAGGAGTTCCCGGATATGGAAGGGCTTTACCAGATAATCATCCGCGCCGCCGTCCAGTCCGTCAATCCGGTCGTCCAGAGCGGACATTCCGGTAATGATGATCACCGGGATCTGGATATCCTTTCGCCGCATGGCTTTTATGATGGTCAGTCCGTCAATGACAGGCAGCATGCGGTCTACGATGGCAAGGTCATAGCCGTAATCCTTATTCAGCGCATACAGCATTCCCGTTTCCCCGTCGCTTAAGCAGTCCACAGAATAACCGTTTCGGATCAGCTCCTGCTGGATGGCGCTGCTAAGGTTCAGGTCATCTTCAAGAAGTAATACTTTTATCATAATGGATTTCTCCTTCTTATTAATATTGTCTCCAGATAACAGTATAGCAGAGAAACCTTCTAAAAGTTCTCTAAAAAAAGATGGAAAATGGATTCCGTTTTTGAGGAGTTTTAGAGAGGTTCTTCTGTATGATGGGACTGCAGAAACGAAAAGGAGATGATGGAAATGCAACACAGGAAAAAAGGAATCACAATTTTACTTCTGGTCTGCATCCTTGCGCTGGCAGGATGCGGCAGCTCCCATACCGGAGAGGGTTCGGGAGGAAACGCTCCCTACAGCCAGAATGCGGACATAGATCCATCCGGCAAAGGAAGCGGGGATGAGCTGTTGGACAATGCTGCTTTAAAAGGAACGGTATCCGATTTTCAGGAGGGGAGCTTCCAGGTGATCCCCACCCAGGATAAGGACCATGGGCAGACGGCAGTGGAGGCTGCGCCCGGCATGGAAAGCGGGATGGAGAGTACAACGGTTTCCTACGGGGCGGACTGTACGTTCCAGATTGCTGTTTTTAACAGTGAGACAGGGGATGTACGCTTTGAGGATGCCGCGGCTTCCCAGGTGAAGAAGAGTACCGGAGTTGCTGTTTATGGCGAGACACAGGAGAACGGGGAGATCCGTGCCACAAAGGTCTATATTACCCGGTATCAGTGAGGAAGGAGAGAGTAGTATGCCGTTTTATCAGCGAGGCGTTCTTTACCTGACACGAAAACGTGCCAAATCCATTCTGCTTTTGATGATCTTTCTGTTTGTCAACAGTATGATCCTTGGCACGAACATGATCCTGCACGCTGCGCAGAGTACGGAAGCCGCCATGAAGGAAAAGACGAAAGCGAAAGTGGTCTGCGAAATGACAGACGCAGGGCAGCCTGTTACAGAGGAGGACGCAAGGGGAATTGGAAACTTAGATGCAGTGACATCCATAAACCGGATGGGACAGCAGGCCGCATATCTGCCGGAGCTTCTTCCGGTTACCGGGAACACTTCCACGGAAGCAGATAACCAGAAAGTCAGCCTGTTATCCTTTGATGACATGGAAACAGACAGCCCCTTCGCGGATCAGTCCTTCCGGCTGACAGAGGGCAGGCTGATCGGTCCGGACAGCCGGTACTGTGCAGTCGTGAACCAGGGATTTGCCCAGGCGAATGGGCTGAAGGTGGGAGATACGTTCTCCCTTGAGAACGAGGAGGGGAAGAAGATCACGGTGGAGATCATCGGGGAATACCTTGCCGGAAATGAAACCCGGCAGGAGAAAGAAACCCTTGCCCTTTACCGGCAGGAGAACCAGATCTATATCGACAATGCAGCGTATCTGGAACTATTTGGCGAGAAAGGATTCTATAAACTGTCCGCCTATGTCAGCCAGCCGGAGCTTCTGGATTCGCTTGCCGGAGAAATGCAGAAAATTGTGAGAGAAAAGGCAGAGGTCACTACATCCGATACCCTGTATCAGCAGATGAAGGCTCCACTGACGCAGATTACCCGTGTGGTGTCGCTGATGCGTCTTCTTGCTTTCGGCACCGGTACGGCCGTTGTTTCCCTGCTTCTATGTATGTGGATGCGCAGCCGGCAGAAAGAAATGGCGGTGTTCCTCAGCATGGGAGAAGGGAAATCCGTGATTTTTTGGCAGGCGCTGCTGGAATCGGCGGTGGTCTTCCTGATCGCGCTGCTGGGAGCCTGTGCTCTTGGTGCAGCCGCGTCAGGCTGGATGCAGAAGCTTCTTCTTGCCACTGTGGATACAGGGACTTCTCTTACCGTTACCTTACAGGCTGGCGATATTGCACAGCTTCTGGGAATCGGGGGAGCTGTAGTAGGGATCGGAGTCCTGCTGTCCCTGATCCCGGTGTTCCGGTCAAATCCAAAAGATATCTTATCAAGAATGGAGGGATGATTTATGAATCTGTTTGAACGGGCAGGGCGTTCCTGCTGTCGAAAGCCGGTCCGCAGTCTGCTGCTTCTGCTTGTGGTGTGCCTGATCAGCCTGCTCTTCCTGTCTGGAATGGCAAGCCGCAGCGCCAATATCGGGGCGAAAGACAGTACCCGCCAGGCCATCGGCGCGGGATTCCTGCTGGAATATAATCCGGCGAACCGGAGCCAGCGGATCGAGGAAGCCAGCGAAAAGATCTCAGAGCTGTACGAGGACGGCCAGGGAAGCTATGGGGGCGTCCATCAGGAGAAGATCACGGTCAATGGCTCGGAAAACTGGAGTGTCTACACGGACAATTCCTTTGAGTCATTAAAGACGGAGGATATTGAAAAGATTGCAGAGACAAAAGGGATTGCCGACTATAATATTACCACAGTCCCTACTGCCGTGAAACCGGCAGACTTTGACCGAATTGAGGACCCGGACACCGACCAGACCAATGACTTTCAGGGCGTCACGCTCATCGGAAACCGGGATATGGCGCTGGATGCCAATGTCTTAAGCGGAAATGTTACCATCAAAGAGGGGCGGATGACCACAAAAGGGGATGCCAATGTGTGTGTCATCTCAGAGGAACTGGCGGAGAAAAACGGACTGAAAGTGGGAGACCGCATGAGGTTTCATCCTCTTAAGGAAGAAGAGCCTGTACAGGAAGCAGAGATCATAGGGCTCTATCAGGTGAAAGAGCCCATGCAGACCTATATGTCCGGGGATACGTTCCGCTCTGAAAATGTGATCTTTACGGATCTGGATTTCCCGGCAAAAGCAGAGCAGGATGATCCGCTGTATGAGAAGGCTTATTTCAAAGTGGCAGATGTGGATGATTATGATGCGGTGAAAGACGCCATCCGGAAAACGGACATGGAGTGGGAGTGGTATGACCTCATAGATAACAATGGCAATCTGGATACCATGGCGTCGAATTTTAATGATCTGGAGAAAATCAGCAATACGCTTCTGGCGGTTGTGGCGGGAGCCGGATTTGTGATCCTGTTTCTGATCTTCATTTTCTGGATCAGGAACCGGACCAATGAGATCGGAATCCTGATGTCCATCGGTATCGCAAAGGGGAAGATCCTCCTGCAGATTTTAACGGAAACGGTTCTGATCGGGGTCCTTGCCATTGCTTTGTCGTTTCTCATCGCCCCCGCGGTGTCGAATGCAGCGGCACATTACCTGACCGGTCAGCAGGAACAGCAGGCCGAGGTACAGGAGGAGATGGACGCCGGCAAGGTTGCCACGGATTATCAGGCGCCGGAACTGACTGTGACGGATGTGGAGACCAAGATCACGCCGGAGATGCTGCTTACAGACGGGGCTGCGGTGACAGGACTGATCGCCGTTTCCACCTGCGCCTCCAGTATCCTGATTTTCCGCAGAAAACCGAAAGACATTTTAAGTGAAATGAGTTAGGAGGAAGGAAGAATGATCTTAGAAGCAAGGAATCTCATGTATTCTTATTCGTCGAAACGGGAGAAACTTGTCCTGAAAAATGTGTCTGCTTCGTTTGAAGAAGGGACGTTCTATGCGGTGGTCGGTGCCAGCGGCTCCGGGAAGACTACGTTCCTGTCTCTTCTCGCGGGGCTGGATGACCCCGTGTCCGGACAGATCCTTTATAATGGGGAAAACATCCGTAAAAAAAGATTGAACTACCACCGCAGGCACAATATCTCTCTGGTATTTCAGAACTATAATCTGATCGACTATCTGACTACCGAGGAGAATGTAAAGCTGGGCGGCAGGAAGAACGCGGGGAGACTGCTCCGTGAAGTCAGTATTCCAAAAGAGGACTGGAAGCGAAATGTGCTGAAACTCTCCGGCGGCCAGCAGCAGAGGGTGGCGATCGCCCGTGCCCTGGCGAGTGAGGCGAGGGTGCTGCTGGCGGATGAACCCACCGGAAATCTGGATGAAGAGACAGCGGCAGAGATTATCGAACTGCTGAAACGGACCGCCCACGAACTGGGGAAATGCGTGATCGTAGTGACACACAGTAAGCAGCTTGCCGGGGAGGCGGATGAGATTCTGGAGATGAAAGAAGGGAGACTAAGAAAGCAGGAGAGAAGCTGTTTAGAAGTACGGGAGGGATAGAGAGCAGTTGCGGATTTATAACTCCAGAGAAAAACAGGAATCCAGAGACGAAGAACCGTCAAAGGATTCCTGTTACTATGGTGTGCCTGGCGGCGCACCTGTGCCTATGAGTGGGATGGTGCGCGGACTGTAGTGATGGCGGTGCGGTAGGCAATATTTGATAAGAAACAGAACACTATAGATTTAGCAAAATATAGTAGGAGTGATACCTTATGTTAGTAAGAGCAGATAAAAAATGGGATTATGGAATCGGAATGATTAAGGTGGATGGTCTGGAGCCTACGGCAGATATGAAAAAGCTCATCGAGAAAGAGAAAAAAGGTGAGATTTCTATGGAAGAAGTAAGGCTTTAGATCGGAAATACAAAATGAAGGAATAATACGATGCGGGATCCTTATTTATATCCGGATTCAGATGTGCTGAAAAATCTGGCAGGGATTCAGGATTCGGAAGAACTAAAAAACATGGAGGCAGATTATACATTACTCCGCCTTTCAAGCGGTATCTCCGATACAGAAGAAAGGATCAGGCAAGTAATTTTGTGGAACAGAAAAGAAAAGCGGGAACATCTGCCGGAAGAGATTAGAGAGATGGCAAGTTTGCCTGAGAAATAAAATAGAAAATAGCAATGACATTAAAGGACGTATCCATAGCAGGGTGCGTCCTGTTTTTTAAGAAGCCAAAAGGAGTGATTAGTATATAAATTCTTATGGTAGATTATAGAAAGCGTTGGTTGGGGGTGCGCATAATCGTAAGTGAGGATAATTTTAATGCTTTATTCGACAGGCCAATATCCGTCACAAAAGGAAGTTATACGGTCAACATCCATACAGTCAACGGGATTGATTTTCATATAGCCTTTTTATATAATATATAAATCAGAAATTTCCCCTGATTGGTTTTCTGATAAGTTTGTATTCCAGAGGTTTTGTAATGCTTAACATTGTAATTTGTGATGATGAAAACAACCTTATCATCGAACTGAAAGAACTTCTGAGCCGTTATGCGGCTGAAACCGGCAGGGAGTTCTGCATCTTCTCCTATCACGATGGATCGGAACTACTTGCGAATTATCAGCCCGATTTTGATCTGATTTTTATGGATATTAAAATGGAAAAGCTGAGCGGACTGGAAACAGCGGAGGAGATCCGCAAGATGGACGGAACAGTGGGCATATTCTTTCTGACTTCGCTTTCCCAGTATGTGTGGAAAGGCTATGAGTATGGCGCAGTCAATTATCTTCTGAAGCCGATGAAATACGGCAGGCTCAAAATGGAACTGGACCGGTTCTTCCAGCGCTATCAGGGCAGGGAAGAGCCTTATATCAGCTTCGCAAATGATACCGGAAAGTATAAGGTTCTCTATAAAAACCTCCGTTATGCGGAGACGGACAAGCGGAATGTGCTTCTGCACTTTGACGACCAGCAGCAGGTGATCTACAAGAATATGAAAGAAGTGGCTTCCATTCTGGAGCCACAGCGGCAGTTTGCCCGCTGTCACGCCAGCTTTATCGTCAATCTGGCATATGTAAAAAGCGTGGAAAATCTGGAGGCTGTCCTGACAACCGGTGAGCGTGTGCCGATCAGCCAGCCGAAACGGAAGGAATTTATGAGCAGGATGACAGATTACTGGGGGGATATGCTGTAGCCATGGAATTGTGGATTGATATTTTGGATATACTGGATATGGCTGCGGCATACGCATATTGCTTCTGTTTCTTCTGGATACTCGCGCATTTTATACCGCTGCGCAGGCCGCTGATTGTTAAAGTGCTGGCTTATGCCGGAGTCTGCATGTTTGCGGAGACTGTGATCTACTTAAATGATCCATCCAATATGCTGGCTGCGCTGGCATTTTTTTCCATATATGCCGCGGTATTTCATCAGGGAGACATGGTGAAGAAGGCAGCGATGGTGATGATCTTCTATCCGGTGATGATCTCTGTAAATTTCGTGTTTTACAATTCTTCAAGCAGATTCTTTTTCTGGCTGACGAATGCGCCTGCTGAGCCGGGACCGGGCTGGACAGACGAAATGTGGTTTATAAGCTCTCTGCTGTTTTTTCTATTCCAGGCTGCAAGACTGATTTTCTGGATCATCGTGTGGTTTGGGTTTGGAAAGCGGCTCAAAGATATGACGCGGCATCTGACAAGACAGATGTGGATGGTTACGGATATACTGCTGATGATCCTGCCTGTCGCGGAATTTACCGCGATTTATTTCGTGCAGGATAAGGAATATGTAGTCTATCCTCTGTGCATTGCGGCAGTCGCCGCCAGCTTCGGCTGTATCTGTCTGACCGCTTATCTGAACCGGGCGGCGATTGTGTCCGAAGAGGCGGCAAGACTGGAGGCGCAGAAGGAGTATTATATGGACAAGCTCAGGGAGGAAGAGCGTGTGCGTTCGATGTACCATGATATGAAAAATCACCTGCTTGTACTGGAGGGCAGTCAGGGAACAGATACCGCCCGCCAGATGGCGCAGGAACTTCGTTCACAGATTGCGGACTATGAAAACTACGTCCACACGGGCAATGACTTCCTCGATATTCTTATCCGGGATAAAGCGAAAAAAGCCTGTGAAAAGCAAATTGACTTTTCTGCTTTTATAGATTTTAGAGACGCGGATTTCATAGATCCGCTGGACATCAGTACCTTCTTCGGCAATGGAATAGATAATGCCATAGAAGCCAGCGAGAAAATGCCCGAAGAAGAACGTGTAATACTCATTAAGGCGGGTAAAGTGCAGAACTTTGTTTCCATCTTGATTGAGAATAACTGTACGCCGGACAGCAATCCGGGAGATAACCGTACCACAAAGGCAGATAAGTTCCTGCATGGTTTTGGCATTTCCAATATGAAAAAAGCGGTAGAGAAGTATGCAGGTACATGTACCACCACACAGACGGACGGAAAGTTCACATTGAAAATACTGCTTCCTATATCAAAGATTTAAAGAATTACAAGCTCGTTTCTACTGCAGAGACGGGCTTTTTTGTGCCCTTATATTTAGATTTTGCGTTGTAGATATTAGGTTTTGCGCCTGCTATTGTCCGTTCCGTTTTCTTGTGTAAGATGAGATTGACAGCAAGATAAATCACAAGGAGGAAATGATCATGTCAATCTTATGTGCGTCACACTTGAAAAAATATTATGGTAAGGACGAAAGTCTCGTCAAAGCGTTGGATGATGTCAGCGTCTCCGTGGAGAGCGGACAGTTTGTGGCAGTCATCGGTACATCGGGAAGCGGAAAATCCACTCTGCTCAATATGCTCGGCGGACTGGACACTCCCACATCGGGAGGTGTTTCCGTAGAAAACCAGAGCCTTGAGAAAATGAGCGAAGAGCAGCTCACGGTATTCCGCAGGAAAAGGATCGGTTTTATCTTTCAGAATTATAACCTTCTTCCTTATCTGACCGCTTACGAGAATATCGTGCTGCCGGTCCGGCTGGACGGGAAAATGGAAGATAAGGCTTTTTTAAGAGAGATTGTCCGTTTTCTGGATCTGGATGGAAAACTGGCGAATTATCCCAGCCATCTATCAGGCGGCCAGCAGCAGCGTGTAGCCATTGCAAGAGCTTTAGTTTCTAAACCTGCCATTATTCTGGCAGATGAGCCAACGGGAAATCTGGACAGCCTCACCAGTGACAAGGTGATCGGTCTTCTGAAAATGACCAGCGAGAAGTTCCGTCAGACTATCGTGATGATTACGCACAATCCTGAGATTGCCGAAAAGGCGGATGTTCAGATACGCATTGAGGACGGGAAGATCCACAGCCAAAAAGCGCAAAGCGGAAAGATTTATGCATAAGGGGGCTCTCATATGAACGGGAAAAAGGTAAGTACAAAAATGATCGCGCAGATGTCAAAACAAAGCATGAAATCCAGCCGGATGCGAAATATCTTTGTGATGGTGACGATCGTCCTGGCGTCTGCCCTTCTGACAGCAATTTTAATGTTTGCTGCCGGTCAGCGGGAACAGAATGAAAGACAGCTTTCCCACGCGCAGCAGGTAGGCTATTTTAACCTGTCGGACAGTCAGGTGGAGACACTGAAGACGGATGAACGGATCGCCTGTCAGATCCAAGTGAAAACAGGCACGCCTTCCGAGATGGAGGGTTTTGAAATCATCCCCTACTATACCAGTGAGATGTCGGATGATATTCGGATCGGAGAACTGGAAAGCGGCGCGCTGCCTGAAAAAGAGAATGAAATCGCGGCGCAGGGTGCGATGCTGGAAAAAATGGGGATTACACCCAGTGTGGGAAGCCAGGTGACGCTGGAGTTTTATGACGGCAATACAGAAACATTTACAGTGACAGGGATTTTAAAAGGCGGAGAAACAGCCAAGCAGTTTGCGGTGTTCTTTTCCAAAAGCTATGCCGAAAATGGAAGCCAGCTAAAAGACTTTCCTTATGAGGTATACGCAAAGCTGTATGGCGCCACTACGATGCATCCGGAGGAGTGTAAGGAAGCCATGTACCTGATCGGCAGCGATGCCGGGATTGAGCGTAAATATGTCAATCCGTCCAAAACATTCCTTGATTCTCTCTCCATAGATACTCAGGATATTGTCATTTATGGCATAGTTGGAATTGTCATTCTGCTTGCCTGCGTTCTGGTCATCTATGGTGTGTTCTATCTGTCGGTGATCGGGAAAATCCATCAGTTCGGGCAGCTTCGGACCATTGGAATGACAAAAAAGCAGATGAAAAAGCTGGTGTCAAAGGAAGGGCGCAGACTGTTTCTGTATGCGTCTCCCATCGGGATTTTGATCGGCGCTGTGGCAGGGTATTTTATCATCCCTTCCGGATTCAGCATCGTTAACACCCTGATCATAGCGGTGTGTGTATTTGTGATGACGTATCTCATCACAATGATTTCTGTGCATAAGCCTGCCAAAATCGCAGCGGCGGTTTCTCCTATGGAAGCCCTGCGCTATACGCCCCAGGATACGATGAAAAAGACTGCGAATAAAAAGATGTGCCGGAGTCTTACGCCCTTTGGACTGGGGATGATGAATTTCTCCAAAAACAGAAAAAAAGCGGTGATCACCATGCTCTCTCTTGGACTTGGCGGTATCCTTTTTATGACGGCGGCAACTTATATCTCTTCCTTTAATAGAGAGAATTACTCCCGGCAGGGCAACTTTGCAAATGCTGAATTTGAGATTGGTTATTCCGTATCCGCAATCGAAGCGGATGACCACGGGATGAGCGGGCTGCAGGCGGAAAAACCTCTCGATGAAACCATGGTACAGGAAATCATGGACATTGACGGTGTAAAAGGCGTGGAGGAGTCAAAAAACTTCGGCGTCCGCTTTGATTTTCCAAAGCAGGATGAATACGACAATGATGATACGGTGTATTCGCTGACGGAGGAAGACGCGAGGAACCTTGACGGCTATATCGAGGAAGGTACTGCTGATTACGATAAGCTGATGTCCGGCGACTATGTACTGGTGCAGGGGAACAAGAACGTGATGGAGATCTACGGATGGCAGTTCCAGACGGGCGACGTCCTCACGTTCCACTATTATGACGGCAGCCAGATGGCGGAGCGGGAAATGACCGTTCTCGGAATTCTCAATGAACAGTATTCATTCGACCACCCGGACCTGCTCGGATGGTTTGTCATGCCGGAGCAGGCGATCCTGGACTTTGTTTCCTATGACACCTTAAACTCGGACTTACTTGTGTCCACCGAACCTGAAAAGGAAACGGCGGTTGGAGAAGTGCTGGAAGATATGGTAGCAGAAAGAGCGGAACTGACCATGGATACCCTTGCCGAGAGAAAGATCAGGGATGCGCAGTCTGTGAGCACCCTGTTTGGAACGATTTCCGGACTTGCCGCATTCATTATGATGTTCAGTATTTTAAGTATGATGAATACGCTGATCACAAATATCGTCACAAGAAAGCAGGAACTGGCAATGCTGGAATCCATCGGGATGGCGAAAGGGCAGATGCAGAGAATGCTTCTTGGGGAGAGCCTGATGTTAGTGCTTGCGACAGTGGGTGTGACCATGACCATCGGCACCCTGTGCGGTTATGCCCTGAGTAAAATACTTTATCAGATGGGCGCGTACTATATGGCGTTCCAATTCCCAGCTGTCTATGCCCTGATCTACGCTCTTGTACTGATCACCGTGCCGCTTACAATTATCTTCGTATCTATGAAAAGCTTTTCAAAGGAGGCTCTGGTGGAGCGTCTCAGAGGGGCGGAGTGCTGATGAAAGAATACAAGATCAGGATTACGGGCAAGTATGATGTGATTGTGCTTTCCCCGGGAATCATAGCGCGGTTGATCGAAAAGATACGCTGTTCTGATACGAAAGAAATGGTCATCCCTGCGGAAGATATTCTCCCGCAGGGATACGCCGAATATCTCTCCCGTGTCCTGGAGGCAAACACACAGATTGTCAGGGATTTGCAGGACAGGAATGCGTATACGCTGATCGCTGATCAGATACGAAATCTGCAGTTCGATGAACAGGACTGCTTCGATCGCGTAAAAGTGATTGAGCCTGAAAAGTATCCGCTGCTTGATGTGGAGACAAACAAAGGCTTCTATATCGTCACCAGACAGGAAAGCAGCCGGTTTCGTTTTGCCTATCAGGGCAGTAGAGGAGAAGAGATTAGTATCGTATTAGAATATTTACAAAATAATTGACATACATGCAGAGTGCATGATAATATATACATGCAAAGTACATGTATAGAAAGAGGAGGTGAGGTTTTGCCGCGTAATAAATATCCGGAGGAGACCGTTCAAAAAATATTGGACGCTTCTTTAAAGTTATTTTTAGAAAAGGGCTACGAAGAAACAACGGTATTAGATATTATCAGTGAAATGGGCGGGCTGACGAGAGGAGCTTTTTATCATCATTTCAAATCAAAGGAAGAAGTATTCGACGCTTTATGTGAAAAACTTTTTTATGAGAGCAATCCCTTTGAGAAAGCAAAAAGTCACAAAGAGCTGAACGGATTAGAAAAGCTGAAGTTCGTGTTAAGGACATCCTTTGATGAAACAGAGCATCATCAGTTAAGCATGGCGTCCATGCAGCTTCTGGAAAGTCCGGCTTTTCTAAAAAAACTGATCGAAAGTAATCAGGAACTGGCGCCGATGTATCAGGAACTGATAGAAGAAGGAATACAGGACGGATCTATTCAGTCAGAACAGCCTAAATTATTAGCGGATTTATTTGTTCTTTTAACGAACTTCTGGTCCATACCTACCATATATCCTATGAGTGATGAGGAAGCATGGCAGAAATTTTTAATGATTAAATCCGTTCTGGATCATCTGGGACTTCCGGTGATTGACGATGAAATTGTCAAATTATGCAAAGAAAACGCGTAGCCTCTTGTCCATCGACGCTGGCGTTTCCTATGAAATAAGATTGTCGCAAGGCAATTTTATTTTTAGCTACATACATACACGCAACATGTATAAAGGGAGGGAATTATGAGCACCTATATTAGAAAGAACATGTTATTATTTATCTTAACGATTTTATCCAGCGTAATCGCTTCTCTGGGATATGTTTTTATGGCTGTCCTGCTTCAGCAGCTATTGGATATCGCTATGGATAAAAATATCCACCAATTTATAAGAATGGTTGTATTTTCGATCATCTATTTTGTTGCGCTGGGATTTTCCCTGTATCTACAATCGCTGCTGAGCAAAAAAGTGATTTGTAAGATCATGCTTCAAATCCGTTCAGATGTTTTCCGGGGAACAATCAATCACAGTATAGAAGATTTTGAAAAGAAGAATACCGCTGATTATATATCTGTCGTTACAAATGATGTGAAAATGCTGGAGGATCATTTTTTACTTCCATTATTTGAAGTAGTCCAATACACTGTTATTTTTATATCCTCTTTCGTAGTGATGATCTATTTTGATATCATCGTCACAATCTGCGTAGTAGCAGCGATCGCGGTTATGTTCCTTGTTCCGGGCCTGATCGGCGGAACACTGGAAAAAAGGCAGAACAAGTTTTCTTCAAAATTGGCAGACTTCACGGTCAGCTTAAAAGATATGCTGTCCGGATTTGAGATCATCAAATCCTATTCTATGACGAAAAGCGTAATACAGCGGTTTGATAAGATAAATGGCGAAACAATCCAAACAAAATACAGCGTTGACAAATTACTCGCGCTCAATGAGGGGCTTTCTGCTTTTCTGGCCCTTATGGTACAGATTGTGGTTTTATTCCTGTCTGCTTATTTTATTATCTCAGGACGCATAACGGTAGGAACCTTATTAGGAATGGTACAAGTGAGCAGCAATCTGGCAAATCCTCTTATTATGATATTTACGAATATCCCGAAAATGAAAAGTGTCCAGCCTATTATAGAAAAACTGGAAAATATATCGAAATACTCCACAATTCCATCCCGAAAAGAAAATGCGGACACATTCCAATCCCATATAAGCGCAAAGGATTTGACTTTTTCCTATGACGGGACAGCGGAGGCAATAAGCGGAATAGACTGCCTTATCGAAAAAGGTAAGAAATACGTTATTGTGGGAAAAAGCGGCTGTGGGAAAAGTACGCTGATTAAACTTTTGTCCGGCTATTACTCTACATATAAAGGCGAAATACTATATGATGATGCAGAACTCCATATGCTGGATAAAGATAGTGTGGTTCAGTTGTCCTCAATCATCCATCAGAATATCTATCTGTTTGACGAAACCATATATGACAATATCTGTTTACATGAACATTATCCGGAGGAACAGATCAAGAAAGCTGTAGAGGACAGCGGATTGGCTGAATTTATATCTGAACTTCCGACCGGCTTGCAATATCGGGTGGGAGAAAATGGATCTAATCTGTCTGGCGGACAAAAGCAGAGGATTGCGGTTGCACGTGCCTTGATCAGAAACAAACCGATTCTGATATTAGACGAGGGCACCTCTGCCATTGATATGCAGACTGCATATGATATTGAAAACCGATTATTAAAAATAGAAAATTTAACACTCATAACAATTACTCACCATTTAGAACCAAACTTGCTGGATAAGTATGATGAAATCTTTTACATGGAAAATGGTCATATGAAAGAAAGAGGAAGATTTAAACAGCTTATCAATATCCCCTCTTCCTTTTCACAATATTATCATTTAAAGGAATAAAGGAATTTGGGCAGCCATTGACAAGGAAAGTTTGCCGTAGTATGATCATATCCAGAGTTTACAGCTCTTAAAAAGGAGACCGATTATGAATAGAGACGCTGATCGGACAGCTTTCACCTATGCGGGGAGATTATAAGTTCTCTGACCAGGTAACTTTCCTTTATTTTGAACAGGACCTCACCTGGAAAGAACCGGGATGGACACCGATTCAGATAGTCTCTGACGCCTATCCTCATATGATTATAAAAGATATACGCAAACAGCTGGCCCAGTGTGGGATTTCAAGCAAACATGCGATGCAGCCGATCAACACACTGAGCGGGGGAGAACAGGCGAAAGTAAAAATATGTCTGCTGACATTATCCCATGTAATTTTCTGATTCTGGATGAACCAACGAATCATTTAGATCTCCATGCAAAAGAAGCACTGAAAGCAGCTCTTTCTGGCTTTGAAGGAACGGTGCTTCTGGTATCCCATGAAGAAGCATTTTATCAGGACTGGGCGCAGAGGGTGATCAATATAGAAAAGAAGTAGAGAATGTGTGATCCCGGAAGCCTTATGCTTCCGGGATTATCAGCTTATTGTCTGATTCGGGGCAGGCTGAAACGCTCACGCCGGATCTTTCCTTTGATCGTTGTATAAAAATGTTGATTTTCTTTCCCGAGCATATCTTCAATATCACGGCAGATTTTCAGTTCCTGTTTTTGTAAATCCGCAGGATAAACCAGATCAAAAGCAATATTCGTATCATGACCACATTCAATGAGCCTGAGATTGTTGATAAAGATGTCATGGCTATAGCTCTGTATCAAATGATTAATTTTGGACTCAAGACTTGCCGCCAATTCTACATCATCAATAAGATAGTCGATCTGTATAAAGCAATCGCACCGGAATTTGGTATAAAGGGTATGAGAGATTTCATTGATGTCTTTATAAAGCTGTTCGTAGTCTTTCTTGTATCCGCTGACCTTCATTGAAATTACAAAATAGCCGAATCCGTAATCATGCAGCATTAAATTATGCACAGAGATAATAGCCGGATATTCGCTTATATTTTGCAGAATAAAATCTACGGTATTCTGGTCGGCCGCTTTCCCCATGACTCGTCCAAGCACTTCCCATAAGCTTTTTATTCCCACGAACATAATGAACACAGAAACCAGGATACCAGTGTATCCATCGATTTCCAGATGAAAGAAATGAGAAGTAACTGTTGAAAACAGAACGACCATGGTTGCGATGGAATCGCTGATACAGTCAGCGGCGGTCGCTTTTAGCGACTCCGAGTCAGTGATTTTTGAAAATCGTCTGTTATAGCAGTACATATAACCTTTCACTAAAATCGACAATACCAGTACAGCGATAAGAGCAGGGCTGAAAATAAGATGTTCGGGATCAGTGATCGCCCTGACAGACGAAGCAGCGAGCCTGAAGCCCACAAAAATCACAGTGATTGAAGTGAAAATCCCCATGATCCATTCGATTCTTCCGTGACCGAAAGGGTGTACAGTTCCGCCGCCGTATTTTGCGATCTTAAATCCGAAAAGGGAAACAAGGGCAGTACCGGCATCTGACAGATTATTAAATCCGTCTGCGCAGATAGAGATCGAGTTGCTCAAAGATCCGATTAGAATCTTGGAAACGCATAAAAGAATGTTTAAAATAATGCCCACGGTGCTTGACAATTCAGCATATGCTTTTTTCACACTAGGAGCTGATAGATTATCATTATCTTTGATAAAAAGGTTGATAAGTAGTGACATCATGGTATGATACCTCCTTAAAATTGAATGAAAGTTCAATATTGTTCAATAAAAAAAGGAACCGGTTAGGAACCGATTCCCGATAAATACATTTTTGATAATTTATGTAGTATCATAGCTGCCCATTCCTTTCCTTTATAGTGATACATGATCTGCATTAACCCGTCCACGAAATTATTTGCGATAATATGAATAAAAACGGAATCGGGATTTTTCTCTTTACAGTGTTTTGTTAAATGACGTTCGATTTCTTTGACAAAACTCTCTTTCTCACTGGCATATTTCGTCCCGCTGCTTTTGTCCATCAGGATAATGAACTCTTTTCTGTGGTGGAAGAGGGTGAGCAGGCAGTCGATTTCTGCTTTGCTCAGCCCGTAAATCTCATTTCCGTTATGAGCAGTGTCTTGTACAGATAATACGCGTTCCCAGTTGTACAATACCGGCTGAAGTACAGCATGAAAGAGAGCTTCTTTATTTTTGTAATAGGAATATATGAGTCCTGTCGGAATCTTAGCTTTTGCCGCAATGTTTGACATCGTGGCGGATTTGTAACCGTTATCAAAAAACTCCTGTAATGCAGCTTGGAGTATATTTTCCCGGATCTCTTCTTTTAATACCTGCGCCATAGTTGCCCTCTTTAATATTGAATGTAGATTCAATTATAGTTCCGAAACATTCCTGTGTCAAGTAGGTACTTCTTATTTCAAATGAAACCGCTCTTTCATAGACGAGATCCACATTTCAATCGCCTGTGCAAGCATATACTGCTGTTCTAAAACTGCCATTCCCACGACGGGAATTGCGGGATCGTTTTTCTTAATGTCCAGATTTTCCTCCAGATAAGATTTGAGTGTTTTAACCTGATCTTCAATATTGGCAAGACAGGATTTCCGGGTTTCTTCGGGTAAACTGTCAATATTGACGATTACTGCGTTAAAATCCAAAAAGATATTGATCGGTTTACGGGAAATTTCCATCATCAGTTTTTCAAACTGGCGGTGCCCGGATTCGGTCAGTGTGTACACTGCTTTTTCCGGCATTTTTCCTTCTTTGACCGTTGTACCTGTAATGTATCCTTTTTCTTCCAGTTGGATTACTTTTTTATATATTGAAGGTGTACTGATTTTTACCCATTTAGAGATATTGCGGTATTCAACCAGTTTTTGAATGTCGTAAGCACTTAAAGATTCCTTTTTGAGAATACCGAGAACAATTAAATCGATGGTTGCCATGAGAAGCTCCTCCTTTTTCTTGACAACTACTATAAATTATAGTAGTATGTGTATCGCAGCTGCGAATACTATAAAGTATAGTAATATATATTATAACTTATGTCAAGAGAAAGGAGATTTTACATGTACAGCAGAAACAATAAAATGGAGCTTTTGGGAAATGCTCCCATATCCAAAGCACTTCTTGCAATGGGAATTTCGACCATGCTGGGTATGATGGTAAACGCCATTTACAATCTGGTTGACGCGTATTTTGTCGGTGGTTTAGGTACGAGCCTAATGGGAGCAATTTCCGTGGTATATCCGCTCGGCCAGGTCGTTGTAGGTCTTGGTCTGTTATTCGGGAATGGTTCCGCCTCTTACCTTTCCAGGCTGTTAGGCAATCGGGAGCAGGAGCAGGCAGACAGAGTTGCGAGCACTGCCTTGTACAGCAGCGTCACAGTAGGAGCGGTGATGATTATTTTTTCAATGATTTTTCTTCGTCCCATACTAAGACTTTTAGGCGCGACAGACAGTATCATGCCGTATGCTATGACCTACGCAGGCATTTACGTTGTCTCATGCATATTTAATGTGTTCAATGTAACGATGAACAATATTGTAACAAGCGAGGGCGCAGCAAAAACTACAATGTTCGCACTGATGGCAGGCGTTTTCAAGCAGGATCATAGCACAGTTTACAGATGGCGATCTGGAAATGATCCGCGTGGGGACGCAGTCGCTGCGCATAAACGGGCTTTCCTTTCTGTTGTTTGGATTTTATAGCGTATATTCCTCCCTGTTTCTCGCACTGGGGAAGGGGCTGGAAGGGTTTGTCTTAGGAGCCTGCCGGCAGGGGATCTGTTTTGTCCCGGTTATTTTGATACTCCCAGCATTTTGGGGAATAAACGGGATTCTTTATGTGCAGCCGATTGCGGATGTACTTTCTGCGATTATCACCATATTTATGGCATTGCATTTATATAAAGAATTAGAAACACAGAGAATTATCAGTTGATTTTTTGGTACTGTATTGTATAATTGAGGAAGAAAATACGCAAGATAATACGTAAGTAATAGGAGGTGTTTTCTTGGGAGAGTACAAACCGCCATTTACAATCACAAATGAAATCTTATCATATGTATCGTCCATTTCAGAAAAGATTGGACGTATTACGGCAGGACACAGCCTTGAGGCAAAGCCATATCTGCGAAAAAATAATCGTATTAAATCCATCCATTCTTCCCTGAAAATTGAGGCGAATTCTCTCACTCTGGGTCAGGTCAGGGATGTAATTAACGGGAAGACCGTACTGGGAGAGCAGAAAGAAATACAGGAAGTTAAAAATGCCTATTCTGCGTACGAAAGGTTTTCTGAAATTGATCCATACAGTATAAAAGACCTAAAACGGTTTCATGGTATTATGACCTTGTACCTTGTAGATGAATCTGGTATTTTCCGACGGGGAGAGGAAGGCGTTTTTAATGGTAACAAATGTATTTTCATGGCCCCGCCTGCCCGTATGGTTCCACAGCTGATGGAGAAGCTTTTCGTTTGGATGAAAGAAGCGCACAGCAGTGTCCATCCATTGATCTTGAGCAGTGTGTTTCACTATGAATTTGTCTTTATTCATCCGTTTTCAGATGACAAGGTAACACTGGGACACCAACTGAAAGTGGCATAAACAGCGACAAATTACTTTGTATCACTCCATAAACAATTAAATAACATACAAAACTGAGGAATACCTATAAAATGGTGTTCCTTTTTTGTTGTCAGCCGTTCAGAAATGGACGGCTTTTTCTATATCCAACGAAAGGAGAATTTAAGCTATGAAAAAGATATTAAAGCGATTAGCTACGGGCTTCCTTGCCCTTGCGACTATCGCTACCGCTATGCCGACTACCGCTGTCCATGCTTCTGAAAAGCAATACTGGACAGAAAGTGCGGAGCGTGTCGGTATCGTGGAAAAGGTAATGAATGACGGCTCTATCGGTTCGACATTCAATGAGGGACACATGACCGTTGAGGGAGAGGACGCTTTCTGTGTGGACATCAACACCAACTTCCGAAACGGCTATAAGACCAGAGTGGACGCAAGCACCCGCATGAGTGCCGACCAGATTTCAGATGTTGCCCTCTCCATTGAGTACGTCAGCCAGTACGCACAGAGCCACAGCGGATTAAGCAGTCAGCACGTCTATCTCTTGAAACAGTGCGTTGTCTGGCAGAGATTAAGCGTTCATCTTGGCTGGCAGTGTGACAATGTGAGAGCTTCTTATGATGAAATTCCAAAAGCTGTACAGGACGAAGTGTATTCTGGGGCGAAAGCCTTTGTCAAAGAGAACAAGGGACGCTATGAGTGTGGCGGTTACATCTACTCTGGCGAGGGACAGGACATAGGACAGTTCTGGGCGAAACTTGCCGTAGGAAATGCCACTTTGAAAAAGACTTCCAGTAATGCCAGCATTACAGACGGGAACGGGCTTTACTCAATCGCTGGAGCAACGTATGGTGTCTATTCTGATAAAGGCTGTACGAAACAGCTTGCCACCCTTACGACAGATAACAGCGGGAATACCGATACTGTGGAAGTAAAGGCTGGCACAGTGTATATCAAAGAATTATCCGCACCCGCAGGATATAAGGTGGACAAGACCGTGTATTCCTTAAAAGTGGAAGCTGGCAAGACAGCGACCTTAAAAGTATCGGACACACCAAAAGTTACCGATACGCTTATCGAGCTGATGAAGATTGACATGGAAACACAGAAAGACGCTCCACAGGGAAATGCTTCCCTAGAGGGAGCAGAGTTCACATGGAACTTCTATGCGGGACACTATACCGCTGACAATCTTCCTGCTGAACCGACAAAGACATGGGTAACAAAGACAATCGCTGAAAAAGACAGTGACGGCACTATCCATTACGTTTCCCGCCTTGCTGATGAATACAAGGTATCTGGGGACAGCTTCTATACACAGGACGGAAAGAACGTGCTTCCGCTTGGGACATTGACCGTTGAGGAAACCAAAGCTCCTAGTGGCTATCTTCTTGACGGTGCGTATATGCAGGCGAATGGCAGTGAAGAACAGATGAAAGGTATCTATGTAACACAGATTACCGAGGACAGCGACCTTGCCGTACTTTCTGGAAGCAACCAGTACCATGTATCTGACAAGGTTATCCGTGGCGGTGTGAAAATCCAGAAAAGGGACTTGGAAACTGGCGACACGAAAGCACAGGGAAGCGCAACCTTGAAAGACGCTGAATTTGCAATCATTTCCCTAAATGACAGTGCGGTGCTTGTTGAGGGGAAACTCTACCAGAAAAATGAAGTGGTAAAGACAATCCAGACAGGCATTGACGGTATCGTTTCTACTTCTGCTGACCTCTTGCCTTACGGGAAATACCGTATCGAGGAAAGCAAAGCTCCGAACGGCTATCTCACAGACGGGGCAAAGGCAGTTGAGTTTGAGATTACGGAAAACGGAAAAATCGTTGACCTTACAGACGAAAGCCATTCTGTCTATAACCAGATTAAGCGTGGCGACTTAGAGGGTGTCAAGATTGGGGCTGGCACACATAAGCGTCTTGCTGATGTTCCGTTCAGGATCACAAGCAAGACGACAGGAGAAAGCCATGTGATTGTAACAGACGACAACGGGCAGTTCTCCACTTCTTCTGACTGGGCTTCCCACAAGTACAACACCAACGAGGGCAAGACCAGCGAGGACGGTATCTGGTTTGGGACTTCCGAGCCAGACGACACAAAAAGCGCATTACTCTATGACACTTACATCATTGAGGAATTGCGCTGTGAAAGCAACAAAGGCTTTGAACTTATCCCTGCCTTTGAAATCGTGGTATCACGAAACAACGTAACCGTTGATTTGGGGACGCTCACAGATGAATATGAGAAAGAAATCTCTATCCATACCACAGCCACAGGCACAGACGGGAAAAAAGTAATCGTGGCAGGAAAAGAAGTTACGGTCATTGATACCGTTACCCTTGACGGCTTAGAGAAAGGCACAAAGTACCAGCTTACAGGCTGGCAGATGTTGAAAGAAGAAAATACCGAGCTTGTCATTGACGGTCAGCGTGTGGAAAGTGATTATACATTCACAGCCGACAGCGAAGAAATGAAGATTGAAATGGAATATACATTCAATGCTTCTGCTCTTGGCGGACAGAACCTTGTAACCTTTGAGGAATTATATGACCTCTCTAATGAGGACGAACCTGTAAAGGTAGCGGAACACAAAGACATAGAGGACGAGGGACAGACCGTACTCATCACAGAGCGCATTATCTCTATCCATACCACAGCAACCAGCGAGGACGGAGAAAAAGAGATTGAAGCAGGAAAAGACGTAACTATCATTGATACGGTTACTCTTGAGGGCTTGGAAATCGGTACAAAATATCAGTTAAAAGGCTGGCAGATGTTGAAAGAGGAAAACGCCGAGCTTCTTATCGGTGGGGAACGTGTAGAGAATGACTATACCTTTACCGCCGACAGCGAGAGCATGGAAGTAAAGATTGCCTTTACCTTTAACGCTTCCTCACTTGGCGGGAAAGCTCTTGTAACCTTTGAGGAATTGTACGATTTCAGCAATCCAGACGAGCCAATAAAGGTTACGGAGCATAAGGACATCGAGGACGAGGGGCAGACGGTAACGGTCAAGGAAGTGCCAGACACACCAGAAGAACCGACACCAGAACAACCTGAAAGTCCAGATACACCTAGCAGAACGGGCAACTCTCCAAAAACAGGAGATAACACGAATATTGCTTTCTTCTTGGGACTGTTCGCCCTTTCTGGTGCTGGCGTAGCAGGGACATACTTCATCAGACGCCGTAAACGCTCTTAACAGGACGGTACAGCCATGATGATGAAGAAATCCCGTTCCCCGCCGAAGCTGTCCGCTGGCAGACTTCCCCTTATTCTGGCTTGTCTGCCACCCACCTGTAAGCACACAGACGGTCAAGGGTGCTGGAAGCATACATTTTACCCTTGACGGGCTGGGGCTTGCTGGTATCACATAGCCAGCCAGAATAGGAACAAACAAAATCAAAAAAGAAATGAGGTAAGAACACATGAAATTGAAATATATCGTGCCGAATATGGCGCAGACCTTTGGAAACTTGGAGTTTGCAGGAGAAAATGAAGTGGAGCAAC
>CAUEYX010000042.1 GCA_959022495.1 uncultured Lachnospiraceae bacterium | reverse complement strand
TAGCTTTCGATGGAAGTTACTTCGAGAAAGTGGAAGTTACTTTAAAAATTGACCATTAGATTTTTAAATGGATTTTTCTGTCAATTACCCCTGTTCAGGCATCCATTCTCCGTCAAATACGACCTCAGCAGGCCCCGTCATATACACGGTATCTTTTTTCCGGTCCCACCGAATCATCAGATCACCTCCCAGGAGTTTCACAGTGACTTCATCATCTGTAAAACCATTCAGCACACATGCCACTGCCACAGCACACGCGCCGGTCCCGCAGGCAAGTGTCTCTCCTGATCCCCGCTCCCAGACCCGCATCTCCGCTGTACGACGGTCAATCACTCTGACGAACTCTGTGTTGACTCT
This sequence comes from uncultured Lachnospiraceae bacterium, assembly GCA_959022495.1. Classification (GTDB taxonomy): domain Bacteria; phylum Bacillota; class Clostridia; order Lachnospirales; family Lachnospiraceae; genus Mediterraneibacter. The sequence goes on along the minus strand of CAUEYX010000042.1, from coordinate 25,723 downwards.
GTTTGGAAACCTGTCGTGTTTCTCAAATTTGGGGCCGATTTCCTCCAGAGGCAGCCGACGCACATCATCCTCCACAAAAACAACCGCATGTGGATTGCCCATGGATACGCATGTCATCCGGTATTCTCTGCCATCCACCAGGATAGGCTCATCCACAGCACGCTCTCCTTTGGCCGCAACAGGAATCTTTGCCGGCTCCAGCTCCGGCCTGCCCATATCTACCTTTACCTGCCGGACTTTACCTCTCTCCACTGTGAGGTCAAGATATTTTATCCCCCCTAATGTTTCCACAGAAATGTTTGTTTTATCAGTCAGACCATAGTCATACACATACTTTGCCACACAGCGGATTCCGTTTCCGCACATCTCCCCCCGGGAACCATCCGCATTATACATTTCCATCTCAAAATCCGCCTTATCAGAAGGATGAATCATAATCAGGCCGTCAGATCCTACACCGAAGTGCCTGTCACTTATCTTCCTGGCCAGTTCAGAAGGATTTTTTATTTTCTCACGGAAACAGTTTACATACACATAATCATTTCCAAGCCCCTGCATTTTAGTAAATTTCATTTCTCTGTACCACTCTTTCTCATTTTTTCAGCCGGCGTATCTGCTTTCGCCTTACTCTGCTATCATTTATACCCTCTGCGGGGGATTCTGTCAACAGGGCGTTTCTGTTATATATTTCTGCCATATATTTCTGTTATGTATTTCTGCCAGGAACTTTTTACCGTCCCCCTTTTCCTCAGAAATGCCGGGCTCTCCCGCTTATGCGGGTTTCTCCAATGTGTATTTAATTGTTACTTCTTCCTGCTCTGCCAGAAGTCCGATTAATACTTCCATAATCTTTTCAATATTCACATTCACCACCTCTCTAAAATCTATGCGTTCCTGATTGTCCGAGTTGACACGATTCCGTATTATGATATCTGATCGGTTCCCCGCCTCCTTTCCTCTTTCACTTTATATTTGCCACGGCTTCTCATTTCCGTTCACTTTTTACAAAATATTTAAAAAATACATAAAAGAAAACCGATGTCCCTGCATGCTGCCATGCCGGTTGTCGGTTTCACTCTTTTTCCGGTATTCGATTCTCTTTTCTATTTGTGCCGGATCATCTCAGAATAAGGTCTATTCTTCCTTTTTATCGATCCGTTCAAATACCATATCATAGCCGTCATTCCCATAATTCAGGGAGCGGTTTACCCGGCTGATCGTCGCTGTCGACGCACCGGTTTTTTCTGCGATCTCCAGATAAGTCTTCTGTTCTCTCAGCATCTTTGCAACCTCAAATCGCTGGGATAATGACAGCAGTTCATTGATGGTGCAGATATCTTCAAAAAATGTATAACATTCTTCTTTATTTTCCAGACTGAGAATCGCTTTAAAAAGATAGTCCACTGCCTCTGTCCTGATCTTCTTACTCATAAAATTCTGTCTCCTTTATAAGCCCCGCGGCGTAAATCCAACTGAAAAGAAGGTTCATAATACCTACAACGATCTCCCGTCTTTTCAAGTCGCTATTATATTTTAGCACACTAAACTTTTAAAGTCCACCACTTTAAAATCTAAAATTTCAAAAAGCTTCTCAGCCGCTCCCAGTCCGTTGTCACTACCAGCTCTTCCGGAAACCTGCAGTACTCCAGGACTTCCCTGACATAAGTAAAATTCCCGGCATCCACGTCTACATGCGCGTCACTTCCTGTCGTTACCGACACCTCATACTGCCTGCACAAATCCAGCATCGTCAGTATATTCTCCCTTGTCCCTTTCCTGCTGCTCTGCGGACGCATAGAAGAATTATTGATCTCAAGCAGGGTCCCTGTCTCCTTCGCTGTCTTTACAAGCACTTCATAATCAAACGGAAATCTCCCGTCATCCGGATGCCCGATAATATTCACATAAGGTTTCTTCATAACTTCCACATACGCCCTGGTATTTTCTTCCGGTGTATGGTCCAGACCATAGCATGGAAGATGAATACTCGCCACAACAATATCTAAATCCCGGCAGGTCTTCTCAGGAAGATCAATCGTTCCATCCGGGTCCATGATATTCACCTCGGCCCCCATCAGCAGCCGCACTCCGTCGGCTTCCCTCGGCACTACGTCCAGATTCTGAAAATAAAACAACCCGCATGTCCCCGGCATCTGGGGCGCATGTTCTGTGAGCGCCAGAGCTTTCAGGCCTCTTGCCTTAGCGGCTGCCGCCATCTCTTTTATCGTACTGTAAGCATGCCCGCTGGCCAGTGTATGGGCGTGTGTATCCGCAATCATTTTCATACCAATTCTCCTTTTCCTCTGTTTGATCTATGCCTGCCGGCACAGACTGCCGCTGGCATATAATAAATAGAAACTGTAAAACAGTATATCACATTTTTCAAGGAATACAATTTTTCAGTCCGGAGATACTATTCCAAAAGGATAAAACCAAGCGAAAACGAGGTGAAGTATTTTGGAAAAGAAATCTACCAAACAGCTAATTGATGATTTTGACTATCTCGCGAATGCGGCGTCCCGGACAGACTGCACAGGGCTGATCCCCTCTCTCCCCCAGAATGAGGCTGAGCTGGAATCCTACAACGACATCGTCCAGTACATGACTCCGACGGCACAAAGCACCCATGTTCCGCCTGAATCAAATTCCCTCGAAAAAAAGCCGGCCCCTTCTTATAAGAACAAAGCTTCGACATAATCAGCGCAAATATTACACTTTTCGAGCAGATCCTGCATTTTTTCATTGTTCTTACGTCCTCATAATGTTATAATAACCGTGTTGTAAATTTGTCAGCCAGAGAGAGGAGTATAGATTTATGAAGTGTCCAATATGTGGAAAAGAGCTTGAATTGAAAAACAAACAGATTGGCACCAGCGAAAACGGTGATCCGATCTTTAACGAATACGCGATCTGCCGGGACTGCCGCAAACAGTGGAATCTTGACAAACAGCGCGCCAAGAAAGCGGCCGCAAAAAGCAGTGTTCAGGCAAAATCACCGGATAAGAAAGCGGCTGCCGCAGTGACCCCCGCTCCTAAAAGCAGTACATCGGCGTCAAAAAATACTTCTGCTGCCGCCGCGGAAAGACCAGTTAAAAAACGTCCTCCCCAGAACACACCGGCGAGCGGCACAGAAGAAAAGCGCTACAGCAATTTGCCGCCGGAAAGAGTCCGTACGAAGCATGAAAAAGCAGCCCGCAAAAGTTATGAGGATATGCTTGCTACCGGCACAATCGGAAAGCCGGTAAAGAAGAGGAAAGCACAGCCGGAAGAAGACACCCGCGCAATTCCCAGAACTTCTTCCACAGGGGCCGTCAAAACGGCCTCACCGGCAAGAACTTCTGCTAAAAGGCCGGAGCCGGAGACAGACGAATACGAAGATGACTACTACGAGGATACACCGAGATTCCGGGTAATGAGAGTGCTTCTGGCAGTTCTCTCCCTGCTTGGATCTGGGTACTTCATGTACAGAGGATTTACAGTCGGCATCTCTTCCACTGCGGACAGCGGTGTTTCCGGCATGACACTCATTATCTTCGCGCTGTGTCTGCTGGTATCCGCACTGCTTTATTTCATCACAATAGGGACGAATAGCATCTTCGCGTTCCTCCTGCCCATGCTTTTCTATCTTGGCAGTGGTGTATTCGCATTCCTTAAAAGGGAAGATGATCTTCAGCTTTTCATCGCGGCAGTCGCGGCAGTCGTGCTGGCTGTAATCTCCCTGATCCTTTCCATTACATCAAGGGGCGGCGATGATTATGATGATTACGACGATGCGTTTGAGGATGACTACGCAGATTGATCCGTCAACGGATTGAGGACAGACAAACGAAGCATTCCTTATTTTATCTCATTTAAGATGTCAATAAAAGACCTGCTGAAATACAGCGGTATCACAGAAAGAGCTCATGAAGGCGCTCTTTCTGCGTCGCTGTTTCAGCAGGTCTTTCCAGATTCCGGGCAGGTTGGAACCTCCTGTACCTCTGCTCATATAATGTTAAAGAATCAATATGACATATCTATATGGAGGTATTATGAGAAAGCGTATTTTATCCTGCCTTGGCGCTGCCCTTCTCTCTGTATCGCTCCTTGCCGGCTGCGCACAGGATACAGACAAAAAGGAAACGCCGGAAAACACTTCATCAGAAGAATCCAAAGAAACGGAACCTGTCAAAGTGACACTAAACGAAGTCGCCCATTCCATCTTCTACGCGCCGATGTATGTTGCTGTTGAAGAAGGGTACTTTGAAGACGAGGGCATTGATCTGGAACTAGTATGTGGGTTTGGGGATAACATGTTAGGCAGAGACACACCTGATAACCACATATTTGCATTAACTAGAACCAATATAGCAGTCTCCGCTTTCCCGGTTTGGACATCAGCCGTCCATTACAGTCAGCACCATCTCCGCTGTCTCTGTCATGCTTCTGCCGCCCTCCATGCTGGTCTTTTGGAGGTACCGGTGCGCCTCTTCCTCAGACATGCCATTTCTCTCCATTAAAAGTGACTTTGCCCGTTCTATAATCTGCCGTTCCCCTGAGCTTCTGCCGCGCACCGTCTGCCGGCGCTTCTTCCTGCGGCTCTCCTGTGCCTGACACATCATTTCCAGAGTATTTATCAAATCATATACTTTGAGAGGGGACGGGAGCCCCACGATCCCTTCCGGCAGTGTATCTATCCAGCTGTCCGAGGAGGCAATCAGCAGCATATCAAATCCGGTGGGAAGCAGTTCCTTCAGTTCTGTATACGGCATATCCTGCAGTCTTCCGCTGCAGATGACAATCCCCTGGTTCCACATCTCCGCATGTTGAAGCACTTTTGCGCCGGTCAGGCAGACAGCAGACACTGCGATCCCGGATCTGGTTAAAATATTTCGGATATTCACCGCGTTTTCTCTTTTTGAAAATGCGACAACTATGTTCGTCAAATCCGTGTCACCTCCTGCTGTCCGATTCCTGAAATACTCTCAGCATAGTTCTGTTCCGCGGTATCCGCCGCACCGCTGCTTTTTACAGCCGGTAAAGATAATTCGCGATCTCCCAGTCCGTCACCTGCATACAGTAGTCATGATACTCTTTCTTATGCGCCTTTATTATTTTCTCCGCCAGATCCTTCCCCAGCACATCCATCACAAGCGCATCTCTCTCCAGCTCTTCAACCGCCTCTTTAAGGGAGCGTGGCAGCTCCTCTATCCCGAGCTCTGCCCTGCGCTGCGGGGTCATTTTCTGGATATCCTCATCAATGCATTCGGGCGGCATAATCTGATTCCTGATTCCGTCCATTCCCGCCGCCAGAAGCACCGCCAGGGCAAGATAGGGATTCGCCGCGGCGTCTGGGCTGCGAAGTTCGATCCGTGTATTCACACCTTTTCCCGAAGGCACGCGGATGAGCGGTCCTCTGGTCCTGGAAGACCATCCCATATAAACCGGTGCCTCATATCCCGGTACAAACCGTTTATACGAATTCACTGTGGGGTTGGTAATACAGGTGACCGCTTTCATATGCTTCATCAGTCCGCCAATGAAGTAATACCCTTCGCGGCTCAGCCCATTCAAATCACTGCTGTCCTGGAATACATTCACCCCGTCCCGCTCAAGTGACAGATTGACATGCATGCCCGACCCGTATGTCTCGATCTTCGGTTTCGGCATAAATGTAGCGTGCAGCCCGTGACGTTTCGCGATGGTCTTTACAACCAGCTTAAACGTCATCAGATTGTCCGCCGTCACGAGGGCCTCATCATAGCGGAAATCAATCTCGTGCTGGGCAGGCGCGATCTCATGGTGGGAAGAGAGAATCTCAAACCCCATCTCCTCCAGAGTAAGCACCATATCACGCCGCGCATTCTCCCCAAGATCAAGCGGCCCCACGTCAAAATATCCCCCCTGCTCATGCGTCAAAGTGGTGGGAAGTCCGTCTTCATCCGTATGGAACAGAAAGAATTCGCACTCCGGGCCCGCATTTAGCGTATATCCAAGCTCAGCCGCCTTCGCGATTTCCCTTTTCAGCACATATCTGGGATCTCCTTCATAAGGCGTCCCATCCTGTCTGTACACGTCACAGATCATCCTCGCCACTTTGCCCTGCTGGGGTCTCCAGGGAAAAATCTCAAATGTATTCAGGTCCGGATAAAGATACATATCTGAATCCTTCTCGCCCGAAAGTCCCTCCAAAGAAGAGACATCAAACATACAACGGTTGTCCAGCGCTTTCTCCAGCTGGCTCACTGTCACCGCCATATTTTTCATCGCTCCGAAAATATCCGTAAACTGCAGCCGTATAAAAGCAACGTCCTCCTCTTCCACAAGCCGCAGGATATCTTCCTTTGTGTAATCATACATAAAAAATGAAACCTCCTTCCATTTTGTCTCCGAACATTTTTCACTATCAAGATTCACTATCAAGAAAAGGGCGTTCTCCACCTATGGGAAACGCCCTTGTTTCTTCATACATTATATATGCCCTGCATGAAATTGTCAAATCTGGATTCCCCTCTTGAGCCAGAGGAATCCCCAGGCGGGAAGAGATGTCTTCTCCACCATCTCTTTCCTGCCCGTCACCAGATTCATATACTCCGCAGGTTCTGGCATCCACACTACTTTCTCCTCATCGCTGAAGTTGAACACAGCGTGAAGTTCTCCGCCCTCTGCCTTTCTCACGATCCAGAGAATCGACAGGTCGCTGTAATCTTTGGTGTACATTTCAGCGTCCGCATTGAATACGGGGTCTTCCCTGCGGACTTTTTCCAGTCTTCCGAGCGCGCCGAAGATTCTCCCCTGTACGCTGTCTTTCTTTTCGATGTTCTCCACCAGATCCCAGCAGAACTTACCTCGGTGGATATAACGGGAATCCGGCGCTTTCTCCGGGTCGTTTTTGTAAGTATAGTCATTTACCTGGCCGATCTCATCGCCGCTGTACAGCATGGGGATACCGGACTGCGTGAACATATAGGCGTGAAGCATAATATCCTTTCTGATCGCCCGCTCCATCTTCGCTTCATCCTGCTCAAACCCCGCGCTCTCAATCCCGCACATAGACGCGGTCGTGGCGCAGAACCTCGCGTCCCCTGTCACAAGATCCTCATTGTACAGCTCGCCCCGGCTGACACTGCCTTCGGTCTTCCCCTGGAAATAATCATTCAAATATTTCTTATGAGGCACTTCCTTCATGCCCCATTGGCTGAGTGTGGCATAGTCAAGCCCCCACCCGATATCATCATGACACCTCAGGTAATTAAGGAAGGAATATTCTTTCGGAAGTGAGCAGACAATCTCCATCTGCTTTCTTAAAAGGCGGATATCTCTTGTCGCCACCGTATTCCATGTAGTCGCCATAGTCGTCACATTGTAAAGCATATGGCACTCCGGTTTCTCCACTGTGCCAAAATACGGGGCCACCTTCTCCGGCTCCATAACCACTTCCCCGAGAAGCACGATCCCCGGGCACACAATCTCCCCGATCATGCGCATCATGCGGACAATGGTGTGCACCTGCTTTAGATTCCGGCAGTTCGTCCCAAGCTCTTTCCAGATATACGGAACCGCGTCGATGCGGATAATGTCCATCCCCTGGTTGGCCAGATAGAGGAAATTGTACATCATCTCATTGAACACCCGCGGATTCCGATAATTCAGATCCCACTGATACGGATAAAATGTTGTCATCACATAATGCCCCAGTTCCGGCAGGTATGTAAAATTTCCCGGTGCTGTTGTGGGGAAAACCTGGGGGACTGTTTTTTCATACTCCTGAGGGACAGCCGGGTCCGCGTAGAAAAAGTACCGGCTCATATACTCGTCGTCTCCCTGGCGCGCTTTTACCGCCCACTCATGATCCTCTGATGTATGGTTCATGACAAAATCCATACACAAGCTGATCCCCTTCTCATGACACTGTTCCGCCAGTTCGGCAAGATCATCCATTGTCCCCAGTTCGGGTTTCACCTTGCGGAAATCAGCCACCGCGTACCCTCCGTCGGATCTCCCTTTGGGAGAGTCGAGAAACGGCATGAGGTGGATATAATTCACGTTACATTTTTCCAGATAGGGCAGTTTCTCCTGCACCCCTTTGATACTGCCTGCGAAATTGTCAATATACATCATCATGCCGGTCATGTCTCTGCCCCGGTACCACTGCGGATTTTTCTCCCGCTCCTGATCAAGCGCCTTCAGGCTCCCCTTCCTCAGGTCATAATACCGTTTCATCTGGCCGCACAATTCCCCAAACATATCGTCATTGCCATATAATTCCATATAAAGCCACCGCAGCTCATCATGAAAGCGCGCCAGCCGCTCCGCAAAAACCCGATCCTGCTCCGCGCGCGTCTCTCTGTCTTCCTGCGGCCGCATCCCAATCTGCCTTTCGGCCTCTGCCCGCGGTTTCCCCGCCGCGGTATTCTTCCTTTTTCTATTTCCCGGTCTCTTTCCCATCGGCATATCCCCCGTTTTCTGTTCTTTTATCTCTCCTGCACAAAATGCCACTGGTACGCCCTGTACTCGCCCAGCTCCACCGGCACAGGGATGCCGGCCTCCATCAGCGCAGTGCTGTTATACAGCTTTCCGCTCTCCATCTCACGGTACGCCGTATTCTCTTTCAAGCCCCTGAGCTTAATATAAGCGACATCCATGTTGGCGTGCTGTCTGATGGTGACCGCCTGGATGAGCGCCTCTTCCCCGTCTTCGGATACGAACTCCCACGCGCCGGCATCCGATGTCTGGGGATTTGTCAGGCGATAATAGAGCCCGCACTGGACAAGGGCGGCATGGCTTTTATACTCCTTAATCTGACTTCGTATCTCCGCCTTTTCGTCCTCCCCCAGTTCATTGAGATTCAGCTCATAACCAAAGGTCCCGGCCGTTGCTGCCACGCCGCGGGTTTTCATGGATGTGATTCTTCCTGTCTGATGGTTGGGTGAAGCGGATACATGGGAACCCACTGCGGACACTGGATATATAAACGACGTCCCATACTGGATCTCCAGGCGGTCAATGGCATCCGTATTATCGCTGCACCAAATCTGCGGCGTGTAATAGAGCATCCCCGCGTCAAACCGCCCGCCGCCGCCGCTGCAGCCTTCAATCAGAATATCCGGGTAGCGCTTAACGATCCGCTCCAGGAAATCATAAAGCCCCAGCACATAATCATAGAGTACTCTGCCCTGGCCGTCCCCGGTAGCAGAATATACATCCGCAATACTCCGGTTCATATCCCATTTGATATACTCGATATTTCCCTGGTCGAGAACCTTGCAGATCTTCTCATAAATAGAGTCCACCACTTCTTTTCTGGAAAAATCAAGCACCAGCTGGTGACGTGAACGGTTGGGTCTGCGCCCCGGTATGACGAACGCCCAGTCCGGATGCTCCCGGTAAAGCCTGCTGTCCTCGTTTACCATCTCCGGTTCAATCCAGATGCCGAACTTCAGTCCCATCCCATTGATCTTTTCTATCAGCTCTCCCAAAGTACATCCGAGCTTCTCCTCATTGACTTCCCAATCTCCCAGGCCTCTCAGCTCGCTGTCCCGGTTCCCGAACCAGCCATCGTCCATAACAAACATCTCAATCCCCAGATCCGCGGCCTGTCTCGCAAGTTTCAGCAGGGCATCACCCGTGAAATCAAAATAGTAAGCTTCCCAGCTGTTTAAAAGAATGGGGCGGACTGTCTCTTTGTATTTGCCCCTGCACAGATGCGTGCGCATGCAGCGGTGCAGGTTCTGGGACAGTTTCCCCAAGCCTTCTGAAGAATAACTCAGGATTACTTCCGGTGACTGGAATTCTTCCCCCGCCTCCAGAGGGTACGCGAACTGCTCCTCACAGAGCCCCATAAGCACCCGGGTCTGATCATACTGGTCCATCCCCGCCTCACTCTGGAAACCGCCGCTGTATACGAAAGACAAGGCGTAGCACGCCCCGGCTTCCTCTGTCGTCTCGCGCCCCGCCACGATCACCGCGGGATTATACTGGTGGCTCGATGTTCCTCTGAGACTCCCGATCTGGGACACCCCATGCCCGATGGGCAGACGCTGGAAATTCCTCTCCATAGCATGCCGCCCGTAAAAGGTGATAAAATCATACTCTCCCCCCACCATATCAAGACACGCGGGAGCCAGTTTCTTTACGGAGACATGGCCGTCACTGCCGTTTATAATCTTTACGCTGCGGGTAATCACGTCATATTCCGGCAGTACTCCGTACAGCAGAACCGCCCGGACCCTTGACACCCGGTCCTCCAGCACCACTTCCAGTGTCTGGGCTTCGCTGTCGTCAGCATACACCGCGGGAAGTCCTTTGAGAGAATATTTCCCCGCCCTGATGCTGTGGCTTACGTAGCGGAAGTCACTGCTGTACGTGCGGTCCGTGTTTTTAATAATGCAGGCCGGCGTCCGGTAATCCCCTGTGCCGAGAGAGGGGAACTCCTGAGGAAGGGCATCCATGGAATATGTTTTATCCCTGCCTGCGTCATAAGGATTTCCCGAAAATCCCCGGTCATAAAATGTCAGCAGGTAATCCATGCACCCATCAGCCCGTTTTCCATAGTAGAGATGCAGAAGAAATCCATATCGGTCCACCTGCATCTGATAGGTTGTGTTCTTTGTGTGCAGAGTAAGTGTTTTCTGCGTTCCATCATATAATATACTCATAATTCAAGTCTCTCCTGATCTGTGGTGATTCTGATATAAAAGGCGGGTGAATGTACTTCATCGCACATAACACCCGCCCATGCAGGATGCGCGGATGCGCATCAGGACTTACTTCACAGCGCCGTTTACAACTCCATTGATAATCTGTTTCTGGCAGATCACATAGAAGATAATAATCGGGATCAGCGCCAGCAGATAGGACGCGAACGCCAGGTTATAGTTCGTGCCGAACTGTGTCTGGAATGTCAGCTGTGCCAGCGGCAGTGTATTGGAACCTTTTCCTGACATAATGATCAAAGGTGTCATAACATCGTTCCATACGGCAAGGGCAGTAATGACCGCGACCGTCGCATGCATCGGCTTCATAATCGGGAAGATAATGCTCCAGAACGTGCGCCATGTACTGGCCCCGTCCACCCTCGCCGCTTCTTCCAGCGCAATCGGGATATTTACCAGATATCCTGTGTAGAGAAGTAAATTCATCGGCATATAGAATACCACATACAGCAGGATCACACCAGCCCAATTGTCAAGGTGCATCTCCGCGGTCTGCTTTGCCAGGGGCATCATCAGGATCGCGAACGGAACGAACATACCGCTTACAATAAACAGATAAATCACATTGTAGACTTTACTGTGGGCTTTATTTCTTCCCACAGCAAATCCCATCAGTGAATGAAGTAAGATACACAATACCACGGTGCAGACTGTCACAAGCAGGCTGTTCCCCAGGGAACGCCAGAAATCCGTCAGCTCCATGGCCTGGGCGAAGTTGCTGAAACTCCAGGATGCCGGAAGAGACAGGATGCCGGAGATACTGTTTGTCATCTCAGTGGGCTGCTTGAACGCGATTACAATCGTCATGTACAGCGGGAACGCCACTGTAAGAAGACCGATAAACAGAAGGATCGTAACAGGCCAGTTGATTCTTGCTTTCATTTTCTCATACATTATAACTGTTCCTCCTTCTTACTTGATATTGTCATCTGCGCTACAGAGATCGCCACAATCACCACGAAGAATACAACCGCGTTGGCGCTCTGGTAGCCGAAGCTTCCGCCCTTCATACCATTGTTATAAATCAAATAGGAGATGGACTCTGTACTCTGTGCGGGCCCGCCCTGTGTCATAGCCATAATCTGGTCAAATACCATCAGGAAATTCTTTACACAGAGAACCATGTTGATCGTAAAGAACGGGATAATCAGCGGGAATGTAAGGTGTTTAAACTTCTTCCAGCCGGTAGCTCCATCCAGGTCTCCCGCCTCGTATACATCCTCCGGAACCGTCTGAAGACCGGAAATGTAAATGATTGTATTCATTGCAATAGACTGCCATGCACATACAATCACAATCGCGATCCATGCGGTCCTGCTGTTGGACAGCATACTGGAACTGAGCGCGTCAATTCCGAGAGCGTCGCCCAGGCCCGGAAGGATGTATGTGAAGAAATACTGGAAAATATAGCCTACAACCAGCGCTCCGAGTACATTCGGAACAAAATACGCCGCGCGCAGGAATGTTTTCCCCTTGATTCTGCTGTTCAGGCCCAGCGCGAGAATCAGACTGATTACATTCGTTAAAATCGTTGCCACAATGGCCAGTTTAATTGTAAACAGGTAGGACCCGCCGATTCTCGGATCGGTGAACAGATCTATGTAGTTGCGAAGCCCTACAAAATCATAGGTGCCAAACCCTTTAAAATTGGTAAAACTGTAAATCACACCGCGGATCAGCGGTACTGTGTTAAAGCAGACAAACAGCGCCAGGATTGGTATGGTGATCAGCATATATGTCCGCTTGCTGTCATTTACTTTTTTCATAATCTATCCCGCTCCTTTCCTACTCGGCAGACCCGTGCTCTTCGTTGTATTCCTGGACTGCGCGGATGATGTCCCTATTATATCTCTGCCAGTCCTTGTCGAACTTCGCGAGGAACGCGTCTACATCCTGGTTGATCAGGAATGTCTGGATCTGCGCGTCCACTGCCATCTCTGACGGATAATAATGATCCTGGTAGTCCGTCATATTGCCGGAATCGATAAACGGTTTCATGCCGTCGAGCATGGGGGCGAGATCAAAATCCCCCTCTTTACACGGGACAGCGTTCTGGTCGTCGATGTATGCCTGAATATTCTCATCCGCCATCAGGAAATCAAGCACTTCATATGCCGCCTCTTTGTTCTCACAGTCAGCCGTCACAGCAAACATCAGGTCAACCCCCGAATTCAGTGTATTTTTCGACGGGTCGTCATTTCCCGGTGTGACAAAGGAGTCAATATTCATGTCCGGGTTTACTGACAGGATCTGAGGCACCGCATAGCTTCCGATAGGATACATGGCGGATTCGCCGCGCGCGAATGCGGTACACGCATCGTTGTAGCCGTAAGCAAATGGGTCATCCGGTCCGTAGCTCACCAGCTCCATACATTTCTCTGCGGTCTCCCTGTATTCATCGGTAAATGTCGTCTCCCCTGCGTTCACGTTCTGGCAGGTATCCGACGGCGCGAGGCCCACGGCCAGAGAGTTCCACGGGGCAAGGCAGGTCCACGTATCTCGGAACCCGAAGTAGAAAGGCAGGATTCCCTCCGCCTGAATGTCCTCGCACAGATCGACCAATTCTCCCCATGTCTCAGGAATCTCCCATCCGTGCTCGTCAAACATATCCTTATTGTAGAGGATGCCTGCAGCGTTCGCCACATAAGGAACACCGTATGTGCCTTCTTTCGGCGTGATCTCCAGCGCCTCCAGAATGTCAATGTAGGCCTGTTTTACGTCCGACATCCCCGGATAATCAGACACATCCGCAAGGATTTCCGCGTCCACATAGTAGGAATAGTTGATATCCCCTCCTATTCCGATGATATCCGGATAGTCCTCGCGTATAAATCTGGTCCGCATGACCGCGCTGGCATCATTGGGCGAACTGATGGTCAGGTGGATGTCGTCGTGGGAGGCATTGAATTCCTCCTCCACCTTGTCGAAATACGCCGCCGCTTCCGGCTTGTACTGCAGGATCTCAATCTCGGTCTTCCCTGAGTCCCCGTCAGAGCCGCATCCCGGAAGAATGCCTGCCGCAAGCATGGAAACCGCGAGTACAGCGCTAATCGCATTTTTCCTTTTCATAACATTTCCCGCTCCTTCCTTTCAAGTTTTGATTTTCTAAAAAAATTATAACATTCCAAAATGCATCTAAAAATATCCTTGTTTTTTTTGTTTTATACCAAAATTCAACTTATATTTCGTTTACATAAAGTATAGTCGCATTTTGATATATTTTGATTTATAATTACTGTAATACAAGAATGTATAAAAGGAGGGTATCAATGAGTGATCTTCTGTTTTCTGTATTTCCAAATGAGAATTTTGTAGATCTGGGATTATATCAGTTCGGAAAAGAACAGTGCGAGGCCGCGCATTCTTTCGGTCCGGCGTCCAGGAATCATTATCTTTTCCACTACGTCCTCTCGGGGACCGGCAGGCTGATGGCAGATGGGTCAGACGGGCGCACCCGGGAATATCAGATCAAAAGCGGTCAGGGCTTTATGATCTTCCCCCGACAGATTAATACTTATATCGCTGATCCGAAACTTCCCTGGGAATATGCCTGGATCGAATTCGACGGGCTGCGCGCGAAAGAGATCATCTCCCTTGCCGGTCTTTCTCCTGACCGTCCGGTTTATCACGCTTCATCCCGGGAGCTGCGGGAACTTATGATAGAAGAAATGCTCTATATCGTGGAACACAGCAGCGAATCCCCGTTCCATCTGATCGGACATCTCTACTTGTTCATTGACTATCTCTCCCGATCCGCTGCCACGATGAGGCTGTCCTCCACCGGAAAGGTCCGGGACTTTTATATCAAAGAGGCACTCAATTATATTGAACAGAACTTCCAAAACGATATTTCCGTAGAAGGAATCGCAGAATTCTGCGGCTTAAACCGCACCTATTTCGGTCGGATCTTTAAAGAGGTCATCGGAAGATCCCCCCAGGAGTTCTTATTGAACTACCGCATGGCAAAAGCCGCTGAACTCTTAAAGCTTACCCAGCTGTCCATCGGGGATATCGGCAATGCTGTGGGCTATCCGAACCAGCTCCACTTCTCCAGAGCATTCAAAAACGTGTATGGCGCGTCTCCCCGCGAATGGCGCAGCCAGAACCGCATGACCCCGCAGAATCTATAAAAACAGGTCCCCGGATGAGCGCCATTAGAACAGGACGCATCATCCGGGGACAATCATTATCTCTCATACATATCATGATTCATTTTCAGCGCTTAGCCATGCTCAGCTTTTGACCAGATCCAGAACTTCCTCCCGCGCGGGCATTGCCTTAATGGCGCCTTTCTTTGTAGTCACTATGGCTGCTGCCGCGTTCGCGAAAGTCAGCATTTCTCCCAGCTGCTCTTCGGTAAGATTCTGGAAATCATGCTCCAGAAGATAGGTAAGGGAACTGCCTCCGAACGTATCTCCCGCGCCGGTAGTCTCGATCGTCTGCACGGTGAATCCCGGGCGCTCAACGCGCATGCCTTTGTAGTACGCGCGGCTTCCGTCCCTGCCCATCGTGAGCAGGATCAGCGGAATGTGGTACTTCTCCTGAAGGTAAGCGATGCCCTCGTCATAATCCTCTTTCCCGGACACAAACTGGATCTCATTGTCAGAGATCTTCAGGATATCGCAGATCCCAAAACCATACTCCATCTGCTCTTTTGCCAGATCAAGAGAGCTCCACAGCGGCGGCCTTAAATTCGGGTCAAAGGAGATCAGACAGCCGCCTTCTTTCGCGGAGCGCGCCGCCTTTTTCGTCGCCTCTCTTACCCCGTCATGAGTCATGGAAAGCGTACCAAAATGGAAGATTCTCGCTTCTTTGACAAATTCAGTGTCTATTTCTTCCTCCGTCAGCATCATGTCCGCTCCCGGGCTGCGGTAAAAGGAAAACTCCCTGTCTCCGTCGGGAAACGTGTGGACAAAGGCGAGCGTGGTATTCACATTTTCGTCTATTACGAGATGGGAGGCATCGATCCCCGCCTCCGTTATTGTGTCTCTGAGCATGGAACCAAACTGGTCCTTTCCCACCTTGCCGATAAACGCGGTCTTCTTTCCCATTTTATTCAGAAGGGCCAGCACATTGCACGGCGCGCCGCCGGGGCAGGCCTCGAAAAGCCCATTGCCCTGTCCGCTCTGCCCGTTCATCGTGAAATCCACCAGCAGTTCTCCCAAAGCGATTACATCGTATTTTTTCTCCATCCCGAAATCCTCCTCTGACGGCGCCATCCCGCGGTCCCCGCGGGCCTGCGCTTTGATAAAACTTGTTTTAATTGAAATACACCAGTTCTTCTATGGAATCAGCAGGCTCAATATGCTCCGCCTCCAGCACCGGGCCTTCACCCCGGTAAACGGACACATTGGCAAACCCCACCTTTGCCCGGATCTTTACCCAGTCTCCCGGTTTCAGCTTCGGGGCGTACGGGCTTTTGCACACATATCCCAGAAATGAGGTGTCATCCGCACAGCAGGTCATGGCCATGCGCCCGGGCAGGAAGACTTTGGAGGGGAAGGTGCGCGGCTTTACAACCTTGGCCGTATACTCCACAACCCTGCCTTTATAACGTTCCGGATTCTCCATCATATCCACATACCAGATCCCGTAATCCTCTTTCGCGATCTCAATCACAGGTGCTTTCAGATCATAGGGCACGTCATCCTGGAAAATATTTTCCACTTCACCGTTCTCGTCCTCAAAGATCACTTCCGCCTGAGGGCTTACCACCTTTACGCTCCTGCGGTACCCCGCCAGAGGCTGAATATCCACACAGCGGTTGAACAGCACAAGTTCTGCATCTCTGACCATCTCCACAAAAAGCGGTTTCAGGTTCGTCAGATACATCTGGAATGTGCTGGCATCCACCGCGGCAAGCTTCTGCTCGATCCCCCACCCTGCCGGTAATTTCAGGTTCTCAAAATCGCTGACTTTCCACATGCCGTTGTACTCTACAACAACGCGCTCCGGCCTGTGTTTTCTGTCCATCTCCTCGAGCCACTCTTCCGTCAGCTCCTTCTGCTCCTCCACGCGCTCAATCACCACACCGTACTTCCGCATCTCTAAGGGGTCATACTCTTCCTCTCCCTCTTCACAGAGGATCAGCAGTGTCTTTCCATCGATCTGGAAGTAATCCTGCTTCAGCGTAAATGTAAGGAACTGGGTCTTGCCGCTGTCCAGGAACCCGGTCATCAGATAGACCATTACTCTTGGTTCATACATATTCATTCTCTCCCGTCTCGTCTATATCCGCGGACACGGCATGGCTATGCCAGTCCGAATAATTCCGCCAGCTTTTCTTCCTTGAGCTCTGCCCCGATCACACAGACGCGTCCTGTATACTCCGGCGCTCCGGTGCGGATTTCATGTTCCTCCGGGACCATGTCAAAATAAATCCACTCCCCGTCCGCTCCCGCAACCATGCCTTTCGCCCGGAGCACACTGCCGCAGGCGCTGTCTTCCTCCAGGACCTTCAGGATATCGGCAATCTGTTCCCTGGTATACGTATGGATCGTCTCGCGGCCCCAGCTCGTAAATACTTCATCCGCGTGGTGATGCCCTTCATGACCATGGTGATGGTGCTCTCCTTCGTGGCTGTGCGCATGGTCATGATGATGATCCTCATGGTGATGTCCGCATTCCGGGCAGAGCATCCCGCTTAGCAGTTCCTCCTCCAGTGACCTGCCGGACTCCATGGTCTCCAGGATCTTTTTCCCGGAAAGCTGGGCAATGGGAGTGGTGATGAACGGTGCTTTGCCGTTTAGTTCCCGCAGAATGGCCGCGCTCTCCTCCACCTTCTCCGGCTTCGCCTTGTCTGTGCGGCTTAAGATGACCGCGCCGGCATACTCGATCTGGTTGCTGAAAAATTCTCCGAAGTTCTTACGGTATATCCTGCATTTTGTCACATCCACTACTGTGGTAAAGCTGTTGAGATGTGCGTCGATCTCACCCTGTACATCCTGCACAGCTTTGATCACATCGGAGAGTTTCCCTACTCCCGACGGCTCAATGAGAATGCGGTCCGGGTGGTAAGTATCCACCACCTCTCTCAATGACTTCCCGAAATCACCGACCAGGGAGCAGCAGATGCATCCTGAATTCATCTCCCGGATCTCAATGCCGGACTCTTTTAAAAATCCGCCGTCAATCCCAATCTCCCCGAATTCGTTTTCAATCAGTACCACCTGCTCCCCTGTAAATGCCTCGGAGAGCAGTTTCTTAATCAGTGTCGTTTTTCCGGCTCCAAGGAAGCCGGAGATAATATCAATCTTTGTCATCTCTATCTCCTTCTTTCACGCTGTATCTAATTCTTCACACACATCTGCCCCTGCGTCAGTCTTTCAAATCCAGCTCCACCGGGCAGTGGTCCGAGCCCATAATATCTGTCAGTATCTTTGCGTCCGCCAGCCTCTCTTCCAAGGACCGGGATACGCAGAAATAATCAATACGCCATCCCGCGTTCTTCGCCCTGGCGCTGAACCGGTAGGACCACCAGGAATAAATCCCCTCACGGTCCGGATAAAAATAGCGGAAGGTATCAATAAAACCTGCATCCAGAAGCTCTGTGAATTTCTGGCGCTCTTCGTCCGTAAATCCCGCGTTTTTCCGGTTTGTTTTCGGATTCTTCAGATCAATCTCCTCATGGGCTACATTGAAATCCCCTGTGACGATGACCGGCTTATCCAGCTCCAGCTTTTTCAGATACGCGCGGAAATCATCTTCCCACTTCATGCGGTAGTCAAGCCGTGCCAGCTCATTCTGGGAATTGGGCGTATACACTGTGACAAAATAGAAATCTTCAAATTCACAGGTGATCACGCGGCCTTCCTGATCGTGCTCCTCGATCCCGATGCCGTAAGCCACGGAAAGAGGCTTACGCTTTGTAAACACCGCTGTGCCTGAGTACCCTTTTCTCACCGCGTAATTCCAGTACTGATGATAGCCCGCAAGATCAAGCGCAAGCTGTCCTTCCTGCATCTTCGTCTCCTGAATACAGAAAATATCCGCGTCCGCCTCTTTGAAAAAATCCAGAAATCCTTTCTGGACGCACGCCCGTATTCCATTTACATTCCATGATATCAGCTTCATGCATTCCCTCCTTTATCCGCTATACCCATCTGCCGGCCATCCATTTCCACGGACTTCTCTCCGGCTGTCCTCCCGGATTTAATGAGGGACAGATCCCCTGTATCTGTCCCTTTCTCTTTTTATTTCTCTCCTTATTCGTACCACACTTCTTTCAGAAACAGCCCCCGCGCCGGGGCAAGGAATCCTGCCTGTTCTCTGTCTTTTAACAGCAGCGCGCGGCGTACGCTCCGGGCTGCGCGCTGGTTGGTCCCAGCCTCCAGCAGCGTACCCGTAAGTATGCGCACCATATGGTACAGAAAGCCTGTCCCTTTGTATGCAATGCGCACCCTGTTGTCTTGTCCGCTGATGATTATATCATAGATCGTCCGCTTTGTGGAGGTGCCATCCTTTTTATCTGTGTACCCTTGATACTCCCAGGTTCCGGTCAGATATCCCGCCGCCTCCCGCATTCTCTGCATGTCAAGCCGGTATGGGAAATGATAGCAGTACCGCCGTGTGAACACATCCGGTCTTGCCCCTGTGTCAATATAATATTCATAGGTTTTGCCCACGGCGCTTTTACGGGCGTGAAAACCATTTTTCACAAGCCGGGCGTCCAGAATGCGGATATCCTCGGGGAGAGCCGCATTGACCCTCTCCGTGAAAAATCCATCCTCCATCTTACCCGGCAGCACCACACTGGCAGTCTGCCCGGCCGCATGGACGCCGGCGTCTGTGCGCCCGGAGCCGTTCACCTCAGCCGCATATCCTGTCTGCCCGGCGATGGTGCGCTCCAGGATGCCCTGGATTGTCCGGTCTGTATCTGACTGGCGCTGCCACCCCTGATAGCGGGTCCCGTCATAGGCCAGCGTTAATTTATAAGTCCGCATATTTCTATGTCCCGCCTCCAAGTCTTACTGGAGAAATTTCTTCAGTTCGTCCATAAATGTGTTCGCGTCCTTAAATTCTCTGTAAACGGAAGCAAACCTGACATATGCCACCGGGTCCAGGTCTTTTAACTTGTCCATGACAATCTCCCCGATCACACTGCTGGGGATCTCTTTTTCCTCCCGGTTAAATATCTCCAGCTCAATGGCGTCAATGGTCTTCTGGATCGCCTCTGCCGGAACCGGGCGCTTATAGCAGGCGCTCAGCACGCCGTGCTCGATCTTGGACCGCTCATACTGTTCACGGTTATTGTCTTTCTTAATTACGATCAGCGGGATCGTCTCTACTTTCTCATAGGTGGTAAATCTTCTCCCGCATTCGTCGCAGGAACGCCGCCTGCGGATGGAACTTTTGTCCTCCGCCGGTCTGGAATCTATGACCCTTGTATCCGGGTTGCCGCAATAGGGACATCTCATATTTTTTCCGCCTTTCTCCGTATGTGCTCCGGTCTTATTCTGTGATCTGCGTCCATTATACACAATCGTTAAAATTTTTGCAAAAACTTTTCTTCCTGGATCTCGACGATCACAATATCCGGACCGATCTTCCGGATACACGCGAAAGGAATCACATATTCACAGTCTGTCCCAAGGAATCCGCAGATCTTTCCCGGTCCGGGAATAATCACGGCTTCCACCTCGCCGCTGCATACATTGATCTCCACGTCCACGATACAGCCCAGACGCCTGCCGCTGCAGATATTGATCACTTCTTTGTCTCTGAATTCGCACAGCCTCATACCGTTCCCTCCTCGCGGCAGTTTTCTTTACTTCCATCATATGACCCGGACGGCGCTGTGTGCCTGTCTTTTTTGCCTCTGCCGGAGATTTTTCTCCCGGCCCTTTCATTTTCTCTTCTTTTGCACTACAATAAAAATGGTGTCCTGTCTGTTTCCTGCCGGCGGTTTCCTATTTCTGCCAGAGGACAGCGGACATACAACCATCATTCAGGAGAATCGATTCTATGAAAGAAACAATTTTACTTTTCAATCCCCCGGAAAAGGAGCGGCTCTTAAAGATCGAGATGGCACTCTTTCCGCTGCGCGTCCGACTTAAACGCGTGCCGGCCGCAGAGTATAACCAGCCCCTGGGCCTGCTCGCCGGCTTAAAAGACCTGGAGCCCGCGGAGGGCAGTTACGACGGCCCGGAGCTGCCGGATACCATGTTCGTCTTCTGCTTTCTTGACGACAGCCGGCTGAACCAGGCGCTTGCCGCGCTGCGGAAATGCGGCGCGGGCCCTTTCCCCTACAAAGCGGTCCTCACCCCCACGAACAGCGGATGGACTGCTCCTGACTGCTTTGCCGAAATCAAAAGAGAGCACGAGGCCATGCATCCGTAAGGATGCGCGCCCCGTGCCCCGAGAATGAGCCAGAATACAGAGATTCCCTCATGGCCGGAAATGTTTTGAAACATTCTATTGTATCTCCGCCCGCCCTCATGTTATACTAGGAACAGACATTCGTTCTGACTGTAAAGGCTTCTTATCAGAAAGGGTCCTGAGCAATAAGGCGCACATACCGGACAATGGCAGGGGAATTTTCCCCTTTTCTTTTGATAGGACTGCGCCGTACGGCGCTTTTTTGTTATCTATGCTGCCTCAAAAATGCGGCCGTCTGTGACGTCTCTGCCATTTCTGCCAGAGTTTCCGCCTTTTTACGTCAGAATATCCCACATACAAGGAGGACTGCCTATGGAAAACAGAATTGCACTGATCGGTATCATTCTGGAATCCCGAGATTCCGTGGATGATCTGAACCATCTGCTGAGCCAGTACGGCGAGTACGTCATCGGCAGGATGGGAATCCCTTACCGGGAAAAAGGCATCCATGTCATCAGCGTGGCATTGGACGCGCCAAATAACGTAATCAGCGCTCTTTCGGGTAAACTGGGGATGCTGCCCGGCGTGAGCACAAAAACGATCTATGGAAAGAATATATGAGTATGGACAGAAATCGAGAGCTTATTGACAAATTGGAACAGGATCGCTCCCTCACCCGGGCGGAATGGACCATGCTGATCCGCGAACGCAGTGCTCCCACAGCGGATTACCTTTTTCAGCGCGCGCGGGAGAACCGCATCTGCCATTACGGGCATGACATTTACATCCGGGGACTGATAGAATTTACCAGCTTCTGCCGGAACGACTGCTATTACTGCGGAATCAGAAAGAGTAATTGTGACGCCGGGCGCTACCGTCTGTCCAAAGAACAGATCCTCTCCTGCTGTGCCCGCGGCTATGAGCTGGGCTTCCGCACGTTTGTGCTCCAGGGCGGGGAGGACGGATGGTTCACGGATGACCGGCTGGCAGAGATTGTAACGTCCATCCGTTCTGCGTGGAAGGACTGCGCCATCACACTTTCTGTGGGGGAGAGGTCCCGTGAAAGTTACCGTCTTCTACGCGACGCAGGGGCTGACCGCTATCTGCTCCGCCACGAGACCTTCGACAGCAGTCACTATAGCATGCTTCATCCCCCGTCCCTGCGAGCGGAAAACCGCCAGCAGTGCCTTTGGGATCTGAAAGACCTGGGTTATCAGGTGGGGACCGGGTTCATGGTCGGCGCGCCTTTTCAGACACCGGAGAATCTTGCCGATGATATGCTGTTCCTTAAGAAATTAAATCCCCAGATGGTGGGAATCGGACCCTTTATCCCCCACCACGACACCCCCTTCGCGGACCAGCCGGCCGGTACGCTGGAGCTGACGCTCTTCATGCTGGGACTGATCCGGCTGATGCTCCCCAGAGTCCTCCTTCCCGCCACCACAGCGCTGGGCACCATCGCCCCGGACGGAAGGGAACAGGGGATACTCGCGGGGGCGAATGTAGTAATGCCAAATCTTTCCCCCTCAGAAGTAAGGGAAAAATACCGGCTCTATGACAACAAACTCTGTACAGGGAGCGAAGCGGCAGAAAGCCTCAATGACCTGAAGGCGCGGATGGACGCCATCGGATACCATGTCACCGTGTCCAGGGGTGACTCGCTGAATGTGGAGCAAAACCCGGTGAATATAGAGCAAAACTGAGATATATGAATACAGAAATAGAAACACGGCCAGAAAGCATAGAAATGAAAATTTATGATTGATTATTTATAAGGAGGAGACATTGCATGTACGACGTAAATTCTAAATGCGCGGATGAATTTATCAACCACGAAGAAATTCTGGAGACGCTCGCTTACGCGGATGAAAACAAAAAAAATGTGGAACTGATCGATGCCATCATTGAAAAGGCAAAAAAGCGGAAAGGGCTTTCCCACCGGGAAGCGTCTGTCCTGCTCGCCTGTCCGATTGAAGAGAAAAATCAGGAGATCTATAAGCTGGCAGAACAGATCAAGAAAGATTTCTATGGCAACCGCATTGTCATGTTCGCGCCGCTGTATCTGTCCAACTACTGCGTCAACGGGTGCACCTACTGCCCGTACCACGCAAAGAACAAACATATTCCAAGAAAACAGCTCTCCCAGGAGGATATCCGCAGGGAGGTTATTGCCCTCCAGGACATGGGGCATAAACGCCTGGCGCTGGAAGCAGGGGAAGATCCGGTACGCAATACCATGGACTACTACTTAAAGTCCATCGAGACCATTTACAGCATCAAACATAAAAATGGGGCTATCCGGCGTGTGAACATCAACATCGCCGCCACCACTGTGGACAATTACCGCCTTTTAAAGGAGGCCGGCATCGGTACGTATATTCTTTTCCAGGAAACTTACCATAAAGAGAGTTATCTCCAGCTCCATCCCACGGGCCCGAAACACGACTACAATTACCATACTGAGGCAATGGACCGCGCGATGGAGGGCGGCATTGACGATGTGGGCCTGGGTGTTCTCTTTGGGCTTGATAAATACCGCTATGAGTTCGCCGGGCTCCTCATGCACGCCGAGCACCTGGAGGCCGCATTCGGCGTAGGTCCACACACCATCAGCGTGCCGAGGCTGAAACACGCGGACGATATTAACCCGGACGACTTTGACAACGGCATCGACGACGATATTTTCGCAAAGATCGTTGCCTGCATCCGCATCGCGGTACCGTATACGGGCATGATCATTTCCACCAGGGAAAATCAGAAGACAAGAGAGCGGGTCCTCCATTTAGGCATCTCACAGATCAGCGGCGGTTCAAGGACAAGTGTGGGCGGTTACTATGAACCGGAGCCGGAGGACGAAAAATCTGAACAGTTTGACGTCAGCGATAACCGTACACTGGACGAAGTGGTGCGCTGGCTCATGGAGATGGACTATATCCCCAGCTTCTGCACCGCGTGTTACCGCGAAGGCCGCACGGGAGACCGCTTCATGTCCCTGTGCAAGAGCGGGCAGATCCAGAACTGCTGCCACCCGAACGCGCTGATGACACTGAAGGAATATCTGATGGACTACGCTTCACCGGAGACAAAAGCAATCGGCGATAAGCTGATTGAGAAAGAAGTGCTGAATGTGCCCAACGAAAGGGCCCGGGCAGTGGTGCTTGAGAATCTCCGCCTGATCGAGCAGGATAACCGGCGGGATTTCCGGTTCTGATTCCGGGAACTGCTTACGTTTCCTGATATTGGGATTTGACAGAAAAATCACGCGCAATGCATCTTGCTGCGCGTGATTTTTATTTGACCTTTCTTAATTAGTTCCAGACCGCCTGTTTACACATAATATCCGCCGCCATATCCGCCGCAGCAGAGACCGCTTCCGCCACAGCAGAGATTACAGAGGATGTTCGCCACGCAGAGTCTTACGCAGCACGAGGTGTCAAATGTTCCCGGATACCCAAAGGACATCTGCCGCCTCTCATACCAGGTACCGCCGTTCTGAAGGCGCTCAAGCAGCATCTGATACTGCGTATTCCCAGGGTCCAGGCGCACGGCCTCTTTGGCCTGCTCAAGCGCGGTCACATTATTGCCGATGCCGGAATTGGCGGACGCACTGTAGAAATACCACAGAGCGCTTCTGTCTTTGATCCCCTCCAGTACATTCAGCGCTTCTTTATAGTGCCCGCTGCGTATGTAATTCGCGGCGGCGCGCAGGTGCACATCCTCCTCTGTCTCCTGTCGGTTCTGCCGGCCGCCGTATCCGCGGAAGAGATCTCCGCCCCCGAACGGACCGTATCCGCCAAAACCGCCAAACGGACCATAGCCGCTCTGTGAATTGCCCTCAAATCCACCGGAGGAATACCCCCGCTCCCGCTCATCCATAATCTGCTGATACGCCTGCTGCACTTCCTTGAATTTCGCTTCCGCTTCTTCCTTGTCAGGATTGTTGATATTCGCATCCGGATGATATTTTCTGCTCAGGCGGCGGTACGCCTTCTTCACCTCATCGTCTGAGGCATTTCTGTCCACACCTAACAGACTGTATGGATCTGTCATTTCACTTCTCCCTTCAAGAACTGCCTTCGGGCAGATTTTCCAATATCAGCTCTTCTTAATAAACGTGGTGCCGCATTTCGGACAGCGCACCTCGATCCTGCCTTTCCCTCTGGGAATTCGGATCTTCTGCTTACATGACGGGCATGTATAGATATGGTAGATCCTGCGCTGTTTCCATATATTTTTCTGCTTTTGAAAAAAACTGCGGATACCGAATGTTTTCGCCAGAAACGCCTGGTTCTCCGCATAACGCTTCTGTACATTCCTGGAGAACACCCGGAAATAACAGTAGATTACCAGCGCCCAGCCCAGTATGTAAAAGATAAGCCCAGCGGCATAGTTCACAAAAACAGAGGACACAAGCACCGCAGCCAGACCTAAAATAAGCAGAAATTTCGAAAGCTGGTCAACCCCATATCTTCCCTGCATAAAACGTATCAATTTTTCTTTCATTTTCATCCGTCCTTTTAGATTTAGAATTTGGGATATATTTTCCTCCGTTTTCCGGACAAAGTCAATTAAAATTCGATTAAATATTCAGAATATTCTCCTGAAAGGGGCCTGACCCCTCCGGGGAGGGGATGTTTCAAGATGCTTTGAAGGAAGAGTACATGAATCTTATGGATATGAAGGTGGAGGAAAAATGCTTAAAGATTTAGGTG
>CAUEYX010000041.1 GCA_959022495.1 uncultured Lachnospiraceae bacterium | reverse complement strand
AATTGACCAGCGGAAGATTCGGCATCAGCCTCAGGCATCCGCTGGTCAATTAACGTCGCGCGCCCTTCCTTTAAGACTTTCCAGCAAATCATTCCAAGTCGCCTGCTCCGCCCCGCCCCTCTCCACGAAAGTTCTTCGAAATAGGTACTGTTTTCTGCGCGCATCCAAAGGAAAGCGTCTCCCCGCAGGCAAATGCAGGATTTCAAAGGAAAACGAAAGCGGAGCGCCCTTTCGATCCCCTTCTCCTGCTGTGCTCGGATCATGCGATGAGACCAGCCGGGGAATGGGTATGCCTGAAAGGCCGTAGAGCAGCATCGGCACTTGGGCTGCGTCCTTTGCAGCCCTATGTACCGCTATGCTGCGGCCCGAGCGAAAGCGGGCCTGCAAGGCATATCCATTCCCCGGCGGACACATCCCATGATCCCGGCAAATATAGATTTACAGAGGTGCGCTCAGGTATTTTTTGGGTGTCATCCCTTTATATTTTTTGAAGGTTTTTATGAAGTAGCTCACATCGTTGAACCCGCAGCTCATGCCGATATCAGCGATGGAACTGTTGGAGGTGGCCAGCTGAAAGCAGGCCTGTTCAACCCGGTAATAATTGAGGTAATCTATGGGGGTGCGGTGTGTCATCTCCCGGAAGTAGCGGCAGAAGTATTTGGAATTCATCCCCGCCGCTTTGGCGAGATCGTCCAGGCTGATGTAGTCGGGGTAGGAGTTTTCTATCAGCTCCAGGGCTTTTTTCAGATGTTCGATGCGCCGCCCTTCTTTTGTGGAGATATCCTGAGATGAAGTGTAGTATCCGTGCTCAAGGATATAACCGAAGAATTCAAAGAAGGTTCCGATCACGATCAGTTCATGTCCTTCTGTCTGGAGTTTCATCTGCCCGAACATGCGCTCAATTATCTGGGCCAGGTCAGGGTCATGGCCGGTAAAATGGCTGGAGACCTGGGTGCAGTCATCCCGGATCTTTTTCAGGAGACGGTCGCCGGCCGGGCTGGAGGTCATCAGGGAATCCAGGTTAAACACAATACACTCGTAAATACAGTTCTTGGGGATGCCGCCGTGGAGGAGACCGCCCTTCACGAAGATAATATCTCCGGCATGTGAAAGGAATTCCTCCTCGCCAATGGTCATTAGAAATTCACCTTTTAAAATGCGGATGATCTCATATTCAATATGCCAGTGATAGGACATGTCATATCTGGGGTGGGAAGGTCCTACATGGTAAAACTCTATGGGAAACTCAAATGTCCCGTGCCTCTTTTCTTCCTTATAATTCATGTATTTCATGGCTCGTTTTCCCTTTCTTAAGTGCGGCTGTTTTGGGGTGAGGATTTCCGAGGGGGCTTCCGGCAGAGCTTCCGCCGGAAAATCCAGCGCGGACTTTCCGGCACCAAAACAAGGCACAGTGTATAAAAAGTGAATATTGTTATATTTTTATTCTATTATATCACGAGACAAATTAAAAAAATAGTATTATAATAATAAACAGATATAAATCAAAGCCAAAGAATAGGAGGAATGTTACTATGGCAGAAAGCAGATTAGTAGGCTCTTATCCGGTAATCGGTATCAGACCTACCATCGATGGAAGAAAGGGTGTCCTGGACGTAAGAGGATCACTCGAAGAGCAGACAATGAATATGGCAAAGAACGCTGCGAAACTGTTTGAGGAGAATTTGAAGTATTCAAACGGCGAGCCAGTTAAGGTTGTTATCGCTGACTCTACAATCGGACGTGTTGGTGAGAGCGCCGCATGCGCGGACAAGTTCAGAAAAGAAGGCGTTGACATTACCCTGACAGTTACACCGTGCTGGTGCTACGGATCAGAGACAATGGACATGGACCCGACGACAATCAAAGCAGTATGGGGCCTGAACGCGACAGAGAGACCGGGAGCTGTGTACCTTGCGTCTGTTCTTGCGACACACGCGCAGAAAGGTCTTCCGGCATTCGGCATCTACGGACATGATGTTCAGGACGCGGATGATATGACAATTCCGGAAGATGTGAAAGAGAAACTGTTAAGATTCGGGCGCGCTGCAGTCGCGGCGGCTTCCATGAGAGGAAAATCATGGCTGCAGATCGGTTCCGTTACAATGGGTATCGGTGGATCGATCATCGATCAGGACTTCATTGAATCTTACCTTGGCATGCGTGTCGAGTCTGTTGACGAGGTTGAGATTATCCGCCGCATGACAGAGGGGATCTATGATGAGGCTGAGTATCAGAAGGCTCTTGCGTGGGCAAAAGAGACATGCCACATTGGATTTGACAAGAATCCGGAAGACCTGCAGAAGTCCCAGGAAGAGAAAGAGAAACAGTTTGAGTTCGTTGTGAAGATGGCAGTCATCATCAAGGACCTGATGAACGGAAATAAGAATTTCCCGGAAGAGCTCTCAGAGGAAGCTATCGGACATAACGCGATCGCGGCAGGTTTCCAGGGCCAGAGACAGTGGACAGACTTCTATCCGAACGGAGACTTCGCGGAAGCTATGCTTAATACGACATTCGACTGGAACGGAGCGCGCGAGCCGTATATCCTTGCTACAGAGAACGACGTGCTCAACGGACTTGGAATGCTGTTTATGAAGCTTCTTACAAACCGCGCTCAGATGTTCGCGGATGTACGTACATACTGGAGCCCGGACGCAGTGAAGAGGGTGACAGGATATGACCTTGAGGGTGTTGCGAAAGAGAATGGCGGTATCATCCACCTGATTAACTCAGGCGCGTGCTGTCTGGATGCAAATGGCGCCGCTAAGGATGAGAACGGAAACGGCGTGATGAAACAGTGGTGGGATGTAACAGAGGAAGACCAGAAAGCGATCATGGACGCTACCACATGGAACATGGCAGACCTGGGATACTTCCGCGGCGGCGGATATTCCAGCCGTTTTGAGACCAAGGTACAGATGCCTGTTACAATGATCCGCCTGAACCTTGTCAAAGGCCTTGGGCCAATGCTTCAGATCGCGGAGGGCTGGACGGTAGCGCTTCCGGAGGATGTATCTGACACACTTTGGAAACGTACAGACTATACATGGCCGTGTACATGGTTTGCTCCGAGATGTGACGGCAAAGAAGGCGCGTTCAAGACAGCTTACGATGTGATGAATAACTGGGGCGCGAACCACGGCGCGATCTCCTACGGACACATCGGCGCGGATCTGATTACCTTTGCTTCTATGCTCCGCATTCCGGTGGCT
This sequence comes from uncultured Lachnospiraceae bacterium, assembly GCA_959022495.1. Taxonomy (GTDB): domain Bacteria; phylum Bacillota; class Clostridia; order Lachnospirales; family Lachnospiraceae; genus Mediterraneibacter. The sequence goes on along the minus strand of CAUEYX010000041.1, from coordinate 23,032 downwards.
ATGCACAATGTACCGGAAGAGAAGATCTTCCGGCCGGCAGCATGGAATGCGTTCGGCATGGATAAAGAGGGCGCTGACTACAGAGCATGCGCAAACTACGGCGCGCTTTACAAACCGTACAAATAAAAACAGGCAGCATATCTGATATAAGTATGAAATGAAAGGAGAGGGTTGAAAGCAGGTCTTTCAGCCCTCTTGTCAAAATGTTTGTGGAGGGTAATATGGAGAAAAAAGTATTAGCGTTTGATTTTGGCGCTTCAGGCGGCAGGGCGATGTGCGGAACCTTCGACGGCGGGAAGATCACCATTGAAGAACTGCACCGTTTTTCCAATGACCCGGTTATCTTAAACGGTACCATGTACTGGGATGTGCTCCGCCTCTTTTTTGAGATCAAGCAGGGGTTGATCAAAGCAAAAAAATGCGGCAGGATTGAGAGCATCGGCATTGATACATGGGGAGTGGATTTCGGCCTGATCGACGAGGAGGGCAGGCTGCTTGAAAATCCGGTCCACTATCGTGACAGCCGTACAGAAGGCATGCTTGAAGAAAGCTTTAAGTTTATCAGCAAAGAAAAGTTTTATGAGATTACAGGAAACCAGTTCATGGAGATCAACACAGCATTCCAGCTCCTCTATCTGCTGAAAAATAGGAAAGACCTGCTGGAGCGCGCGGACAAAATGATCCTCATGCCGGACCTGTTCAATTACTTCCTGACAGGGGAGAAGAAAGCGGAGTATTCGATTGCTTCGACAACACAGCTTTTGGACGCCAGAAAAGGGGAGTGGTCGGACGAAGTGATCGACGCGCTGAAACTTCCGAAAAATATTTTCCCGGATATCGTTCCAACAGGAACAAAAATCGGCACCCTGTCTGAAGAGATCTGTACAGAGCTGGGGCTTGGAAAGATTGATGTCATGGCTGTGGCAGGGCACGATACACAGTGCGCGCTGGTGGCCGTTCCCACGGCGGAGGAAGATTTTATTTTCCTGAGCTGCGGAACATGGTCCCTGCTGGGAACAGAGCTTCCGGAACCGATCATCAATGACAAGTCAGAATACTATAATATTACGAATGAAGGTGGTTATGGAAGAAAAATTTCTTTCCTTAAGAATATCATCGGTCTGTGGTGCATCCAGGAAAGCCGCCGTCAGTGGATTCGTGAAGGGCTGGAATACGGATTTGGCGACCTGGAGATCATGGCCAAGGACGCGCCGTCACTGCGCTGTTTTATTGACCCTGACGCGCCGGAGTTTACGCCTGCGGGCGATGTGCCAAAACGTATCCGTGAGTTCTGCGAAAGGACTGGACAGCCGGTACCCGAGAGCATTGGGGAAGTGGTGCGCTGCATCAATGAGAGCCTTGCGATGAAGTACCGCCATGCCATAGAAGAGATTAAAGACTGTACAGGCAGGGATTACCAGACTGTGTATATGGTGGGCGGAGGAACACAGAGCGCGCTTTTGTGCCAGTTCACGGCGAATGCCTGCGGACGCCGCGTCAGCGCGGGCCCGGTGGAGGCGACTGTTCTTGGGAATGTAGCGCTTCAGCTCATGGCTTCCGGCGATATTAAGTCTCTTGGAGAGGCCAGAGAGATCATCAAGCGTTCTCAGGATATTAAGATCTATGAACCTCAGGATACGGCAGCATGGGATGAGGCATATGAGAGATTTAAAAAGATATTAGTATAAAAGCTTGACTTGTCAAACTGCTGTGTGTTTTAATTAAAACAGTGATTGTGTTAAACAAAATGCACAATAAACGGTACGCGGCTCCCTGAAAGGAGTAATTATGGCAGCGACAATTCGCGATATCAGGGACAGAACCGGTTTATCCCTGGCGACGATCTCGAAATATTTGAATGGCGGGAACGTCCTTCCGAGAAACCGGGAACTGATAGAGGAGGCGATCGATGCACTGCACTATGAGGTGAACGAGCTCGCCCGCGGGCTTGTCACTAAGAGGACCAAAACGATCGGTGTTCTGGTCTATGATATACAGTGTCTTTTTGCAGGCAATATGCTGCATTACCTGGGACAGGAACTTCATAAGAACGGATACGGGATGCTCATCTGCGACTCGTGCAATAATGAGGAGATGGAGAAGGAGAATCTTCAGTTTCTTTTGAGCCGGAAAGTGGATGGCATCCTGGTATTTGCTGTAAGCCTGACCGGGGGGTTCCTCGGACCGGCGAAACGGGCCGGAGTGCCGGTGGTGCTTCTGGACAGGGCCTTCCGGGGTGAGGAAGTGGACTGCGTGGAGATAGACAACCGTACAGCGGTTTTCCGGGCAGTGCAGATGCTGGTTAAAAACGGTCATAAAAGGATCGCTCTTATCGCGTCTGACATGGAGTATACCGGCGTAGAACGGCGAAAAGGCTATGAGGACGCTGTTCGGACTTATGGGCTTGACGTTTCTGAAGAGTATCGGGTATGCGGCAGGCATTCCTTTGAACTCGGGTACGGGGGAATGAAAGGCATTCTGTCAATGGAAGTCCCGCCTACTGCGGTCATCCTAAGTAATTATGATACGACTTTGGGTGGGGTTCTTGCCCTCAATGAATCAGGCATGAGATGTCCCGAGGATATTTCAGTTATCGGATTCGATAACATGCTTATGACAAAGGTTATACAGCCACGTCTGTGGATCGTGTCCCAGCCGATGAGGGAAATGTCGGAAAAAGCGGTTGAGATGCTTCTGGACAGAATCAACCATGTGGAGGAAGGTCCACCTGTGAGGGTTAGTTTCACAGCAAAAATATGCGGGGGCGAATCAATCAGAAAAATGATGTGAACTGGGAAAATTGCACAGTTTGGATGACGAAAACAGCAGAGGAAACGATGAAAATTCGTCAGAATAACAAAAGCGAACCGGTTCGTTTTCGAATAAGTTCGATTTGTTGACAAAGGCGGAAAAGAGCTGTATAATTTGACAAGAAAGCTGATCTGCATTTGGAATTAATGTGAAATGTGCCTGAAAAACAGCTAATAAATTGAATAGGGAAAAGCGAACCGTTACACGAAAAAACGAGGAATGGGGGAATCAAAATAAGTGAGGCACCATGAATCGAAAAAATGCATCGAAGCAAAAGATGGGAGGAAGAAAAGTGGAAAGTATCAAACAGAATCCTTTTGTAAAAAAGGTGGGATTTAACAGAATCATACTGTGCATCGTGCTTCTTCTAATGTACGGATTGTTCTGTGCCCTGACATCAGGGGCTTTTGCGGGAATGACCCGTATCATGAGCGCTCTGAACTACGCATATTTCCTGGGATTCTTATCACTGGGAGTTACGTTTGTTATTGCGACGGGAGGGATTGATTTCTCGATCGGGCCGGTTATGTTCTGCTGTGCCCTGATCTCGGGATTCAGCCTGCTTACATACGGCGTGCCGATGCCGGCAGCGATCCTGATCAGCATTGCAGTTGGACTGGGATTTGGTGTATTTAACGGCTACCTGGTAGCGTACTGGAATGTGCCGTCATTTATCACATCCATGGCAAGCATGAATATCGCGAAAGGTCTGGCGTCAGTATTCACAAAGACGCAGTCCGTGAGCTGGCCGCAGGCAACGGAAGAAAATGGCTGGTACAGAAATATGGTGGAATTTAACGGCATTCCCACAGGACTTGTCATATTGCTCATAGTTGCAGTTGTCTGTGCAATTATTTTGAATAAGACCAAAATGGGACGTTACATCCTCTCTCTTGGAAGCAACAAGGAAGCGGTAAGGCTTTCCGGTGTAAATGTAAAGAAATGGGAGATGTCAGCATACATTATGTGTGGTCTTCTGGTCGGTATCTCAGCGCTCTTCTATGTGGCGGCGTACACGACTGTACAGCCTGGTTATGGAGATACATATAACAATGAGGCGATCGCGGGATGCGTAATGGGCGGAACCTCGATGGCAGGAGGACTCGCGTCTATCAGCGGTACGGTCATTGGCGTGTTTATTATTTCGCTGCTTCAGGAAGGTATTCTGGCTCTTGGCTTCACAAAAGACGTTCAGCTGATTATCACAGGTCTCATCGTTATTGCTGCAGTATTCGCGGACGTTGTCGCAAGGCGCAGGAAGAATTAATGAGGATACATGGAAATCAGAAAGTGTGATTAAGAAAGGCAAGGGTAAAGGATATGGGCGAAGTTATATTAACAATGAAAGGGATCGACAAAACTTTCCCGGGTGTTCATGCACTGGACCATGTAGATCTGGAAGTGAGAAAAGGTGAAGTTCACGCACTGATGGGAGAGAATGGTGCCGGGAAGTCGACACTGATGAAGGTATTGACCGGAATATATAAGAAAGACTCCGGTACGATTACATATGAAGGAAAAGAAGTGGAATTCCACAATACACGTGAAGCTCAGGACGCGGGCGTCGTGATCGTGCACCAGGAGCTGAACATGCTGGGTCATCTGACCGTGGCGCAGAACATCTTTATCGGAAGAGAGTTTAAAAAGGGCATCCGCATCGATGACAAGAAGATGAACGAAGAGGCAAAGAAACTTTTTGACAGGATGAACATTGACATCGACCCGAGAGAGACGATGAGCCGTCTGACAGTAGGAAAACAGCAGATGTGTGAGATCGCGAAAGCGATCTCCCATAAGGCGAAAGTTATTATTTTTGATGAGCCCTCCGCGGCGCTTACAGAGGCGGAGATCGCCGAGCTGTTTAAGATCATCCGCGACCTCAGGGAGCAGGGACTTGGAATTGTTTACATTTCCCACCGTATGGATGAGATCAAGGTGATCACAGACCGCGTGACTGTCATGAGGGATGGTACATATGTAGGAACACTGATTACAAAAGATTCTACAAAAGATGATATCATTAACATGATGGTTGGACGTGTCATTTATGAAGACCCGAAGACGGAGAATATGACACCGAAGGACGCGCCGGTTGTTCTGAAAGTGGATCATCTGAACGCTGGAAAGATGGTACAGGATGTAAGCTTTGAGCTCCATAAAGGAGAGATCCTCGGATTTTCCGGTCTGATGGGCGCGGGACGTACAGAGACAGCGCGTGCTCTTTTCGGCGCGGACCCCATCGACAGCGGCGATATCTATATCAATGGAAAGAAAGTCGTAATCAAAAATCCGCAGGACGCGGTAAAATACGGCATCGGATATTTGTCAGAGGACAGAAAGAGATACGGTATTGTAGTTCAGAAGAGCGTTGCGGAAAATACGACAATGGCTACGCTGGATGAATATTCAAATGGACCGTTCATTGATAAGAAGAAAGAAAAAGATGTGGCGAAGAAATACGTAGAGTCACTGGCAACGAAGACGCCGGATGTGGATCAGCTTGTTGTGAATCTGTCAGGTGGTAACCAGCAGAAGGTCGTTATCGCGAAATGGCTGACAAGAAACTGTGATATCCTGATCTTCGATGAGCCGACAAGAGGTATCGATGTAGGTGCCAAGAACGAGATCTACAAACTGATGAATCAGCTGGCGTCAGAAGGCAAAGCCATTATAATGATTTCCTCTGAAATGACCGAGATCCTTCGTATGAGTGACCGAATTGTTGTTATGTGCGAAGGGAAAAAGACCGGTGAGCTGGATATTTCCGAAGCGACTCAGGAAAATATCATGAACATGGCTACGAGAGAGATAAATTAGGGAGGAAAACGTGATGGCAAATAAAACGGTAACAAAGACAGCCGGCACGAACAAGTCATTCATTGACAGGATGGGAGGTCAGAAATTCATTGTCCTTCTCATCGTTATCGCAATGTTTATCTTCTTCTGTGCAATGAGTCCCGGCTTTAGAAAATATACAACAGTTGTAAGTATTCTTGATTATTCTTATTATATTACATTGATGGCAATCGGGGTTGCGTTCCCACTGATGACCGGGGGGGTTGACCTCTCAATCGGAACCGGCCTGATCTGCTATTCACTGATCGGCGGATATCTTATCGTTCATCAGGGATGGCCGACAGGAGCGGGTATGATAGTGAGTATTCTTCTCGGTATCGTGTTTGGCGTACTCAATGGATGTCTGGTGGCAATTATGGAGCTGCCCCCCTTCCTGGCAACGCTGTGTACCTGCATGATTACCCGTGGTGTGGGATCAGTCGTGGTTGGCGGTTTCGGAATTCCGTGGCCGACTGCCGCGCAGGCTGGCGGATGGTTCAGAAAGATTTTTAAAATCCAGATAGATGGATTGAACATTCCGATTGGTTTCCTCTGGATTATTCTTCTCGTCATTATTATGACATTTGTGCTGAACCATACAAAAATGGGACGTTACACGCTGGCTATCGGAAGTAATAAAGAAGCGACAAGGCTTTCAGGAGTCAATGTAAGATTCTACCACATTATGGCGTATGTTATCTGCGGATTTTTCGCGGGACTGGCTTCCATCTCCTACTCTGCGATCTTTGCTACGGTACAGCCGGGAAGCGGCGCCGGATTTGAGCTTGAGGCAATTGGCGGCGCAATCATCGGCGGTGTATCTATGACAGGTGGTGTGGGAAGCATCACCGGAACACTGGCTGGCGTGTTCGTTATCTGTCTTCTGAAGACGGGACTTCCGTTTATCGGACTGACAGCGAACTGGCAGCAGATCATCACTGGTCTTGTGCTGATCGCTGCGGTTCTCTTCGATATTCTGAAGAGGAAAAAAGAAGGGAATCAATAAATATCTGATTTATTATGATAGATAACAGCCGGGAGAAACTTTCGGACCAGACAAGCTGCCGGCTGTTACTATAAAAGCAAAAGGCAGGTCATGCCTGTAAGACCGCTGGTCAATAAAAGGGGAGGAACAGAGAGATATGTGCACGGTATCTGTCTGGTATCTGTCCGGACGGCGATAAGCAGGTCTTAGAAGATGGCCGCAAAAAAATTATTTCAGGAGGATACGAAATATGAAAAAGAAAGTTTTAGCAGTATTACTTGGCGGATGCATGGTTGCAGGCTTAATGGCAGGATGCGGCAACAAAGAGACCACAACCGATGATGGCGGGGATGGCGGCGACAGCAGCAGCTACCATTTTGAAGTTGTAGTTAAGAGCTTCCAGTCTACATACTGGCAGGCAGCCCTTCAGGGAATTGAGCAGGCTGAGGAGGATCTCGGTGTTACAACAAACGCTACAGGCCCGAACGCAGAGTCTGATATTGCTGACCAGGTGAACATGCTGAACAACGCGATCAACAAAGATCCGGATGGAATCGCTCTGGCAGCCTGCGACCAGAACTCCGTTATCAAGGCTCTTCAGACAGCACTCGACAAAGAGATTCCGGTAGTATGCTTCGATACAGGTGTGCCGGATGCTCCGGAAGGATCTGTTTACGCTACAGTTGTAACGGATAACGAGTCAGCAGGAGCTGTTGCGGCTGAGAATATGTATGAAATCATCAAAGATACAATCGCGAACGCAACAGAGCCGGTAAGAATCGGTGAGGTTAACCAGGACGCTACAGCTGCGAACATCACAGGACGCGGCATGGGCTTCATTAACAAGATGAAAGAGCTCATCGAGGCTGATGGAAAGACAGTAGCAGTTATCGGAAACCAGTACTATGTTGACCTTGTAGAGAACAATGGTGACGAGGGATCTGCTGACGTTATCATCGAAGTAGCTGTTCCGGCTCAGACAACAGTTGAGCTGTCCGCTACAGAGGCTTCCAATATCATGAACAAAGATGATACGATCGCAATCTTCGGTTCTAACCAGGTTACAGCTGAGGGTATCCTCACAGCGAACCAGAACCTGAGCGTTCTTGCGGCTACTCCGGCAGACGGAATTGTTGGTGTTGGATTTGACGCTGGTTCTACTCTGAAAGCAGCAGTTGCAGATGGAACAATGGTTGGCGCTGTTACACAGGCTCCGGTTGATCAGGGAAGAATCGCAATCGAGACTCTGTATGATATCTGCGAAGGCAAAGAAGTATCTGACGTTACGACAGACAGCTACTGGTATGACGCTGAGAATATGGAAGAGGACGACATCGCTCCGAACCTGTACGACTAATCAGCAGTTGTAAAATAAAACGTGCAGCCAGACCGGCCTGCGTAAAGGCTGGTTTGAAAATAGAAAGGAATCGGGATATTCCCGGTTCCTTTTTAAAAGAAAAAGGATAACAGCGAGGAGGACATGAGATATGTTAAAAGGAATTCCTAAAATACTTTCCCCGGAGCTTCTGATGGTGCTGGCAGAGATGGGACACAGCGACAGACTGGTTATCTCTGACGGAAATTTCCCGGCAGAATCCATGGGAAAAGACGCGATTGTGATCCGTTGTGACGGACATGGCGTGCCGGAGCTTCTTGACGCGATCCTTCAGGTATTCCCTCTGGATACTTACGTAGAGCATCCGGTGAACTTGATGGAAGTAATGCCCGGCGATAATGTGGAGACACCGATCTGGGATACTTATAAGGAGATTATCCGTAAGTACGACGACAGAGGCGATGCCGTTGTGGGGCAGATTGAGCGGTTCGCGTTTTATGAAGAGGCGAAGAAAGTATATGCTATTATTGCCACAGGAGAGTCAGCGCTCTATGCGAATATCATGCTTCAGAAGGGCGTAGTTACAGATTGAGAGAATGACAGACGGAGGACAGGATATGCTGGATCACGTGGAGAACGTTTTTGAAAATATGAAACCAATGATGAAGAAGCTGAAAAAGGCTTCTTATAAGGAGAATATGGAAGTATTTCTCAAGGAGCATGGACATTATTTTCAGGAGATGACGGACCTGACAGACCGCGCTGAGAATAAGGACGAGACCGCGAAGGAGATTGCCAGGAGCTTTGTGGACAAAGTCGGGCAGAAGTACGCTTCGCCCAAGAATGGCAGAATCAGCGGTACTCTTCAGCTGGATTTGAATTTCTTCATGATCTATTATGTTTTTCCTGCCATCCTGCTCACAGAACACAAGGATGCCGCGCTGATCGCGGACAGCCTCAGAGACGAGTGGGGAAACAGGTTTAAAGACAGCAGGATTCAGTATACGGACTATGATTCCTTATATAATTCGTTCAGGGAAAAAATATTTGGTATTTTTTAGCCTGCCGGGAAATATTTGATAGGTTTTAGTCTTGCAAAGTAAAGGCAATTGTGATAAGATAATCGTGGTTTATCCGCAGGAGGTGTGAGAAATGGATGTTTTAAAGATTGTTTTAACGATCATTTTTGTTATAGACTGTATTGCGTTAGCTGCGATTATTCTGCTTCAGGAAGGAAAATCAGCAGGACTTGGAACAATCAGCGGCGCGGCAGATACATACTGGGGCCACAATAAAGGGCGTTCTATGGAAGGCACCCTTGTAAAGGTCACCAGAATCGTCGCAGCGCTTTTTATCATACTGGCAGTCGTACTCAATCTAGGAATCTTTAATTAGTATGAAAAGTACTATATCAGAAGATAATGATGAACGTAAGCACTCTATAATGGTATAGGGTGCTTATATTTTTCACATGGAATATGCACGCGGATATGTGACGCATTGTTCTCACAGAAGCGTGCGGCGGGGAGAGAATATGGATCAAACATTTGAGAAGCGCAGGAAGGTCATATTTGATTTTATCAGCGATGATTTTTATGTACCAATGAAAATAAAAGAGATCGCGGCAGTACTTCAGATTCCCAGGGAACAGAGGGATGATCTCAGGGAAGTGCTGGATTCTCTGGTGGAGGAAGGGAAGATTACCCTCTCCAAGCGCGGAAAATACAGCAGGGGGCATGCGGAGCATTTGAAAGGAATCTTTCAGGCCAATGCCAGAGGATTCGGTTTCGTTACGCCGGAAGACGGCGGGGAGGATGTGTTTATCCCGGAAGAGAATCTCTGCGGGGCTTTTCAGGGAGACCAGGTAGAATTTATCATCACAGCCGCTCCGTCCGGACGGCGCAGAGAAGGGAAGATCGTGCGCGTGATCTCTCACGGCGTGACGCGCGTGGTGGGCCTGTATGAGAAATGTAAGAATTTTGGTTTCGTCCGCCCGGATAATCAGAGATATCTGACCGATATTTATATTCCTGCCGGCGGGGAAGCCGGCGCTATGGAAGGAAGCAAAGTCGTTGTAGAGCTGACTTCTTACGGCGGGGAGCATATGAAGCCGGAAGGCAGGGTGGCTGAGGTGATTGGGCACGTCAATGACCCGGGGACGGACATCCTCTCCATCGTAATGGATATGGGGATAAAGACAGAATTTCCAGAGAAGGTGCTCAATCAGGCTGCGCGTGTGGGAAAGCCCGTCAGTGAGGCGGACTGTGCGGGCAGACGAGACCTGCGCGGCTGGCAGATGGTAACCATCGACGGTGAAGACGCGAAGGATCTGGATGACGCAGTATCCCTTGTCCGTAGGGATGGCAATTACTGCCTGGGCGTCCATATCGCGGATGTGGCCAATTATGTTCAGGAGAGAAGCGCCCTTGACAAAGAGGCTTTTGAGAGGGGGACGAGCGTATATCTGGCGGACCGTGTGATCCCCATGCTGCCCCACGCGCTTTCCAATGGGATCTGTTCACTGAATGCCGGAGAGGACAGGCTGGCGCTTTCCTGCATTATGACCATCGGTCCGTCCGGGGAGATGCTGGACCATGAGATCGTGGAGAGTGTAATTCATGTGGATAAGAGAATGAGTTATAACGGTGTCTCCGGGATTCTGGGCGGGGAAGAGCAGGCGGTACGGGAAAATGAGGATGTGGTGCCGATGATCCGGCTGATGAAGGAGCTCTCGGACATAATCAGGGAACGGCGGGGAAGGCGCGGCTCCATTGATTTTGACTTTCCGGAGAGCAAGATTATCCTGGATGATTCGGGCAGACCGGTGGAGGTGAAACCTTATGAGCGAAATGACGCGACAAAGATCATAGAAGATTTCATGCTCATGGCGAATGAGACCGTGGCGGAGGAGTATTTCTGGCGTGACCTGCCGTTTCTCTACCGGACGCATGAAACACCGGATGAAGACAAGATCCGGCAGCTTTCCACTTTTGTCAATTCTTTCGGCTATCACATTCATGTTGGGAATGAGGTGCGCCCCAAAGAGATCCAGAAGCTTCTTGGGAAGGTGGACGGGACGCCTGAAGAGGCACTGATCAGCCGCCTTGCCCTGCGTTCCATGAGGCAGGCGCGCTACTCCGTGGAGAATACAGGGCACTTCGGGCTGGCGGCAAAATATTACACACACTTTACTTCCCCAATCCGAAGGTACCCGGATCTCCAGATCCACAGAATTATAAAAGAGAATCTGCGGGGAAGGCTAAATGAAGAAAGAATCGCGCACTATGCGGAGATCCTGCCAAAGGCCGCGGCCCAGAGCAGTTTAAAAGAACGGACCGCTGAGGAGGCGGAACGGGAAGTTGTGAAAATGAAAAAAGCCGAATACATGGGAGATCACATCGGCGAAGAATATGAGGGTGTAATCTCGGGCGTGACCCGGTGGGGCGTATATGTGGAGCTTGCTAATACGGTTGAGGGGCTCGCGCACGTTGCGGATATGTACGATGATCACTATGAGTTTATGGAACAGAGTTATGAGCTGGCCGGAGAACGCACAGGAAAGACGTACAAGCTTGGGCAGCGTGTGAGGGTGCGGGTGACAGATGCGGATAAAGTACAGCGCACAGTGAATTTTGAGATTGTTTTGGGCAGCCGGGAGGCGGCCGCGTTAATCTAAAGTGTCATAGTAAGTAAGGAGAATCATATGGCAAAACCGGAGACAAAATTGATCGCTAATAATAAAAAAGCATATCATGATTACTTTATTCTCGAAAAATATGAGGCGGGAATCGTGCTTCATGGAACGGAAGTGAAATCTCTGCGCATGGGAAAGTGCAGTATTAAAGAGGCATTCATAAGGGTGGAGTCCGGTGAGATGTATATCTATGGCATGCATATTTCGCCTTATGAGAAAGGAAATATCTTTAATAAGGACCCGCTGCGTGTGAGAAAGCTGCTTCTTCATAAGAATGAGATCCGTAAAATTTTTGGGAAGATGAAGGAGCAGGGGATTACAGTGGTACCCCTCCAGGTGTATTTCAGCGGAAGTCTTGTAAAGATAGAGATCGGCCTGGCAAAAGGAAAGAAGCTTTATGATAAGCGGGAAGATATTGCGAGGAAGGATCAGCGGCGGGAGGCACAGAGAGAGTTTAAGGAGAGACTGAGATGATACAGGATATACGGCCAAAGCATCTGTATAACCAATACGCGCCTGTCCCGCCGGATGGCGCGTGTTATGCGCTATACTACGAAGATCAAAAGGTGCTTCTGAGAAAGACGCCGGCAGGGATTGCATTTCCCCGTTTCAGAGAACTGGAGCGTTTGAATGAAGAGATTTATCAGGATTACATATATCTGTTTGCTGTTGATGACGAAAGGTATTATCTGGTGGAAGAGATTAACCGGGAGCCGCTGTCGGATTTTACGATGGAGAACACAGAGATCTTCCGCGCGGCAGATCCCCAGTACCATGCGTTTGCGGGAATTACAGGATATCAGCTTTATAATTGGTACAAAAATCACAAATATTGCGGACGCTGCGGCAGGATGATGGCGCGGGATGACAAGGAACGTATGCTGAAATGTCCCTCCTGCCACAATACGGAATTTCCCAAGATCTGCCCTGCGGTAATCATAGGGGTCACGGACGGAAACCGCATTCTCATGTCCAAATATGCGGGGAGAACTTATAAAAAATATGCGCTCCTTGCCGGCTTTACGGAGATTGGTGAGACGGTGGAAGAGACCGTGGCCAGAGAGGTGATGGAGGAAGTGGGGCTCAGGGTGAAAAACATCCGCTACTATAAAAGCCAGCCGTGGGCGTTCAGTGATACGCTTCTCATGGGATTCTACTGCGATTTGGACGGCGGTGACGAAATCACTCTTGATCGGGAGGAACTTTCCCTGGCAGAGTGGTTTGAGCGTGAGGAGATCCCTGTGGAACCATCCAGGGACAGTTTGACCAATGAGATGATTATGAAATTTAAAAATGGAGAAGTCTAGAATTAAGAAGGATCAAAACTTAAGGAGGTTATGAATGATGAGAGCAGAATTTGATGAAAGTCTGGTTACAGGGAATGAAATGATCGATACACAGCACAAGGAACTGATCGATAAAATTAATAAGCTGCTGGATAGCTGCGAGACAGCCAAAGAAAAACTGGCCGCGATAAAAATGCTGGATTATCTGGCGGATTATACGGAATTCCATTTCGGGGAGGAAGAAAAGCTTCAGGCGGATATCCAATATCCGGGAATAGAAGAACACAAAAAGGAACATGAGAAACTGCGCGCTGTTGTGCAGGATCTGTACAGCATGCTCGAGGAGGAAGAAGGACCCTCCGACGCGTTCGTGGAGCAGGTCAATAAAAATGTGATTGAATGGCTGTACAGACATATCAAAGGATTCGACCGGTCTGTGGCAGAGTATAAATTCATGAACCAGAGCAGCGAGAGACTGTAAAGAAAAATAACGAAATCCGGTAACATGCTAAAAGCAGAAATTGGCAGAGAGCAACTCGGCTCTGCCTCAAACAATCTCTCTGCCAATTTCAACGCATGTCACCGGATTTCTATTTTTCTAAGTTCCATTCCGAAGTCACCTCAGCCACCCACACCCCCACGCAGAAAGGCGTTCGAAAAGGCGCTCCGCTGTTTTCTGGGATTTGCGCAGGCCGGGAAGAGTCTTCCCCACAAATCCTTGTTTTTGAGGAGGAAGGGAGTGGATTCATGATGTCACAGAATCCGCTTTTTTATTGCAAAAAGCTTAATTTGTCCACATAACATGTCATAATTGTGCACCTGGATAAAATTCTGTGAATGATAGAATTTTGATAGAGATATAAAAATTTTATAGATGAAAATATGAGGTGAAAAATGAGAAGAAGGAAGAAGAGGATGCTGTTACAAAGAAAGCTTTCAGCGATGCTGGCCGTTATAATGTTTGTACTGCAGGTGCCGGCGGCTGAGGTGTCAGCAGAAGCAGGGGAACCGGAATTACAAAGGGAAATTGTGTTTTATGATGGGGAAATAGTGGATTTAGTAAATGAAACAGAAAGATATTCTGTAATTGGCGCGGAAAATTATTCTGAGAATGGGCGTATACCGGGGACACAGGCATTTACTTTTGACGGAAAGACAGCGATTAATCTGGATACAGATGAATATGTCAATAAGCAGGAATTTACAATGGAAACGTGGGTCTATTTGGAGCCGGACGCTAATGCGGGACGTTTCTTTTCGAACAGCATAAATACATCTTATCCAAATCAGTGGGACTGGGGATACAATACAAAATCAAGCGGATATGGCCCGTATATGATTATGTCCTCCAGTAATTGTAAGGGGACAGCCAGTTATTCTTCTGAAGCGGTGCGGATAACCGGGGAAGAGTATGGATCGTACCCGCTTGGTGAGTGGATTCACGTAGCTCTTACTAGAAACGGAAAAGAGTTTGCGATTTATGTTAACGGACAGTTAGCAGCCGCGGCTTCGGCACCTTCTGATTTGGAGCAGAGCAACCCCAATGCCAGGGCATTAATAGGTGCTCAAAACGCGCCAAACGGAACAGATGTTGTACTGGGCATGATCGGCAGAATGGATAGCTTTAAAGTTTACGATGGCGCAAAATCGCTATCTCAGATCCGGGAGACTTACTATGAGGAGCGATATGAGGAAGGCCTGATCCGCGAGTATTTATTTGATGGCTCTTTGAAGGATTATTCAGGCAATGATGACCATGGAACAGCTGTCGGCCAACTGGCATATGAAGCCGGACGTATGAAAGGAAAGCAGGCAGTTTCTTTTAATGGAAGTTCCGGGGTAAGAATTGAACCTGAGATAATAAATGAAAAATATTTCACCATGGAAACATGGGTTTATTTGGAGCCGGGAAATAACGCGGGACGTTTTTTCTCAAACAGCAGAAATGCTTCTTATCCCAATCAATGGGATTGGGGATATAATACTGCGGCGGCCAATCATGCTCCTTACTTTATAATATCTTCCAGCAGCTGTATGAACGCGGCAGCTTATGAAAATGAATCCGTAAGAATGTCAAAGGGGCAGTATCCGGCCGGGGAGTGGACACATCTTGTTTTAGTCCGGGATAATCAACAATTCTATATATATGTGAATGGGGAACTGATGGATTCTGCGGCAGCTCCCAATGAACTGCTTCAGACGACGAATACTGCTCCAGCTTTAATCGGCGCCCAGACACCCTCGAATGGGACAGGAGCTATGCTGGGAATGCAGGGATTAATGGACAGCTTCCGCATTTATAATCTAGCAAAGACCGCGGAGGAGATTGCTGCAGATTATCAGACGGAAGCAGCGCAGTCGGAGAACAGCGGCAGCCAGGCTGTAAATGAAGCAAAAGAGCGTTTAAAAGCAGTCATGAATGAGGCGGAGGCAGTAGAAGAAGAAAAGTATACAGACAAGAGTATTTCAAAACTAAAAGCAATATTGTCTTATGGTGAGGCTGTTTATCTTTCTGACGAAACGACAGTAGAGAAAATTGAAGCCGCGATTTCTTATATTCGGTCAGCAATGGATGCCCTGATTCCAAAAGGGGCGGATAATAACTGGGGAGATGAAGAAGAGTGGCTGGAAATTCAAGAAATTCTTTCAAATATAAAGGGGATCAGTAAAGAACAAGAAGAATGGACGAGTAACATAAAGATTGACGTAAACTCGAAAAAAGAAACCAGTGTACTGCCTAATGCGCAATTACTTGGAAACGGCGATGTAGGAGTGGTACATGACGCGAGGGATCATACCTTTACCCATTATTTTTCACGTACGGACTTCTGGAGTAACAGCACGCACTATGGCGGGGGAAAACTGAAATATTCTTCGCCGGATAAAGCAGTGGGAGAAGAAGTTTTTCTGCAAGAGCAGGATATCCTGAACGCGAAAGTTGACAGTACATTAACGATGGGCGGCGCGGTTGTGCGGTCTGAGTCATTTATGTCAGATGCGGATGATATGCTTATCACCAAACTGTGGATAGAGGAGTTCGCGGATGGTGTGAAGCAGCTGAATTTAGATTTGGAGTTATCAGGATACAGCTCTGCGGATTCCGGGTTTGACCAAGAAGAGCAGATCATGTATATGACAAGAAGCCTGCCGGGAACTTTGCAGGCAAGATTAGCAGCAAGCACTAAAATTATAGGGGCGGAGGCAGCTTATAAAAAAGATACGAATAAAGTAACAGCCTCCATTGTATTAAATGAGGGAAATGATAAAAAGAATCCAATATACATACTCACGGCAATCCATGGAGAAGGAGCTGTGCAGAATTTAAAACCGATTGATTATCATCTAGAGACAGCCAAAACAGCAGTAGAAAAAGTCAGCGTTGACGAAATCAGCGGACTTTATAAAAAGCATCAGGACTGGTGGAAGGATTACTGGCTGGCTTCGTATATCGATACGGGAGATTCGGAAATCAATGAGTTTTATTACGGGCAGCTTTATCTCCTGGGAATCGTTTATCGCGAGGACATGTCAATTCCACCGGGACTTTATGGGTCTCTCCAAGTGATGAACGAGAGTCCTTGGACAGGTTCCTATTATTTGAACTACAATTTCCAGGCGGCTACCTATGGGGCGTATTCATCGAACAGGGGCAGCTTAATGTATTCATATTACAATGCCATGGAGAATATGCTTTGGAAACATGGGAAGAATTATGCGGCATCAGCAGGATTTCAAGGTATTGCGGCGGGCTGGACAGGAAATCCGAGCTGGATCAGCATGGACATGCCCGAATTTAAGGAAGTAGCAGCCAATAAGAATTACAGCGGAATCTATTCTCAGAGATTTATTGCAGCCATGATTTTGAGCGAGTTTGTTTGGAATTATGATTATACAATGGACGAAGAGTTTTATGTTGATGTGACCTATCCGCTTCTTTATGAACTGGGTGAATTCTATCTGGACTTTGTTGAGCTTGAAAGCGACGGGAAATATCATATGAATCATGTTTCCGTCAATGAGTATGGAAATGACAAGGACGGGGCTGTTGAGCTGGGATTCTGCAAATATGTATTAGATACTTTAATTAAGTATCGGGATCTGGTAGAAGTGCCCGACAGTAAAGCAGCTGAATGGGAAAACGTAGCGGATAATTTATATGAATTTCCGACCAGAGTATATGATGGAATGGAAATGTATGTTTTGGCTGAAGAAATTAATAACTCTCTGAAAGGAAACGCGTTAATTAATATATATGACCAGCCCATAGTTTTAGAAGGCATGGTACATCCGGCAGACGGACTAACGATGGATTCTGACAGTGAAGAGCTTCAGCGGGCAGTTAATTATTTAACTTATGCCAAGGCTTATTATGCGGACAACGGAAATTCCAGTACTTACCGCGGAGCCTTAGGAAATGGATTTGTGAAAACGTTTACGATCATGGCGCGGCTGGGCTGGGACGCAGATGATTTAATGCACTGGTTTAAAAATGCGTTAAATTATAATATGAGAAGCAGTAATTTAACAGCGACCAGCGATCCATCTGTCGGCGGCGTTGAGTCTGCCGGCGCTCTGGAAACTGTGAATAACATGTTGGTGCAGATGACCAATGATGGTGAAAAGGACCTTTTAAGGGTATTTCCGGTCTGGCCGGAAGGAACAGACGCGGAATTTACCAGGTTAAGAACACAGGGGGCGTTCCTGGTTACTTCAGAATATGACGCAGAAAGTAAAACAATCCCATATGTTGAAATCTTAAGCGAGAAAGGTTCAACTGTTCATTTTGTTTCACCGTGGGGGAACAAGAATATTTCAGTAGTAGATGAAGATGGGACAATGATTGAGACAGCCCATGGGCTGACCGCTAACACAGGGGACTTATATTTTACATTTGATACAAAAGAAGGGAAAACATATTATATTACTGAGTCGAAAGATTCTCTGACAGGCGGCCCGGAAAGCATAAAACTTACTATTGAAAGGACAACTCTTACTCCCGGTGAACAAATTACCGCAGAAGCCATACTTCCGGAAGGTGAATCTGAGGATTATATTTGCTGGAACACTTCAGACCCACTTACAGCAATTGTCCGACAGGATGGGACGATTGTGGCAAAAGCCGGCGGAAGCTGCGTAATTACGGCAGAATCCGTGCTGGATGCGTCGGTTAAGGCAGAAATAACGATTTATGTCTGCCAGCTGGAAGAACCAAAAAAAGTTAACGATAAGATTAATAATACGGACCAATCTATCAGCTATACCGGCAGCTGGACAAGTGGAACAGGGCGTGATGGGGCTTATCAGAATGATGCCCACTATACATCACAGGCAGGGTCTTATTGTGAATTTACCTTTTATGGAACTGGCATAGCATGGGTTTCTGAGACTTATACGAATTTAGGGACCGCGGAGGTGTGGTTAGACGGCAGTCTTGTTGCAACGCCCAATTTATATAGTGAGGGCAGCGCGCAGAGGGACAAAATTGTATGGAGCACAGAAGATTTAGAATACGGCAGACATACTATAAAATTGGTTTTTGTGGAAAAATATCTCATTGTAGATGCCTTTGTCGTATCTGGTCAGTTAGATCAAACTCCATTGTATGACGCATTGGCAGGTATTTCTCTTTTGGACGAAAAAGACTATGACCCAGAAAAATGGAGTCAGTTTATGGAATTGTGGATAGAAGCAGCTAAAAAATATGCGCAGTTCACGGAAGAATTTGCATCGCAGGACGAAGTAAATGATCTGGCATCAGAGGTTTTATCAGCCATTGAAGACTTAAAGAAAGATCCGGAAGCAGGTTCAGAAGTCAGCAAAGCCACTCTGGAATATTTCCTGAACTGCGCGAAAAAACATGTGGCAGACGGCGATACAGAAGGGCTTGTAGAATCAGTCCAGAAGCTTTTTGATGAGGCGATTTCCAAAGGCGAGTCCGTTATGGCGGATGAGAATGCTACAAAAGACGAAGTGACCAATGCTGCCGTCAAACTGATGAAGGCAATCCAGGCACTGGACTTTAAAGCCGGGGACAAGACAGATCTTGAAATGGCTCTGGAGCTGGCCCAGGAGATTGACCTGACTAAATATGTGGAAGCGGGACAGGCGGAGTATCTGGCGGCGAAAGAGACGGCTGAGAATGTGATGACAGACGGGGACGCAATGCAGAGTGAAGTGGATGAAGCGTGGGATGCCCTTGTGGATGCTATGAGCGGTCTCAGGCTCAAAGCGGATAAAACAGCTCTTCAGGAACTGACGAGCAGCCTGGAAGGACTGGATCTGAGCCTGTATACGGAAGAGAGCGTCCAGATCTACAGCGCAGCCTTTGCAAGAGCGAATGTGCTGCTGGCGGATGAGACCCTGTCTATAGATGCACAGGATGAAGTGGATGAGGCAGTGAAAGAGCTGACGAAGGCGAAAGAACAGCTGACGCTGAGGGAAGAAAACCAGGGCGGCAGCGGAGGTGAGCAGAATCCAGACAGTACGACCGAGACACCTGAGGAAGAAAATCAGAATCCAGATGATACAGCCGGGACGCCTGACACAGAGAATAGTGGAAGTAACACACAGGATCAGGCGGAAGGCAATGCGGACCGTACTGCTGGCGACAGTCAGATCAGCGGAAAGAGTGCAGGGAAAGCGGCAAAAACCGGTGATCACGCGAATCCGGCTTTGTGGGCGGCGATGCTGGGAGCTGGCGCGGTGATTGCCGGGGCGGCATCCATAAAAAGAAAAAAATATAAATAAACCTGGATTTGCCGGGGGAGACGACTTTGAAAGAATGGGTCCGAAAACAGCAGGATTATTTGAGGACGTATTCGTGGAGAACGGGGGCGTGGATTTGGCTCCGGTTCCGCAATCCGGGAAAATCTAAAAGGCAGGAAGCACGGCTAAATGCAATGGAACAGTGGAAGATTCGACTTACGCCTCAGGCATCCACTGTTCCATTAACGCCGTACTCCCTGCCTTTAAGAATTTCCAGCGGATTCCTCCAAGTCACCCACACCCCCGCTCAGAATACGTCTTTAAAAATCCGCTCCGAAGTTTTCGTCCGATTTGCCGCTGACCATAATGAGTCTTCCTGGCAAATCCAGATTTGTCCCTCTTTATATTATCTGCCCTCCGCAGATGACCATCTTGATTTTTCCGTACAGTTCCCATCCGGTAAATGGAGAGTTGGAGGACAGTGACGCATAGCTGCGGGGCACCCACTTCTCTTCCGGATCGAAAAGCACCAGATCTGCCGGCGCACCCTCTGCAAGCCGCCCTGCCGGCAGATGATAGAGTCTGGCAGGGTTAATCGTCATTTTCTCTAAAAGCTGCATTAAAGTCAGGTGCCCGGGGCGTACTAGGGACGTGATCCCGAGGGCGAGGGACGTTTCCAGTCCGATGATGCCGCTGGGGGCGGCAGTAATGGCTCGGTCCTTTTCTTCCCGGCTGTGCGGGGCATGATCTGTAGCGATGATGTCAATTGTCCCGTCGGCAAGCCCGCGTATGATCTCCTGGCGGTCTGCTTCTGAACGCAGCGGTGGATTCATTTTGGCCAGTGTACCGTATTTCAGGAGAGCTTCATCTGTGAGGGTGAAGTGGTGAGGAGTGGCTTCTGCGTGAAGGTTCGCTCCCATAGCCTTGAACATGCGCACCAGCTCTACGGAACGCCCGGAACTGATATGTTGGATGACTACATGCGCGCCGGAACGCAGGGCAAGCAGACAGTCTCTGGCTGTGAGGGATTCTTCGGCAATGGACGGCGACCCGCCGACACCCAGCTGTTCAGAAACCGGGCCTTGGTTAATGCCATTATTCTCAATGAATGAGGGATCTTCCTCGTGAAGGCTGACCGGTACATCTAAGGTCTTGGCTTTCTCCATGGCCTTGTATAGGAAAGCGGCGTTCTTAAGGGGGATTCCGTCATCAGTGAAGCCGCATGCGCCGGCAGATTTTAAAGTGTCCATGTCTGTCAGCTCTTTCCCTTTTAGGGCATGAGAAACGGATGCGGCCTGGTAGATATGGATGTTTTCTTCTTTTGCGCGGACAAGAATATCATTCAGCACGGGAACAGAGTCCACCACCGGTGAAGTGTTTGCCATGCATATAACGGAGGTGAATCCTCCTTTTGCCGCGGCAAGTGCCCCGGTATGAAGCGTTTCTTTGTAAGTGAATCCGGGATCACGGAAATGGACGTGAGTGTCAATGAGTCCCGGCGCGATTGTCAGTCCACGGGCGTCGAGTGTTTCTTCTGCCGGAGTGACAGGGATATCCGGGGCGATTTCCTGAATCAGTCCGTTTTCAATACGGATATCATATATGCCGGCGCGCTGGGAAGCCGGATCTGTGACAAAGCCATTTTTGATAATCATAAGAAACCTCCTGAATAAATAATCGGATGATTTGCAGGAATATTTTCCTGACTGGATCTATCTTATCTCAGTATACCGTAAGACAGAGAGGCTGACAAGCGGCGGACGGATATGGCGCATGAGACATGGCCGGAGGCGAAAAATGCCGGGAGGCATAACCTGCTGACAGCAGGCTGTCCTCCCGGCAGATATCCCGGCAATGTATATGCCTTCGTTTGATGTTAAACGTGGCGGTAGAGATGACGCGGTATACCATCCACAACGATAGGCGATACATCACCCTGGATGAGGGGGCGTACATAGCTGACAAATTCCTCTGTAACGTATGTACCGTCTTCTGTTACCCAGTCACGGGGAACAAGTTTTTCGTCATTTGCGATTTTGTGTACGTCCTTAACTTCTGTGCTGCACTGATAGGGGTCGTCGGAGATACGTTTCAGAACTACCATTTTGCCGGAATCGCCTTCATCCGCGGCTTTTACAGCGGCACCGCCTACCTGGGATGCCTCCAGAATATCTACGCGGGACGAACAGTGAGAAGCGGAACGCTGCAAGGTGCTCAGCTCGATGGAGCGGGTTTTGCAGCCGATCTCTCCCGCGATGTAGCTTGCCAGATAATTTGCCGTGCCAGAGAGCTGTTTATGGCCGAAAGCATCCACGAAATCCACACTTTGGCCAAGCTCGCACACATAACGCCCGTCGGCCAGGCGGATACCTTCCGATACAGCGACCACTACAGAACGCTTCTGAGAAAGCAGATCTTTGACCTTTGCGCCGAAAGCCTCGATGTCGAACGGAAGCTCAGGCAGATAGATCAAATCGGGTCCTGCACAGTCTTCGCCTTTGGCAAGAGCAGCGGCGCCGGTAAGCCAGCCCGCGTTTCTGCCCATGATCTCTACGATGGAAACAAGGCCTTTGCTGTATTCCAGGCAGAAGCTGTCGCGGATGATCTCTTTGACGGATGTTCCGATATATTTTGCGGCACTTCCGTATCCCGGTGTGTGATCCGTCAGCGCGAGGTCATTGTCAATTGTTTTCGGGCATCCGATGAAGCGGGTCTGATATCCGGTAACAATCGCATAATCTGACAATTTTTTGATGGTATCCATAGAGTCATTTCCGCCTATGTAAATAAACGCTTCGATATTCAGTTTCTCAAGGATGCCAAAGATCTTTTCATAAACGTCTCTGTCTTCATGGATCTCAGGCAGCTTATAGCGGCATGAACCGAGGAAAGCCGCGGGGGTTCTTTTCAGAAGTTCCGCGTCCAGGTCATTTGTGATATATTCGGACAGATCGATATAGCGTTCCTGAAGCAGGCCCTGGATGCCGTGGAGCATTCCGTAAACTTTTGCGGCGCCGCGGTCTTTGGCGGTGCGGTATACGCCTGCAAGGCTTGAATTTATAGCGGCAGTCGGGCCGCCAGACTGGCCAACAATTACATTTCCTTTCATATTGTAGTACCTCCGTTCTGCAATGCTGCCATGAGAGAAAGGTTTCCCACGGCGCTATACTAACAGTTTAGTGCATAATCACAAATTTGTAAATGAAAAAATGAAAAATATATGCAAAATAACGAAAGGTGGCAAAAAGGAGTAATGCGGACGGAGATACATGTTATACTATACAAAATCAGAGGATACATGTTGTAGAAAAGAGGCATTTCAGAAAAGCATTCTGGTGATATGTCAAGAACTTTTTTAAAAAGATTTTGATATGTTTTTC
>CAUEYX010000040.1 GCA_959022495.1 uncultured Lachnospiraceae bacterium | reverse complement strand
GGCCCCTCCCGGGAGGGGCCTGACCCCTTTCGCCGTTCAAAGGAGGAACACATGAAGCAGCCTACGCTTGGCAATCCGCAGAATACGATCGCGGTGCTGCAGAAATATAATTTTGTTTTTCAGAAAAAGTTCGGGCAGAACTTTCTGATCGATACGCATGTGCTGGATAAGATTATCCGCGCGGCCCAGATTGATGAGAATGACTGTGTGCTGGAGATCGGTCCCGGCATCGGGACCATGACACAGTATCTCGCGTGCGCGGCACGCAGGGTCGTTGCGGTAGAGATCGACCGAGCTCTGATCCCCATTCTTGAGGATACGCTGGCGGGATATGAGAATGTGCGGATTATCAACGAGGATGTGCTGAAGGTGGATATTGGAGAACTGGCAGAGAAGGAAAATGGCGGCAGACCCATTAAAGTGGTGGCGAATCTGCCGTACTATATCACAACGCCCATCATTATGGGGCTGTTTGAGAAGGAGGTTCCGGTTAAGAGCATTACCGTAATGGTTCAGAAAGAGGTGGCGGACCGGATGCAGACAGGACCGGGGTCCAAGGACTACGGCGCGCTTTCCTTAGCCGTTCAATATTACGCTGAGCCATACATTGTGGCAAATGTGCCGCCCAACTGTTTCATGCCACGCCCCAAAGTAGGGTCGGCCGTGATCCGTCTGGACCGGCATGAGGTGCCGCCGGTAAAGGTGGGGGATGAGAAACTGATGTTCCGTATCATCCGCGCGTCGTTCAACCAGAGAAGGAAGACACTGGCAAATAGTCTGAAGAATTCAGCGGAGCTGGATTTTACGAAAGAAGAGATTGAGGAGGCTGTCCTGTCGCTGGGCAGAGGGCCGAGCATCCGGGGAGAGGCGCTGACTCTGGCCGAGTTTGCGGCGCTGGCGGACAGGCTGAGCGGTGTTTCATAAATATTTAATAGTCAGTTTATTGTTTAATTATGCGATTTTTAGTATAATATAAAGATCATACGGAGAAAAAGGAGGAAGGTCACATGGCAAAAGATATTGACAGCATTTTTTTCGATATAACTCCTGAGATCGAAGCGCTTGCGCGGGAATGTGAGAAAAACAATGCGATCGACAAGGAGCTGTACACCAAATACGAGGTAAAGAGGGGGCTGCGTGACCTGAACGGCAAGGGTGTTCTTGCGGGGCTGACAAATGTTTCTGATGTCTGCGCTTCTAAGGTAGTCAACGGCGAAACCGTACCGTGCGAGGGAAATCTCTATTACCGGGGATATAATATCAAAGAGCTGGTGAAAGGATTCCTGGCGGCAAAACATCCCGGGTTTGAGGAAACGGCATATCTGCTGCTTTTCGGTGAACTCCCGAATAAAGAACAGCTCGAAAACTTTCAGGCTATGATCGCCGAGCGGCGGATGCTCCCGCCTAATTTTGTGCGGGATGTTATTATGAAGGCGCCAAGCCGTGATATGATGAATAGTATCACCAGGAGTATTCTTCAGCTTTATTCTTATGACGAGAAGGCGGATGATACAAGCATACCGAATGTGCTCCGCCAGTGTCTGAACCTGATCAGCCAATTCCCGATGCTGATGGTATACGGATATCACGCGTACAACTACCGCAGGGGAGAGGATCTTTATATTTATGCACCGAAACCGGAGCTGTCCACCGCGGAAAATATATTGATGATGCTGCGCGAGGACAGGAAGTATACAAAGCTTGAGGCGAAGATCCTGGATATGGCGCTTGTTCTCCATATGGACCACGGCGGCGGAAATAACTCCACATTTACAACACATGTGGTGACGTCCTCAGGAACAGATACTTACTCGACTATGGCGGCGGCGATGGCTTCCCTGAAAGGACCGAAGCACGGCGGCGCGAATGTGAAAGTGACCCAGATGTTTGAAGATATGAAAGCGCATCTGACAGACTGGGAGGATGAAGACCAGATCAGGGCTTACCTGGAAGCGCTTCTCGACAAAAAAGCGTTTGACAAGAAAGGCCTTATCTATGGTATGGGCCATGCGGTTTATTCAATCTCAGATCCGCGCGCGGATATCTTCAAACGCTTTGTAAAACAGCTGGCGAAGGAAAAACATCATGAAAAAGAATATGCGCTCTATGAAAAAGTAGAGCACATGGCGCCGGAGATCATCGGCGAAAAACGCAGAATGTACAAAGGTGTCAACGCGAATGTAGACTTTTACAGCGGTCTTGTGTACAGCATGCTGGATCTTCCTCCGGCACTGTATACACCAATTTTTGCTGCCGCGAGAATCGTAGGCTGGAGTGCCCACAGGCTGGAAGAGCTTAAGAATGTAGACAAGATTATACGCCCGGCATACAAGGCCCTCGCGCCGCACCGCGAATACATAAATCTTGATGACAGGTAAGTGGGTAACATGAGAGACGAGTTTTATTTCCCATCAAAGGACGGCAATACGGAGATCCATACAATAGAGTGGAAGCCGGAAGGCGAAGTGAGGGCTGTCCTGCAGATCTGCCACGGAATGGTGGAATATATCAGGCGATATGACGAGTTCGCGCAGTTCCTGTGCGAAAAGGGCTATTATGTCGTGGGAAATGATCATCTTGGACACGGAAAATCGATACAGGCAAAGTCCGAGTATGGTTTTTTTAATGAAAAGTACGGAAATGCCTGTGTGCTTGGCGATATGCACACGCTGCGCCAGAGGACGGAGAGGAAGTATCCCGGAAAGCCGTATTTTATGCTCGGCCACAGCATGGGTTCGTCGCTGCTCAGACAGTATATTCAGATGTACGGGAATGGTTTGAGCGGTGCTGTACTGATGGGCACGGTCTCGGATCACAGGAAAGCAGCGCTGGTGTTTGGCAAGAGGCTCTGCCGGGTGATGGCCGCGTTCCGGGGATGGCATTATCGGAGCAGGATGGTGGATAAGCTGGTGCTGGGGGCTTATAATAAGAAATTTAAGCCTGCGCGCACCCGCGCGGACTGGATTACCAGTGATAATGAGCATCTGGATGTGTATGTGTCTGATCCCCTCTGCTCTTTTGTAGCAACGGTGAATGCGTATTACAATCTCTTCTCTGGACTGCTTGGCATTCAGAGGAAAGAAAGTGTGTATATGATACCCAAGAGTCTTCCCGTGCTCTTCGTATCCGGGGCGGATGACCCGGTTGGTGATTTTGGCAGAGGTGTGCGTAAGGTCTATGAAAAATACAGGGCGGCCGGAGTGCAGGATACAGCACTGCGGCTGTATACGGGTGACCGTCACGAGCTTCTCAGCGAGACCGACCGGGAACAGGTATATCAGGATCTGCTGGAGTGGTTTGAGAAGCATATATAAATCAAAATGATATTTTAAATACAGCTGATTCATCACAGAACAACGAAAACCCATCAGTTTTTGGCTGATGGGTTTTCGCTGTTTTATAAGTTATCTAAAGGAATGAGAGTAAAGTGCGGCACCTGTGGTGCCAAAACTTTATGAGGGGGGAAGATAGTTGTTTTATCAACTATCTTGAGTATAGTATAAAGGGAAAATATGACAGAACTATGATGGATTTATAAAAGAAGGCGAAAATTTCTAAACAGACGGTAAAAAAAGTATAATAGAAATTATGGAGTCGATAAAGAACAGAAAAGCGATGCATTTGGGACAATACTGAGATGGTGGACAGAATGCATAAAAATGAATAAAAACATTGAAATATAATATTCAATATGACATAATTGAACCATGTTATGCTGTGTTTAAACGGTGGGAATAGTTTTGTTATTACAGGAGGAAAAGTTTTATGAAAAAGAAAATGCAGGCCCGGTGCCTGGCATCGTGCCTGGCCGCGGCAACGGTCCTTGGAACTGTCGGCATTCCGGCGCTGGCAAAGGATACAGAGGATGCGCAGCCGGGGAAGACGGCGGGATCAGCAGCCAAATCATCGGACGCATTTATCCCGGAGACGAAAGCGGACAAAGGGAATTTCAACTTCGGCTGGAAATTCAGCCTTGGCGACGCGGCGAACGCGGACAGCAGAGATTTTGATGATTCCGGGTGGGAAGATATCAGACTTCCCCATGATTTCAGCATGGACCAGGAATTTTCCGCGCAGTACGAGGCGGAATCCGGTTTTCTTCCGGGTGGGACAGGCTGGTACAGGAAGAACGCTGTCTTTCCGGCTGATTACAAGGGAAAGACGCTGACACTGAATTTTGACGGTGTGTATAATCATGCATATGTGTATGTGAACGGGACAAAGATCGGTGAAAACTTCTATGGCTATAATGATTTCTCGCTGGACATTACCGACTATGTGACTTGTGATGGAAAGACAGAGAACGTGATTGCTGTCAAGGCGGTGAACGAATTTCCGTCCAGCCGCTGGTATTCCGGGTCCGGGATCTATAGGGATGTGACGCTGGATGTATCCGGGGATATCCATGTGGCGGATAAGGGGACTTATGTGACAACACCAGACCTGGAAGAAGAGCAGAACGGTGATGTGACGGTCCATGTAGAGACAGAGGTGAAAAATGAAAGAGATGAGTCCGGCACGGTGACAGTGCGAACGACAATTCTTGACGACCAGGGGAAACTGGTCTCTAAAGCGGCCGGCGAGGAAGAGGTGACGGTCGGCGCGGAGAGTGAAGTGACAGCTGAGCAGGTAGTTGTCGTCAATCAGCCGGAACTTTGGGACTGTGACAGCCCCAGCCTGTATTATGTACAGACAGAAATCCTGGAAGACGGAGATGTGATTGATACTTACGAGACCGAGTTTGGTTTCCGTTATCTGAACTATGACGCGGACGTCGGTTTCCAGCTGAATGGGAAAAATGTGAAAATGAAGGGTGTGTGCATGCATCATGACCTGGGCGCCCTTGGCGCGGCGTCATACTATGACGCGGTAAAGCGGCAGGTAGAGATCCTCAAAGGCATGGGCTGTAATGCCATCCGAAGCAGCCACAATATTCCCTCAGATATGCTGATCTCGATATGCAATGAGGAAGGCATCCTTGTTATGAATGAGATCTTTGATGGCTGGACCAATTATAAAAATGGAAATTATAATGATTTCGGGAAAGAGTTCAATAAGACGCTCGCGGCAGATAATCAGGTGATCGGCGGGAACGCGGATATGACATGGGCTCAGTTCGCGCTGGAGTCAACGGTGAACCGTGATAAGAATGACCCGTCTGTGGTGATGTGGTCAATCGGAAATGAGCTTCCCACAGGATGCGTCAGCGGAAATGACTGCCAGACAACCTATCCGGGGATTGCATCCAGCCTGATTCAGTGGATTCAGGACATTGATGATACAAAACCGATCACAATGGGAGATAACCAGTACTCCTGGAGCCAGAGTGATTTCCGTACCAATATCGACAGACAGGTGATTGCGTCCGGGGGCGTGGTAGGTCTGAACTACTATCCCGCGCAGTATGCGAATAAGCACAGTCAGCAGCCGACATGGCCCCTGGTAGGGACCGAGACTGCTTCCCCCGCGAACAGCCGGGGGATCTACAACACACTCTCATCATCATCACAGTATGGTGATTATCAGTGTACATCATACGATACAGCCAGCGTGTCCTGGGGAAATACGGCCAGAGAGTCTTGGTATTATACCATTAAAAATGATTTCATCATGGGTGAATTTATCTGGACAGGCTTTGATTATATCGGAGAGCCGACAGGGACAGGCGCCTGGAATGGAACAGGCGCGGGCAGTGTCGTGGGCGGAAACCAGGCGGTGCCCAATTCCTGTTTCTTCGGAGTACTTGATACAGCAGGATTCCCGAAAGATTCTTACTACTTCTACACCAGCCAGTGGGTGGAAGATAAGACGACACTGCATGTAGTGCCCCAGAGCTGGAATGCGGAGGATCTGATGATCAGCAATGGGAAAGTTCCGGTTTACCTGTATTCGAACGCGGCAAAGGTGGAGCTGTTCTTAAATGATCAGAAGATCGGAACCGCGACGAGAAACGATTTTACGACAAACGCGGGTTATACATATTCTACTTATACGAATGTATCGAATAATGAAGAGCTCTGCACGGCGGTCAATGAAAGTGCAGAGTGGAAACGCATGGCCGCGCAGTTCAGCGTACAGTACGAAGAGGGCACGCTGAGCGCAAAGGCTTATGATGAAGACGGAAATTTGATCAAGGATACATACGGCCTTGATTCTGTCACAACGAACAGCGACGACGGAACCAGCCTGAAAGTGGAGGCCGAAAAGAGTGAGATCCAGGCAGATGGAAGCAGCCTTGCCTTTCTCTCTGTGGATGTGCTTGACGAAGACGGCAGGGTTGTAAGCCCGGCGAGAAACAATATCCGTTTCAGCCTTACCGGAAACGGCACGATTGTAGGTGTTGACAATGGAAATCCGTCTACCACAGATAAGTTCCAGCAGCCAACTGTACTTACCGGCAAGAAGAGCGCGAACATTGACGCGTTTTCAGGAAAGGCGCTTGTCATCGTGCGCAGTACAGATAAGGCGGGCGGCTTTACCCTGAGAGCAGAATCCTCCGGCTTAGAAGGCGCAGAAGTGACTGTGAACACCACCGGGGATGAGCAGGGACCTGCATATGTGAAGGCTTATGAGATTACAAAAGATTATACAGTGACAATGGGGGCGGAACCGGAACTTCAGACGGAAGTTCGTGTGACAATGAGCGACGGCAGTTCCGCGAAAGGAACCATTGTCTGGGAAGAAGTTCCGCAGGATGTCTATAACACGCCCGGTGATTACACATTGAAAGGTGTGCTCACTGCCGGCGGAGATAACATAGATGTAGAAGCATTCCTGCACGTACTGCCTGTTTTTGCCGGATTTAAGAACTATTCCAGGGCAACCAGCGCGGGAGTAGTTCCGGCACTCCCGGAGACAGTATCCGGAATTCTGGAAAATGGAGAGATATACGGCGAATACCCGGTTGTATGGGACGAGATTACAGAGGAAGATGTCCAGACAGTGGGGGATGTGATTACGGTCACAGGAATCGTAAACGTATCGGAAGATACCTCTTTTAAGGTGTACGCGACAGTGCGTGTGGCAGAAGGTGAGACCATGGAGCCGGTTAATGTGGCTCCGCAGTATAAAGAGCTGACAGAGAGCTGCGGCCAGAAGGCGGACAACCTGCTTTCTATTGTCAACGGTGTAAAGGATGTTGTCAATAACCCGCAGGAGCGCTGGACAAACTGGAACGATCATCTCCAGAGTTCTTCCCCGTTTATCACATTTACCTGGGAAGAGGCAAAAGAGATTGACACAGTCAGACTGTGGTTCTTTACGGACGCGAATGTAGGCGTCCCGGAAAAGGTGACCATCGAGGTGGCTGAGGATGGAGTGGATTTCCGCGAGGTCGGATTCACCTCCACGGAATATTCTCCGACAGGTGAAACGACATTCACGCTGGATGCGCCGCGCAGTGCTAAGGGTGTGCGCATCACCATGAAGCAGCAGGGGAACGGATATGTGGGCCTGAAAGAGGCAGAGATCTGGACAACTGCGTTTGGGTACACAATGAACAGCTCCGCGGTTTTGGAGAGTCTTACAGTGGACGGCAGGGAGCCCGAGGGCTTTACACCGGGAACCGTAAATGCAGACGGCTATACAGTGGATGCAGAAGATCCGGCGCAGGCGGTTATTACGGCGGAAGCCAAAGGGAATGCGGCGGTGACTGTGGTTCCGGCGGATGAATCCGGCACGGCAGAGGTAATCGTACAGTCGGAAGATCAGCTCGTAAGCAATGTGTATACACTGAAACTGAATAGAAACACGGCGAAGAACGGGAAGGCAGAAGAAACTGTGAAAATAAAGGCTGCCTCGGCCGCGGAGATAACATATGAAGAGATCCCGCAGAGCGTAATGGCCGCAGACTGCAGCGCGACATCTTACAAAGACCCGTCGCAGTATAGTGACGGCGGACCGGCTCTGGCCTTTGACGGAAATCTGGGAAGTGCGTGGCATACGCAGTATGTCGAAAACCCGGCTGAGTATGATGAGCTTCCCCAGTCTATTGAATTCGGTGTCGGCGGGGAGAAACTGGTAGGCAAGATCCGTTTCCAGGGCAAGACGCCGGTTGGAAATAACGGCTTTATTAAGGACGCGGAGATCTATGCGAAGCTGGGAGACGGAGAATGGGAGAAGGTAAAATCCTTCTCATTCGAAGAGAGCGCAAAGGGCAGCGGTGAAGTGATATTTGACGAGCCGGTAACTGCGGATCGGCTGAAGGTGACAGTGACAGACAGCTACAATCAGATTGCGTACAAACTTGCCTGCATTGGTGAAATCCATGTTTACAGCGCCATTGTTCCGGAGCCATTTGAGATCAAAGTATCCATGGACTGGAAGGA
Source organism: uncultured Lachnospiraceae bacterium (assembly GCA_959022495.1). Taxonomy (GTDB): domain Bacteria; phylum Bacillota; class Clostridia; order Lachnospirales; family Lachnospiraceae; genus Mediterraneibacter. The sequence continues at coordinate 18,756 of CAUEYX010000040.1, read as the reverse complement.
TGGAAATGATAAAGACAAGGCCCGCCCGGAGAATGTAAAAGTCGGTCTTAAAGTCGACGGAAAAGAAGTTGAGGGCAGTGAACTGACGCTGTCTGAAGCGGAGGATTGGACAGGAACATTTGAAAACATAGATCCGGAAATGGGGAATACCTTTGAAATATACTGCATTACGGATGACTTTGACAGCGGCAGAGAAAAGGAAGGTTACCGCTATGAATGCGGCGGGAACGCGGAAGATGGATTCACAGTCAGCGGGATCAGATCGGTGGTGCTGGATACAGAAGTGCGCTGGCTGGACAATGACAATGCAGAAGGGAAGCGGCCGCATATGGTAACGCTCTCCTATGAGAGCGGAAGCCGGGCGGAATATCTGACAGCGGCATCTTCTCATGTACTGGCGGATGTCGTAGAGACAGGTCTGGTGGTACCGAAGTACGGAGATGACGGAGTGGCTGTCGAATATACGGTGTCAGGCGGTTCTTACTCAGATGTGGACTGGATGATCGACACAGATGTGACGGCTGATGCAGATGGCGTTTATGTTGTAAACTACAGGCTGGAGTCAGAAGGACCCGGATCGGGAGAGGAGCTTTCTACAGAGGCTCTGGAGGAAGCGCTGAAGCGCGCGGACGGCCTGTCGACAGACAACGTGATCCCGTCCGCGGCGGCGGTATTTGAAGAGGCCAGGGAGAATGCGCAGGCAGTTCTTGACGCGGTGAAAGCAGGAGAAGATTCTGTAACACAGGAACAGATTGATAAGAGCTGTGAAGAGCTGAACGCGGCGATGGATCATCTTCCGCTGAAAGCAGATAAGGCGGCTTTGGAGGCATGCATAAAGGAAGCAGAAGCAGTTGACACAAATAAATATACGGATGAGACTGCTGCGGCGCTGAAAGCGGCATTGGAAGAAGCAAAGAAAATTCTGGGAGATGAAAATATCTCAGAGGCGGATCAAAATATTGTGGATGAAGCAGCAGAAAAACTTGCCTCCGCAGTCAAGGGCCTTACAGAGAAACCATCGGAGCCGGAAGATCCCGATCCAGAGAAACCCGATCCGGAGAATCCGGATCCGGAAGACCCCGATCCGGAAAATCCGGGTACACAGGAACCATCGGAGAATCCGTCCGATGGGAACGGTGGAAGCAGCAGACCGGGTACAGGACACGGAGGAGCAGGTGATCAGGCAGACAGTGCAGGGGATAAAGCGGTGAAGACAGGAGACACGGGTGCCACAGCCATGCTCTGGGCAGTGCTGGGGGCAGTATCGGCCGGCACATGCGTGTATGTGAAAAGGAGAAGAACGCGGTAGAACAGTAAGTTTTAACCAGGCTAGAAAGATGTGCAGGATAGCAAAACCCGCCGGCCGTCCGGCCGGCGGGCTTCAGCATTTTTATTTCACCGCTTGGGACCATAGGATATTCTATCTTCCGTATTGCCCCAAACTGTCTGTGAGACAGCTTATGTATATTCGAAGAGATGCTTTTGCAATGTTTTATCCCGCAATTGAAGCATAGGAATAAGCTCCATTTGTTTTAATTCTTTTTCTAGTCGGACTTTGCGGGGGAGAAGTTGTTTTTCCCGCAGAGGTTTTCCGTTTTATAGAAAATAAGCACAAAAGGGTTTCTGACCGGCGTGCTTGTTTTACGAAACATAAAGTCTATGATGTTCAGAAATAGCCTGATGCATAGGGGGATTTTTGACGAAGCGCACATGAGGAGGAAAAAACATGAATATTGAAAAAGAATTAAAGGGATTAGCGCAGAATATGAATTCGGATGAGCTGCTGGAGAGTATTCTTAAAACATATTCGGAAGAAATGACTGGCCAGTGTTATGAAGTGGAAAAGGAATATCAGGAAGGAAAAGAAAAGCTGAGCCCGGTGTTAACAGAGAAACAGAAAGAAGATCTGGAACAGATGGAGAGGCTGTTCGCCGAGAATCAGCAGTACAGTCTTGGCTGGGGGATGAAGAGAGGAATTTATGCCGGGTTTGAACAGTATTTTGTAGAGGATAGCACAGAAGACGCGTTTAATGAATTTGTCTTTAAAGAACTTTTGATGATGCCGAATATGCAGAAGTATAAGGAACATTATGACCGTAAAAACGAGATAAACAGCCTGTTTGAAAGTATCAGAAAAGATTTGGGGACAGAGGATGCAGAGAATCTGACAGTTGTTTATTCTACTTATGAAGAAAAGGAACTGGGAATTTTACGATATTCGTTTTATATAGGATATCGCTATGCATTATCTGTCATAGAAGATACAGTGCCGCTGGGAGCAGCGGGAGTAAAAGAAAAGATCCTGTATACAGAACAGGAACTGGGATTTATCAAAATGGGAAAAGAGATGGCGTCATAATGAAATGAAGCTGCGTACAGCGAAAACCCGTTAACCTTTCGGCTAACGGGTTTCGTGTTTATAAGTTATCTAAAGGAATGAGAGTAAAGTGCGACATCCCGGTCCCCCGGGATGTCTATACTTTATGAGGGGGGAGATAGTTGTTTTATCAACTATCTGGGTCTTAGTATACCCGCGAAATGTGTCCAAAATATGTTTAAAGTCTTAAAGAAATCGAAAAATAGTTATGAAATTCTTAACTGATTATTCGGAATTAGAAGGAAATGGACAGGCGGAGATGGGCAGCACTGCCGCCTATGGTTTTGTGGAAACGGCGATGATGGGCAGGAGAAAATTAAGAGAAGACGACATGGTCTGCGTAAAATGTCGGAATATAACTCTAAAAATAAAGATGAAGCATGTTAGAATTGATTATAATGATGAATTGTCGAAATTTATGAAGGAGGACAGGGTATGAGAGGGAAAAAAGCAGTCAGTCTGGCGCTGACCGCATTGATGCTGGCCGGATTTCTGGCGCCGGCAGGTGCGGAGAACGTGCAGGCGCAGGAGCAGAATGCGGAGACATCATCTCCGGCAGCGTCTGCAGATGCCCCGGCACAGCTGGAGCTTTGGTACGACGAGCCGGCTGGAAACTATAACTGGGTCTCCGGCTCCAGTACCAGTGCGGATGATCTTCAGCCGCTGGTGATTGGAAACGGGTATATGGGGGCGGCATTTTATGGAGGACTGGCAGATGAGAAGATCCAGCTCAGCGAGAAAACGATATGGAAGAGCGGCCCCAATTCAAGACCGGATTATACGGGGGGCAACAAGACTGGAGGAAATCAGCTGCTGCCTGCGCTCAGAGAAGCGGCATTCAATTATGACCAGGATACAGTGGACAATATTATGGGGACCGGCCTGCTGTATGGAAAAGGGGTCAAGGAGCGCGGAGCCTACCAGACATTTGGGGATCTGAATCTGACTTTTGATAACCAGCCTTCCAAGACACCGGAAGATTACCGCAGGTATCTGAACCTGGAGAATGCAGCCGGCGGGGTTACATATTCTGACGACGGCGTAACGTATACAAGGGAGTACCTTGCGAATTATCCCGACAATGTGATCGCGCTGAAATTCACCGCGAGCGAGGCAGGAAAGCTGAATTTTACAGTGAACCTTGAGCCTCTTGTGACGGAGAAAATCAGCAGCGGCGCGGAAACAAAAGTCAATGTGGAAAAGAGTGTGGAGGGCGGCGACACACTGACGGTCACTGCGAACTTAAAGAGCAACGATATGAAGCTGGCATCCCGGCTGCGGGTGCTCAATGAGGGAGAAGGCACGGTAAAAGGAACCACGGACAATGACATCCGGGTGGAGGGCGCGCAGTCCGTTATTATCCTTGTGACCATCGGCACGGATTATGCGAATGACTGGCCGGAGTACAAAGGAGATGACCCGCTTCCGGAAGTGGAGAAGAGGATTGAGGATGCCTCGGCAAAGGGATACGACCAATTAAGGGCAGAGCATATTGCGGATTATGAGGCATTGTTTGGAACTGTAGAGGCGGACCTCGGGCAGTACGATAACAGCCTTCCGACCAATGAACTGCTCCGGGAATATCAGAGCGCGTTTAAGGCAGGGGATATCAGTGACGATAAATACAGGGAGCTGGAAGTGCTGACGTTCCAGTTCGGCCGCTATGCCCTGATCTCGTCCTCACGGGAAGGGTCGCTCCCGGCAAACCTGCAGGGAGTGTGGAATGATAATAACAATCCTTCCTGGAGCTCGGATTATCACCTGAATGTAAACCTTGAGATGAATTATTGGCAGGCTATGGTAACCAATATGGCGGATACGATGCTGCCGCTGATCGACTATGTGGAAAGCTTAAGGGAGCCCGGGCGCGTGACGGCGCGGGAGTACCTGGGGATTGAGGACGGAGGATGGACGGTCAACTGTTCTAATAATCCCTTTGGATATACCTCTCCCCATGACTCGTATTCGTATGCGCTGAATCCGGCTTCCTCCGCGTGGCTTTGCAACAATATTTATGATTATTACCTCTTTACCGGTGATGAGGACATGCTGAAAGAGAAGATCTATCCCACGATGAAAGAGGCTGCCCAGGCGCTGTCTAAACTTCTTGTGGAAGACCCAAGGGATGGAAGTCTTGTGGTGGCGCCCAGCTTTTCATCAGAGCACGGGCCGGTCACAGTGGGAACCACATACGAGCAGTCCCTGACCTATCAGCTGTTTAAGGACGTGATTGAGAGCAGCGCCATTGTGGGTGAGACGGACACAGAATGGATCAATACTCTGGCAGAGCAGAAGGAGCGCCTTGATCCCATCCGCATCGGAGAGCACGGACAGATCAAGGAGTGGAGAGAGGAGGATGTGGTCGAGCTCGATGATCTGACCAACTCGGCAGATTACGGCGGACCTCACCGCCATACCTCTCATCTGCTGGGGCTGTATCCGCTGTCGCTGATTACCGCGGAGACGCCGGATGAATTCGCGGCGGCAAGAGTATCACTGGAAGAGCGGGGGAATGCCTCTACGGGATGGTCCAGGGCCATGAAGATGTGCGAGTGGGCCCGCCTGCTGGACGGAGAGAATGCGCTGGACTGCTATTCAGGAATCCTGGCGGAGCGTACGATTTCCAATCTTTTTGACACCCATCCGCCGTTTCAGATTGACGGTACACTGGGATTGACCGCAGGGGTAGCTGAAATGCTGCTTCAGAGCCATGCAGGGTATGTACAGCCGATTCCTGCGCTTCCGGATGAGTGGTCTGACGGAAGTTACAGCGGACTTGTGGCGCGGGGGAATTTCGAGATCAGCGCTTCATGGGAGGACAGCGCCCTGACGAAGATGACGGCCCTGTCAAATAACGGAAATGAGCTGAAGATCCGGTACAATGAGATCGCGGACAGCACGGTTACGGATTCCGCTGGAAATAAAATCACATTTACGGCGGAAGATGAGAATACCATCTGTTTTGCGACCGAGGCAGGAGAAACGTACACGATCACAGCCGGCGGGGCGGCGGCGTCCACATATACACCGGCGGCTCCGTCTGAGCGGGAGGAAGAAATACCGACAGCAGATTTCACAGAGTATGCTGTTCCGTCAGGCTTTGAGGAGAAAGGTGTGTCGGAGAGGGAGCTTCCGATCTCCCGCGTGACCCTGGAAGGAAAAGACGGAGCGGATATCCGCATGTACTATGATTCCGCTCTGGGTGATTTGTCATTTATCGCTTATGAGCTGCCGGAGAAAAATGCGCAGGCCGCAGTCCAGGTGATTGATACGTCCGACGGCAGCGTTATCGCGCAGCAGCTCATCGATGTGGAGCATTACAGTGGGTTTAAGGCGGACTTCTCTGCCCCGGCAAATCTGCAGGGGACCTATGAACTGCTGATCCATATTGCGGGGGCTAAAGAATATATCAGCCGGACCTTTACTTTGGAAAAGGGGCAGGATGTCTATGACCTCGCCTCTCTGACCCAGGAGTATGACCGGACGAAGGGGCTCCTGGCCAGGGATTATACGGATGAAAGCTGGGAGGCGCTTCAGACAGCCAGGGAAAACGCGCTTGCCTTGATGGAAAGCGGAGAATCCGTGACGCTGAGGGATATGACCGTGGCCAGAGAGCGGATGCGGATGGCCAGAGAAGGACTGATGGAGCGATGCCAGACGCAGACCGTCCCGGCGGCAGATGCCACGGTGGCAAAGAATGGGAACTGGACTGTGTCAGGAACTAAGATTACCAGTGAGACGATGGGAGATACGTTGACGATGGACTTCTATGGCGAGGGAATTACGATCGTCGGACGTTCTAACAATGACTGCGGAAAGATCCGCGTGACACTGACAGGCTCTGACGGAGAGACAGTTGAGTCCAGAGAGGCAGATCTTTACTGCTATGAGAGTGGAAGCGATTCTTGCAGCCTATATACGAAGAAAGAACTTCCGCTTGGCAGTTATACACTGTCGGTTGAACACGTAGAAGGAAGAAATTATGCTGTCGCGCAGAAGGCAGTCATCAGTCAGTTTGACATCGATGTTCCGTCCAAAGGAAGTCTCGTTACAGGGGAGAACCTCCTGGTCGGAGCTCAGGCGGAAGCCACAAATTACTATAAAAATCAGTCGGCCTACGCGGCGGATAAGTCCGTGGACGGAAACAGCGGTACAAGGTGGGCGACAGATGACAAGGTATCTCCGATTACAGTCTCCTATGATATGGGCGGAGAAAAGCAGTTCAACTATCTGGTCATCAAAGAGGCGGCGAGCTTTGCCAACCGTGTGGCGGCTTATACTGTGGAAGCATATTTGGATGGGGCGTGGACACAGATCGCGTCCGGCGGAGGCGTTGGCACGAACCTGGGTGTAGAGCTTCCGGATACGACAGCCCAGAAGATCCGCATTACATTTGAGATGTCCGGTACTGCGGGGGTCACGCTGTCAGAGGTGGAGCTGTACGACAGTTACTATGATACGAAAGAGACGACAGCGGAAAGTGTAGCGGACGGCCTGGTGATCTATGATCCGGCCCTGGGGGCAGAACGGGTGATGACTTCTGTGGTACCGGCAGGGTATGAGGTGGCACTGGAGGAATCCAGCGCGCCGGAGATCGTGGCATTAGACAGCAGCATTACAGCGCCGGTGGAGGATACAGATGTTACACTGGTCTTTAAAGTAACCAGTCAGGCGGATGGTGCTGAGGCAGAAAAGACCGCGGTAGTTAACGTAAAGGCAGAACGCGCGCTGACCGCCAGGGATGTGGCGCAGATGCTCAGTGTACAGCAGCCCTCAGCGGAATCAAAGACACTGATTCCGTCTGTACTTCCGTCCGGATTCAGCCTTAAGATTGTCAAGACAAGCAATGAGGACGTGATCAGTACGGACGGAAGTATTACCACTCCGGCAGAGACCACTGCTGTGGACGTGACATTCCAGGTGACAGATATGGCGGATGGAACGACGGCGGAGCGCACGCTTACCGTGACCGTCCCGGCGGAAGCGTCTGTGGCAGACCGGATACTGGAGTGCGACGACAAGGCCGTTACTTACAGTACGGAAATATCCGGTGCCACAACAGGGGTGAAAAACCAATGGTTCTATTCTGCCAACAGCAATGACCAGGGCGGCAAGTGCATGGGCTATAATTACCAGGGCGGCGACGCGCCGTGGTTCGAGGTGACATTCCAGGGCGAGCAGATTACCATGCTTTCCCGCTCCAAAAATGATCAGTCCAATATTGCGGTGACTATCTGTGATCAGAATGGAGATGTCGTGGCAGAGGGGCTCGCGCAGTGCTACATCAGCAGTTCTTCAGGTCAGTATCAGGTGCCGGTCTATGAGTCGCCAAAGCTTGCGCCGGGGACTTATACGCTGACAGGCGTCAGCCAGCCCACAAGAACCGGAGAATATACGGTTGTGGACGGATTCATTGTGTCAGGAAAGACCGGAGAAGGGGCTGATGTGGACCGCACAGCCCTGAACAGCAGGATTGCGGACGTGGAATCCAAGTATATTGACAGCGGAAGAGTAGATGAATTGGCATATACGTATAAAAAGCAGTTTATGGACGCGTACCACAATATGCTCATTGTCCGTGACAACAGCGCGGCAGGCCAGGAAGATGTTGACCGGGCGGCAGCGGAGATGGCTGAGATCACCGCACAGCTTACAGATAAGACAGCCCTTGCGGAGACATACGCAGTGGCAGAGGAAAAACGGGAATTGATGAACCGTGGAGATTATGAGCCGGACGCGGTTGAAGCACTGGAACAGATGATGGAAGAGGCAGAGAAAGTACTGGGAGATGAGAACGCGTTCTACCCGGAAATCCAGAAGGCGCAGAAAGAACTGTCTGACGCATTGACAGCCCTGGATGGCGCGAAGAAGGACTGGACCGTGCTGGAGCGCCTTGTGGAGGACGGCACAAATACAGTCATCCCGGCTATCGAAGCGGGAGAATATGAGGCCGGAGAGATGGCAGACGCGTATATCGCCGCGTATGAGCAGGCAAAGGAAGTTCTGGAGGATGAAAGCGCAAGGGCGGCAGCGTCTCAGGAAGAAATTGATAAACTGGCAGAAACGCTGTCCGCTGCGCGGGCAGAACTGAAACCGGCAGAAAAACCGGTGGAGCCGGATCAGGCAGGGAAGAAAACGCTGGAATATTTCTTGAACCGGGCTAAGGGATATATGGAGGATGGCTCCGCTGACGGATGTATTGAGTCCGTACAGAAGCTCTTGGAAGAAGCTGTTACTGAAGGAGAAGCGGTAATGGCGGATGAGAATGCTTCGAGAGAAGAGGTGCTGAATGCGGCGGCAAAACTGATGCTCGCGATCCAGGCGCTGGATATGAAGGCCGGAGATAAGACGGATCTTGAGATGTCCGTGGAACTTGCGGGCATGATTAATCTGTACCAGTATGTGGAAGCGGGACAGGCAGAGTTCTTAGATGCTCTTGCGAAGGCGGAAGAGGTGCTGGCAGACGGGGACGCGTTCCAGGAGGACGTTGACCGCGCATGGGATGCCCTTGTGCAGGCGATCAGTGATCTGCGGCTGAAAGCGGATAAGTCTGTGCTGGAAGATCTGATCAGTGAGGCGGCAGCACTGGATTTGAGCGCCTATACAGAAAAGAGCGCGGCGGTGTTCCGGGCGGCATTGGCAGCAGCGAATGACATCCTGACAGATGACACCTTGTCTATGGAGGAACAGGCAGAGGTGGATAAGGCTGTTTCCGAGCTGCAGGCAGCCTATGACGGGCTGAAGAAAGTCCAGGAGGAAACTGCTGGGGACAGCGAAACAACCGGTACAGACGGCGAAGAGCAGAAGGGCGAGGCAGCCGGAAAGACAGACCAGGACAGCGGCGTGGGAACAGATACAGGCAGAGCCGCAAAAACCGGAGACACCACTCCGTCTGTGGCAGGTATGCTGTCTGTGCTCGCGGCGGGAACTGTGCTTCTTGTAATTCGGCGCAGAGCAGGGAGACGGAACTGACAGGGCGGTCTGTGCCAGGAAATATCCGTTATATAAAATGTAAATAAACAGAAAATAAAAGGGCAGTGTGCTGGAACACCCATGTACACTGTCTCTTTTTAAATGGAAAATAGGAGAAAAATATAACAAAAAAAAGGAGAAAAAACTACAAAATTTAGAAAATGTGTCGTATAATATTGGTTACAGCATTATGTTTCGCGTTATAATAAATAATGTAAAACTATATAATAAAGGAGGAGAAGTATTTATGAAGCAGAAGAAGCGGTTCAATGCCGTGCTGGCGCTGGCGCTGGCAGGACAAATGGCTATTACGGCCGCGCCTGTCTACGCAGCAGATAATACGGCAGACAATACGGATGCCGGTACAGCATCTGTCCAGTACAGCGCGGACGCGTCGAACAAGCCCATGGCAGACGGCAATAAGCTGCGGATGTGGTACACATCCCCCGGGACGAGGTCTGACTGGGAGAACAGCTCCCTGGTGATCGGGAATGGGAAGACGGGAGGCATCCTGTTCGGTCAGGTGGCCAATGACCAGATCCATTTTAATGAGAAAACACTGTGGCGCGGCGGTCCCAGTGAGAGCCGTCCGAATTATGACGGCGGCAACCGGGATACTGCAGTGACAGAGGAGCAGCTGGAGGCAATCCGGCAGAAGCTGGACAACCATACCACATCGGTGTTCCCCCAGGGGACATCCACTGTCTCAGAAGTGTGGGGCGACGGAAACGGTATGGGACAGTACCAGGATTTCGGTGACCTGTACCTGGATTTCTCAGCCACTGGCGTAACGAATGACAACGTGGACAATTATGTCAGGGACCTGGATATGCGCACAGGCATTTCGTCTGTAAACTACGATTATCAGGGCGTGCACTATGAGAGGGAATACTTTGCCAGCCATCCGGACAAAGCAGTTGTAACGAGACTGACGGCGTCTGAGAGTGGAAAGATTTCTTTTACAGCGTCCGTACAGGCGGCTTCCGGACTGACAACGACGAAGAAGGCGGAAGACGGGAAGATCACGCTGGCAGGCCAGGTGAGTGACAACCAGATGAAGTGCGAGATGCAGGCGCAGATCGTAAACGAAGGCGGAACCATCAAAGATAATGATGACGGCACCGTCACCGTGGAGAACGCGGACGCGGTGACCATCGTTTATTCTACAGACACCGATTATAAGAACGAATACCCGGATTACCGTACAGGGGAGACCGCGGAGGAGCTGAGCGCGTCCCTGGCGGAGACGGTGGACGCGGCAGCGGGGAAGAGCTATGACGATCTGCGCGCGGACCATGTGGCGGATTATTCCGAACTGTTCGGGCGTGTGGAGATCGACCTGGGCGGCGAGTGCGCGCAGAAGCCCATCAATGAGATGATGGCGGACTACCGGAAGGGGAACCATGACCATGTGCTGGAAGAGATGGTCTTCCAGTTCGGCCGTTACCTTACCATCGCAGCATCCAGGGAAGGAGATGAGCTTCCCAGCAACCTGTGCGGCATCTGGATGATCGGGAGCGCAGGTTCCTACTGGGGCGCGGACTTCCACTTTAATGTCAACGTGCAGATGAACTACTGGCCGGCATACCAGACGAACCTGGCGGAATGCGGATCAGTATTTACCGATTATGTGGAATCCCTGGTGCAGCCGGGACGTGTGACAGCAGAGCGTTCGGCGGCACAGAAGACAGACGATGTGATCAATACTCCGATTGGGGAAGGAAACGGCTTCCTGGTAAATACCCAGAACAACCCATTCGGATGTACAGCACCCTTTGGAGGACAGGAATACGGCTGGAACGTGACCGGATCTTCCTGGGCACTCCAGAATGTATATGACCAGTACCTGTATACACAGGATACGAAAGTACTGGAGGATACCATTTATCCGATGCTCAAGGAGATGACCAACTTCTGGGATGGATTCCTCTGGTGGAGCGACTATCAGGACCGTCTGGTGGTAGGGCCGTCCTTCTCAGCGGAGCAGGGACCGACTACCAACGGTACGACCTATGACCAGTCCCTTGTATGGGAGCTGTATGAGATGGCAATCGAGGCATCCGAGACGCTGGGCGTGGACGCGGATGAGAGAGAAGCGTGGAAAGAGACCCAGAGCCAGCTCAATCCCATCATTATCGGCGATGAGGGACAGGTAAAAGAGTGGTACGAAGAGACAACCACAGGAAAGGCACAGGCTGGAGACCTTGCGGAAGTGAGCATCCCGAACTTTGGCGCGGGCGGAAGCGCGAACCAGGGATCACTCCACCGCCATACCTCCCAGCTGATCGGGCTGTATCCGGGAACTCTGATCAATAAAGACAACGAGGAGTGGATGGAAGCGGCCATCCGGACCCTGGAGATCCGTGACGAGAGAGGAAGCGCCGGCGAAGTAGGCCCGGCAGGAACCGGATGGTCCAAGGCCCATAAGCTGAACATGTGGGCGCGCACCGGAAACGGTGAGAATACATACAAACTGATCAGCGGAATGATTGCCGGCAACAAGAACGGCATCCTGGACAACTTCCTGGATTCCCACCCGCCGTATCAGATTGACGGAAACTACGGACTGACAGCAGGAATCTCCGAGGCCCTGGTTCAGAGCCAGCTTGGATATACCCAGTTCCTCCCGGCAGTATCCGAAGCCTGGGCAGAAGGAAATGTACAGGGACTGGTCGCAAGGGGCAACTTCGTAATCGGCATGGAGTGGTCAGAGAATTCTGCGGACCGCTTTACGGTTACATCCAGAAGCGGCGGAACATTTACAGGAGAGTACGCGGGTCTTGCGGCGTACGAAGTGAAGACGGCAGACGGAACGCCTGTGGAAGTGACAAAACTGTCAGATGACAGGATCTCCTTCCCGACAGAAGAGGGACAGACCTATGTGATCGACTTCAACAGTTCTCCGGTGAAGCTTCAGGCACAGGTTGACGCGGCGAAAGAACTTTCGGCTCAGATGACAGATGAGGTGCTTGCAGAGGCGAAAGCGGTTCTGGATGCATGCATCACAGAGTCAGAGCAGATTATCGCAGATCAGGACAGCAGCAAATATTATGACCAGACAAAGGCTCTGGCAGCTGCATGTGATACAGCACGGGCAGCGATCGCGCTGAAAGACGCATATGTGGCAGCGGACGCGGTTTATCAGGCAGCAGACCCGGATGAAGAGTGGGCGGTTTATTTGGAGCTTGTAACAGCACTGCGCGGCCAGCTTGACAGCGCGGCGGCAGTACTGGCAGATCCGGATGCGGTAAAGGCTGATTACAGCGCGGCGCAGACGGCTCTGGAAGAAGCTTCCGCGGCGCTTTCCGGACTGGCGGACCAGCTCGTGGTGACATTCTCACCGGGAACAGGAACGATAAGCGCGGGAGATGAGATTACTCTTTCCAGCAAGTTTGATGATCTGCAGATCCGCTATACAACAGACGGCAATGAACCGATGTCCTTCTCAGCAGTTTATGAGGAGCCTATCGTAATGACAGGAAAGACGATGACAGTCAAAGCCGCCCTGTTCAGTGGAACAAGACAGATGGGCGATGTGTTCACTTCTGTATATAGTACTGGAAGCGATCGTATTAATGTAGCGCCTGACGCTCAGGACGCAGCGGTTTCTTCACAGTACAGCGCGTCATACAGCGGATGGAAAGCAATTGACGGCAATCGGAATGAACCCAGCAGATGGGCGACACCTGACAATACATACACTGCGTGGCTGCAGCTGAAATTCGCTGAGCCGGTCACAGTGGATGGAGCCGGCATCGTGCAGTACAATATGAACATGACCGACAGGAACATTATCACGAACTTTAACATCGAATACTGGGACGGCACGCAGTGGGCTGCGGCGCTGGCAGGCCAGTCCATGGGAAGCAATGGATCCGCAAAAGAATGGACAGGAAACTTTGAGCCGGTGACGTCAGACCAGTTCCGGCTGAACATCGTGGCAGGTGTCAATCCGACGATCTACGAATTCGAACTGTACAAGTATGAAGAGACGCAGACCGAGGAGGCAGATAAGTCGGCTCTTCAGAATGCGATCGCGCAGGCGGAGGCGGCTATCGAGAACGGAGAAGTCGCAGGGGCACCGGAAGAAATACAGAACAGCTTCATGGAAGTCTATAATTATGCTGTTGCTGTAAATGAAAACGCGGCATCTTCTCAGGATACGATCGACCGGACTTATAAGGCTCTGATGGATGAACTGCAGAAAGTCAGCGCATCTCAGCCGGTGAGCAAGAGAACGCTGGAGTATTTCCTGAATCAGGCCAAAGGTTATGTAGAGGATGGAACTGTTGCAGGCTGCATCGAGTCTGTACAGAAACTCTTCGAGGAGGCGATCGCGGAAGGCGACGCGGTGATGGCAGACGAGAATGCCACAAGAAAAGAAGTCGTCAACGCGGCCGCGAAACTGATGTACGCGATTCAGGCACTGGATATGAAAGCGGCAGACAAGACAGACCTTGAGATGGCAGTTGAACTCGGAGATATGATCGACCTGACCCAGTATGTGGAAGAGGGACAGGCAGAATTTAAGGATGCTCTTCTGAAAGCAAAAGAAGTGCTGGCAGACGGAGACGCGTTCCAGGATGAAGTTGACAGTGCTTGGGATGCACTTGTAGATGCGATTGCGGCTCTGAGGCTGAAGGCCGACAAGTCTGTGCTTGAACAGCTGATCAGCCAGATGGAAGGTCTGGACCTGACCGTATATACGGAAGAGAGTGTGGCTGTGTTCCGAACGGCATTCGCGGCAGCGAACAGCATCTATTTGGACGAGACATTGTCCGTGGATGATCAGGCCAAGGTAGACGATGCGGTGGATGCACTTCAGGCAGCGTACGAAGGCCTTGAGAAAAAGCAGAGTGGCGAACCGGAGAATCCGGGCGGCGACGATACAGATGACCCGCAGAATCCGGGCAGTGACGATACAGACAATCCGCAGAATCCGGGTGGAGACAGCGGAAACACCGGCGGACAGGGAGGTACAACTGCCGGACAGTCTCAGAATAAGAACAGCGGAGCTGTTCAGACCGGAGACAGCACTTCTGCAGTGGCAGCGGGTGTAACGCTCGTGCTTGCGGCAGCGGCAGCAGCAGTAGTACTTCTGAGAAGAAGGAAAACCGGCTTCTAAAAGCAATCAGGATATACAGAGGCGAACAGTCTTTGGAAAATAAGAGAGAGACGGCAGCGTATGAGGCGCGCCGTCTTTTTCTTATACACAGGAAAGTTACGCAGTGAAAGAATAAAAAAACGACATTTTTTTCAAATAATGTCGGAAAATAAGATGGAAGAATAAATTCTGTATAGGTAAAATAAAAGGAGATAGAAATTGAACCAGGAGGAGAGAAGAGTGAAACGAGTAAAAGTATGGAAGCGTCTCGGGGCAGCGGTTCTGTCGCTTATGCTCACGGCTGGCATGGTGCCTTCTCTGGCAGTGACGGCCAGGGCAGCGTCGAATGAGAACCTGGCGCTGGGCAAGACAGCGACAGCGTCCAGTTCTTACCCGGACAGAGTATGGACCCCGGACAAAGCAGTTGATGGAGATACTTCTGGAAGTGATTCCAGATGGAGCTCCAAACGCGCTACGGGAACAACCAATGACGATAACACGGATAAGGGAACAAAGGAGCAGTGGCTCCTGGTAGACCTGGGCGTGGAAACTCCGGTAGAGCAGGTTGATATCTACTGGGAGGCAGCATTTGCCACGAAGTATGAAATCCAGTTCTCAGTGGACGGAGACACATTTGAGACCGCGGAAGAGTGTACTGCTTCGGAAGCCGGAAAGCAGACATGGAGAGATCTGGGGATTGAAAACGCGCGTTATATCCGGATTGACTGTCAGGAACCAAAGACAGCGAATTATGGATATTCTATCTATGAGCTGGAAGTCTACGCGCAGAATAAGATGGAGAGCGCGGAGGACGTGCTGGCATCTTTAAATGGAGAAGCACCGCAGATATCGGAGGATGGAAGCTCCCTGATTCTGCCGGAAGTGCCGCAGGGGTATGAGATCTCTCTGTTCGGCAGCGATAATCAGCAGGTGGTGAAGCTGGACGGCACGATTGTAAAGCCGCTGGTGGATATGGATGTAAACCTGCTGTATAAAGTCGTAAACACAGAGGATGAGACAGATGTGGCAGAGTCAGAGGCCGATATAAAAATTACGGTCCCCGGGCAGTATCAGACCGTGGAGACAGATAATGCGAAGCCGAATGTGCTCCCCGGACTCAGGGAGTGGAAAGGCGGCAGCGGGGTCTACACGAGGACAGAGGACTCCCGCATCGTTGTGGCAGATGCATCAATGGATGGAGCGGCGCAGGTTATCAAGACCTATTTTGACCAGATGCTGGGGATTGACATTCCCGTTGTGAACGGCACAGAACCGGCGCGGGGAGATATCTATCTTCAGGCGGGAGGTTCTGCGGACGAGCTGGGCGAAGAAGGATATCTGCTTACAATCAGTGACTATGTGACAATCCTGTCGCCCACAGTGACCGGCATGACTTACGGCGGCGCATCCATTACTCAGATCCTATATCAGGATGAGGGAATGGATAACGCGCCCAAAGGAACCGCAAGGGATTATCCGAAATATGAAGTCCGCGCGGGAATGATTGATGTGGGACGTATGTATATCCCGCTGGAATATCTGGAAGAAATGACCGTGTATATGTCATGGTTCAAGATGAACGAAACCCATGTACACATCAATGATTACTGGTCCGGTTCCGGATACAGCGCGTTCCGTCTGGAGAGTGAAGTGTATCCTGAGATTGTGGCTGATGACGGATATTATACAAAGGATGAGTACCGCCAGTATCAGAAAGATATGAAGAAGTATGGTCTTGATGTGATCACAGAGATTGACACTCCGTATCATTCAGAGTGCTTCCGTGATGTAGAGGGTGTACAGATGTTAAAGACCGGATATCTGGACATTACGACAGACGAGGCGAGAGAGGCGAATCAGAAGATTATCGAGAACCTGATCGATGAGTATCTGGATGGCTCCGATCCGGTGATCCAGAGTGAATACTTCCATATCGGGACGGATGAGTATGATAAGCAGTACGGGGAGCAGATGAGGAAGTGGACGGACCATTTCATCAATTATGTCAATGAGAAGGGATATCAGACAAGGCTCTGGGCGTCTCTTGGAAAGAATGGATTTAACGGCAGCACACCGGTGTCAAACGATGCGGTGATGAACCTGTGGGCGCCGTACTGGGCTGATGTCCATGAGATGTATGACGCCGGATATGACATCATTAATACATACGGCGGCTGGCTCTATATTGTGCCGTCCGGAAACGCCGGGTACCCGGACCGTCTTGACGTAGAGAAATTATATAATAACTTTGAAGTAAATAACTTTAAGTCCGGGCGTAATCCTCTGGGAGAGACGATCATGCCTGTGGCACATCCCCAGACAAAGGGCGCGGAGTTCTGTCTGTGGAACGATATGACATCCTTCAAAACGGGATTCTCATGGTTTGATGTGTATGACCGGTTCAAGGAAGGCGTGGCTCTGGTAGCAGAAAAGACCTGGTTCGGCGAGAAGCAGGATGACCAGACATATGAAGAATTTGAGCAGAGAGTGTCCGCGCTGGAAGGCAAAGTCCCGAACGCGAATCCGGGGAGAGTGGTGGACAGCGAGGGAGACTGCGTGGCGTCTTATTCCTTTACGGAAGATGGCAGCGACAGCACGGTAAACGGGTACGACGCCTCGTTTACAGATGCCAAGGTGGAAAACGGAGCGGCCGTAGTTTCAGAAGGCGGATACATCACCCTGCCGTTTAGCAGCATCGGTTATCCGTACACGGTATCCGTGAAAATGAATCTTGAGGCAATCAGCGAGAACACGGTTCTCTTTAGTGGAAATGACGGAACCGTCTATGCCAATATCGATGGAACGGGCAGTTTCGGTTTCAAACGCGGGGCATATCGGTTCAGCTTTGACTATGAGATGCCGGAAAATGAGTGGGTAACGCTGACATTTGTGTGTGATCAGAAAAACACGACGCTGTATGTAAACGGGGAGAGCATGGGGACCGCGAAGCTGATGGACAGTACGATCGGCGGCAAGACCCAGCAGAGCAGTACGATGATTATGACCTTTGAGAAGATCCTCGGAAGTGCGGCGGGAAGGATTGACGATCTGGAAGTTTATAATTACGCGATGACGGAAGAAGAAGTGGGCGGAATCCTGCATATTGCTTCCAGAGATAATTTGGCGCTGAACAAAGATGTGGAAGTCTCCAGTCTTGAGGTGTCAGACGGACGGTTTACCGCGGATCTGGCAGTGGATGGGATCGTATCCAGTACTTCCCGCGTATCCTTCGGAAAGACAGCGGATGAGCAGTGGCTCCTGGTCGATCTGGGCAGTGTGAAGACAATTTCTGACTTTGTGCTGAATTATGAATCCCAGGTGCCGAAGTATCAGATCCAGGTATCCGAAGACGGAGAGGAATATACAGATGTATACAGCTTTGAAGATCAGTCGTTCGCATCGCATTCCGGCGCGGCTCCGGGCGTGCAGAAGGTATTTGTGGACCCGGTGAACGCGCGTTATGTGAAATATGTACAGCTTCAGCGCTGGAAAAATACAGGGAACGGCCAGTCATACAGCGGAAGCCTCTATGAATTTGAAGTATACGCGGCTCCAAACGCTGAGCTCAGAGAGTATGCCCAGGCAGCGATGGACGAGCTTTCACAGTACGAGGGCGGCTCCCATAACGGCAATGTGGATGAGAGCTTCTATAACAGCCTGAAAACAATGCTGGAAGACTGCCTGGCTATGACAGCAGACGGGGAGGAGCAGATCAGTGTGTCAGACATGCTCCAGTATAAGCAGAATATTCTTGACCAGCAGGCAGAGATTGAGAATCATGTGCTTACAGTGCCGCAGGATGCCGTGGACGCCTACAATAAGGCGGCCGCGCTGCCCGCTGAGAACTACACGGCGGAAAGTTATCAGGAGTTCAGAGATAAGCTGGCGCAGATCTCCCTGGACGGGCTGGACACGCCGGAAGCGGTGGATGCGGTGATCGAAGCGGTGAATGCGGCGACAGAAGTGCTCGTGCCGGCGGATGATACGGAAGACCCGTCCACGCCGGTAAGTAAGAAGAACCTGGAGTATTTCCTGAACCAGGCGAAAGGCTATGTGGAGGACGGAACCGTCAGCGGGCTGGTGGAATCCATTCAGCAGCTGTTTACAGACGCCATCGCCAAAGGCGAGGCAGTGATGGCAGATGAGGATGCCACGAGAGAGGAAGTGCTGGACGCGGCAAAAGATCTGATGTTTGCCATCCACGCGCTGAATATGAAGGCGGCGGATAAGACGGACCTTGAGATGGCCCTGGAGCTGACAGAACTGATCGATCTGAGTAAGTACGTGGAGGCCGGACAGGCAG
>CAUEYX010000039.1 GCA_959022495.1 uncultured Lachnospiraceae bacterium | reverse complement strand
ATAATGATACGTCCCAGAGGTGGTTTTGCTCATAGGAATGAGATTGGTTGAGATACCAGCGGAGCTTTCCAAAGCCGTCTGTCTGCTTGGAAACTGAAAACCATATACGCATATTGGATAAGCCCTATGCGTATGTTGAGAATAGATAGCCTTAAAAGGGGGACTGATTAAAATTGTCAAAAAAAGAAGTAGTCCAATACACGGTGGAGAGAGAGTTTCTGTCAAAATTTTCCGTGGAAGAATTGCTCGTCCGTATCGTCAAAGCTCACTTGAAAAGCCCGCATTTATAAGGGAAATCGGTATAAATGTAATGGGAAAACAGCCCGACTTATGGTATAATAATACCATAGGCATAGCAGTTGAATAGGTGGACAAAATGAAATATTCAAAATTGTTAAACTTATTTAACACAGCTATTTACATTCGATTATCAAGAGAGGACGGCGATAAGGAAGAAAGCGACAGTGTAGGAAATCAGAAGAAACTTCTGACGGATTATGTGAATGGACAAAATGAACTTGTTCTGTATGATGTGTATGTTGACGACGGCTTTACTGGTACAAACTTTAACCGCCCAGCTTTCAAAAGAATGTTGAAAGACATAAAAGCAGGAAAAGTAAATTGTGTGATAGTAAAAGACTTATCCCGATTTGGACGTGATTACATTGATACTGGCAGATACTTAGAGAGAGACTTCCCAGAAATGGGGGTGCGTTTCATATCTGTCACAGACAGTATCGACAGCATGAAACAAGCGTATGATATGTTGCTTCCTATAAAGAACATCTTTAATGAACAGTACGCAAGGGATATTTCTAAAAAAGTCCAGACTGCTGTCAAGACAAAGCAGAAAGCGGGCGAGTTTATCGGAGCATTTACAAGCTATGGTTACAAGAAATCTCCCGTTGATAAAAACAAGCTGGTTATAGATGAGTATTCCGCTGACGTGGTACGCAGAATTTTCTCCCTTTACATACAGGGATATGGCAAACAGAAAATTGCAAAGTTACTCAATGAAGAAGGAATACTTTGCCCGTCTGAATACAAAAGAGCTATGGGGCTTAATTATCACAATCCGAACCGTTTGGAGAGTACAACATACTGGTCGTATTCCACGATTAACAGCATTTTACACCGTGAAATGTATGTTGGAAATATGGTACAGGGTACAAAGCACCAGCGCATGAGAAGCAAGCAGAAAAAAATGGCTAAAGAAGATTGGATAATCGTGGAAGATACCCATGAGCCAATTATAGATAAGGAAACATGGGAAAAAGCCCAGAGCCTTTTGCATAAAAGGACGAGAGAGCTTGATTTGGAAACGAATAAAAACATCTTTGCAGGCTTCGTAAAATGTGGCGACTGTGGCAGGGCTATGGCAAAAAATATGTGGCGTCGTGCAGACGGAAGCAAAACGTATTCTCTGTATTGCGGAACATATAAAAGAAATGGGAAACAGTATTGCACACCACATACTCTGCCAATGGCAGTATTGGAGCAGATTGTATTAGAGGACTTAAAAACCCTTGTTCAGAATGTTGGAGATTTGAGAGAACTTGTCAGCGCACAGCACCTTTCAGCTTCTAAAATGAAACGTGTCGCTGATATGGAAATCAGTAAAATCCGTTCAGAGCTGGAGCGTGTAAAAAGGCTGAAACAATCCATCTATGAGGACTACAAAGAAGAACTGATAACAAAAGAAGAATTTCTTTCTTACCGCGAGGACTACCAGAAAAAAGAAGAACTTTACTCAAAACAGATTGAAGCACTGGAAGAAAAGAAAAACGACAGTATTACAGATGATGTTTTTGATACTCCGTGGCTCAAAAGGCTGTTGGAATTGAAAGACATTGAAAAACTGGATAGAGAGATTGTGGTAGAGATGATAAGCGAGATAAAGGTGTATGAAAATCGTAAAATCAAAATCACATATAACTTTTCAAATGAGCTGGAACATCTATTTTCCAGTATCTACAGTGCAGACATGGAAGAAAAGGTTGTCTAATTACATTTCAAAATTCCCGATGTGTTCTGTCGGGTACATAAATCACTAGCGCAATTAACACCCAGCACACGGCGGCCGCGATCCCGGTGCTGTCTATAACGGAAGACAGGAAAAAGATGATACCCTTGCCCTGACGCTTGCCATCGGCGAGATCTTACAGGGGCGGGGGGTCGACGTCCTATACACACGAACCACGGATGTCTATGAATCTCCCTACCAGAAAGCAATGGAAGCCAACGAGGCAGGCGCGGACTTCTTTGTGTCCATTCACCGCAATTCTTACCCCACAGACAACACCGTATCCGGAGTGGAGACCCTGGTTTATGATAAATCAGGCATCAAGCTTCAGATGGCCGAGAACATAAACGAACAGCTTGAAGCTATCGGCTTCGTCAACCTTGGAGTGAAAGAACGCCCGGGTCTGGTGGTCCTGCGCCGCACCCGCATGCCTGCTGTGCTCGTGGAGGTTGGATTTATTAACTCGGATACAGACAATCAGCTTTTTGACGATAACTTCGATGATATTGCTCTTGCAATCGCCGAGGGAATCCTGGATACCCTTCAGATGAACGGCCTGGTCGGAGAAGACACAAATTCCGGAAATATGGGAAACACCCCCGGCTCCGGCAGCGGGAATAACCGGCCGGGAAATGACTCCCAGCACTCAGAAGGCATCCCCCAGTACACGGTACAGGCAGGGGCATTCCGCAATGCATCCTACGCGGACCGGCTTCAGAAAGAACTTTTGGAGCAGGACTTCCCCGCAGTGACCAGCCAGGGTGGCGGGCTGTACCGCGTTACCGTAGGCACATTCCCCTCATTGGATGAAGCGGCGGACATGGAACGCCGTCTGAAGAGAGCCGGATATCAGACTGTCATCGTGAGCTCCTAGATAAAAGGAGCAGACAGAAGTCCTCTCCGGGTATCTCCCCGTCCAGACTCTGTCTGCTCCCTATCCTGCGGTCTTTGGCCGCTTTCTATTTCGTAACTTCTCTGTTTCGCTTACTCTGCCCGTCTGTCTCTTCTGCGGAAGGTTACAGCTGCCGCTGCGCCTGATCCCGCAAGCGCGGTCAAGGCTGCCAGAAGAGCGCTGCTGTCCCCTGTTTTCGGACTCTTGACTGTTTCGCCCTCCCCGCTGTCCCGGGCTTCTTCACTGCCTGCCGGAGTATTGTCAGACGGTTTCTGTGCCGGATCGTTCTGGTTCTGATCTCCCTGCGTCTGGTCGGAACCGTTCTGGTCTCCAGGGTTTTCCGGTTCCGGGTCCGGTGTCATCGTCCCATCATCCACAACATAATTCCCATTCTCATCCTGGACAAGCCCGGCATTGTCAGCTCCGTTGATCTCAACCTGGCTGGCGTCCGCATTCTCAATTACGATCGCTTCCAGATCTTTTCCCGCGGTATCCTGAACCGTCATTTTTGACCCATCCGCGAAGTTTACCGCTGCCTCGCCGTTGATGCCGTCAACGCTGATGCCGCCCCAGGAGTTCTCCCCCAGAATAATCTCAAGCCCGCCGGTAATATCCGCTGTTCCTGCATCCACAAGCATTCCTGCGCCGCCGCTGGTGTTCGTGTTGTCCAGCGTAATATCCCGAATCGCTGCCCTTGACTTATAAATCCGGAGCGCCGACTTGTTCGCCGCGTCCGTCCTGATCCCCAGATCTGTGAGGGTAACCACATCCGACTCTCCCGCCATGACCGTTACCACATTATCCTGTCCAATCGCGGCTGTACCGTTGAAGTAATATCCCTGTCCGTTGACTGTCATAGCCTCCTCCAGATAGAGCGGTTCACTCAGCGTCACATCATGGAGCAGTGTAACGGATATTACATCTTTGTCTTTCTTCGCCTTCAGGAATGCCGGAAGGTTTTCATCCTGAACATAAGCTGTCTGTCCGTCCGCGGTCACTACTTCTGTTGTATTGGCGACTTTTCCCGGTACTGTCCCGCCATTCTCCACACACACAACAGACTGGGTGTCATTCAGGGCAGCAATCGGCGCGATGGACGCGCCTGAGAAATCTGCGGAAGCGCCGTGTACGTTTACACCGTACCATGAATCAGCTCCCAGTGTCAGGTTAAGATCTCCTGTAAATACCGCGCTTCCTCCGTTCACAATGATCGGAGCCCCGCCCGCTGAATTGGAATGGTCAATTGTGAGGTTATTTGCCGTAAGTACATTCCTGTATGCGTGGAGAGCGGATTTGTTCTCCGCCGCGGTTATGATCGTAACGCCGTCAAGGGTAACTGCATCCGCGGTGAGCGTTACCAGATTACTGTAACCCGCGCCTGCTGTCCCGATCAGTGTACCGCCTGTAATGGTCACGCTGTTATCCACAGTAAGGGGACGCTCCAGAGTGATGGTCTTTCCTGTCAGGTCAATGGTTCCTCCCTGGGCGATCGCGGCTTCCAGTCCTGCCTGGTCTGTAATTTCAGCCTGTGCTGATGTCTCCCGGCTGACACTCTCATTCTGGACTGACATCTCCTGGTCCGCGCCTCTGCTCATCAATAGCGCGTCCTGTCCCGCGCTCTCATCCAGGTCCGCGTCTGCGTACGTTTCATTCACAATTCCGCCCGCCGCATTTTCTGCCGCAGCCTTGTCATCTGCTGCTGCGCTGTCTGTCTCTTCTGCCTCTGTTATTTCCATCCCGGCAGCAGACACCGCACCGGTGACCCCTGCCTGAATTGTCTCCTCCGCTGCCATTTCCTCTGACACAGGCTCCGCAAGAGTCATAACTGGTGTTACGTGAATCACCATAGCCGCGCCCATCACGGCTGCCAAAAATTTTTTCTTCATAGTTTCCTCCTGGTGAATATTATTTCGAATCCAAAGCAGATGTCCCTGCCCGGACTCGGCATCACGGGTCAGATTATATCCGCAGATTTTGTTTTTTGTCAATAAATCTGACGCTTGTAATTTCTGGTAACTCACCGGAGATATTTATCCCAGGACGTGCAAAAGCCGGGGAGTCCTGCCTCCCCGGCCTGTGAATTTGATTGATATTTTTACTCAGCGTCTTCTGCGTATACGTCTACCAGCTTCTTAAGATATGCATATCTTTCCATTGCTTCCTGCTCGTTGATCGCAAACAGTTTTGCCGCTTTTTCCGGATTTGCTCTCTTCAGCGCGTTGTAACGTACCTCGCCGTCAAGGAATGCCTGATAGTCTTCCTGCTTCGGAGCTTTGCTGTCAAGTGAGAACTTATTGCCCTCAGCAGCCGGATTGTACCGGAAGTTATTCCAGTATCCGCACTCAACCGCGAGCTGTTCCTCTGTCTGAGCCTTGCTCATACCCTTCTTGATACCGTGGTTGATACACGGAGCGTAAGCGATGATCAGTGACGGGCCCGGATAAGCCTCAGCCTCTGTGATGGCTTTGACTGTCTGGTTGAAATCAGCACCCATCGCGATCTGCGCAACATATACGTATCCGTAGCTCATTGCCATGCCCGCAAGGTCTTTCTTCTTCGTCTCTTTACCGCCTGCCGCGAACTGTGCTGTAGCACCGGTCTTCGTAGCCTTGGAGGACTGACCGCCTGTGTTGGAGTAAACCTCTGTATCAAATACCATGATGTTGATGTCCTTGCCGCTCGCGAGCACGTGGTCAACACCGCCGAATCCAATATCGTAAGCCCATCCGTCGCCGCCGAATACCCACTGGGATTTCTTAGCAAGGAAGTCTTTGTTCTTAAGCACTTCGTTCTTCTCGGCAAGATCGCAGTCACATGCCTCAAGAGCAGCTACCAGCTTATCTGTGGCTGTTCCATTCGTCGCGCCGCAGCCGAAGGTATCAAGGTACTCTTCCGCAGCCGCTTTTACCTCTTCTTTCTCAGCAATATCAGCAATCTTCTCGACTTTTACTTTCATTCTGTCACGGATTGTATTCTGTGCCAGCAGCATACCATATCCAAACTCAGCGTTATCCTCGAACAGGGAGTTACACCAAGCCGGCCCTTTGCCTTCCGGAGTTACCGTGTAAGGTGTGGACGGTGAGGAGTTACCCCAGATAGAGGAGCATCCTGTCGCGTTCGCGATATACATTCTATCACCGAAGAGCTGTGTGATCAGCTTCGCGTACGGTGTCTCTCCACAGCCCGCGCATGCGCCTGAGAACTCAAGCAGCGGCTGTTTGAACTGGCTTCCCTTTACCGTTGTCTCTTTGAACTTCGCGACAACCTCCGGTTTTACCGGGATCTCTCTTCCATAATCGAAGTAGTCCTGCCTGCCGGCATTTGCTTCCATGTTCTCCATAACGAGAGCCTTCTCGCCCTTCTTGCCCGGGCATACGTTCGCGCAGGAACCACATCCCGTACAGTCGTAAGCGGATACTGTGATGGAGAATTTCATGCCCGGCATACCGATCATATCGATCGCTTCCATTCCTTCCGGAGCTTTCGCAAGCTCGTCCTCTGTGAGGGCCACCGGACGGATAACAGCGTGCGGGCAGACATATGCGCAGCGGTTACACTGGATACAGTTCTCCGGTTTCCATACCGGGATATCTACCGCGATACCGCGTTTCTCGTATGCGGAAGATCCGGACGGTGTGGAACCGTCAACATACTCGTTGAACGCGGATACCGGAAGTGTATTCCCTTCCTGAGCATTTACTTTCGCCTGGATGTTCTTAACGAAGTCAACAACGTCTTTTCTTCCATCCTCACCTACGTGCGGCACGGCAAGTCCTTCATCAGCAGCATCTTTCCAGCTCTCCGGAACGCTGACTTCAACAACCTGCTTCGCGCCTGCGTCGATGGCGTCATAGTTCATCTGAACGATCTTGTCGCCCTTTCTTCCGTATGTAGCCTTCGCTGCCGCCTTCATCAGGTCGATCGCTTCCTCTTCCGGAATGATGGCCGCAAGCTTGAAGAATGCGGACTGAAGCACAGTATTGATACGTCCGCCAAGGCCGATCTCCTTACCGATCTTGATGCCGTCGATGGTGTAGAATTTAATGTTATGGTTCGCGATATAAGCTTTCACCTGTCCCGGCAGATGCTTCTCAAGTCCTTCCATATCCCACGGGCAGTTCAGAAGGAATGTACCGCCGTCAACAAGCTCCTGTACCATGTTGTACTTGTCCACATAAGACGGGTTGTGGCATGCCACAAAATTCGCCTGACGGATCAGGTATGTTGATTTAATCGGTGATTTTCCGAAACGCAGGTGGGACATTGTAACGCCGCCTGATTTCTTGGAATCATAATCAAAGTATGCCTGAGCGTACATGTCTGTGTTGTCACCGATGATCTTGATGGAGTTCTTGTTCGCTCCGACTGTACCGTCAGCGCCAAGACCCCAGAACTTACAGTTGATTGTGCCCTCCGGTGTCGTAACAAGCGGCTCGTCCGCTGTCAGTGACAGGTTTGTCACATCGTCCACGATACCGATGGTGAATTTCTCTTTTTCATCGTTGTGGAATACAGCAACGATCTGAGCCGGTGTCGTATCTTTCGAACCAAGTCCGTAGCGTCCTGTGTAGATCGGAACTGCGTCGAATTTTGTTCCCTTCAGTGCCGCGACAACATCAAGGTACAGCGGCTCACCCATAGCTCCCGGCTCTTTTGTCCTGTCAAGAACAGAGATCTTCTTCACAGAATCCGGGATCGCGTCGATGAGTGCCTGAGCGCAGAACGGTCTGTACAGGCGCACCTTGATCACGCCGACTTTCTCGCCTGCTGCCAGCAGGTAATCAATGGTCTCTTCAATTGTATCACAGACAGACCCCATAGCCACGATTACGTGCTCAGCGTCCTCTGCTCCGTAGTAGTTAAACAGTTTGTAATCTGTACCGATCTTCTCGTTTACCTTGTCCATGTAGTTCTGGACGATTCCCGGAAGCGCGTCGTAGTACGGGTTACATGCCTCTCTTGCCTGGAAGAAAATATCCGGGTTCTGAGCGGAACCTCTCTGGCACGGATGGTTCGGGTTCAGCGCGTGCGCGCGGAAAGCGTCAATGGCATCCATATTTACCAGATCTTTCAGATCGTCGTAATCCCATGTCTCGATCTTCTGGATCTCATGGGATGTACGGAATCCGTCAAAAAAGTTGATGAAAGGAAGTTTTCCTTCCAGTGCCGCACAGTGTGCGACCGGTGTCAGGTCCATAACCTCCTGTACGCTGGATTCGCAGAGCATCGCCGCTCCGGTCTGGCGACAGGCGTAAACATCTGAATGATCGCCAAAGATGGAAAGTGCATGGCTTGCAAGGGCGCGGGCGGATACGTTAAACACACCCGGAAGCTGCTCGCCGGCAACTTTGTACAGGTTCGGGATCATCAGAAGAAGTCCCTGGGACGCTGTAAATGTTGTCGTCAGTGCCCCCGCTGACAGAGAGCCGTGTACAGCGCCTGCCGCGCCTGCCTCGGACTGCATCTCTACGACATTGACTGTCTGTCCGAAGATATTTTCTCTGCCTTCTGTTGCCCATTCGTCAACATGTTCCGGCATAACGGATGACGGTGTGATCGGGTAGATCGCCGCAACTTCTGTGTAAGCATATGACACGTGAGCAGCGGCCTGGTTACCGTCCATGGTCTTCATTTTTCTTGCCATTTTCTTGTTCCTCCTTAAAATTTACATAGAAAATACATATATTCACATGTGGTTTTATTATATCGCCAAAAATAACAAAAGTCCATAGAGGGCAGTCGGTTTTTTGTACATTTTGATGTACAGAGGCGCTGTCCCACACATGAAAACAGCCCTGGCGCAGTGCCGGGGCTTTGATCATTGTACCGCCTCTATGGACATTTATTCTATAATCTCAATCTGCTTTTGATACTGCATTTTCTGCGCCATGCCCGTCACCTTGATCTCAAGCATATGCGGCCCCGGTTCTGTATTCCCACAGTCCGCCAAGCCGCCGCTTAGATCTATCTTCCGTCCGTCCATGTAGATCTCGTGCTCAAACTCGTCCAGATCGACCTTCTCTTTCCATGACGTCAGCCTATTCTGCAGAAACAGCCGGACCTTTCCCAGCCGGATGCGTCCGCCGCGCATCTGATAGGCGCTCCGCAGATCTGTCCCTGCAATCCATGTCTCATTCCTGCATTCCTTAAAACGTCTGTCCCAAAGATTCATCCGTGTAAAATATAAGGTCCGCATCTCACTCAGATCCCCTCCCGCGGCTGTCCCGATAAACGCATCTCCTTTCCGGAGGGTACAGTGATAAATTTCATTTTTTACGAACCTTTTTGAAAAACGGAGTCTGACCCTGTCCCCTTTCACCATATATTCCGCTCTCACTTCCCTGCCGTTCTCATCATATACCCGGACCTTATTTCCCGCCGGGCTGTAATATTCCAGCTCATAGGAAGCCGGTACATTTGTCAGCAGACAGACATCCCTCATCCCGCTGATCAATGTCATCTGCACACCGCAGTTCACATGCAGAAAACAGACAAAAAAGATCCCCGCGGCTGCGCCTGCCACGACTGCTAAGAGTACTTTCATTTTTTTGTCCATTTCTCCTCTCTCCATTGCTGCTTTATCCTTCTGTATAGTAACCCTCCTCTGTGTGAATACTTCTCCATTATACCTAATATCTTAGGTATGTTCAAGTTGTTAGGTATAAAATATAATTTTTTTAGTTACTGATCCGCCTTCCGTGCAGGATGTTTTCTTGTAAGAAAGGGACTGTAACTTTTTATGGAGGGGACATTATGAATCACGCGCCTTCCTTTTCCTATGAGCCCCTGTGGGCCACAATGAAAGAAAAGGGGATCTCAACCTATAAGCTGATCAATACTTACAACTTCAACAAGGGGACTCTGTATCACCTCAAGAGGGGAGATAATGTAAATATTGCCACCCTTGCCGCTCTGTGCCAGATACTGGAGTGCCGGATCGAAGACGTAGTGGAGATCCTCTATTAGACGGCCTGGAGACTGCCGGGAAACAGCTTGTCCGAAACAGGAACCGGCAGAACCAAAAAGACAGTTCTGTCCCAGGCATCCCGTTAGGAATACCACTCTGACAGAACTGCCTTTTATCGTATTTTTCCGTTATTGCAATCCCCTGTTCAAGTCCCAGGTTTTCCCTTACTTCTCCTTAAACTTAAAGATTTTATCTTTCTTCTTCGGAGGCCTGCTGCCCTCAATCTTATCCGGCATGGGCTCAAAAACTTTTCCCCCTTTGAGCAGAGGCATCTTCCGATGATGCTTCCGCAGATACAGAAGGGCCGTCCCCGCGCCCAGGACAATGATCCCCGCCAGAAGCTGGGATACCGGGAGCCCGATCCCCGGGAGAAGAAGCTGGTCCGTGCGCAGTCCTTCAATCCATACTCTCCCAAGCCCATAGCCGAACACATAGAGGAGAAAAAGCTCACCCTCATATTTCTTATGTTTCCGGTACAGCACCAGAATCACGAGCAGTACAGCGCACCACACAGATTCATAGAGGAAGGTGGGATGGACCTGGATATAATCCACGCCCCCGATCGTCTCCATATTCCGGCGCATGACCTCTGTCACATCCCCGGAGCGCACCGCGTCCAGGGGAAGCCTCATGGCAAACAGACTGTCCGTGTATCCCCCGAAAGCTTCCCGGTTGAAGAAATTTCCCCAGCGCCCGAGCATCTGCCCGTTCAGGATGGCCATGGCCACGGTGTCAAGAATCTGGAACGGGGACAGATGTTTTACCCTGGCGAGGATAAAAACCGCGATCACCGCGCCGATCACACCGCCATAGATCGCGAGCCCGCCATTCCTTGTATTAAAAATCTCAAGGAGATCGTCCTTATACATATCCCATGAGAAAATGACGAAATACAGACGCGCGCCCACAATGCCGGCCACCACGCCTATGATCCCCATGTCCAGATAATCTTCCGGATTCTGCCGCGTCCGCTTCGCCTCGTGGGTGGCAATCAGAAATCCGATCAGGATCGCGGCCCCGATGATGATCCCGTAATATGCGATTTTAAATCCGAAAACAGTGATTTCCTTCCCCACATGATCCAGCGTAATGCCAAGATTCGGAAAACTGATGTCATAATGCATGTCTGTACTCCTTTCACCGTTCAGCTGCAGTCAACAGGTCCGCTGCCCCCTCGCTGCCCCAACCGGCATACAGCCGATGACAGGCAGATAACAGCCGTATTTCTACACATTGAAGCGGAACAGCATAATATCTCCATCCTGCACCACATAATCTTTTCCTTCCAGGCGCACCAGGCCTTTCTCCTTGGCCGCGGCATGGGACCCGCACGCCATCAGGTCATCGTAGCTGACCACCTCAGCGCGGATGAATCCCCGCTCAAAGTCCGTGTGGATCTTACCGGCCGCCTGGGGCGCTTTCGTGCCCCGCGTGATCGTCCACGCGCGCACCTCCGGCTCGCCCGCCGTCAGATAACTGATCAGGCCCAGCAGATGATAACTCGCCTTGATCAGCTTCTCAAGACCGGATTCCTCCAGCCCCAGGTCATCCAGGAACATCTTCTTCTCATCTTCGTCCAGCTGGGCGATCTCCTCCTCGATCTCCGCGCACACAACGAACACTTCGCAGTCCTCCTGGGCCGCGTATTCGCGGACAGCCTGCACCCCGGCATTGGACCCTCCGTCATCCGCCAGGTCATCCTCGGACACATTCGCCGCGAAGATGACCGGCTTCGCTGTCAGCAGATTGTATCCAGCAAGCCATGCCTGTTCGTCCTCGTCATCAGTGACAAAACTTTTTGCCATCTTATTATCTTCAAGATGCGCTTTCACCCGGTTCAGAAGTTCCAGCTCCTTAGCCGCGGTCTTGTCGTTGCGTGACAGTTTCACCGTCTTGGCAATCCTTCTCTCCAGGATCTCAAGGTCCGAGAAGATCAGCTCCAGGTTGATCGTCTCAATATCCCGCAGCGGGTCAATGCTCCCGTCCACGTGCACGATATTGCTGTTCTCAAAACAGCGCACCACATGTACAATGGCGTCCACTTCCCTGATATTGGCAAGGAACTGGTTGCCCAGCCCTTCCCCCTTTGACGCGCCCTTCACAAGTCCCGCGATATCCACGAACTCAATGGCAGCGGGGATGATTTTCTTCGTGTGGTACATCTCCCCCAGCACATCCAGCCTTTTGTCCGGCACTGTCACCACACCCACATTGGGGTCAATGGTGCAGAACGGATAGTTTGCTGACTCCGCCCCCGCCTTTGTCAGGGAATTAAACAGTGTACTCTTTCCAACATTCGGTAATCCTACGATCCCAAGTTTCATTGCTCTTTATCTCCTATCTCTAATCGTTTATCTGAAATCCGTATTTAATCCCGCGTCTCCATCAGGATAACCCTGCCAAACGAGAAGGAAATGGACACTTCGTCCTCCTCAAACTCATTGCTCACGCACAGGCTGTCATCCGGTCTCAGGAAATGGTTCTTCAGCGGATATTTTGCCCCGGTGATGGTCAGCGCGTCCACGGGAAGCTCCATCGGGAAAAGAGAAAAATATTTCCCAAACGCTTCCTCCCGCTTCAGGGTGATCCCTTGATCCAGGAGCCGGATCTGGTTATGGCTGTCCAGGATGCGCGCGTCCGCCTCCGCGTCCAGCGCAATCTGAAGGCACTGGATATTTGCCCAGAGATGGTCGATCCGGCTGCCTGTCCCTCCCAGTATCCAGATCTCCTTCCGGTTCAGGCCCAGGCAGAGCCGCAGAGCGATCTCCGTATCCGACGCGTCCTTGACGGGATTGAACTCCCGGATCGGCACATCCGCCTCCTCCCTGTAATATTCCACAAGTCCCTTTGGCACACTGTCAAAATCGCCTACAATATAATCCGGCTTGATCTCATGGTCGTAGAGGAATTTCAGTCCCCGGTCCACACCGATCACGAATTCTGTATCTTCACTTTTAATGATGGGAAGGACAAAATCTTTCTCCAGCATCCCACCGCTTACAATCACCGTTCTTTTACTCATGATTTCTCAATATCTCCATAAATTCTGCCACATTCTGTCTGATATCGCCTTGATACACGCCTGACCCGGAAACAATGATATTGGCTCCCGCGTCCAGCACCTCGGCCACATTCGAGTGATAAATGCCGCCGTCCACTTCAATGTCTTTCTCAAGTCCCCGCTCTCTCAGCAGATCCCTGAGGCGCGAGATGCGTTCCAGGGACTCCGGAATAAATGCCTGCCCGCCAAACCCGGGCTCAACGCTCATGATCAGAAACATCTCTGCCTGCTCCAGATAGGGGATGAGCTCCTCCACAGGTGTTCCCGGTTTAATGGATATCCCGGCCCTGACGCCGCAGGCGTGGACCGCGTCCAGGGCCGCGCCCGGGTCTTCGCACGCTTCCAGGTGGATCGTGATTATGTCCGCCCCACATGCCGCGAACTCTTCCACATATCTGGCCGGCTCGGTCACCATCAGGTGCACGTCAAGCACCTGTCCTGTCGCCCCCTTCACCGATGAGAGCACCGGCATGCCAAAAGAAATGCTGGGGACAAAGATTCCGTCCATCACGTCAAAATGAATGTACTGGGCCCCCGCCTCCTCCGTCTGTTTCAGCTGTTCTCCCAAAATCTTAAAATCCGCCGAAAGCATTGACGGCGCCAATAGATTCCTTATCATCTAATACCTCTTTCTTTCCTGTAATTCCCGGTACAGCATCACATAGTCCTCATACCGGATCTTGTGTATTTTCCCTTCTTCCACTGCCTGCTTCACCGCGCACCCGGGCTCGTGGATATGACCGCATCCGCTGAAACGGCACTGGCCCTCATAGGGGGCAAATTCCGGGAAGCAGTATTTCAGATCTTCCTTTTCCATATTGTTTACATAAAGAGAACTGAACCCGGGCGTGTCCATAATATAAGAATCTTCTCCCAGCATAATCAGCTCCGAATGCCTTGTAGTGTGCTTTCCTCTCTCTATCTTGCGGCTGATGCTCCCTGTCTCCATCTTCACCCCGCTCTGCAGCAGGTTGATCAGCGACGACTTTCCCACGCCCGACGGACCCGCGACAGCGGTTGTCTTTCCGCGGAGCACAGCTTTCAGCCTGTCAATGTTCTCCTCTTTTTTCGCGCTGGTAAATAAGATCGTACAGCCGCATTTCTCATAGACCTCTTTCAAACCGGCGATCTCCGGGTTCTCTGCGATGTCCGCCTTATTAAAGCAGAGCACAGCCGGAATCTGCTTCATCTCCATCATGACCAGAAATCGGTCAAGAAGATTAAAATGGGGCTTTGGCTTCGTCACCGCGAACACGACCAATGCCTGGTCGATATTTGCCACAGCCGGACGCACCAGCTCATTCTTCCTCGGAAGGATTCTCATAATATTCCCTTCCATATCTTTCTCGTGGGTGATCTCCATCTCCACGTTGTCGCCCACAAGCGGCTTCAGGCCGTCCTTGCGGAAAATACCTTTTGCCTTACACTCATAAACACCGGACCCTGCTACGTGAACGTAGTAGAATCCGGCAATTCCTTTCATGATCTTACCCTGCATAATGACTGATCTCTCTGTTTTCCATTGGCATGCCGCTCTTTAAGACGGCCGGACCGGACTGCTACTCCTGTTCCGAGCCGCCTGAGCCGCCCTGCTCCTCCGGTCCCATGCTCACCCAGTAGTAAACGGTGCTGCCTTTCTCTACTTTTACTCCGACTTCCGGGTTCAGCCGGCAGACCGTCCCTTCCGGATAGTCGCTGTACTGCTGTCCGCCATATACCGCGTTCAGCCCTGATTCGCTGAGTACCTGCTCCGCGGTCTCGGGATAGGACCTCAGCACATCCGGCACTTCCACAGTCTGAGTCTTTGCCCCAAGGCTCACCACATAGCTCACTGTAGTACCCTTTGTAACGGAGCTTCCCGCCTCCGGGCTCTGGGAAATCACATTGCCAGCGGGCACGGTATCGCTGTAATCCTGCCCCGCACTGCCCACAAGTCCGGCCCCGGCCAGCGCGGACTCCGCGTCCGCGGCACTTCGGTTCCTGATATCCGGAACTTTCACTTCTTCTTTTCCCAGACTGATAACAATCGTAACACTGCTGCCCTCATCGACCTCTGTGCCTGCTGCCGGATCAGAAGAAATTACATTTCCTGACGCGACGGTATCGCTGGACTGCGCGTCACCATGGGTTACCTTCAGTCCCGCGTCCTGGAGAATCTTCTCCGCTTCTGACTCACTCCTGCCCACTACATTGGGCACTGTTACTTTCTCAGCCGCCTCGCCGCTGCTGA
The DNA here is from genome assembly GCA_959022495.1 of uncultured Lachnospiraceae bacterium. GTDB lineage: Bacteria > Bacillota > Clostridia > Lachnospirales > Lachnospiraceae > Mediterraneibacter. Next base: position 12,424 of record CAUEYX010000039.1, on the reverse strand, counting down.
TCACAACGGTGACCGTTGAATTCTTCTTAACCTCCTCTCCCGCTCCCGGGTCCTGGCTCTTGACTTCACCTGCGTCGTATTCGTTAGACGCTTCTTCTTTTGACGCTTTTTTGATTCCGAGACCTTTCTTGTTTAATTCTTCTTTTGCCTCGTCATATGTCATGCCGCGCACATCCGGCACTTCTACCATCTCTGATTCATTCTTCACACTGCCCGGTCCTGAGAAAAATCCAGCGGCATTTCCCACAAGGAAAAGCACGAGCAGCGCGATCACCACGCCCGCCACGATCATAAGGATGCGCATGATCCGCTTTGTATCAGGATTCACATCCTTTTTCTTTCTTCCCCGGCGGTCATACTGTCCCTGCCGTCTGCCGCGGTCGTCCTCCTCTTCATCATCATAATCGTCATCATCGTAGTCATCGTCATAATCATCCCTGGAACGTCCCTGGACCGCTTCGAGCTCCTCTGTGGACATGACCATCGTGCGGTCTGTATCCCCCCGGGACGCCCCCAGCACGACAAAATCCCCTTCCGGGTCCACGAGGGAACGCTTCAGGTCCAGAAGAAGGGACGCGCAGTCATGGTAGCGCAGCCCTGGATTCTTTTTGGTACATTTCATAATAATGCATTCCAGGCTGTATGGGATATCCGGCACTTCCTCCGCCGGGGATACAATCTCCTCCTGAAGGTGCTTCAGCGCCACGCTCACCGTGGAGTCTCCGTCAAAAGGCACATGGCCGGTAATCATCTCATACATCGTGATACCGATGGAGTAAATGTCACTCTTCTGATCCACGACGCCGCCTCTTGCCTGCTCCGGCGATGTATAGTGCACAGATCCCATCACGCTTGTGCTGATCGTCTGCGTGGCAGTCGTGGCACGCGCGATGCCGAAATCCGTCACTTTCACCTTGCCGTCTTTGGATATAATAATATTCTGGGGTTTGATATCTCTGTGTATGATATGCTGGTTATGAGCTGCCTGAAGACCTGTCACCATCTGAATTGCGATGCTGATCGTCTCCTTCGCTGAAAGCCTTCCTTTCTTCTCGATGTAATCTTTCAGCGTGATCCCTTCCACCAGTTCCATGACCATATAGTAAAGGCCGCGGTCCTGGCCCACATCATAGACATTTACCACGTTCGGGTGCATGAGCCCTGCTGCCGCCTGGGCCTCGCTTAAGAACTTTTTGATAAATACCTCGTCCGAGCGGTAATCACTTTTGAGCACTTTAATTGCCACATACCGGTTCAGCTTATGGTCTTTGCCCTTGTAGACATCCGCCATGCCGCCGGAACCAATACGTCCCAGTATTTCATACCTTTTTCCTAAATAAACTCCTTCTCTGATCATAATACACTCACCTCATCTGCGAACGGTTCTACCAGAACAATACCGATATTGTCCGTACCGCCGTTTTCTTTAGCAGCATCCACAAGGGCCTGTCCTGCTTCTACAATATCCCTTCCTCCCTGTACGATATGGAAGAGTTCCTCATCCTCCACCATATTGCTCAATCCGTCTGTACACATCAGTATGATGTCTCCCCGTTTCAGACGGTGTTCGTAGAAGTCCACATCCACATCCGCTTTGGCGCCGATGGCCCTTGTAATGATATTCTTATCCGGATGGTGCTTGGCCTCCTCCGGCTTGATGCCGCCCAGCCTCACCATCTCTTCCACAAGTGAATGGTCCTTTGTCAGCTGCTGGATGCCCTGGTTGATCAAATACAGACGGCTGTCCCCCACATTGGCAAAGTACATCATCTGGTTCATGATCGTGGCCGCAACCACCGTTGTACCCATTCCCTTGAGATGTTCATCGCGGGCCGCTTCTTTGATGATCTCCCGGTTGGCTGTCTTGATCGCCGATACAAGGCATTTCTCCACATCCTCACCCTCGCTCATCCCAAGCTCCCGCCTGAGCACTTCCACCGTATATTTTGACGCGTAATCGCCTGCCTGATGTCCTCCCATTCCGTCCGCCACTACGAACAGGTTCTGAAGGATGCCCAGGGGTCTGTCTGTCGTAAAGACATAATCCTGATTCACCTGTCGCACCATTCCTACATCTGTTATCGCAAATGTCCTCATATCTGTCTCCTTACTCCTGTCTGCCGTGGCTTTCCCGGCCTGCTCTGACCCCCGCCTGTGTGCTCCCCCGCGGCAGACGTCGATTTTTCTGCCCCGGATGCGTCCACATAGCGGCGCCTGAGCTGACCGCAGGCCCCGTCGATGTCAGAGCCCATTTCCCTTCTTATAGTAACATTTATTCCGCGTTTTTCAAGGCTATTTTTGAAATTCAGGGCATTTTTCCTGCTTGGGCGCACGAAATCCCGCTCCCTCACCGGATTGACCGGGATCAGGTTCAAGTGGCAGTTCCTGGGCTTTAAGATCGCTGTCAGCTCCTCCACGTCTCTGTCCGTATCGTTCACTCCGTGCACCAGGCTGTACTCAAATGTCACCCTGCGTCCCGTCTTCCCAAAGTAAGTATCACATGCCGCGAGAACTTCTTTCAAATCATATTTATTTGCTATGGGCATGAGCCTTCTTCGCTTCTCCTGGGTGGACCCGTGCAGGGACAGCGCCAGGGTGATCTGCAGCTTCTCTTCGGCAAGGTCCAGTATCCCCGGCACAATCCCGCAGGTAGACACTGTCACATTTCTCTGGCTGATGTTCAAACCATGCTCATCTGTCAGAATGTGGATAAATTTGAGAAAATGATCATAATTGTCCAGCGGCTCGCCTGTTCCCATAATCACCACATTGTGCACTCTCTCCCCAGTGATCTTCTGGATCTGGTAAACCTGCCCCAGCATCTCGGACGCGGAGAGATTTCTCTTCAGTCCTCCGATCGTGGACGCGCAGAACACACAGCCCATCCTGCATCCTGCCTGGGATGAGATACAGACAGAATTCCCATGTTTGTACCGCATCAGCACGCTCTCCACCATATTCCCGTCGTAGAGCCGGAACAGGAATTTATTGGTCCCGTCCTGCTTCGACACCTGCCGCTGCGCCATGGTCACGGGCAGAATCTCATACTCCTCTTCCAGACGCCCCCTCAGATCTTTCGACAGGTTCGTCATCTCCTCAAAACGCTCCGCCAGCTTCACATGCAGCCAGTCATAGATCTGTCCCGCCCGGAAGGGCTTCTGCCCAAGGCTCTGCATCTCTGCCTTTAATTCTTCATATCCATATGCGCGGATGTCCTTTTTCATGTCTGATTCTTCTTTCTTTTCACAAGGCGGGCAATAAAAAACCCGTCCGTCTTATGTATTCCCGGGAGAAGCTGGATGCATCCCCCCTCTTCTACGCTCCTGCTTAATTCCGGACAGAGCCTTCCCCCAATCTCATCCAGACAGAACTCGGGGTACTCTTTTAGGAACCAGTGTACGTTGTCCATATTTTCCGCTGGATTGATGGTACATGTACTGTACATCAGCACCCCGCCCGGCTTCACAAAATCTTTCACACAGCTTAAGATCTGTCTCTGCAGCCTGACAAGGCTGTCAATCCCCTCCGGGGACGCCTTATACTTCAGATCCGTCTTCTTCCCAAGCACGCCCAGCCCGGAACACGGCAGGTCCGCGATCACAAGATCCGCGGTCTCAGCCGCCGCTTCGTCCGGCACGGAAGCGTCCCGGCACACCGCTGAGATATTGGCAAGCCCAGATCGGGCAATATTCTCACGTATGAGCCCTGTCTTATACGCTGTCAGGTCCCTCGCCTCCACATGTCCCCGGGCAGAAGGCTCTTTTCCATCCGGGTCTTCCTCCGCCCGCGCGCTCTCTGCCATGTACAGTTTCTCCGCCGCGTGCAGAGCTTTCCCGCCGGGGGCGGCGCACACATCGATGACCCGAAAGCCCGCCTGCACATCCGCCAGCTCCACTGCAAGCATGGAACTGACGTCCTGAACCAGGAACAGCCCATCCCGGAAGCTCTCCAGGCTCTCTAAATAATCATACCCTGATATCAGAAGGGCATCGGGCAGATACGGATGCCGCTCTACTGTCACGCCCTCCTGCTCCAGCCGGCTTTTCAGTGCCTCCGGGGTTATGCGCCAAAGGCAGCATCGCACCGCGGTGGGCTTCTCCTTCTGGAAATCCGCCAGGACCTCCTCAATCACAGGCTCATCCATCGACTGTTTCCACAGGCGGATGATCCACTCCGGGCAGGAGTACTTCACGGACAGAGCGTACGTCCCTTCCTGGGGATATTCCACACTGTCAAGCCCCCTGGCCACACTGCGCAGCACTCCGTTCACATACCCCTTAAGCCCGGAAAATCCTTTTCTCACGGCCAGTTTTACAGCCTCGCTGCACACGGCGTGGTCCGGCACACTGTCCATATATTTCAGCTGGTATACCGAGCTCCTCAGCAGACTGCGGATGACCGGCTTCATTTTCTTTACCTTCACCTTGGAAAACTGATCCAGAATATAATCGATCTCAATCAGATGCTCCAGCGTCCCCTCTGTCACACGGGTAATGAATGCCCGCTCCTTTTTACTGAGATACTGGTATTTGGAGAGGACCTCCCTTAACACCACGTGGCTGTACTGCCCGTTCTCCGCGATTTCCATCAGGATTCCCAGAACGATCTCCCTCTCATTTACCGCTTTAGTCATTCCTTCTTCTTCCTCCTGTCAAAATGATAAGACGCAGAAGCTGCAGGATCATTGCCGCGGCACTGGCCACATAAGTAAGCGCCGCCGCGCCCAGCACTTTTTTCACTGAAGCGGCCTCATCCGGATAGATCATTCCTGAATTCTCCAGTGCCTTCACAGCCCTGCTGGACGCGTTAAACTCTACCGGGAGTGTAATCAGCTGGAAGAGAACCGCGGCAGAGAAGAGAAGGATGCCCAGATTGATGAAAAACGCCGCTGTCTGCCCATTCAGGAACAAGCCGATAATGATAAGCGGCCAGGCTGCCATGGAGCCCAGATTCGCCACCGGCACCAGCGCGCCGCGGATGCCCAGGGGCGCATATCCTGTGGCGTGCTGGACCGCATGCCCGCACTCGTGGGCCGCCACACCGACAGCCGCCACGGACGAGGAATTGTACACCGTATCCGACAGCCCCAGTGTCTTCTTCCCCGGATGATAATGATCCGTCAGATTTCCGGGTATATGAATCACCTGCACGTCATAGATCCCATTCTGGCGCAGGATCAGCTCCGCGGCCTCCCTCCCGGTCAGCCCGGAACGGCTGCGCACCGAAGAATACCGGGCAAATACACGGTTCACCCGCCCGGAGGCCGCAATACAGATCACGGCCCCAATCACCACAAGAATGTATGTCCAGTCATAATAGTAGAAAAGCATGATAACAACCTCCCGATCTCACAGAATCTCCTCTGCCCGTCCGGCAGCTTACTCTCTCGTAAGGAGCGTGCCCGTCTCCATTGTATATCCCCTCAGGAACGCGCCTGCGTCCATCCTCTTTTTCCCCGGGATCTGCACTTCCAGCACCCGCAGGCATCCCTCTCCGGCGCGGACTGTAAAGCTGTCCTTCCCGACCGCTGCCACGGTCCCCGGCTGTCCCGCGTCCGTGGTCTGCTCTCCCGCCGGTTCTGCCATTTCCTCCTCCACCACTGCCCGCCAGATCTTCATCACCTTCCCGTTCCAGTGCGTGTAGGCGCTGGGCCAGGAGTTCAGTCCCCGGATCAGACGCTCAATCTGCGCCGCAGGCCGGGTCCAGTCAATATTCCCCATCTCTTTGGTCAGCATTTTCGCGTAAGCGGTGGGGCTCTCCCCCTGCTTTTCAAAGACCGCCGTCTTATCTTCCAGGGCTTTGAGAGTCTTCACACAGAGCTCTGCCCCTGCCGCCGCCAGTTTATCATGCAGGCTCTCCCCGGTCTCATCCTCCGCGATGGGGATCTCTGTCTTCAGAATCATATCCCCCGTATCCAGTCCCTCATCCATCTGCATGGTGGTCACGCCGGTCACAGTCTCCCCCTCGATAATAGCCCATTGGATAGGGGCAGCTCCCCGGTATTTGGGAAGCAGGGATGCATGGACATTGATACATCCGTACGGCGTCATCTCGAGAATGGACTTAGGCAGGATCTGCCCGAAGGCGATCACCACCATCACGTCCGCGTTGTATTTCTGAAGCTCCTCCACACACTCCGCCTGGCGTATCCTCCTGGGCTGATAGACGGGAATCCCGTGCTTTATTGCTGTTTCCTTCACCGGCGGGAACTGCATTTCCTTCCCTCTTCCCTTTGGCTTGTCAGGCTGGGTAACCGCAAGGCATACGTCATGCCCTGCTTCAATCAGCGCCTCCAGCGTCCCCACGGAAAAATCCGGCGTTCCCATAAATATAATCCGCATGGCGCTTATTCCTCCGTTTCTTCCTCAGGTTCCTCATTGTCGTATGTTACATCATGGAGTCCGTCCTCCGTCTTATCTACATAGAGCTGGCCATAGAGATGGTCGATCTCATGGCAGAAGGCCCTCGCCAGAAGTCCTTCCCCCTCCATCTCAAATGGTTCCATCTCCTGATTCAGGGCACGCACTTTCACGCATTCCGGCCGGGTTACGATCCCCCATTTTCCGGGGACGCTTAAACATCCTTCCTCCCCGGTCTGCTCCCCGGACGTCTCAATAATCTCCGGGTTAATCAGTACGATGGGGCCTTCCCCTACATCGATCACCACGATTTTCTTCAGCACTCCCACCTGGGGCGCCGCAAGCCCCACACCGCATTTATCATACATCGTCTCCAGCATATCCTCGATCAGGATCTTTGTCCGCAGGGTCATCTTCGGTACATCCTTGCACTTCTTTGTCAGAATGTCATCCCCGATTTCTCTTACCTCTCTGATTGCCATATTTTCCTCCTTTATGCTCTCCGCTTCCTCACATCGGATTAAAGTCAAACTGTATCCTCATTTTATCAAAACCTGAATTGATCTCAATATATTTTTCTGTCCGGTCCTTGATTTCTACAAGTCCCCTGTAATTTTCCGCTTTGACATAAATCACTCTTCGATAGACGTCCTTGATCTTATCGATCCCGGGACTGGCCGGACCGATCACCTCTGCCCCGGACCTGCCTTTTACCCTCAGCATGTATTCTTTTAAGTAACCGCACCCCTTTTCCAGAAGCGCCTCATCTTCGCAGGAGACGAACACTGCCAGCAGATGTTCTGCCGGAGGATACCCCATCAATTCCCGGTATCGGATCTCCTCTTTATAGAATGCTTCATAATCCTGCGCCGCGGCCGCGGCCACCGCGTAATGGTCCGGGCTGTATGTCTGGATCACCACCTCGCCGCGGCGAGTGCCCCTGCCGGCACGCCCCGCGGCCTGGGTCAGAAGCTGGAACGTCCGCTCACCGGAGCGGTAATCATCCGTGTACAGGGACATATCCGCCGCCAGAACACCCACGAGAGTGACATTGGGGAAATCATGCCCCTTCACAATCATCTGGGTCCCTACCAGAATGTCCGCCTCTTCGCTGGCAAATGCGGAGAGTATTTTCTCATGGGAGTCCTTCTGCCGTGTGGTATCCATATCCATCCTCAGCACCCGCGCCTCCGGAAAGGCCGTCTTCACAAGGTCCTCAATCTGCTGTGTCCCCGCGCGGAATTCCCCGATATGCCGTGACCCGCACTCCGGGCATTCCGTAATCCGGGGAATCGAGTATCCGCAGTAATGGCACCGCATGCGTCCGTCCCGATGGACGGAGAGCGACACACTGCAGTGGGGACACTTTATGACATGCCCGCACTCCCGGCAGGAGAGAAATCCCGAATAGCCTCTGCGGTTTAAAAACAGCATGATCTGCTCTTTCTTCGCAAGGCGGTCCTCCATCAGCTCCGTTAATTTCCTGCTTAAAATCGAGCGGTTCCCACTCTTTAATTCTTCCCGCAGATCCACAGTATATACGTCAGCAAGCTGCTGCATCCGGGATCGGTTCTTCAGCTCGAAGAGCATATATTCTCCCTTTCGCGCCCGGTACATTGCCTCCATAGACGGAGTGGCGCTTCCCAGCACGACCCCCGCCCCTTCCATCCGCGCCCGCTGAATGGCGGTTTCCCGGGCGTGGTACCGGGGCGTCTGTTCGCTCTTGTAAGCAGGCTCGTGCTCTTCATCGATCACGATCAGTCCCAGGTCCGGGAAGGGGGTAAAGAGCGCGGAACGGGGTCCGATCATCACATCCACCTCTCCCCGGCGCGCACGCATCATCTGGTCATACCGCTCTCCCGCTGAGAGCCGGGAATTCATAATCGACACCCTGCTGCCAAACTTTCGGTAAAAGCGGATCACGGTCTGATAGGTCAGGGCGATCTCCGGGATCAGTACAATGGCCTGCTTCCCCATCTCCACCACGGTCCGTATCATCTCCATATACACTTCCGTCTTCCCGCTCCCGGTCACTCCATGGATCAGACAGGTCTGCCGAATCCCGGCGGCATACGCTTCCCGGAATCTTTCGATGACCTCTCTCTGCTCTGCCGTATATACGATTTGATGCGGCTGCGCCTCCCCCGGCTTCACGGGATTGCGGTATACCTGCTCAGACTCTACGGCCAGCACCCGCTGTTCTTCCAGCGCCCGGATTACCGGAGCCGTAATGTTGAGCTTTTTCGTCACCAGCTCGTACTCCAGCACCGGATCGTCAAGCAGAGCGGCCATCAGCCTCGCCCGCGCTTTCTGCTTCTTCTCCAGATAATAGTGAAGCTGACGCTCCCCTGTCTCCCGATCCAGAAGAAGCCGGAGCCGTTTCTTTACTTTGGCATTCTCCTTCTGCTTAATGGGAAGCACGGTCTTCAAAGCCTGTATCATCGTCCCTCCGTAGTTCTCCTTCATCCACGCCGCAAGGGCGATCAGCTTTGCCTCAATCTCCACGCCGTTCCTTGAGATCCCGCTGATCTCCTTGACTTTCGACAGGTCATAATCACAGGTCTCTGACAGTCCGGTCACATACCCTTTGATCTGGCGGTTCCCTCTGCCAAATGGCACCAGCACCTCCATCCCCGGCTCCAGTTCACTCTCCATATCCTCCGGGATACGGTACTGAAAAATCTTATCCAGTTTTTCATGCTGTATATCGATAATAACATCCGCAAACACTGATTATTTTCCTTCTTCCAGCTCCTCTAAAACCTCCGCGATCAAGACGCGCTCATCCATGGGATATTTCACGCCTTTGATCTCCTGATAGTCCTCATGTCCTTTGCCCGCAAGTACAATCACATCCCCCGGCTGTCCATTCTGGATCACATATTTGATGGCTTCCTTCCGGTCGCAGATCTCCACATACGTTCCGTCTGTTCTTCCGATCCCGGTCTTAATGTCATCGATAATAGCCTGCGGTTCCTCATATCTGGGATTATCTGACGTGATCACTGTCAAGTCCGCAAGCCTTCCCGACACCTCGCCCATCTCGTAACGCCTCTCTCTCGAACGGTTGCCCCCGCATCCAAACAGACACACAAGCCGCTTCGGATGATACTCCTTCAAGGTGGTCAGCAGGCTCTCCAGGCTCATTGCATTGTGGGCGTAGTCAATCATCAAGGTAAATTCATCGGACACCTTGATCATCTCAATGCGTCCTTTTACTTTGGCTTTTTTCAGCGCCTCCCTGATCTTCTCCACGGGTACGCCGAAATGACGGCACACCGCGATTGCGGTCAGGGAATTGTATACACTGAATGCACCCGGTATGTCAATCTCCACATCGAAGTCCATCAGCCCTGTCACATGGTACGCCACGCCCAGATATCCCGGCCTGGACACCAGCTCCACATTTTCAGCGCGCAAGTCCGCCTCTTCGGAAAAACCGAACGTCTCCACACGGCAGGACGCGTCCTTGAAAACATCCTGGAAATACGTGTCATCCACATTGGCTATGCCAAGTCTGCACTGTTGAAAGAGCATTGCCTTGCATCTCTTATAATCCTCAAAGTCTTTATGTTCATTGGGCCCGATATGGTCCCTGCCCAGATTGGTAAAAATGCCGATTTCAAAGGGGATGCCGGCTGTCCGGTGGAGCATCAGCCCCTGGGAGGACACCTCCATTACCACACTGTCACAACCAGCCTCCACCATCTCCGCAAAATACTGCTGAATGGTAAATGATTCGGGAGTCGTGTTGGCGGCCGGAATCTTCTTGTCTCCGATAATTGCCTCGATCGTTCCGATGAGCCCCACTTTGTGTCCCACACCTTCCAGGATGGAGCGGATCATATAGGTTGTTGTTGTCTTGCCCTTTGTCCCTGTGATGCCGATAATCTTCAGCTTATCCGCCGGATAGCCGAAGTACGCGGCTGACATCAGCGCCAGCGCGTACCTGGTATCCGCGGTCTTTATCACAGTCACTTCCTCCGGCACTTCCACGTCCTTCTCCACAACAATGGCCGCCGCCCCCTCAGCTGCCACGTCCGCCGCGAACTGATGCCCATCGGACACAGCACCGCTGATGCACACGAAAACGCTGCCCTTTTCCACCTTCCGCGAATCATTTACCAGTGTTGTAACCTCAATTTCCGCGCTTCCCTGTACTGTCTCGTACTCAAAACGCTCTAACAGTTTATCTAATTTCATGCCGGAGCCCTCCTGATCTTTTTATGGATAAATATTCTTATTATTTTATTATATCATACAGTACATACTAGAATAACACAAACTCCCCGATGATGCAAAGAATAGCGGCCGTGATTCTGGACAAAGCCTGAGTGATGCTATATAATAAAATGTCTGTGTTTCTCCGGCGATATCAGGCCTGCTTTTCACTCTCACACCGGAGAACATAATTTCATCAACGGCATGTCCGCAGCATGCCGGCAGAAAGAGAGGAAAATACATTGTTTGCAGAAATCATCAACACACTCAGCGACCTTCTTTACACTTACATACTGATTGTTCTTCTGCTGGGCGCGGGAATCTGGTTTTCCATACGCACCCGGTTTGTTCAATTCCGTATGTTTATTGAATCCCTGCGCGTAGTGGCGCAGCCCGGCAGCGACAAAAACGGGCTCTCCTCATTCCAGGCACTCATGGTGTCCACTGCGTCCAGGGTTGGGACCGGCAATATCGCCGGGATCTCCACCGCCATCTGCTTAGGCGGCGCAGGCGCTGTATTCTGGATGTGGCTGACCGCGCTTTTCGGAAGCGCGTCCGCATTTATCGAAAGCACACTGGCTCAGATCTATAAGCACAAAGCCGAGGACGGCAGTTCCTACGGAGGCCCCGCTTACTATATTCAGGCCGCGCTTAAGAAGCACTGGATCGGCGTACTCTTCGCCGTCACCCTCATCCTGACCTACATGGGCGGATTCAACCTTGTGGCTTCCTTTAATATCGCGGATTCATTCCGGGCTTACAGCTTCTTTGATCCCAAAATCACTCCCATAGCTGTGGGTGTGGTCCTGGCCCTTGTTTTCGCTGCCGCAGTCTTCGGAGGAAGCCGGCAGATCTCAAAGATTACGGGAGTCTTGGTTCCTGTCATGGGGATCTTCTACCTTGCTGTATCCCTTTTTATTATTGTAACCCACTATCAGATTGTGCCGCAGATGTTCGCGGATATTTTCGGAAATGCCTTTGACCTCCGCGCGGTTTTCGGCGGCTTTACCGGCTCCTGTGTCATGCACGGAATCAAGCGCGGACTGTTCTCCAATGAAGCCGGCGTCGGTTCCGCTCCCAACGCAGCCGCAAGCGCGGCGGTGTCCCATCCGGTCAAACAGGGGCTGGTACAGATGCTTTCTGTCTTCATCGATACCATCCTGATCTGTTCCGCTACTGCTTTCATGCTTCTGTGCTCCGGCGTGGAGCCCACATCCGAACTCGCGGGAATGCCGTGGGTGCAGGCGGCCGCATCCAATTCTCTGGGCGGATTTGGAACAGTCTTTATCACCATCGCGCTCTGCCTCTTTGCCTTTACAACACTGATCGGTAACTTCTACTACGCGGAAATGGGGCTGAAATTCCTCTGCGGAAGGAAGCCGGACAGGCTCCTGATTCATGTATTCCGCATCATTGCCGCCCTCATCGTGCTTGTCGGAGCGACAATGGAATTCGGCCTGGTCTGGAATACAGCAGATGTGCTGATGGGATTGATGGCGCTCATCAATCTGCCGGTCATCCTCATCCTCGGAAGACCAGCGATTCTGGCAATGCACGATTATATGAAACAGAAAAAAGAAGGAAAAGATCCCGTATTTAAGGCTCGGGATATCCAGCTCAAAGATAAAACAGACTTCTGGAATTAAATCTGGATTTGCCGGGGAGACTCGTGTGGTCAGCGGCAAATCGGACGGAAACTTCGGAGCGGATTTTTGAAACCGTATTCTGCGCGGGTGTGCGGGTGGCTTCGGCTCCGCTCCATGGAACAAGAAAAATAACGAAATCCGGCAACATGCTAAAAACAGAAATTGGCAGAGAGCAACTCAGCTTCGCTTCAAACAATC
>CAUEYX010000038.1 GCA_959022495.1 uncultured Lachnospiraceae bacterium | reverse complement strand
TATACCGGCATATAAGAACATCTAAAGAGATAATTAGAAATCTATTAAATGATTATTAGAATTATACAGTTTTTAGAGGAATTGCTTTTATCCCAGATCTGAACAAAAGGCTTTATTGTATAGAAAAAGGACCTCCAAGATACTTATTCTCCTGCAGATCCTTACAGCTCTCTTATACTGCGTTAAAAATTTCAATATTATACGACCGCCCAGGGATCTTCTTTTCCCTCTTCCCTCAGCAGACAGCTCTCGATGGAATGCTTCACCATATCGCTCACCGCCTGATCTGTATAGAATGCCATGTGCGGCGTAACAACTACGTTGGGAAAACCTCTGAGGATATACAGATCCCTCTTGCTGAGTACATCCGACTTCCGGTCATAATAATACATGCCGAATTCATCCTCAATCACATCCAGGCCTGCGGCTCCGATCCTGCCTGACTCAATCCCTTCTATGAGCGCCTTTGTATCAATCAGCCCGCCCCTCGCTGTGTTGACAATCACCACGCCCTCTTTCATTTTCTGAATCCGCTCTCTGTCTATCAAGTGGAAATTGTCTTCCAACAGAGGCATATGCAGGGTAATCAAATCGCATTCCCGGCAGATTGTATCCAGATCCGCGTACTCGGCGTACTCTTTCACAGCATCCGTTTCATACCTGTCATAGGCGTAAATCTTACATCGAAACCCTGACAGATCCCGGATGACCGCCTGGCCGATCCGTCCTGTCCCAAGCACGCCCACCGTTAAATTGGGAAGCTCTCTTCCCTGAATACCGGGCAGGGAAAAATCATTGATCTCTCCTCTCTGCATAATCCGTTTCATCCTGCGCAGGGACATCAGCATCAGCATCAACGTATAGTCTGCCACACATTCCGGCGAATAGGAGACATTACTTACATGGATGCCAAACTCTTTCGCCGCCTCAATATCCACGTGGTCATACCCGACCGTCCTGGTGGAGATCATTTTCACGCCCATGTCATGGAACTTTTTCATCAGCTCCCTGTCGATTTTTGAAGTGATGATCGTCACATACTCGTACCCTTTCGCCAGACACGCATTCTCCAGAGAGGGCGCGTCCGTACAGATCCCAAGTTCCACGCCATATTCTTCTGAGAACTTCTGGAAATATTCTGCCTCGTCAAATTCTCTGTAATTGTATACAAAAATCTTCATCTCTTCCACCTCTTGATATCATCGATCCACGCCGGACCCTGCTGGGGCAGTTCAACACACGGCAGTTTTCCCGCCATTCTCTGTCCTCTATACCGCCCGGATACCCGCGTCACTCTATCAGCCCGTAACGCCGCATCGCATGGGCAATTCCATCCTCTTCAACTGTCTTTGTCACATATTCTGTGTATGGGTCCAGAACCTCCGCGTGGTCCCCCATTGCCACTGTGTGATCCGCGTACTGGAACATTGTGAGGTCATTGCTGCTGTCCCCAAAGACGTATACCTGGTCTTTCCGAAATCCAAACCGTTCCGCAATGAATTCGCAGGCTGTTGCCTTGGAATATCCTTTCTGGATCACCTCGTAGGCATTGCCGCCCCTGTCCACTGCCTCCATATCTTCCTCAATAAATGCCAGGAAAGAAGCAAGGTCACTCTTCTCATCAGCATACACGAAGAGCTTGTCATAAATAAATCTGCCATCCTCCATAGAGCGCTCAATCCCCATCCCTCTCTGCCGGAAATATCTTCTCGTTGACTCCAGCTTGTCAAATCTGCTGATACGCTCCGGAAAATAGACATCCTCCGGCCCTTCCGCGATCCCGCCAAGCCCGCATTCAAACATTTTCGCGATCACTTCCTTTCCCCGCTCCTGAGAAAGAGAGCGCTCGAACAGAGCCTCTTCCTGATAAAAAATACCTGTGCCGCAGCCACAGAGATAACCATCAAAAGGAAGCCTCCTGATCTCTGCCGGGATACTGCACACAGTTCTTCCTGTATTAATAAACAGCAGATGCCCCGCCTTTTTTGCTTTATACAGCGCCTCTATGGCGCTGGGCGGGGTCTCTTTCGTAATTTCACTGAGCAGAGTCCCGTCAATATCAAAAAACAAAACTGATCTCTCCATCGCCTTCTCCCTTCTGTCATCAGAAAGACCGCGTCCGCGGAAAATCCGATCCTGTCGTCCCATTTCCGCAAATACGGTCTATGATGATTCCTTGTTATTTTTACTTTCTATTCTTGATTGCTGATTCACGTTTTTATACATCTTTTGTCAGCGCGCGCGCCTCTCGCGAAACATCTCCACGATATCAATCATCTCCTGGGAAGGATTGGATACCACCGCCGACTTTACAACCGGACAGGGCGGGTCCTCTCTCACGCTGTCTACAGCGGACTGCACCGCTGACACGCTTCCACCTACAAATATCAGCACATGTCCTCCGCATTTTGTGTCCTGCGTCACATACTCTACTTCTGCTGTCTTCAGCATGCGGTCCGTTACCAGGATGCCGTTTGCTTCTCCCAGGACCTCCACCAGTCCATAAGCTCCATAACCCATATCTGTATCATTTCCTTTCTCAGTCATATTTATCCAATCTCAGCAGCGTATATCCAACTGTCGGTCTAACGGTTCACTGTCATGGCAATGGCTGTCTCTGTATCCTCTGCCGGCGCGGCGATCACATTGTGAGAAACAATCTTTGCCAGAGGGCGGGCGGTCTCAAGCGCCGCTTCCATGGCCGCCTTTACGTCTGACACTGTGCCTCTCATTTTAACGCATGCACCTGCTGAAAGACGGTTTCTCTCCACTGCCTGTATTTTTACATTTGCCGCTTTTGCTGCCGCGTCCAGCGCCACAAAACAGATACACTCACTGTCCAGCTCGAACATTCCTATGGCCATCCCTGTATACTGCTCTTCCATCTCTTCCTCCCTGAAATGATCCAATTCATTTACCGTTTAAATTACCTATACTTCTATTATCGCTGGATCTTTGGTCTTGTCAATCATTTTATCCATCTTTTTATGCAGTTTTTTGTGCAGATCACAGGATTTCTTTCATATATTATCTACAAACTCCATATTGATAAGGAATGTCTGACATGAAATATTTTTTTACACAAGCAATTCCATCCTTCTGCAGAAAGGTCCTTCTGACGAAAAAAACCTGCTTTCTTCTCTTTCTGTTCGCCGCCTCCTACGCCCTTGGAACAGGCATTGGTTTTCTCTCCGAACAGATCCAGGCCCGTGTGCATCCCCCGGCTGTCACTGCCTCAGCGGAAGGGAACTGGGGGCTGAGTTTTCAGGAAGAGGGCCAGCCGCCCATTGCCAATGCTACTTTTGAAGAGCTGGCGCAGTACGATGCATTCTACGCCCAGGACACGGACGAAAAAATTCTATATCTGACATTTGACTGTGGATATGAAAACGGGAACACTGGCATGATACTGGATACATTAAAAAAGCATGACATATCCGCCACATTCTTTGTGGTCGGCACTTACATAGAATCAGAACCCGAACTGGTCAGAAGAATGGTGGAAGAAGGACACACCGTCGGCAACCATACATGGCATCATCCCGACATGTCCCAGATCGCATCCATGGACTCCTTCCGTAAAGAACTGAAAGATGTGGAAGATGTTTACAAAGAAGTCACCGGCGAAGAAATGACAAAATACTACCGTCCACCCCAGGGTAAATTCAGCGAAAGCAATCTCCAGATGGCAGAAGAGCTGGGGTATAAAACCTTTTTCTGGAGCCTTGCCTATGTGGACTGGTATGACGATGATCAGCCCACAAAGGAAGAAGCATTCGACAAACTGCTGGGCCGAATCCATCCCGGCGCGGTCGTACTTCTCCACAGCACCTCCGATACCAATGCGGCAATCCTGGATGAACTGATCGGAAAATGGAAGGAAATGGGCTATCAAATCCGGCCGCTGAAAGAACTGTGTGAATAATTTTCTGCCGTTTTCGGATCATGCGATGAGACCGGCCGGGGAATGGGTATGCCCTGCAGTCCCATTCCCCGGCGGACACATTCCCCCTGATCCCCTCAGAGCCAGATTTAAATTCCCGCGTCCACCGCCGCTCTTTCGATCGCAAGCCCTCTGCTGTATATTTCCATGAATTTCTCGTATCCTTCCACATCCTCCGCAACAGGGTCCATCCCCGTTCCTTTGGCATCGTGGAAAACTTTTTCTGCCAGGTAGTCCGTAAGGCTTTCTCCCTCTTCTTTGTGCACGAGATAATCTGCCAGCAGAGCAATGCCCCACGCGCCGCCCTCTCCCGCGGTTTCCATTACGTACACCGGGGTGTTGACCGCTCCCGCCAGGATGCGCTGGCCCACGCCTTTTGTCTTAAACAGCCCTCCGTGTCCCATCAGCCGGTCCAGTTTTACATGTTCCTTTTTCAGAAGAATATCCATGCCGATTTTCAGTGCCCCGAGGGATGTGTACAGGTGGGTCCTCATGAAATTCGCCAGATTGAACCTGCTCTCGGGTGAGCGGACAAACAAGGGACGTCCTTCGTCAAACCCGGTGATATGTTCGCCGGAAAAATAGTTGTAGGCAAGCAGTCCTCCGCAGTCAGCGTCACCCTCCAGCGCCTTATTATACAGCGTTCCAAACAGCTGGTCCATATTCACATCCATGCCGAAGGCCTCCGCGAATTCTTTGAACAGCCCCACCCAGGCGTTCAGATCAGATGTACAGTTATTGCAGTGCACCATTGCCACCAGATCCCCTGCCGGCGTTGTTACAAGGTCAATCTCCTCATAAGGTTTCTCCAGTTCTTTTTCCAGTACAGCCATAGCGAATACACTTGTCCCCGCGGACACATTTCCCGACCTTACTGCGACACTGTTCGTGGCGGTCATACCCGTGCCAGCGTCGCCTTCCGGCGGACACATGGGGATACCCGCTGTGATGCTGCCTGACGGGTCCAGAAGTCTGGCTCCTTCCTCTGTAAGACAGCCGGCGTCCTGTCCCGCTGTCAGCACTTGGGGCAGAAGCTGCCTGATCTTCCACGGAAATCCCTCCCCGGAAACCAGATTGTCAAATTGATCCAGCATATCACTGTCATAATCTTTGTCCGCGATATTGATAGGGAACATACCTGCCGCATCCCCGCTGCCAAGTACTTTCCGGCCGGTCAGCTTCCAATGGATATAGCCTGCCAGCGTAGTCATGAAGCGGACGTCCTTTACATGCTCTTCCCCATTTAAAACTGCCTGGTACAAATGCGCAATACTCCAGCGCTGAGGGATATGATAGCCGAACAGCTCTGTCAGTTTCCCGGATGCCTCCCCGGTGATCGTATTCCGCCATGTGCGGAAGGGGACGAGCAGTCCACCGTTCTCATCAAAAGCCAGATATCCGTGCATCATGGCACTGACCCCAATTGCCGCCAGGCTCTTAAGCTGAATATCATATTTCTCTTTTACATCTCTTACAAGATCACTGTAACAGCCCTGAAGCCCTTTCCACACCTCGTCTATATCGTATGTCCAGATGTGATCTACATATTGATTCTCCCAGGCATAACTTCCCGAAGCTGCCGGGGATTTATCCTCATCAATCAGGACCGCCTTTATCCTGGTAGATCCAAGCTCAATCCCAAGCACGGCTTTTCCTGCCTTTATCGCTTCTCTGATCGTCTCTCTGTCCCGCATCCTGCCCGCCTCCTTTTCTCCGCATTCTCTGCTTGACATGACCGCTCTGTTTACAGCATTGTCTTTCTCAGTTCTTCTCCGCTCTTAACACTCAGATATGCCGGCGCAATATCAAAGACCGTCCTGCACCCTGACACGCCTTCCTGAGAAAGCCTGTACGCCGCACGCGCATATGCTGTCAGGACAGAAGAAGTGAATTCCGGATTGGAATCCAGCTTTAAACTGTATTCGATCAGATGGCTGTGCTCACTGTCCCAGCCGGTCTTTCCACTTCTTAAGACAAATCCTCCATGGGGAATTCCGCTGTGGTCTCTCTTTAATTCCTCTTCGCTGATGAAATGTACCGTTGTGTCATAGTCGGAAAAATAATTCGGCATTGTTTTAATTTCTTCTTCTACTTTTGCCGCGTCAGCTCCCTCCTCAAGCACAACAAAGCACTCCCTTGTATGCTTCTCCCTGGTAGTCAGTTCCGGGTTCTCCCCATTTCTCACCGCGTCCAGAGCCGCGTCCACCGGGATCGTATACTGTTTGGCATCTTTTACGCCCTCCACTCTGCGGACCGCGTCAGAATGCCCCTGGCTTACACCCTTGCCCCAGAATGTATAATCTTTTCCTTCCGGAAGAATGGCGTTGGCATACAGCCTGTTCAGCGAGAACATGCCCGGGTCCCAGCCCACGGAGATGATTCCGACTTTATTACCTTCCTTAGCCGCCGCGTCCACATTCGCGTAATGCTCCGGGATTCTCGCGTGCGTATCAAAGCTGTCAACTACATGGAACATGCGCGCAAACTCCGGTGTCTGCACCGGCAGGTCTGTGGCACTCCCTCCACAGAGGATCATAACGTCTATTTTATCTTTCCAGTCTGCCGCGTCCGCAATACGGCACACCGGAACATTCTCTGTCAGGATCGTTACATCCGCAGGATCTCTGCGGGTAAATACTGCTGCCAGCTCCATGTCCGGATTCTGCTTTACCGCACACTCTACTCCTCTTCCCAGATTTCCATAACCTAAAATTCCAATTCGTATGCTCATTTTCTATCTGCTCCTTTGCTGTTTTATATAGGGAACCCGATGAAGTTCCCTCTGATATTATACAGGCACGGGGACCCGTTTTCAACGGACCCGTCTATTTTATTTTCCGCGTCTTCCTTATCCAAGCTGGCGCATTTTGCTTTCTGCACATACTGCCGCGCGGGGCGGTATCATAAATCTGCCGGCCCTTCTCTGGTCCCACGGAGATTACTCCTGCCCGTAATATGCGTTTGCCCCGTGTTTTCTGTAATAATGTTTATCTTGTAATTCCTGTGGCGCGGGCTCAATCTTCGGATTCAGCATTTCACTCACCGCCGCCATTTTCGCCACTTCTTCTGTAACTACCGCGTTATGTACCGCCTCACCCGCGTCTTTTCCCCATGTAAATACACCGTGGTTTCTGCACAGGACAGAAGGAACCGCGATATAGTCTTTCCCCCTCTGTTCGAACTCATCCGCGATCAGGATGCCCGTATTCCTCTCATAAGCTTCCTCAATCTCTTCTTTCGTCAGATTGCGTACACAGGGGATTTCCCCGTAAATATAGTCCGCATGGGTCGTCCCATAGCAGGGGATATCACGGCCAGCCTGGGCCCAGCTGGCTGCCCATGAAGAGTGAGTGTGCACGATGCCCCCGATCCCGGGGAATCGGTTATACAGCACCACATGCGTCGGCGTGTCCGAAGACGGATGATATCTGCCTTCCACCCGGTTCCCATCCAGATCTACAACTACCATATCTTCCGGTGTCAGCTTCTCATACTCCACACCACTGGGCTTAATGACAAAGAGACCGCTCTCCCTGTCAATACCGCTCACATTTCCCCACGTAAAAGTCACCAGACCATATTCCGGGAGCCGCATATTCGCTTCGTATACTTCTTTTTTCAACGTTTCCAGCATAACACTTTCCTCCTCTCACGCGAGATACGGCACAGCCATCCCGCTTTCCCTATAAATCGTATGCTATGAATCTTCTTTCCGAACCGGGGCACGAAACCGGAACACCGTATCCACAATAAAAATAGCAAGCGCGATCATGCCCGCGATCTCCAGCGTCTGTATCAGATAATACCCGCACATTTCCCGGTTATCCGCAATAATATAGTAAACCGTCCGGTACATTCCCGCTCCCGGCACAGTAGGCAGAATCCCCGCAATCAAAAAGACCGTGACCGGAGCTTTAAATACCCGGGCAAAAACATGGGACACAAAAGCGATCGCCAGGGCTGAGAGAAAAGACGCCAGAACCACATCCATTTCCCGCTGGGTACAGTACAGATAAATTCCACCTCCCACCGCTCCGATCAGTCCTGCGTGGGGGAGATATTTTTTCGGCGTCTCCAGCAGCACCGCAAACCCTGTAATCGCGATAAAACTGCCCACAATACCAAATATCAATGTCACAGAATCCCTCCTCCCGGACTGAACGTCTGCATAATCAGCATTCCCACGCCCGCGCCAAGCGCTATAGCAGCCGCGGTAATAAACGCTTCCAGTGTTCTCGCGCCGCCGGATATATAATCATGGCGGAGCGTGTCCCTTACTGCATTGGTGACTGCCATGCCCGGAACAAGAGGCATGAGGCCGCTGATGATCAAGGTATCCATATTCACTGGAGGGTACAGATGATGAATCAGAATCGATGCCGCCGTAATTCCCGCCGAGCAGACCGCATTCAGGATAAAACTTCCCGCGCGCAGTTTTTTGCCCGCTGTCATCAGAAACGCCAGCACACCCCCTACAGCCGCGGATGCGGCCACCTCTTTGATCCCTCCGCCCCAGAGAGGGGCAAAGCCCATGGGTACGAGCACGGTCGCTATATTGTATACAGATGTGGAATACTGTCTTCCCCTGATATGTTTCAGGGCATCATACGTCTCTTCCAGAGACATTTTCCCGGAACAGTACCGCCTGGATATCTCATTGACCTCCATCACACGGTATACGTTGGTCCCTCGGTCGTCGACCCTGCGCATCACGGTAATGGGCTGCATTCCAGGATCTTCCATCGTCGCCACAATCCCGGTCAGCATCACAAGTGCTTCCACGGTTTGTGCATGTCCCGTATTCAGGATATGCTTCATCGTGTCTTCTACCCGGTATGTCTCCGCCCCGCTCTTGAGCATAATCTCTCCCGCCAGGACTGCAGTATCCATCACAAGCTTATCGTCCATCTCAACCCTCCTGCCAGCTGAAGTGTTCTTTCACATTTTAGCATATTCTTTCTGCAATTACAAAGCGGATGCTCCGTTTCGGATCATCCGCCTGCAATTTTATCTGTCCTGGCTGCTGCCTGTTTATAAATTAACGGTCCCAGACTGCCTTTTTTCTTCCTCCAATAATCACTGCCGCAGCAAAACCTGCTCCGCCGCACAGAACAAACCATAAGAGAGCATCTGTCCCGTCTCCGGCCTGAACCGCTGCAGTTTTATTATTCGAATTGTTCCCCTCATTTTTGGTGACGTTTTTATCTGTGTGCGGTTTTCCCGGCACATTAGTTCCCGGCTCCTCTGTTCCAGGCTCATTTTTATCTGGATTCTGAGCATCCGGGTCCTTTGTCAGCGTAACTACCGCTGTCCCGTCAGGATCACCGCTGCCGCCTTTCAGTACAGGGTTCTCTGTCGTGACGATCACATTGGCGCCCACGGCATCGCCGCCGGCGTACTGCTTATTAATAATCTTTTGGGAATCTCCGCCAGTACTCTGCAGTTCTTCTGTCTGTATCTTCCCGGTTCCGGCAATGGCATCGCCTCCCGGACCATCGTTCCCTATGCCGCCTTCTGCGATTAACTTCCCGCCGCCGGAAATCACTCCATTATTTAAATAAACTCCAATACCACCTTTCTGTCCCGGAGCATAGTTTACGTCACCACCGCCAATGGCCGTCAGCACACTGCCGGATGGAATCACAAGCGTGCCATTTACCTGGAGGGCAGTCTGTCCTGCCAGGCTGCCGCTTCCGCAGTCTCCGGCAATCTGATTGATCCCTGACGCTGTCACAGTACCGTTTACGATTACGACTGTATCTACATCCTCTTTCTGAGCACCGTCCGTCAAAAATCTGGCATTAGACTCCACTGTGGCATCCTTGAGTACGCTTCCGTCATTCAATGTCAGTGTAAGCCTGACGGTATACATGCGCCCACATAGTTTCAATGGGGATCAAACACCATATCAAGCTCGAATTGCTTAATCGATATTTTTTAGCCATAGAAGTCCAGAAGCAGGACCTGCCGCTGTTTCTCCGGCAGGGATTTCAGTGCTTCATATAAAGTTTCGCTCTCCACCACAGCAGCAAATCCCGATAATAATTGCGTGATACTGTTTTACAGAAAGAATCGAACATTGCGCAGATTCTGTCCATGTAGGAAGGAGATACCATACCTCGTCCCTCCTTTATCCAGATTTGAGCGTGGCTGCTTTTTCACCTCCTCGCCATACCAGAACGTTTTTTACAGCCTCAAACCGGAAAGGTTTTATGAAAAATCCTTAAAAATTTTTTATTCTGTCTATCCGACAGTTTTCGACATATAAAGGAAACGGCCAATCCACACAAGGCGGACTGACCTTTCGGGCAAGCTGTTCTTGCCTTGTATCTGCTGTTACGTTATTTTTTATGCATAGAGTGTAAGAAGATCATTTATTTCAATCAGATTTCCCTGCGCTTCAATGGATAAAATTCATAAAAGTTTTCGCTTCTTCCTTTGGCATTCCGATTTTTTCTTTTCCAAGCGCAATGCTTTTTATCAGGAAAGCCATATTTCTTGCGAGAGTACGCATCATCTGCATACCTTCTATGTCCTGTGCTGCCTCTCCTGGGTTAGAACCGTGAACGCCGTTCCAATATTGACCGGCAGCAATCGGCATACCGGAAATAGCGAAAAACTTATTTAGCTCATCATAAGTTGCAGTGAGTCCCCCGCGTCTTGCAGAAGCGACAGCGACGCCTACTTTCATGGTTTTATCAAAATGTGTGCTGAAAAACAGCCGGGTCAAAAAAGCCACCAGCGTTGCATTGGCAGACGCATAATAAACCGGACTGCCCACTACAAGGCCATCGCACATTTCAAATTTGGACGCCGTTTCATTTACCAGGTCATCAAAAACACATTTCCCGGTTTCATGACATTTTCGACAGGCGATACAGCCGCGAATATCTTTGTTTCCGATATGCAGAATTTCCGTTTCGATAATACCTTCATTACCATATCCTCCTGTCTCATTCTTGCGCTGTGTTCCATATCCAGCACAGTCCATTGTAAAAATATTGCATGGCATATTCGCCATTATGGGTGCCGCCTTCCTGTTCCAAAAAATACAGATTACCGCCCCGTTCATTATCCGCATAACGGAACGTACCGTCTGTGACAGCAGCCATCGCTTCAATCTGCCTCTTAAAAGCAGAGTACGCAAAGTCATCCGTCCCGGATGCGGCAAAAACGAAGAAGTCATCCCAATCATGTCCGCTGTCCTTAACCATAGAAGCCATATACTCTCCATCCGTAGTCAGATTCCCGCTGGATGGCATAAAGTAACGGAAATAGTCCAGACAATGCTCAAAAGTCCGCCATGTTGCCACGGAACCCATAGAGAACCCGCAGAACGCCCGATGGTCTCTTGACTCTCTGAGTCCGTTTTCATCTGTACTTTCAGCGTAAGTGCTGTATTTGCCTTCAACCGCAGGGATCAAATCGTATACCAACTCGTTATGGTATTGGTCTGTAAGCTGCAGCGCGAGACTATAATCTCCACTATCAGACTCACTTTCATTATTGTAGGTTGGACACACTACGATCATAGGCTGTATTTTTCCATCGGCAATGGCATTGTCCAATACATTTTTGAACGGATTAGGATTGTCCGGTGTTCCAAGATAAGTCGTTTCATTGCTCCAGCCGCCATGCATCAAGTAAAATACATTGTACTGTTCTTCCTCGCTATATCCGTATGGCAGATAGACAACAGCCCGTTTTTGCAATGTTTTTTCCTGCTGCTCATAAGTAAAGGATTCATAGGTATCATAATACAGGTTTACCAACGTTCCTTCCTGCCCGGCTTTAGAAAAATACTCTGATGGTATGCTTGTAAGTTCTGGCGGAAGGGGATTTGCTGAAAGTGATGAATTTTGTGTGCTGTTCGTTTCCATTTCCGTCTCCTTTCTTTCCTCTGTCTGCGGTGTCGTCTCCTGCTGTTCCTGGTCTGCCGCCGGATTATTTGAACAGGCAGATAAACCAAGCACTAATAGGGCAATTATCAAAATTGCTGATTTTTTTATGCTCATTTCTCACACCTCCACCTATTTTACATGACTAAACAGCCAACCCATAATCTCCACGTCTGACGCAAAAAGGCCTCCGCCGGCGTGTTCGTTATCCATCCCACGGTCGCTAAAGTAACTGTGTTCCTTTATATCCAGCACCAGCAGCCGGTCAATTTCTTCCTCACTCAGTCCCTGCATCTCATAAAGACTGTACAGCGTTTCATAGGCGTCCTTTGTGGGTGCAGAGCCATAATACTCGTCATTCTCACCGATTACCAGATAAACCGGCAGTCCGCTTTCTGCTACCGGTTCATACGCACCGTCCCATTTAGAGCTGATATGCAAATAGGCGGTAAACAGATCGGGGCGTTTTCCCGCCACAAGGGACATCGTTTCTCCGCCGCCGGAATAACCGTTTGCGTAGACACGGGAAATATCAATGTTGTAGGAGTTTATCAGGTATTCCGTCAGAGCAATCGTCTGGTCGGCAGAGGTTTCTCCCCAATCATGAAGCTGTGGTGCGGCAATAATCATATTTTCTATGTATTTTTGAGCTTCAAACGCAAATTCCTCTGATTCGAGGTTTACACCCACGCCTTGGAAATACAATCCTTCATACCCCGGCAAAGTAAGATACAGCGCATAGGCTCTGCTTCCGTCATAGCTTTCCGGGATATAAATATTGTAATGAATGTCGCCATCTATTTCGGTGTGAAGCACATTATCCAACAGAAAACCCCTGTATTCTTCTGTACCTGCCGTAACAACAGAATCAGTAGGTGGGTTTCCATTTTCCTTTTCTGCCCCTGAACGCTCCGAATCAGTGTCTGAAATGACAATGTCTGTTGTTTTGTTTGTACTTTCCAAAGTCATGCCTTCCTCATTTTCACATCCGGCAAGTAACAAAAAGCATAGACCGAAGCAGAGCAAGCAACAAAACCTGTTTTTACGCTTTTTTCTCATTTGAATGCCTCCCATTACGCAGCCTGCCATGTGCGAAATTCACAGCAAGGCAGACCGAAGCTGTTTCTCACAGCCTTTGCCTGCGTGTCGTTCTTATTTCTGTTCGTCAACAGGCGGAACGATGCTTGCGTACTGCCTAAGCATCTCCGGCGTACTGGTATAATAACGCTTGTTCTGATTCATGGCGGCAATCTCTGCCATCTCTGCGTCGGTCAGCGCAAAATCAAACAGTTCAAAATTCGCTTTGATATGCGCCGGATTTTTGGAACCGGGAATGACCACGTTACCAGCCTGCACATGCCAGCGCAAAATGACTTGCGCGTTGCTTTTTCCATACTTTTCTGCAAGGCGGGTAAACAGTGGCTCATTGATTAAAGACGCATCACCGTGTCCCAGTGGATACCATGCCTGTACCACAATCTTTTCCTCATCAAGAAAGGCCTTCAATTCGTTCTCCTGATGATAAGGGTGTGCCTCCGTCTGCAAAATCACTGGTTTCACTTCACAGATGTCCAGAATTTCCTGCACCTGCTCCTGATTAAAATTAGAAAGCCCAATGGCCTTTACTTTGCCCTCTTTATAAGCCTTCTCCATCAGACGGTATCCCGCAATATAATTTCCGGCGGGCTGATGGATCAACAACAGGTCAATATAGTCGGTGTCAAGGCGCTTCAGCGTCTTTTCTACCGCATCCTGCTGCTCATAGAAGGATGGCCACAGCTTGGTTTCCAGAAAAATATCTTCTCTTGCTACGCCGGATTTTTTGATAGCTCTGCCCACAGCCTTTTCATTGACATAGGCATTGGCGGTATCAATCAGGCGATAGCCGTCATGCAGCGCAGAGAGAACGGACGCCTCTGCCTCGTCAGGGTTCAGCATAAAAGTTCCGATGCCAACCATCGGCATGCTTACGCCATTGTTCAGTGTTACAGTCATTTGATTGCTCATTTTGTTTTCTCCTTTTCTTTTTTCATTTCTGTTCCGCCAAAAACTGCGGACATTTTCATGTTATCAAGCGCATGATCCAGCGCCATGACCTCTGCGGCAGTCAGTTCTACATCAGCAGCCTTTGCATTCTCCGCAAGACGGTCTTTCTTTCGTGTACCGGGAATCGGCACAATATATGGCTTTTTGCAAAGCATCCATGCCAGAGAGATTTGCGCCGGAGTAGCGTTCTTTTCTTCCGCCATTTTATGGAGCAGTTCCAAAAGCTCCCGGTTCTGTTCCATGCCCTCGCCGGAAAACTGCGGCATCATGCTCCGGTAATCGGTGGTGCTGTCAAATATGCTGGTTTTATCATATTTCCCGGATAAGAAACCGTTTGCCAGCGGCGAAAATGCCACATATCCGATATTCAATTCTTCCAATACCGGGAACAGTTCTTCATACCTCCTTGCCATCATGGAATACCGGTTCTGGATGGCGGTGACCGGGCATACCGCATGGGCCCGCCGGATTGTCTCCTCGGTTGCCTCTGAAATCCCCCAATGGGTAATTTTCCCTGCCTTTATCAGTTCTGCCATCACACCGGCTGCCTCTTCAATGGGAACATTCGGATCGGGACGGTGCTGATAATACAGATCGATATGATCCGTTCCAAGCCTTTTCAAAGAAGCGTCCACAGAGGCCCGGATGATTTCCGGTCTGGAATCCGGTACAAGGGGCTTGTTGACCTGCGGGCTGCTCTCGTCAAAATGAATGCCAAATTTTGTGGCAAGCACAATTTTGCTGCGAAAAGGTTTCAATGCAGCTCCCACCAGTTCTTCATTGTCGTGAGGATTTTCCGGTGTTCCATAAACTTCCGCTGTGTCAAAAAAGGTATATCCCATTTCCACAGCCTGGGAAAGAAGCTCTGTCATTTCCTTTTTATCTGCCGGTGCGCCGTAAGCGTGGCTCATCCCCATGCAGCCAAGCCCAACTGCGGAGACAGTAAGATTCTTTCCAAGTGTTCTGTATTTCATAATATTCGCCTCCTTTATTCGTTTTTTCTCATGCTTCTGCCTTCTTTGGCTGTTTTTTTCTGTAACGCAGCAGTTTTCCAAGATAGTGACCGAGGCCAATAAATAATCCCATAATGGCAGCGTGGTCGAGCAGATAATAAATAAGCGGTTCTTCATAGTCAAACAGGGCAAAATGGTATTTGAGTGTCATATACATTGGAAAATCCCTTGCGATAAAAGCGTAAATTCCATACCCTGCTATACAAGGCCCCATCAATCGAAGAATCATTTTAACCGCTTTTGTTGATTTCAAAGGTGCTTTATTCAGCATGCCCATGATCATACTCCAGTGCAAGCCCAGGTGCAGACTCATCCATACAAATCCCCAGTAGGCACACAGCATATGAACAGCGTTTGCCCACTCTGCACTCAGTTCCAAGGATACAAATACTGTCTGGGAAAGGAATATCCCGCTTAACATGGAGCTGAGCATACTGCAAAAAATCAGAAGGACAAGCAGTGTCTGTACAATACGGTATGGCGTATACCTTCCTCTGCAGACCGCCATGAGCCATCTGCCATTCAGTAAGTGGTGCAGGATAAACAGCAGGAACATCCCGCAGCCGATCCATTCATGAAAGCCCTGCCCGATATGTTCATAAGTCATCAGGAAAAGCAGGAGGACAGTCATGAGGAAATCAACTGCTATTTTCGTAATTTGCTTTTTCTTCATAACTTAGAGGCCGAGGCCTTCCACCCATGACACAACATCATCTTCGCTCGGATTTTCACGGAAACGGATTCCCTCCTGCCAGTCACCAGTTCCCGCCATCTCTTCCAGTAATTCGCCGCTTCGTCCAATCCCGGAGGAGGCAGCAGTACAGAACGGAATCACTGTTTTGCCTGTAAAATCATTTGCTTTTATGAAGTTATCCACCGGCCATGCGGCAATCCCCCACCAAATCGGGTAGCCGATCAATACAGTATCATATTCATCCCAATTTTCCACAGTGGTTTCCGTCAAAGGGACATCCCTCAGAGATTCATCTTCATGCTCACGGGAAACACGGCTGTCGCTGTTCGTCCAGTTCAAATCTTCATTTGAGTAAACTTCTGTAGGAATCAGTTCAAAGGTATCTGCACCTGCGGCTTCGGCAATGGTCTCAGCTACGGCTTTCGTGTTCCCGGTGGCAGAATAGTAGACAACAAGTGTTTTACCACCAGATGATTGATCCGGATTTTCAGCAGTATCCGTCGTATCGGAAGGTTCTTCACTTTCAGTCGGTGCGGGAGTTTCCTGCGCCGACTGCTCTGTGGCAGAAGAAGTATCGTTCTGCTGCCCGTTATTGCTGCCGCAGGCGGCAAGTCCCAAAACCATGAGTACACAAAGTGTGATAGAAAGTAATTTCTTCATAATTAAGCATCTCCTTTTCGTTATTTATTTGGCATACCCAGCGTCTTTTAACCAATCAACAATATCCGGTTCTGCCTCCTGCACGTTATTTCTGGATACGGTAAAGCCATCCTCATAGATAGTTGCATCGGGTTCCAACTCTGCGATCGTGTCGATTGTATTCGAGAAACCGCTGCCGCCGTGGGTATTGAACGGGATGATGGTTTTGCCGGAAAAATCATAAGTATCAAAGAATGTGTAAAGAATCATTGGCATGTCACCCCACCAGTTCGGATAACCGACAAAAACCGTATCGTACTGGTCGAAGTTTTCAATCGTATCTTTGATTGCAGGGCGGGCTCCATTATCCTGTTCCTCCGCTGCCTGATCTACCAGCGTATCATGGTCTGTTGGATAAGGAACCTCCGGCTCGATACGGAACAGATCGGCTCCGGTATTCTCCTGAATGACATAGGCCACATACTGGGTATTTCCCAGCGCCTCACCATCAATAATAACGGTGCTGTTGCGTTCTTCTTCTGTCATGCTGCTTTCATCTGGATTTGTTGTTTCCGGCATGGAAAAGTAAACGACCAAAGTATTGCTGCCGGAGCCCCCAGCAGTTTCGCTTTCCGGCTCTGATGATGGTGCGCTTTCCGGTTCGGAAGTTTGAACACTTTCTGTCTCATCGGATTCAAGATCAGCGGGGGCAGATGTGTCAGCTTCATTACTGCCGCAGGCGGCCAGACTGGTTATCATCAGTAAGCTCATAATCAATGCGGTTATCTTTTTCATTGTGAATTCCTCCTATGGTTTCTTTCAAAAGGCTTCCATCAGAATCTGATAGATTTCTTCCTGGGACAACTTTTTGCAGCAGCCTGCCGTAACGTTGGTGCTGTCTGCCACAGGGCGCAAGATGCTTTCATCCGTAATCCCCATTTCCCGGAAGGTCGTCGGCAGTCCCATTTCTTTGATGAAATCCGCCAGAGCGTGGATTCCTGCAAGGGCGGCTTCTTCCTCCGTACCGTCAGCTCCCCACACATTCCGCCCAAACCGGGCAAAGCGGGGAATTCCTTCTTTGTAGATATGACGGTAAAGAACCGGATGGATCACCGCAAGGCCCTGTCCGTGGTTGCAGTCCGTATAGGCCCCAAGCTGGTGTTCGATCTGATGCGCCTGAAAATCCGTAATCTTCCCGATCTTCAGAATACCGTTTTCTCCCATTGAGGATGCCCACATCAGCTCGCTTCGTGCCATCTCATTCTGTGGCTCGGACAGAAGTATGCGCATATTACGAATGACCGACCGCATAATTGCTTCATTGATGTCATCCGAAAGGTTGTTTTCCTCCGGCTTGCCGAAATAGGTTTCCATACAGTGGCTCAGTGTGTCAAAAGCGCCGGAGATAACCTGCTTCATGGGCAGGGACATGGTATAGCTCACATCCAGCATGGCCACATCCGCCTGCGCGCCGAGAACACCCGCCTTGATTTTCTTTTCCTCGTTGGTAATCACCGCGCCGTTGTTCATTTCCGCCCCCGTTCCGGCAGCGGTAACAATGGCAATCATAGGAACAAACTCTGTGGGATAAGTGTGCTGAGTAAACTCCATCTCCCAAATATCCCGGTCGGTCTTTGCCTGCGCCGACACAATTTTACAACAGTCGATGACGGAGCCTCCGCCAACTGCCAGAATCAAATCGATTTTGTTATCCTTTGCGAGTTTTGCGCCTTCCTTCACTTTCGCATAAGTTGGATTTGACATGATTCCGGAAAATTCCGTGACTGTTTTTTCTGCCCGTTTCAGATAATCCATCAGTTCATCATAAAGGCCATTTTTCTTGATGGAGCCGCCGCCATAAGCGAGCATGACATGGTTCCCATACTTTTTTAACAGACAGGTCAGGTATTCTTTTGCACACCCCTTGCCGAAATAAACTTTGGTTTTGTTTTCAAAGATAAAGTTGTTCATTCTGCATTCTCCTCCGATTCATTCATTTGTTTTTCCCAAAAAGCAACTGCATCATCAATCCAGCCCTCGGCTGCTGTTCCGGCGCCAAGCCCAAACCCGTGGCCGAGTCCTTCATATACATGAAACTCTGTGTCGATGCCGACAGCAGACATGGCATTCAGGCGATTTTGCATGGTGCGCCAGCTTGCGATTCCATCACGATCCCCCACGCAACTGTAGGTAGGCGGGTCATCCTGCGTATATTCGCTATGGCCGGTATACTGAATGACTGCGGTTCCCGGCTTTGGCAATTCGTTCCCGCCAAAGGCTGCGGGGCCGTAGGATGCAAGGTAAGCCGCCATCCGGCCACCAGCCGAACCGCCCCAAAGTGAGTAGCAGTCGGTGTCTATTTCCAATTCCTCAGCGTGTTCAAAAATGAAGCTGATGGCTCTCGCCAGATCCTCCACTGCGGTATCCCAACCGGGGCGATAAATGAGAGCAAAGGCATTGTAGCCTTTTTTCGACAATTCCAAAGCATGGGGGAAACTGTCGTGCATGGCAGCTACATAAGCAAAACCTCCGCCCGCATTACATACAGCGAATCTTTCTCCGGGAGTTCCTTTGAAGAAGAATAATCCTGTATCCTCTTTCTCTGGATCAGCCGCCTTTTCTTCCTCCGTGTAAATGTCATAGAAAACCGTATCACCGGCGACCGCATGAGTTTTGAAATAATTTGCGATTTCCACTGTTTTATCCGCATCAATGTGGCTGTACCAGGTAAGGCTAAAGTCCCCTAACGTGTCGCCACTGTAATATCCGCTGTTCACAGGGAAAATCAACCCGCCATAATCCCCGAAAACAGGATCATTTATCACATCGGATATTCTTGTATCTTCTGTATATGGTTCACCGGCAGCCTGCATTGGATTTTCCTCCTGGTCACTCTGTGTCTGTTCCTGTACTGGATTTGCGGATTCCGCATCAGAAAGGTGATTGTCTGTATTCCCAACCGCACTGCACGAGGCAAAGCAAACCAATATGCACAGAATCGAAATGCTGAAAAACAGATTTCTCACTTCATCACCTCCTCCCGCAAAGGATGTGCATCATATTTTTTTCGACATTTTTTTCGCTTCTGCCTCGTTTGTTGCCATTCCGACATACTCCATGCCGTACATCCGGGCAAAACGGCTCATGGTGTACTCGGCCTTTTCCAACATCCATTTTTCCGGAGCAGCGCCCTGGAACAAAAAGACGAATTTTTTTCCTCCCAGCTCCCCTTCGCTCACCGGGCCATAAAAGCGGTCGATTAAATTTCTGACTAAACCGCACATACTATGCCAATAAACAGGGGAACCAATCACAATGGCATCTGCTTCCTTCATACTTTTCAGGATTTCAGCAAACTGATCGTCCGCAAAGTTCTGCCCGTAACCGTACAGCTTGTAATCCACCAGATGGAGCGTCCGGTAATCCTTTCCGTCCATCAGCGTATTTGCCAGTGAGACAGTATTTCCGTTCTTATTCGGGCTTCCATTGATAAATAAAATACTCATTTTGTGTCCTCCTTACAGTTGTGAAACCGGTTTATTTCTGGTTCCTGCTTCTATTATAAAAAAATCGAGGCTTCCTCAGAAGTCTCGATTAGTTCACCAGTTATTACTCAAAGGTTATAACTACTTTTTATTCCCACGAGCAACGAGCCAAGCGGACATGCTTGCATGTCTATTTGGCGACTGCTGCAAGGGTCTAATACCCCGATGCTTGTGTCGGGGTATTAGACTTTGTGACGTTCTTCGCTGCTAAAAGAAAGCGTTTTACTGAATCCGATGGTTGGGGTGAATGAAGCAATCCATATGGAATGCTGTGATTCCATTCCACAGGAATGACCTTCAAAAGAGGGTGTACGTTTGCCCATCCCGGAATTGCCAGCAAAACATCATAGCTGTTTTCACAGCGATTGAAAATGTCCATATTATAAAAATCAAAATCCACAATATGAATCTGTGGGTGGTTCCGCCAAAGATCATCCCGGAGCTGATCTACATAATGGCTCCATTCCCGGTGTATCAAAAGTAAATTCTCACCGTATAAATCCTGTATTTGTAATTTGTCCTTTGCAGCAAGCCTGTGGTGAATGGAAACGGCGCAGCAAAAAGGCTCACGGGATAGCTCCAGACCGGCGCACCGTCTTAAATCCAGCATGGTCTCATCAAAGATTCCCCCGACCACATCAATATTTTTTCCCAGGTTAGCCAGGATTTCACGGGCATTTTCCAGCGTGTTTTCATAAGGGATGATTTGAAATTTCAATTCAGGGCATTGCTCCTGAATCTGCGGCCAAATCTGCATCAGAAGCTGCGCCGGTGTCATAGGAGAGGTCCCAATGCGTATCATAGCAGTATCTTCCTGCATCGCATTTTTCGCCCGTGTTACAGAGTCCTTGCAGTATTGAATGATATACTTTGCATCCTGGTACAAAGATTTTCCTGCTTTTGTTAATGTAAGTCCACGATGTGACCTCTCAAACAGTTTCACGCCAAGGCTATCTTCCAAAAGATTGATTTGTTTAATAACAGCCGTAGCCGTAATATAGGCTTCCTCCGCCGCTTTGTTAAAGCTGCCTGCATCCGCTACACGCAAAAAGGTTTCAAGTTGAGGATTGTACATCGCGCTCACCTCCTGCCATTTTTTTATGTTTCCGACGGTCCAAAGGCTTGCACGCATCACGTGGAATCATCCACGAATGCCCGAATCGAATGACGCCTTCGATGCGATTCTCTTCACAAAGTTTTTGAATACGACGCTCAGAAATCTCCCATTTTTCTGCGGTTTCTTTGACGGAAATGTAGTTAAGCATCGTCCATCCCTCCTTAAATGCAATTCCATTATATTCGGAGAAGCGAACAAATGCAACTCTCCTTTCTTGAACTGAAAAAACATACTGGCAAGCAATGCAATCTTCCATAAGATTGCGTATTTTAGGCAGGAAACCATTCCCGGTATTCCTGCCTAAAACGCTTGTTGGTGACGTTCTCCGCTCCGCTTCGGTCCGCGCAGGACAGACGTCCACCGGACGTCTTGCGCCCCCAAACCCCTGAGATCATCGCCTGCGGCGATGGCTACGCGTTCTACAAACGCTGAAAGAATCAATAACAACATGTCTAACATGAAAAAACTCTATGCGAAAGTTTTCTCAATCACATAGAGTTTTTCATTTTTCCGTTTACCTGGCATAACTCATAGTCTCTGTAATGTTTCCTTATGAGCTACCGCCTTTTTCCGAAGTTCTTTAAACTCAACATAAAATTATATCAGTTGAGATTACATTCCCATCTGAGCAGCAACTTCCTCAGCGAAGTTCTCCTGCTTCTTCTCAATTCCCTCACCTGTCTCGAAGCGCACAAACTTCTTAACTGTCATGTTCGCGCCGTTCTCTTTTGCTACCTTGTCAACATATTTCGCAACTGTAAGGTCGCTGTCCTGAACGTATACCTGATCCAGCAGACAGATCTCTTTCATCTCTTTGTTGAGACGTCCGATGATCATCTTCTCGATGATGTTGTCCGGCTTCTCCGGGTTCTCTTTCTTAGCCTGAGCAAGAAGGATCTCTTTCTCGTGCTCCATGTACTCCTGGGATACTTCGTCACGGGATACATACTTCGGAGACATCGCCGCAACCTGCATAGCCACATTCTTTAAGCATGTCTTGATCTCGTCATTCACAACATCTGTATCAGCCACAACAAGGACACCAATACGTCCGCCGCCGTGGATGTAGGATACAACACATCCGTTCTCAGCGTTTACTTTCTCAAATCTTCTGATGTTCAGGTTCTCTCCGATCACTGCGATCTTCTCAACAAGAGCGTCTTTTACAGTCTTGGATGTGTCTGCTGCCCACGGCGCTGCCATGAAAGCGTCCATATCTGCCACGTCAGAGTCAACAACCTGATTTACAACATTCTCAACAAATCCCTGGAACTCATCGTTCTTTGCAACGAAGTCTGTCTCAGAGTTTACCTCAACGATCGCTGCGACCTTGTCGTCTTTCACAACGGTCTTAACGATACCCTCTGCCGCGATTCTTCCTGCCTTCTTCTCAGCCTTTGCCTGTCCGTTCTTTCTTAAGAACTCAACAGCCGCGTCCATATCTCCGTTTGTCTCCGTGAGAGCTTTCTTGCAGTCCATCATTCCTGCGCCTGTCATCTCTCTTAATTCTTTTACCATTCCTGCTGTAATTGCCATGATAAATTCCTCCGTTTAATCATTCATTTATCGTTTCATATATATCACTTCATCTTTCATGAAGCAAAAGCTCCAGCCCTCTGATCAGGCTGAAGCTTTTCAGGATCTCTTACTCTTCAACAGCCTCTTCAGCTTCTTCTACTGCCTCTTCTGCCGCTTCTACTTCATAGTAATCCTCTTCTGTCGCACCCTGGTTTGCCTCAATAACTGCGTCTGCCATCTTGGAAACAATCAGTTTCACTGCTCTGATCGCATCATCGTTGCCCGGGATTACGTAATCAAGCTCTTCCGGATCACAGTTTGTATCACAGATACCGATCAGCGGGATTCCAAGTGTGTGAGCTTCCTGTACGCAGATTCTTTCCTTCTTCGGGTCAACTACAAAAATCGCATCCGGCAGTCTCTTCATTTCTTTGATACCGCCAAGGTTCTTCTCGAGCTTCGCCCACTCTTTCTTAAGAGCGATAACTTCCTTTTTCGGAAGTACTTCAAATGTTCCGTCCTCTGACATTGCCTCGATCTCTTTGAGACGTTTTACACGGCTCTGGATCGTCTTGAAGTTTGTGAGCATACCGCCCAGCCATCTCTCGTTTACATAGAACATACCGCAGCGCTCTGCCTCTGTCTTAATCGCGTCCTGAGCCTGTTTCTTTGTTCCTACGAAAAGGATTGTGCCGCCCTCTGCAGCGATGTCAGAAACAGCGTTGTATGCGTCATCCACCATTCCTACAGACTTCTGCAGGTCGATGATGTAGATACCGTTTCTCTCTGTGTAGATGTACGGAGCCATCTTCGGGTTCCATCTTCTTGTCTGGTGTCCGAAATGAACACCTGCTTCTAAAAGCTGTTTCATTGAAATAACACTCATGTTTCTTTCCTCCATGGTTTTGTACTTCCGCATGTTTGACTGCTTTCTGAGACCGGCCGGACCGCCCGGCTTAGGCACCGTCAGAATGACCCACATGCGTGATTTTTTTGCAACGTTTGTAGTATAGCACAGAAATAGCGTGTTTGCAAGGAATGATTTCAATAATTTCCTATAGTCTTTGGTTATCAGACATGTGACAGATAAGAGCAGATACGCAAGTCATGTATGGACAGAAACACATGCTTTATATAATAGAAGAAACAGGAGAGATATCCTATGATGATAAAGGTAGAAACTATCGTTCGTGAAGAGAAGAATCAGAAACAGCCTCTATATACAGACAGTGCATGGAAACCATATCCATGCACTGTCTGTATATTCTCATGATCTCCTTTCAGCCAGATGCCGGCATTTCAAGCAGCTTTCTGCCTCAAAAGATATTCTTACCGTTCTTACTCGTCTACACTGTAGTTCGGAGCCTCTTTTGTGATGTGGATGTCATGCGGATGGCTTTCCTTCAGTGACGCGGCGGAAATTTTCATAAAGCGTCCGTTTGTTTTCAGCTCCTCGATGGTGTGTGTACCGCAATATCCCATACCGGAACGTAATCCACCCATAAGCTGGAATACTGTGTCTTCCACTGTTCCTTTGTAAGCCACTCGTCCCTCTACGCCTTCCGGAACCAGCTTCTTTGCGTTCTCCTGGAAATAGCGGTCTTTACTTCCATTTTCCATAGCCGCAATAGAACCCATTCCACGGTATACTTTGTACTTTCTTCCCTGGTACAGCTCGAATGTTCCCGGGCTCTCATCACATCCCGCGAAAATACTTCCCATCATGCAGACATTCGCTCCGGCCGCGATCGCTTTCGTCATATCTCCCGAGTACTTGATACCACCGTCCGCGATGATCGGAATACCATACTCCCTCGCCACTTCATAACAGTCCATAACCGCAGTAATCTGTGGAACTCCGATACCCGCGACAACGCGCGTCGTACAGATTGAACCCGGTCCGATACCGACCTTAACTGCATCAACCCCTGCCTCAATCAACGCTTTCGCAGCTTCTCCTGTAGCGACATTTCCTGCGATCACCTGCAGATCCGGATATTTTTCCTTCACCATGCGCACCGTGCGGAGCACATTTGCAGAGTGTCCGTGAGCGGAGTCCATAACGATCACGTCTACTTTTGCGTTTACCAGAGCCTCCACACGCTCCAGACAATTTGCTGTAATGCCGATGGCTGCTCCACAGAGAAGGCGTCCCTGGGAATCCTTTGCTGACAGTGGGTATTTAATCTGCTTCTCAATATCTTTGATTGTGATGAGACCTTTCAGGTAGCCTTCGTCATCTACGATCGGGAGTTTCTCTTTCCTTGCTTTTGCAAGGATCTTCTTTGCTTCCTCAAGCGTGATACCTTCTTTCGCGGTAATCAGCCCCTCGGATGTCATGGATTCTTTTATTTTTTTAGAGAAGTCTTCTTCAAATTTCAGGTCGCGGTTTGTAATAATACCGACCAGCTTGCCATTTTCTGTAATCGGCACACCTGAAATGCGGAACTTCGCCATCAAGTCATTGGCATCTTCCAGCGTATTCTCCGGCGAGAGGTAGAATGGGTCTGTAATAACACCGTTCTCAGATCTCTTTACCTTGTCAACCTCTTCCGCCTGCGCTTCAATGGACATGTTCTTATGAATGATACCGATACCGCCCTGACGCGCCATTGCGATTGCCATACGATGCTCTGTTACCGTATCCATGCCCGCACTCATCATCGGGATGTTGAGCTTAATCTTTTTCGTCAGGTAGGTTGACAGATCCACCTCATTGGGAATCACCTCTGAGTATGCCGGAACAAGCAGCACATCATCAAATGTAATCCCTTCGCCAATAATCTTTCCCATATTCTGACCTCTCTTTCTTTTGAATCCACATTTTGTAAATGGTTATCTGATATACTACAAAAATTCGCATCGTATGTCAACCATTTTTCCAGATGGATGTCTTATTTTCGAGTTGATTTATTTTAAGCCTTATTTATAAGTTCTGCTTATTGACAAAGCAGCCGATAAGGCTGTATTCCGAATGGACTATAAATGGAAAGAGGCGCCGGCACCCGGATCACGTATTCCGCGATCCGATCTGCCTTTCGCGCCTCATCTCATTAAAAATGTGTCCATGAGGGAGATCTGCCTTCATCGGCTGCTATCGATTCCTCTCTTCGGCAGACCGGGATTACATCATTCCCATTCCGCCAGCCCCGCCTGCCGGCATAGCCGGTGCGGGCTCTTTGATGGTGGATACAACGGACTCTGTTGTCAGCAGTGTTGACGCAACACTTGTCGCGTTCTGAAGAGCGCTTCTTGTAACCTTGGCAGGATCAAGAATTCCTTCTTCCACCATATCCACATACGTTTCCTTGTAAGCGTCAAATCCGATACCTGGCTCTGACTCTTTTACTTTGTTCACAATTACAGCACCTTCAAGCCCTGCATTCGCAGCAATCTGATACAGTGGAGCCTCCAGTGCTTTCAGAATGATTCTCGCGCCTGTCTTCTCATCTCCGTCCAGATCCTCTGTCAGTTTCGCAACCTCTTTTGCAGCGTGGATATAAGCAGAACCACCGCCTGCAATGATTCCTTCCTCTACCGCCGCTCTTGTTGCGTTCAGTGCATCCTCCATGCGGAGTTTTGCTTCTTTCATCTCAGTCTCTGTCGCTGCGCCCACACGGATTACAGCAACGCCGCCAGCCAGTTTTGCCAGTCTTTCCTGAAGTTTCTCTCTGTCAAAATCAGATGTGGTCTCTTCGATCGCTTTCTTGATCTGAGCGACTCTGTCGTTGATCGCGCCCTTATCGCCATATCCGTCAACAATAACTGTGTTCTCTTTCTGAACTTTAACAGATTTCGCGCGTCCAAGCTGATCCATTGTCGTCTCTTTCAGATCAAGGCCGAGCTCTTCGGAAATCACCTGTCCGCCTGTCAGGATCGCGATGTCCTGAAGCATTTCTTTTCTTCTGTCGCCGTATCCCGGAGCTTTCACCGCAACTACGTTGAATGTTCCGCGCAGTTTGTTAACGATGAGTGTCGTAAGTGCCTCACCCTCGATGTCCTCAGCGATGATAAGCAGCCTTGCGCCAGACTGGACAACCTGCTCAAGAAGCGGAAGGATATCCTGGATATTAGAGATCTTCTTATCCGTGATCAGAATATAAGGATCATCAAGAACTGCTTCCATCTTCTCCATGTCTGTTGCCATATATGCGGAAATGTATCCGCGGTCAAACTGCATACCTTCTACAAGGTCCAGCTCTGTCTGCATTGTCTTGGACTCTTCGATTGTGATAACGCCGTCGTTGGATACCTTCTCCATTGCGTCAGCTACCATCTCGCCCACTGCCTCATCACCGGAGGAAACCGCTGCCACTCTGGCAATCTGATCTTTCCCTTTTACTTTGCTGCTCATAGAAGCGATCGCTTCAACTGCCTTATCTGTAGCTTTCTTCATGCCTTTTCTCAGAACGATCGGGTTAGCGCCTGCTTCCAGGTTCTTCATACCCTCATGTACCATTGCCTGTGCCAGGACTGTCGCTGTCGTCGTACCGTCTCCGGCTACGTCGTTTGTCTTGGAAGCAACCTCTCTGATCAGCTGAGCGCCCATGTTCTCAAAGC
Source organism: uncultured Lachnospiraceae bacterium (assembly GCA_959022495.1). GTDB lineage: Bacteria > Bacillota > Clostridia > Lachnospirales > Lachnospiraceae > Mediterraneibacter. The sequence goes on along the minus strand of CAUEYX010000038.1, from coordinate 699 downwards.
CATCCTCAAGCTCGATCTCTTTTGCGATTGTAACACCATCGTTTGTGATAAGCGGCGCGCCGAAAGATTTATCCAGAACAACATTTCTTCCTTTCGGCCCGAGAGTTACCTTTACTGTATCAGCCAGCTGGTTCACACCTTTTTCCAGTGCTGCTCTGGCTTCAGCTCCATATTTAATTTCCTTTGCCATGTCTATGCATCTCCTTTTATTCTTAATTATCTTATTTACAAATTATCCCCTGGCGAGCGCTTCTTAAGCCTCTACGATCGCCAGAATATCGTTCTGCTTTACGATGATATATTCTTCACCGTCAAGCTCTACATCTGTTCCGGCATATTTAGAATAGATTACTTTGTCTCCCGGTTTTACCTGCATAACAACTTCTTTTCCATCTATATTTCCGCCAGGGCCGACAGCAATGACCTCTGCCTCCTGCGGTTTCTCTTTTGCCTGCCCCGGCAGTACAATACCGGATTTTGTCGTCTCTTCTGCTTCTAACTGTTTCAAAACAATTTTGTCACCCAATGGTACTAACTTCATTGTAATTCCTCCTTAAGCTTTTCTTGTTAGCACTCATTTATTACGAGTGCTAAACCTCATGAATATAAAATAGCACTATGATTTCAATTTGTCAACATAGTTTATAAGGTTTTTACAATTGTGAACGGGGTCAGACCCCTCCCGGGAGGGGTCTGACC
>CAUEYX010000037.1 GCA_959022495.1 uncultured Lachnospiraceae bacterium | reverse complement strand
TTCTTTTGAAATAAATTCAAAAAAAGGGTTGACAAACATTAGCAAGATTTCACATCTTTACTAGAAATACCGGCAGCGGCGGGTCATTCTTCCGGTTATAATAACTGCACGCGATCACCAGCCATCTGCCCGGATCCAACTCTTTTAGATACCCCAGCAGAGCCTCCCGCTCTTCATACCCGGTATCCCCGCCACTGTAAATGCACAGGCTCATCACACCGCCCGCTTTGAGCAGCTCCATTCCCTGCCTGACTGCCGCAAGGCTTGTATCCGCCCGTGTGGCGGCCGAGTGGTCCCCGCCCGGCAGATAGCCGAAGTTGAACATAATCGCATCCGCTTCTTCCTTAATATATTCCGCCATATTTTCATGTCCGGCGCAGAACAGCACCGCGCGCTCCCGATAACCGGCACGCTCCAGCCTGTCCGCGGTCCGCTTCACTGCCTCTTTTTGTATATCAAATGCATACACCTTCCCGGACGGTCCTGCCATCCTGCAGAGAAATTCCGTATCATATCCATTACCGCATGTAGCATCAATGCAGCAGCTTCCCGCTCCGATATAATCCGACACAAAGTCGTGACAAAATTGTGTGATTTGATAACTCTTTTTCTTCTTCATTTTCTTTTCACCCCAGATTCTTCACATCCCAGGCTCGCTCAATTTCATTGAGGCGATCCATATCGTTTACTGCCTACAGCCCCTCAAGCAGAGACAGCGTTTTTTCAGCCTGTCTATTAAAATTTTACACTCTAACACACCTTCAGTCAAAATTTTTACCATTGTACCCCATGTAAAAACTTAGTAAATTTTAAGTGAAGAGGTTTCGAACCTTTAACACAAATTAAACTTGTTTTTGAAGACAGCGTTATCTTCAACCGCTATACTTTTTATGCTTAACTTCGGCTGTCCGCCAAAGACAGGCAAAAATGAGAAACAGGAGTGAAAAGCAAAATGAAAAGAACATGGAAACAAATGATGGGCGGGGCCCTCGCGGCGGTCCTGGCCATGGGGGCTCTGCCTGCACAAGTACAGGCAGAAGGAACCGGCGTCCAGGAAACGATCACCATTCCTGACCCGGTATTGTACGTATCCTTTGACAACGCGAATGCAGAGGACAGCTCCGGGAATGGCAACAACGGGACCGTAATCGGCACACCCGAGTTCGTTGACGGCGTATCCGGAAAGGCGATCCATATCGTTAATTCCCAGGACGTGGCCGGCAGCAGCGCAGCCGCGGAACAGTACGTAGATTTTGGGACACCGGATGATCTGCAGTTCGGCACAGACGATTTTTCAATCGCATTCTGGTATAAAACAGAGCGTTCTTCAGACAGCCACAAGGAAGGTTCCATTGTGAGCAATAAAGACTGGGACAGCGGAAGTAACCAGGGGCTGAACTTTGGCGACATGCGGCAGGGCATCAATATGAACTACCGCGCAGGGGGTGACGGCCGTAAGGAAACAGACCGCTACAGCGAGATTATGGACGGGGAGTGGCATTTTATCACCGGAACTTTCGACCGGGACGGGGACATGACGCTGTATATCGACGGTGAACTTCCGACAGAAGGGAACGGCTATCAGGCAGGATCACCCACAGTGAATATCTCCGATCAGAACAGCACCATCGATTCCCTGAATTTCACAGTAGGCGCCGACGGGAATGGCGTATATGGGCTTCTGAATGGCTATATCGATGAACTGTCTGTCTATAAGGAAGTTTTGACACAGGAACAAGTGAAAGAACTTGGTTCTGCCGGCGGCACAGGAGATGATACAGATACAGACGACCTTGTCCTTGACGTATCCTTTGACAACTCTGACGCGGCAGACAGCGTGGCAGGGAATAACGGTACAGTCACAGGGGAAGTGGAATTTGTGGACGGCGTATCCGGCAGAGCCGCACGCATCAGCAATCCGGAGGAGATTGCCGGGCAGAATACAACGGCTGACCAGTATATTGATTTTGGCATGCCAAAGGAGCTTCAGTTCGGCACCGGTGATTTTACGATCATGTTCTGGTATCAATCCGACGGCACGCTTCCCGGGGAAGGGGCAGTTGTCAGCAATAAAGACTGGTCCACCGGAGGCAACCCTGGATTTGCCATCGGTGATATGCGGCAGGGCATGACTCTGAACTTCCGCGCGCAGGGCAGTTCCGGAAGACTGGATACTTCCAGATACGGAGGAGCCACCGAAGCGGGCGTATGGCACCACATCGCGGCAGTATTTAACCGCACCGGAAATATGACGCTCTATGTAGACGGCACTGCCGCTGTCAGCCAGTCTATCAGTGCCCAGGCAGGACTTTCCATTGATGTAACGAACTTTGTAGTCGGCGCGGACGGGAAATATCAGTGTGGCGTACAGGATTCTTACATCGATGAACTCAAAGTATACAAAAAAGCCCTGACTGCCGATGATATCGCGGACTACACAGCGCCGTTCGTTCTCCAGAACAAACTGGATGAATACGAAGCGCTCATCGCCGCTTCCTCCGCGTCCGACGCAAAGAAGGATGCCTTTCAGACTGTGATCGATGATATCCGCTCCCGGTCAGAAGGCATTACAGATCTTGAGATCATCCGGGCACTGGAAGATGAGCTGAAAGCCGCTTACAATGCGTTTACCGGACCGGATGACGGCATCATGAGCTTTGAGGTGATCAGCGACGCCCATATCAGTGGGACGAATAACAGCGCTTCACCGAACCAGAAACTGATTGACGCAATGGACGATATCGCAAATGACTACTCCGATATATCCGCAATGCTCAACTGCGGTGATTACAGCAACTACGGCGCTGCCAGCGAGGCGCAGGGCTACTTCAATATCATCGCTCCATATAAAAATGATTTTGAGATCCTCACAGCTATGGGCAACCATGATGTAAGATGGCTGTCCGGCGGATGGGCGGAAGCAGAAGGCAGATATCTGGAATACAACCAGGAATACATGGGGGATGTCCCGGAAGGACAGTCCTATTATGATAAATGGATCGACGGATATCATTTTATCATTTTGAACACGCAGTGGGATACAAAGGACCGGGCTTACCTTTCCCCGGAAGAGCTGGACTGGTTTGAGGAAAAGCTTGCGGAGAACGCTTCTCCCGACAAACCCATCTTTGTCGTACTGCACCAGCCGCTTTATGATACATGCGCAAACAGCAATGCATGGCCGGCCGGCGTGCAGGATCATCAGATTAAGGAGATCTTAAGAGATTACCCGCAGACGTTCTTTTTCAGCGGCCACATCCATGACGGGCTGGGCGCCATTGAAGTAAACCAGACAGATTACGGCATCATGGTGGACGTGCCGGGAATGAACAGCAACGACTACGGCGACGGAAGAGGCCAGCTGGGATTCCACGTGACCGTATACGACGGGAAAGTCCGCCTTGATTTAAGAGATTACGCGAACGACGAATGGGTCAGCGGATATACTTATGAATATGAGATCAACGCGGACGCTTATCCGAAGGGAAAGATCGCGGATATCTCATTTGATGACGGGACAGCATCTGACAGCACCGGTAACGGTAACGACGGTACGATCCACGGCGATGTTAATTTTGTGGACGGTGTGAACGGGGGCAAAGCCGTACATATCTCCAACACAGACGCAGACAATGCAGAGCAGTATATTGCATTTGAGGATATCGCCCTGGGTGAGGATGATTTCACTCTTATGTTCTGGTACAAAACAGACGCCGGCCAGAATGCGGAAGGAACTGTTTTATCAAATATCGGAACATCCGGTTCTTCCGGTGTCATCATTGACACAAACAGCCAGAGCGGACTGGGGCTTACTGCCCAGGCAGGCGGAAACACAATTTCCACAGAACGCGCGGATCTCTCCGACGGGAAATGGCACGCAGTGTCAGCCGTATTTGAAAGAGACGGAAAAATGACTCTGTATATCGACGGTGCGCTGACAGAAGAGAAGGACATCCGCTCATGGAACGGAAGCTCTCTGGACGGCAGTGACCTTAGATGGATCATCGGTGCGGACGCAGACGGCGGAAACGCTGTAACAGACCTGTATCTTGACGAACTGAGGATCTATGGAAACGCGGTAGGTAAAAATGAGATCAGCACAACCTGGAATCCTTATGAGGTGACCGCGGATTCGGATTCGATCACCGTATCCTGGCCGCTTCCGGCAGACTCTGTGGAGCCCGCTTATCTGCTCCTGAACGGAGAAAAAGTAACCGAGATCGCTTCCGGCAGCACAGAGGCTGTCATCACCGGTCTGGAACCGGGTACCTCTTACACAGTGGCTCTGGTCAACCATGAGAAGAGCAATACGCGCAATCTCCGGGATGTCTATGGCTTCCGTGTAACAACAGCAGCAGATAAGTCCTCACTGGAGGCACTCTACAATGCCAATAAGGATAAAGACATCAGCGGATATACGAACGCCAGCGCGGAAACGTGGAAAGCAGCCCTGTCCGCGGCGAAAGAAGTACTGGACAATTCCTCCGCGTCCACAGAAGATGTTCAGGCAGCGTTCGATCAGCTCACCGCCGCTCTTGACGCTCTGCAGTTAAAGGCCGATACATCCGAACTGGCAGAGCTTATCGAGACCGCCGGCGGACTGCTGAACTCTGATACAGCCGGCCAGTATACAGAAGAAAGCATACAGACGCTTACAGAGGCGCTCGCAGAAGCAGAGGCGCTTATGGAAGAGGATCTGTCTGACGGACAGCAGAACCTCATCGACACAGCTGCAGAGGCACTTCAGGCTGCGTTAGATTCCCTCGTGAAAATCGATGAGGGCGGAAGTGAACCGGAAAACCCGGATGACAACAAGCCCGGGGACAGCGGCAATCAGCCGGCTGGCCCGGACCAGGGACAGCAGGGGAACGATCCTGACTCCTCACAGAAACCGGGAGCGGGTACTGCCGGCGCGGGCAAAGTGGTTCCGCAGACCGGAGATGGCAGTTCTGCCGGCACCTGGGCGGCACTCATCTTCCTCGCCGCGGCAGCTCTTACAGCAGCTGCTGTAAACAAAACTAGAAAACAGGCGTAACAATATCTTTCATCCCTTCATACAGATGCACTGAAAAGACTGCGGCCGGACTGAAGCAATCAGCCGGCACGCAGTCTTATTTTTCCCTTTTTGTCTTTTTTCTGTTATTCTTTCGGATTGTTATCTTTTATCCAAATATCATTTTCCAGTATGGCTCTCCTGCCACAGCCGATCCGCCGTTGGTTTCCAATTCTCGGCATAGGGCTGGCAGCGGCTGCAGAGATCCTCCACATTCTCAGGGTCCTGATAATCGGTATTCACCGCCCCTGTCTCTGTCACCAGCTCCCGCAGCCGGTCCGGATTCTCCAGCATCGGACACGGGCGCAGATGATTGCCGTTAAAGGGCTGATTGTCATGGTAGGCCTGGAAGATCGGACTCTTCAGGGCGTCCAGCAGGGAGACATCGTGGATATTGACATTGGAATAATGGATGAACACGCACGGCTCTACATCGCCCTTCGCATTAATATGCAGATATCGCCTTCCCCCGGCGATACATCCGCCCACATACTCGCCGTCATTCTGAAAATCCATGCCAAAGATGGGCTTCGTCTCACGATAATGGCGGATTCTGTGATACATCTTTTCCCTCTGCTCAGGAGTGGGAAGCAGTTCTGTCACCGCCCCGTGTCCTACGGGCATGTAGTGAAAATACCAGACAAAGAGCGCTCCGCTTTCAATCATCATGTCATAAAAGGCCTCACTGCTTACATCTTCAAAGTTCTGGCTCGTGTAGCATACGGAAATACCGAACGGCAGTTTATGCGCTTTCATCAGCTCCATGGCATGGCGCACTTTGTGGTAAACACCATCCCCCCGCCGTCCATCATTCGCTTTCTCAAATCCCTCCAGGCTGATCGCCGGGACAAAGTTTTTCACCCGGAGCATCTCCTGGCAGAACTCCTCGTCAATCAAAGTACCATTTGTAAATGCCAGGAATTCACAATCCGGGTGCATTTCGCAGATTTGGAAGATGTCTTTTCTCCGCACCGTAGGTTCGCCTCCGGTATAGATATACATGTATGTGCCCAGCTCTTTTCCCTGACGCACGATGGAGTCAATATCTTCCAGGCTCAGATTGTACTGATGACCGTATTCCGCGGCCCAGCAGCCGGTGCAGTTTAAGTTGCACGCCGTGGTCGGATCGAGAAGAATCGCCCACGGAATATTACAATTATGCTCCACCGCTTTTTCATCCTGGGTGGCGCTGCCCTTTAAGCTTGCGTTCGTGATAAAGTTCTGGAAAAATGCCCTGCGCACGCCCGGGTCCAGTTCATAGAGCCTCAGAATCAGCTGATACCAGTTGTCTTTCTCAACAATTGCTTTTCGGATCGCGTCCCTCTGTCCGGTATACCAGTCCTTTGGCATCAGCCGGTCTACCCATTCCATCAGCCTGGGGATATTCTCCTGTGGATTTCCTTCCAGATATTTCAGCGCCTGATTTACTGTAAATGCCTGCATTGTCTCTCTGATTGATTTTCCCATTTGTGTTTCCGCCTTTCTTTTTGTCATCTGTACAAATTTTATTTATTCACCGCAGGATTTATCACCTAAAAAGCCGGTCTGCTGCCTGCGCAGGACTTAGCATTCTCCTCCACTTTATGTACGCTATATATTTATATAACAGAGATTTGTTTTGATTACGACTCTCAATTTTTGAAATCTGTACTTACAAATTTTGAATTCTGTAAGCAAAATTGAAAAATCCGATGTTTTATTAAGGCAGGAAAGGAAAATTATAAGTAGTAATTTCAGATTCTATCAGTTATATTAAAAGTACAGGAAAAGGGAAAGGAGAAAAACGATGGAACAAAAAGATACCTATATACATGACAAAATACAGATATTGACCACGCTCAACGAAAATTATCTGCCCCGGCTCCAGGTGCTCCTTACTTCGATCTTTCTCAGTCAGCCTGGAGACATTCCGGATATATGGCTCATCCACAGCGGGATTTCCGACGAGTCGCTGTCTTCAGTCCGGCGCCAGTGCAGTCTTCTTGGTTTTGGCTTTCATTCTGTCCTGGCAGACCGCTCCGCGTTTACTGACGCCCCGGTGAGCGCTCAATATCCGAGGGAAATGTATTATCGCCTTCTGGCAGCCCAGCTTCTTCCGGGCAGCCTGCAGCGCATCCTCTATCTTGACCCTGATATTCTGGTGATTAATCCGCTGCGTTCTTTGTGGGAGGCAGATCTGGCAGGTCATCTTTTCGCCGCCGCTGCCCATACAGGAAAGACGGATCTGGCGAATAATATCAACCAGCTCCGTCTCGGGACAGATCATAATTATTATAATTCTGGAGTTCTTCTAATCGACCTTGAACATGCAAGAAAAGAAATACACGCAGAAGAAATATTCAATTATGTTAAGGAGCATGCAAAGGAACTGCTGCTTCCTGATCAGGATGTCCTAAACGTTATGTATGGCAGCCGGATACGGGAAATCGATGATTCCATATGGAACTACGACGCGCGAAATTATAATACTTATCTTCTGAGAAGCGCCGGTGTATGCGACATGGACTGGGTGATGAAAAATACCTCTATCCTGCATTTCTGCGGACGGTCTAAACCCTGGCAGAAAGGTTATATCCACCGTTTTGGAATCCTCTATAAACATTATATGGCACTGACAGATCGATTTTTGAATATTCCTATTTCCCCGGAAACATCTTCCCTGTTATAATTCTCTCAATCTGGATAAGAAGCCACTCTTCATTTACCTGGCTCTCTTCCATGCATTTTATGAGTACGCCTACCACGCCGCAGGCATAGAACCTGAGCATGATCTGCATATCCTCATAACTGCTTTCCAGCTCTGTTATTCTGCTCTGCGCCATTTTCTCCAGATAAACCGTAACAGCGTCCACCATCATTCCTTCAATCTGGAACCATTTTTTGGAGTCCACCAGGCGTTTCAGTTTCTTCCGGTTGCTCTTTACAAAAGAAACATAAGCCTGTATGGCCTCCATATCGTCCGGCGCTTCCAGACTCTTCTGCACCAGCTCCCGGATTGCCCGCTGAAACGTCCATTCCAGCACATCCATAATATCATGAAAATGATAATAGAACGTCTGCCGGGATACCCCGCACTCCTCGATCAGCTTTGTCACTGTGATCTTGTCTATATCTTCTTTCTCGAGCAGCCGGGAAAAGGTGTCTGAGATCTGCGCTTTCATGTCTTCTCTCATGCCTGCTCCATCCCCAGGGTCGCCATCATAACCGCCTTAATGGTGTGCATCCGGTTCTCCGCCTCGTCAAAAACCTTTGACTGTCCGGACTCAAACACTTCGTCCGTCACTTCCATATCTTCGATACCAAATCTTTCGCCCATCTCTTTTCCGATGGTCGTCTTCAGGTCATGGAATGCCGGAAGGCAGTGCAGAAAAATTGCGTCTTTTCCCGCGTTATCCATAACGTCTTTCGTCACTTTGTAAGGTGAGAGCTCCTTGATCCGCTTCTCCCACACCTCATCCGGCTCGCCCATGGACACCCACACATCCGTGTAGATTACATCCGCATTCTTTGTCCCCTCCTTCACATCAGAGGTAAGCGTGATCGTCGCGCCGGACTCCCGCGCGTACTCCCCGCACTGTTCCACCAGCTCTGCATTGGGGAAATACGCTTCCGTTGTGCAGGCCACGAAATGCATGCCCAGCTTCGAGCAGGCAACCATCAGGGAATTCCCCATGTTGTAGCGGGCGTCGCCCATGTAAACCAGCTTCAGCCCTTTCAGCTTCCCGAAATTCTCCCGGATCGTCAGCATATCCGCAAGCATCTGTGTGGGATGATACTCATTGGTCAGCCCATTCCAAACCGGAACATTCGCGTACTTTGCCAGCTCCTCCACGATCTCCTGACCGAACCCGCGGTACTCGATCCCGTCATACATCCTTCCAAGCACTCTCGCCGTATCCTCGATGCTCTCTTTCTTCCCCATCTGAGAGCCCGTGGGACCAAGATAGGTGGTGCCCATTCCCATGTCATGCGCCGCCACCTCAAAAGAACAGCGGGTGCGGGTGCTGTCCTTCTCAAAGATCAGTGCCACGTTCTTCCCGCGCCAGTGGTCCACCGGGATTCCCTGTTTTTTCTTCTCCTTCACATCCGCGGCCAGATCGATCAAATATGTGATCTCCTCCGGTGTAAAGTCCTTCAGTGTCAAAAAATTCCTTCCTTTTAAATCCATCATTCTGTCCCTCTCTATCTTTATAAATTTATCCATGAAATACGGCAGATCTTCTGTTTCTGCCGCGATGGCCCGCATCCGGTCATATCGCTCACTCACAGCCGCGCGCAGCTCATCCACGGTATAGATCCTGTATTTGGGCACTTTGAGTAATTTCGCTGACGCTTCCAACATCCCCATGTACAGCTCCTTGTCTGTGCTGGTAACCGGAATTTTAAGAACAAGTGCCAGCGCGCGCTTCTCAAATTCTGTCATATCCCGCATCCTGCGCCCGTACCAGGAATCCAGGTGCTCCTGCTCTATATAATAAATGATTCCTTCCAGTCCGTAAAGCATCCGTTTAGCATCGTAATATCCGATTTTCAGATTCTGCCTGCTGCGGCCGCCGTCAAACTCAATAATGCTCCCCAGCTTCACCCGGGGCCCGATCTGGTACAGCTCTCCGTCATCCGGGAGCCGTACTCTCGGCTCTCTTCCCGGTCCGTAGATCCGTATCTCAATCAGATCTTTATAGCCCTGCTCCGCAAGGACATCCGCAGGCACGTTGTTAAAGATGCCACCATCAATATATCTCCTGCCATCCTCCATAGGTTCATTCTTAAATCCCAGGAGATACGCGCTGGCCAGCAGGAACTCGTCCAGCCGGCCCTTCGGAATATCCGAGATGTTCAGCTTAAGTTCTTTCATATCCGTCAGCGAGAACGTGACTATCCAGAACTCCTTTCCGCAGCCGCGGATTTTCTCTTCATCCACCGCCTCACGGATCAGTTCCTTCAGCGGAGTGATATCCACGCCGCCGTCCCGCAGGATCTGCCACAGCTCTGCGAGAAGATCCCCCAGTTTCTGCTCCCCATAAAAGAGCTGTTTCATCCATTCGTCATCCACTGACATCACTCGGGAAAACTGTATGTCACTCCAGATTTTCTCCGCATTCTCCACATCGTCCATACAGATCAGCGCGCCATTCAACGCCCCGACGGACGTCCCTGCCACAGCCGCGATTTTTATCCCCGCTTCCCTCAGCGCCTTCCAGGCCCCGATCTGATACGCACCCCTGGCGCCGCCTCCATCGAGGACAAGTCCGTATTCTTTTGTCAGGTCAAGCAGTGGTCTCATACACCTCACCCCGTTTTGAAACGATTCCAAAGCCCCTGCCCCTCCGGCACGCTGTCCCATAAAAAAGAGAAAGCTCCAATACTGCGGAAATGCCAGGGACACTGGCTTAAGTATACACGCTTATGCATAAAAATGCAATATTAATGCATATTTTTACATTCACATTTAAAGCCGGTCCCCAATACGCCTTTGCGGCTCACCGGCGCCGCTGTCTGCTCACCTCGAACATAAGCACTGCCGCCGCCACCGCGGCATTCAGCGACTCTGCCTTCCCCTGCATGGGAATCCGCACCCGGCAGTCCGCGCACTCTGCCACATCCTCCCGGAGGCCATTCCCCTCATTTCCGATAAGAAACGCTGTCCCGCATGAGTAATCTTCCCTGTCATAGGCATTCCTTCCCTCCAGGTGTGCCGCGAACACCCGGACCCCGGCTTCCTTCATCCCGCCTATAGCCCCGGGGAGGTCATCCACATACAGGAACGGCACCCGAAATATCGCCCCCATTGTCGAGCGGATCACCTTGGGATTGTAAATGTCCACACAGTCCCGGCTCAGAAGGATTCCCGTGACTCCTGCCGCCTCCGCGGTGCGGAAGATCGTCCCCAGATTTCCCGGGTCCTGAAGATTGTCAAGGACAATGACATGGGATCTGCCCGGCTGCCTTCCCAGAACATCCGGCATCCCGTACTCCTGCCGCCTTACGACCGCGAGTATGCCCTGCGGCGTCTTTGTATCCGAAACATGGGCAAATACAGAATCCGCCATCAGTTCCACTCTGCAGATCCCCCGGATCTTATCGCATTCTTCTTCATGCTTCGCGGCATAGGATTCCGACAAATAAATCTTCTCGATCCGCTCCCGCCATTTGGGGTCTTCCATAAGCTCTCCCGCCATGCGCGGGCCCTCCACAATGAATACGCCGGCTTCCTCCCGGGCGCGGCTCTTCTTCGTCAGTTTCATGAGTTCTTTTACCTGAGCATTCGCCGTACTTGTGATCATCTTCTTTTCTCCTTTTATCGCGGTCTGGTAACGGTATAATATTTCTGATTCTTGCTCTGGGGTTTCTCCGGCATCGTCATGGCCATCTCCCCGCTCTCAAGAAGCGGCTTCACGTATTTCCCCATGGCGTGGAAGAGTGTCTTCACGCCCAGGAACTCCGCGATCTCGCTCTTGCTCCGCGGCACCAGGCAGAAATCCATCAGGTTCTGCTTTGCCCTGCGTCCCGCCTGTCCCTCCGGAAACGGCATATTCCCATGGACAGCGCTGCTGACTGGCATGATAATCTCCTCAATGCCCCGGTTCACCGCGCCCCCGTCCCTCACCAGAATATTCTCTGTATCCGCCTTCACATGGCAGGCCCCGGACTCTCTTATAACAGATACCGTGCGTTCACTTTCACCTGCTCCATTATAAAAGATGACTACAAATTCATTGCGGCGGTTCTCAAATGCCGGATCTGGCAGCCCCGCCTCCCGCATGGCCCGTATCATAGCAGGTATCCCCGGATACCGGTTCTCCGCCCCGGTCATGCTCTCCGCCATCACCGCCAGCGCGGGATTGCGCAGGTCCGGTCTGGCCACACCCAGCTGTTCCACTGTCATCCTCCCGTAGAGCGTCCCCGGGCTGTGGATCTCCAGCCGGTCCTTAAAAAAACAGATCTGCACCGGCGTCCCTTCTGTATGCACGCTGTAATCACGATGGATCAGCGCGTTCAGCACCGCCTCCCTGACCGCTGTGAGCGGATACTCTGTCCGGTCCCTGCGCATCCCGGTCTCCGGGTCTATAATTGTACTTATACGCATATTTCGCCTGCAGAACGCGACGGCTTCTTCCACCATCTCAGATATGGTGCCTTCGATCCGCTTGTTATTTGTAAACCGCATACCGTCATCCGCTGTATCCCCGATCTCATATCCCGGTACGATCATCGCTGTAATCCCAAACTGAGGAAAAATTCCCTGGGGATACAGACAGAAATTCATGACCGCCGCCAGAGTGGGCACCCCGTCTCTGGTAATATTGAGAAGTTCCCTGACTTTCTCTTCTTTCAGCATGGAAAACTGTACACGCTCTTTCTTCTTATCCTGGACATAACGTCCGATCTTCTCCTCATCAAGCAGGCCTGCCGCCCGTTCTACTTCTCTTTCGTCGTCATGAAGATGCTTTCTGTATGATTCATAACTGTATATCTCATAATCCGTCATTGACAGATCCGCGTCTCCCACCCGGATATAAGATCCTTTCAGCCTTCCTGTACCTCTGTAATAGCAGGGACGCTCCGACACATCCAGCCCGGGAATCTCCGCGGCGCATACCGCGCCGCCGTCGGTTTCTGTCACAGTAAACACCGCTCTCACCGGCGGCTCCATCTGGTTACACTGTTCCGTCACTCTCTTCTGCAGATCCTGGATATCATATACGCCGCATACATCAAATCCTGTCCTCTCGTCCAGTCCAAACAGCAGGATGCCTCCCCGGTCTTGATTCGAAAAGGCGGACAACGTGTCATACAATCTCTTCGGGCATCCGTTCCGCGCCGCTTTCACCTCGATGTACTGATCCTCTGCCTGCCATTTTCTGGTTCTCTCTACAAGTTCCCGCAGTTCAGCCTCCAGCATATGACCGCCTCCCTCCACTCCAGACTTTGTAAATTATATTTTCTTACTAAGGAAATACCATATCCACTCAAAATAAGCAACATAAATTTGTTAATTTGTATTTATTTCACAAATATAATTTTCAATTTTGCAAATCAAACTTTGTATATTTTACTTGAAACTTCTTATAAACAGTAAATCCCCAGATCTCGGTAATCCTCTGATTTTGCCGCCACATTAAAAAAGCTCTCTGCCCGAAAGAAATAACTCTCCTTTGGGCGGAGAACACCTTTTGTCATCTGGATTGGAGCTCCCAGTTCTGACATATCATCGTAAGTCCTGAACTGGTAATCGAGCGTCCCCCCTGCAGGCCTAATAGATTTTTGTAATCTCGCCTTCTATCCCATACTGTTCCCTGAACGCATCCAGATCGGTCTGACCGCGGATCAGCATAATTTCTTCAAAACTACCGTCAGCCAGATTGCGAAAGCCCGCCACCTGCTCTCCGGTGCAGATACTACAGCGAAGAGCGGGAGAAAAGACAGACGGGTCGTATGACCGGGTTGTTTGATGTTTTCTATTTCGAAGAAACATTAGGTGGCCTCCTCTTTTCTTAATCAATATATACCGCCTGCAGACCGGGTGGATTTAAATAATGCGGCAGAATCTTGTCCTTCAGCTGTCAAAATAACTCTTCATCATCTGAGAATATTGTTTCCTGAATCGCCTCTTTTACTGCATCTACACATTTTCCTACATCCTGCCGAATATCTTTTCCCCAAAAACGAATAACATTCCACCCCTCAGCTCTAATCGCCCGTTCCACATCCTGATCACGCTCAATGTTCTTTTGTATCTTTTTTATCCAATATTCTGAGTTATTGCTATTTTTTAATTTATTCCGCAGCTGTTCCCAGTCTTTTCCGTGGAAAAATTCTCCATCGCAGAATATTGCTATTTTATACTTTGTTATTGCTATATCCGGGGTGCCGGGAAGTTTATTATAATTTTTTCTGTACCGGATTCCCTCATGCCATAGAGCTGCGCGAAGGAGCAATTCAATCTGCGTATCCTTCGACCGTATATGTTTCATATTCTTATGACGTTGTTCTGGCTTTAGATTATCCATTATTTTCACCATACGGCGCAGAATCTTCCGCTGCCATCGCTGCCGGAAATTCATCCAAGTTAAATAGATTGTTTTTTGTTAACGCATTTTCTACATCGCGTAATCTCACTTCACGATTTACAGAAAATATTCTCCTTAAAGCATCATGTGTATACCCTTTGTCCGCATAATCCTGCGCAATATTTATCAAAATGTCTACTGGCATCGCCGATCCGTCAATCCCAGTATCTTGATATATTGTTTGAACCTGCCCGTTAATATTTTTCCCAAAAGATCCGGCAATATATGTAAAGAATGCAAGCGGCATATCTGTTTTTCCATATTTACGGTAATTCGGAATATAGACATCTTCCATCACACGTTTATGATTACCACTGATGCTGTACCCATTTTTATATGCTTTATTATCAATAATTCCACAGAAGCCACATTCTTTTGATTCAACAAAAACATCTGGAGTATTTCCTATTGGACCTACATGTTCTGCACGCATTCTGAATATTTTTCGAAACATTTCACACGTAGCCTCTTCAAAATCTTTAGCTCCTTCTGTACCTAAGTGTGCAAGCTCTTTATAAGATAAAAAGAAATCATCGATATTACCATGTGGATAATTTTTTACCAGGAATTTCTCAACGATATTCTCATCGATTCCTGTATTAGCAGCGACTGCTTCTACAATATCTGGTGTGATTCCCGTAATTGGTGTCTTGAGTCCAAGAAGTACATACTCTTTCTGAATGCGTGCTTCATTTAATGCCTTCTGTGATTTTAAGTCCGCATGTTCAAAATTTCTCAGGTCTTTAGCAGACTTTCCGCGTCCGTATGCCCGCTGATAATTTTCTGCCAGTTCGGGATTTGGAATAAACTTCGGTTTCTCTTGTATAAAATCATCTGCCTCCGTCTCTTTACCGCTTCGAACCATCAACGTTTTCCATCCTCTGTCGACATACTGCGTAAGACTAATATAGTTAAAAAAAGTATTCGCGATATTATTGTAAGTTTTTGTAGGGGTATCCTCAACGAAGCCGTCCACTGTACCTTTGGCGCGGTATTCTAATATTTTATTTACGACATCCTCGAAACACTCCACACTGTCCGACTTTGCATAATGTATGACAATTCCAGACATTTCTTCCATTGACAAGGTATTGTTTAATCTTGGATCTCTCAGCAGACGAAACATGAATTGAAACGGGTGCACCCTGAATTCATGATCCACACTGCCGCTTCCAGACCAGACAGCGGCTGAAGGATACTGATATTTTTGCAGTTGGAGACGCATGGCAGTTACAAACGTGACATTACCTTTTACAAGCTCTTCGCCGATCAGGGTCAACTGACATTTTCCGTTGTCATCTTCTGCAAAAATCAGCCCCAGATCTTTCAGCTGTTTAAAGAGTGTCCGTATTCCGCCTCCGCCCTGTCCTGCTTTTCTTGCACGCAGTCTTCCATGCCCGGTAATATTTCTGGTCTGTAATTCATCTTCAAATTTAAGCTGAAGTTTTGTATTCCCAGCCCATTTTTGTCCCACGCATACATCACTGAAAGCAATTAACGCTAATAAAATTGTCGTAAGCTGCCGTTTCTGCCTTGAAACAAACCAATGACGATATGCCATGCCTCTCACCTCCTGCTATTCAGATAAATTGGGTTCTACCCATGGATATTCTATTCCTGCAAAACTATTTAAAACAGCTGTTGTAACAACCTCTGACAAATGGCACGGAACTGCCATGCCAATCTGCTTTCTTACACTGCTGTAATTCCCCACAAATGTATAATCATCTGGAAACGTTTGAATTCTTGCCCTCTCTCTATTGGTTAATTCACGATCTGTCCAGTGATACATGAACGTTCCGCCGCCGCCCGAACCAGTCACAGTGTAGGCCGGTTTTTCCGGATCTAATTTTCGATAAATTTGACTGATTTTTGTTTTTGTCTTTATTTTCAACTCTTCAGGAAAGGCATCTCCTAAACGATTCTCAGCCTGCCATACATTTTCGCCCGGTTTAATATATGACAGTCTGCGGACTATTTTATGCTGGAGCGTTCTGACTTCATTATTCGGTGCGTCTACAGGAATATCAGCCAATGCTGTCCTGGAAGTAATATCATATTCTTTATATTGTGCCGGATCTGGAACGCGGAATTTTACATCAATATTGTTTCTGATCCCCACAATAATTACCCTATGTCTCGTCTGAGGTACTCCATACTTTTCTGCCTTGTATAAATTAGGTGTCAGATCATATCCCGATTCCCTCATATCTTTTAAAATGGTCTGAAAATCTCCTGACCCTGCACTGCGAATCCCACTGACATTTTCAGCAATAAACCATTCCGGCTGATATTCTCTGAGCACCTCTATCCCATACCAATAGAGCTGTCCAAATTTTTTGTTTGCGATTCCCTGATGCTCTCCTACATTCGAAAAAGAATTACACGGAAACCCATATGCAAATGCATCAATTGGCCCGAGTGATGATATGTCAAGATCCCTGACATCGCCATGATAAACAGAATCGGGATTATCCGGACAAATATTATTTCTATATGTCTCACATGTATCCGCATCATAATCATTGGCCCATGCATGTTCTATTCTATATTTTCCATCATCACTGCGTGATCTCAGCGCTCCACACGCTAACCCTCCCGGACCGCAGTATAATTCTCCTAAGCGAAATATTTTTCTGCCCATTAAATCCTGCTCCATTCTTTCGTATTAGTAACATGTAGATAAAATTCTATCTGTGGTCAAATTATAACTGTATATTACAATAACGTCAACGCGCACTTCACCCTGTACTAATTTAACATCCAGCTTAAAAAGTTAATGCTCAAATTATCAAAAAGGCAGAACTGATCTAATATACCAGACCTTTCTGCCTTTAACAAATTTAAAGCTTAGTAAACCATATATCTTCAGCCGAAGTAAACTCTACTTTTATCTTATCACCCGGCACCGCATTACACGATCGATACCATGGCGTAAATGCTTTACACGCACCTGGTCCCACCCCTTCAAATTGTTTCGCATATTGTATGCCGTTTTCACATGGCCCATTGCCGGATGCTTTAACAGTCATAGAAGAATGTCCATTGGTAAAATGCGCCGTAAACAAATCCCCTCGTTTAATCCCATATTTTCTCGCGTATTCAGATGGAATTTTTACATATGATTCACCCGGAATCGGCTCGCGGTTTGTAGGATTCCTATACTCGCCCCAATCAATATGGGACGGTTTTACATCAACTTCATAGTTGTCGCCTGCTTTCGGCATAATATTTTCCTCCTGATTGATTTCTAATTAATTATAACACATATTTATAATATCTTCCCCTTCATCCTGACAAAAATTTTTCCCCCTATATCTGCTTCCTCACCACCGCATACTCATCCCCATTTCGATAATACGGGCACTGATAATACCGGTCCGACATCATCCGCACATAATCATCCTCGTCCATATTCATATCGCACACATAAGCCCCGTACTCATCATCATATGCATAAAACGCGCATGTCTCACAGCTGTTCCGTTCCTTTTTCTTCATGCCCCATTTTCTCCTTTTAACTTCCTTCCACTCCTCTTATTCTCTCCACTACACTCCCCCTGCGGATCATCCACGCGCCCGCGAGGACAGGAATTCCGGCGCATACCGCCCCGATAAACAGGATCATCACCACTACTGCCCACATCGGCACCATAAACGGCGCCTGCATGTAATTCATGGACTGGTACACCGCGTACGCGGCTGCCAGGCCTGCCGTAGCTGTAATCGCAAGCGATCCTGCCGCGAAGAAGAGCCCTTCCATCACCAGCAGACGGTTCCTCTGCCGGTCTGTCATCCCCACACTCTCAAGAACTGCCAGTTCCGTCTGGCGGCTCTGGATATTCCCCGTCACCGTATTGACATAATTCAATATCCCGATCAGTGCCAGAATCAGTGCAATGCCCATGCCTACCTCTTTCATATTTCCCTGTGCCCGTTCCACCTCTTTCATAGTCTCCAGCTTGGATTCCCACGAAAAATCCTTCCCATCCGGATTGTCCCGGATCAATTCCAGCACCGCGTTCTCTGTCTCCTCATCATATTCCTCGGCATATTTGACTCCCACTTTTGACACGGACACATCTTCTATGAATTCTCCCAAAGCCTCCCTGCTCACAATCACCGTGGGCGGAAAACCCAGCATGGGGCCAGTGTAATAGCCTTCCCCCGTCATTCCCGCGATCTCAAATGAACGGCTTTTTTCCTGGTTTACATAATCTGTACAAGTCACGCGTTCTCCCAGAACGTCCTCCGGCGCCAGGTCGAGCCCATTGCGGTAGAGCACGCATGTCTTTCCAGAGAGGAACGCCTCTTTATCAAGTTCCGTATCCACCGTCTGCTGCAGATAGGAGAACTCCTCTTCGCTGATCCCAAGGAGAACCGACCCAAAGTTCTCAGGATGTTCTTGATACTCCTCCCGCTCATCCTCATAAGGGATATTCATCCATTTCGCGTAGAATTCTTCCATCCACATATCAGCAAATCCGGGCTCCCACGGAACCAGGATCTGCCCGTATGTGAGCGGATGGACTGCCTCAACTCCGTCTATATTTTCAAGCGCGTCCAGGAATTTCTCATCCAGGAGCGGCTTATGTGCTTCCGGCTCCTCCTTTTTTAATGTATCGTTTGTAATTGTCATATCATTGTCCATATGGTCAGCCACAATGGTTCTTGCTCCCTGACTCTCAAACAGCGTGCTCAGGCAGAGGAAGACCGACAGTCCTGCAGCCAGAGAAACCATAATCACAGCTGACCGTTTTTTATCCTTCCAGATCTGATCCAGCGCCATCCGCACCAGGACTCCAGATCTGCGTCTCCGGGGAATACCGTCCCACGTTGTCCCCGGACGCACTCCGCCGGGTTCCATATGGCGCCTGCCGCTGCCCCGTCTATTCCCGCGTCCTTTGTTTCCCGACGCGGGACGGTACCCCGCCGCCTCAATGGGAGAAATCCGCGCCGCCAGCTCCACAGCTTTCCTGCTGCCAAGCCAGATGGTAACCGCTGCCAGCGCGGCTGTTAAGGCAAGCACCAGCGGATGAAACGTCACTTCAATTTTACCTGCCTCGCTCTCACGGATGCCCAGAGAACGTATGACGGACGGAAACAGCACAAAAGATACCCCGCTTCCTGCCAGAATTCCCCCGGCTGTCCCCGCGCCGCCCAGGAGACACATCTGCCTGCGGATCAGCATCCGTATCTGACGCCCGGTCATCCCCACTGTCTGCAGCAGCCCGTAATACCGCACGTTCCCGGATACGGACAGGTACATAATGTTATAGATCAAAAGATAGGCACACAGACAGGTGACAAAACACAGACCGCACAGACCCAGAAGAATCGGCACAGAGTCCCCCATATCCGCGGAAAAATACAGCGCCTGCTGTTTCCCCAGATCCATCTGGTCAATAAAGCGCTCCTGATCTTTTGATGTCATGAACCGCTGCTCGAACTTCAGATAATATCTTCCACACCTCACCTCAGAAATATCGAAGCCAGAGCTCCCATAAAAAGATTCTGACACATAAAACGCGCTTTTCACCCCATATCCGCCCCACATACCGGATATAGTAAATTCTTTTGTAAGCAGACGGCCATTCCCATCCCGGTATCCCGCGGTAAAGGTATCCCCGATATCAAGTCCCGAAAGTCCCGCTTTCTTAAGACCTTCTTCAGTCACCATAACTTCATTCTCAGCTTCGGGATAGGTTCCACGCATCCATTCCCGCGCGGGCTCCATGATCTCGTTCCAGTATATCTCATCGGCCCAGATACAGGAAGCCTCTACTGTATCATCCCCCTGTGTCCACTCTATATAGCCCGACAGCGCCACGATCCCTGTCCGGCTGATATCCGGGTCCTGTCCGCAGATTTCTCTCTGCTCCTCTGTGATTCCATACAGAACAGCATCATAGTCACCGCCGTTGAGCCGGATGTTCTGTACACGGTACATTTTGAAATAAGTGATGCCCACGGTAAAGATACTGAACAGCATAAATGCAGCCAGCATAATAGAAAGCAACAGAATCAGGTTCCTGCCCCGGCCGCTCCTAAGCGCGCCCTTGGCCATGCGGCCGATGACTTTCTGATTATTATTTTTCAGCATACGCGTCACCTGCCTTCACGATCTTCCCATCCTCGATACGCACGATCCGGTCCGCCATCTGCGCGATGTCATTATCATGGGTAATCAATACCACTGTCTGCTGAAACTGCTTCGCGGCCACCTTCAGAAGCCCCATCACATCATGACCGGACGCGGTGTCAAGGTTCCCCGTTGGCTCATCCGCCAAAATGATGCTTGGCTTTGCAGCGACTGCCCGGGCGATGGCCGCCCGCTGCTGTTCCCCGCCCGAGAGCATCCCCGGCAGGGCTTCCGCCTTTTCATCAATGCGCAGCAGCTCCATGATCTCCCGCACAAATCCGCGGTCAATCCGCTTGCCGTCCAGCTCCACCGGAAGGACAATATTATCATATACATTCAGGTCCGGCACCAGATTATAATTCTGGAAAATGAATCCCACCTTCCTCCTGCGGAAAATGGCAAGCTGTTCCCGGTTCATCCCCGACAGCGGCCTGCCGTCTACATACACTTCCCCCGAGGTGGGAACATCCAGTCCTCCGATCATGTGCAGAAGCGTGCTCTTCCCGCTCCCGGAACGCCCGATAATCGCGGTAAATTCCTGCTCATCCACGGCAAAATCCACGCCGTCCAAAGCCTTTACCGTATTTTCGCCCAGCCGGTAATATTTCTTCAGTCCTTCTGTCCTTACAATCTGTTTTTTCATACGCAATACCTCCTCTGTAATTCCAGAATAACCGTTGAATATCACAAACCAGTCTCATTTTAAAACAATCACAGAACTGTGAGAATCCCCTAATCTCTCAGGTGTTCGGCAGGCAGATGCAGAAATCCGCGCCCTCCCCGGGCTCGGACCGGACTTCCACATATCCGCTCTGAAGCTCCGCGATCTTTCTTGTCAGGTACAGGCCGATGCCCAAGCCCTCCTGTCCATGCACCTCCGGCTCCCTGTAAAACCTGGTGAAGATCTGCGCCTGACGCTCCAGAGCGATCCCTTTCCCGGTATCGCTTACATGGATCTCTGTAAAGATCTCCCCTTTTACCACGCGTATTTGGATACTGCCTCCGTCCGGCGTATATTTCACAGCATTATCGAGCAGATTGTAGACCGCCTCTTCGGTCCACTTCCGGTCATGTGGCAGTACACTGTCTTCCGCTTCCTCTTTCCCGCCGCGCCCCTTTACATCCACCGACAGGCGGATCTTCTTCGTCTCCGCCGCCGGCACCACCGCGCAGACCGCCCTGCCGACAGTCTCCATCAGGCTGCCCCGCTCCTTTTTGATCTGGATCACGCCCGTCTCCAGTCTGGACATCTTCACCATGCTCTGAAACAGAAACTCTAATTTGTCTGTCTGATGCTCCAGCTTGTCCACAAACGCTTTCACATCCTCAGGCAGAGGACGGCTCTTTAATATCTCCAGATAGATTTTCTGGTTCGCGACCGGGGTCTTTGTCTGGTGGGAAATATCGGAGATCAGCTCTTTCATCTGCTCCCGGCCGCGCGCCGTCTCCTGCTCCTTCTGCTCCAGAATGTAGTTTACCCGGTACAGCTTTTCATTTACCCTTCCCAGAAGGGAATCTTCTGTCTCCCCGGTCTCCTGAGGCTTACGCCCCTGTATGACCGCGTCCAGATTCTGCTCCAGACAGTCCGCGAATTCATAAACGTCCCTCTTTAACCTATGCATCCGCCATGCCACAGCCGCCGATGCCCCGACGGCGCAGGCCGCGATGATCACTGTCCAATCCATTGATATCCCATCCCATAAACATTCGAAATATATCGGTGCTCCCCATCTTCGATCTTTCCCCTGAGCCGGTTGATATTCACCGCCAGGGCGTGCCTGTCCACGAACTGGCTGCCGCCGTCCCACAGACGGTCCAGCAGGACATCGTAAGTCAGAAGCTGCCCTTTATGGGAAAGGAATTCCTGCAGAATTCGGAATTCTGTCGGTGTGATCGGGCAGGCCTGCCCGTTTATCTCCGCCTTTGCCCTGGCGGGATCAACGCGCAGGAAGCCGTCGTCAAAGATTTTCCCCTGCTCTGCGCTGGTACGCTTTAATATGACGTCAATCTTCTTGAGCAGGATCTTCATGGAGAAGGGTTTCGTAACATAATCTTCCGCCCCCAGTTCATATCCTCTCAGCGCGTCCTCCTCCAGATCCCGCGCGGTCAAAAAGATTACAGGCACGCGGGAGCGTCTCCTCAGCCATTCACAGAAGGCGAACCCTTCCCCGTCCGGCAGATTCACGTCCAGCAGGACCAGATCCGCGTTCTTTTCTTCATATGCCGCCCGCCCCTCCGCTATGGAATGGGCGGGCGCTGTCTCATAGCCGTTTCCCTTTAGCATATAACAAATTCCCTGGTTCATCTCCCAGTCGTCTTCTACCACTAAGATCCTCTGCATATTCTCTTCCCTTTACTTCTTTTTCTGCGTCCCGGCGTCTCATGTTCCCGGATGAATGCATTATAGCACACAACAGGCAGCGGACAAATACACGGGAAAAAATATCACAGAACTGTGACCGCCCCGGCTCAGCGCGCTGCTTTCTTTCTCACAAGCTCTTTTCCGGAAGTAATCACGATCGTGACCCCCAGCACCATCAAAAGCACCGCGACGATCAGCTGCAGGCCCTCTGCCATAAACACCCCGGTTCCCGCTGAAAATGCTTTGACAAGAGCAAGGAATCTCTGTACCAGCGCCGTGAATGTCACGATCAGCATGATCACGAACGGCGGAACCAGGGTTTTCATCTCTCTGCCCGTCACTTTTAGGAAGACACACAGGGTGATCAGGACCAGGGCGCTCAGCAGCTGGTTCGCGCTTCCAAACAGCGGCCAGATATTTGAGTACCCGACCTGTGTCAGAATGTACCCGAACACCAGAGTAATCAGTGTCGCGAAATATTTATTGCAGAGCACTTTTCTCCAGCCTTCCGCATGTTCCATGTCATCCACGCTGAAGAGCTCCTGAAAGGACATTCGCCCGATGCGCGCCACCGAATCCAGCGTTGTAAACGCCAGCGCCGACACGCACATCGTCATAAAGCTCTGCGCCACATAGACCGGGATTCCAAACATCTCCAAGAATCCCGCCACACCGGAGGAGAATACCTGGAATGGAGTTCCCACAGCCGCGGTGCCGTCCGCTCCGGCAGCCGCCCCGGCAACACACAGCGCGATCACCGCCAGAAGGCTTTCCAGAACCATTGCCCCGTATCCGACTTTCAGCATGTCTTTTTCATTTGACACGGTCTTCGAGGAAGTCCCTGATGACACCAGGCTGTGGAATCCGGACACCGCCCCGCAGGCAACCGTCACGAACAAAATCGGGAAAAGGGTCCCCAGGCTCTCATTCTGAAATCCCGTAAATGCCGGAAGGTTCATGGACGGATGCGCGAAGATCAGCCCCAGCACTGCCCCGGCAATCATACCCACAAACATAAAGGTAGACATATAATCTCTGGGCTGCATCACGAACCACATGGGCAGCACTGCCGCCAGGAAAATATAAAGAAACGCGATATACACCCACATATCTTTGCCCAGGATCACCGGGAAATTCATACCGAATATAAATGCCAGCACCGTGCACACAAGTCCGAACACGACTTCCTTCCAGCCGGTAAATTTCACCTTATGCTGTACAACGCCAAACACTGCCGCGAACAGAATAAAGAAGAGGGAGATACTTCCCGCCGCCCCGTTTACTTCTGCTGTCTCAGCCAATGTCCGCGCACCGTCTGTTATCACATAGGCGTTGAATGTATCCGCAACCATATCAGCGAAAGCTGCGATCACGATCAGGCAGAACAGCCAGCAGAATCCCAGGAACAGCTTCCGCCCTGCCTTTCCGATATATTTTTCGATCAAGAGTCCCATGGATTTCCCGTCATTCTTCACACTCGCGTACAGTGCCCCAAAGTCTGTCACAGCGCCGAAAAAGATGCCGCCCAGGATAATCCATAACAGGACCGGAAGCCATCCAAACGCCGCCGCCTGGATCGCCCCGGTTACAGGCCCTGCCCCCGCGATGGACGAAAACTGATGGGCAAATACAGTCCAGCCGTCTGTGGGAACATAATCCTGCCCGTCATTGTGAAGGACAGCCGGTGTCTTCGCCTTAGGGTCAATCCCCCATTTCTTTGCCAGCCACCGTCCGTACAGCACATATGCTGTAATAAGGCAGACAGCGGCGATCAATACAATTACCAGTGTGTTCATAATACTCTACTCTCCTTTTCATGAAAATGTGAACCTGTCTCGGGGCGCAGGCCTCCCGGAATGTAAAAAGCCGCTTTGCCGGGAATTCCCCACGGATCGTATCAGAATTTGTATCAGAATCCCTAAGGGCTGCCTCAATGCCGCCAGGCGCGCCAACAAAAAACGCCCTCTGACAGATCACTCTGTCAGAAGACGAAATATTTTCCTCCGTGATACCACTTCTATTACCGTTGTTTCCGATCCCTCTGTCCTGTTCTCAGCATTGACTTTTTACAATTCGGTTTTATTATAGCGCAGAATTTTTGTTTGTCAACAAGAAATTAGATCGCGCTCTGTTTTTTTGTCATGCCATATTTCTATAATTTCTTCTTAGAGTCAAATTTCTCCAAAACCTCATTGGAACCGATGACGATCAAAATTCCTCTTTCCGGCAGAGGTTTCTGCGGGTCCAGGGTCACATCAATCTTTCCGTTGATAATCATTCCCACCACATTGATCCCAAGCCTCTCACGTACATTCAGATCCGCCAAGGTTCTTCCGATCCATTTATCAGGGACCTCAATTTCTACCATGCTGTAGTCGTTCGAAAGCTCAATCCATTCCATAAACTCCCTGGATACCAGGCTTTTCGCGACACGGCTTCCCATCTCGATCTCAGGATAGACGATGCGGTCCGCCCCGACCCGCTGAAGAATCGCCCCCTGCAGTTTATTCTTCGCTTTTGCCACAACGAGCGGAATGCCCATCTCCTTGCAGAGCATTGTGGCCATAATTCCTGCTTCCAGGTTCTCCGAGACCGCGACAACAGCCCCGTCCAAGTTCTTCCCTCCCAATGCCTGAAGCGCGTCCGGATCGGCAATATCCGCCTTCATCGCGTATGAGACTTTATCTGAAATCTCCTGGATTTTCTCATAGGAGTCGTCCATCACCAGCACATCACATCCCATACTCTCCAGCGTGAGAGCAACACTCTCCCCAAAGCTTCCCAATCCCAGCACAGCATACTGCTTTTCCATTCTCCATACCTCCCGCGTTTTATTGTCCATTACAGACACCTATTTATCCAAGCATTACCTTCTCTTCCGGCAGTTCTCTGAACTGTGTACTTTTATCGGCCCTTCCGGCAAATACAAGCGCCATGGTCAGCGGACCGATACGTCCTATGTACATCATCACCATCAATACAACATGGCTTCCCCTCGCAAGGCCTGGTGTCAGGTCGGCCGACAGCCCCACCGTACCGATTGCCGACGCGGCCTCATACATCAGGTCCAGTACATCCACGCCCGGCTCAAAGACAGTCAGCGCCATAATCCCCGCAAATAGTATCAGAAATGTTATCAGGGATATGGTGACACCTGATTTCACAGAATCTGAATCAATCTTTCGGTCAAAACACTCCGTATCTTTCCGGTTTCTCACCACGCAGAGAACCGTGAGGACCAGCATTGCCGTGGTGGTCGTTTTAATACCGCCGGCTGTACCTGCCGGGGAACCTCCGATGAACATCAGGATGCACCCGATCAGCTTGGAACTCTCCTGCAGCCCTGCCTGTGACACTGTGGCGTATCCCGCTGTTCTTGTAGTCACGGACTGGAACATAGACGCCATCAGTTTCTCAAAAAGATTCATATCTTTCATGGTGGCCGGATTCTCAAACTCAATGATGAAATAGCACAGCGTCCCGAAAAGGATCAGCCCGGCAGTCATCACCAGCACAATCCGGCTCTGCAGGGTCAGACGGGTAAACAGCCATTTCAACGGCCGCCTGCGCTCCTTTCCGATTTTCCTTATATTCGTGGCTATGTCATGCCATACCGGAAATCCCAGACCGCCCATCACAATCAGAAACATGGTCGTAAAATTGATCAAGGGCGACAATGCATACTGCTGGAAGCTGGTGCTCCCGATAATATCGATTCCCGCGTTGCAGAATGCGGACACAGAATGAAATATGGAATATCCGATGCCGGTGAATACACCATACTCAGGTATGAATTGAAAGGCAAATAGTACCGCGCCAATTCCTTCCACCAAAAATGTCCCTTTCAAAATGCGGATCACAAATTTTACCATTCCCGAAAGCGTATCCAGGCCGTAGGCCTGCTGAATTGTAATCCGCCGCTTCATTGAAATCCGCTTTCCCAGCATCAGGTAAAACGCCGAGATACATGCGATGATCCCCAGTCCGCCGATCTGAATCAGCGCAAGAAGAATGATTTTCCCCGCCACAGTGAACTGTTCTGCCGGAACAATGGTTACAAGTCCGGTCACGCACACGCCGCTCACGGAAGTAAACAGCGCGTCTATAAATTCAATCGGCTGCTGGTTGCTGAACGGCATCCACAGCAGCACCCCGCCCAGAAAAATCACTCCAAAAAAGCCAAGTGCAATGAGCTGCATCGTATTCAGACGCACACGCCTTGCACTTTTTTTCTGTTCATCCATATGAAATTTAATCTCCCATTTATACTCTCCCGCCAAAGCGCGGACACTGCCCGCTGATTCGGAAGTTATTTCCCATCTAATATATCACGCTCTCTACTAATTGACAAGGCAGGGGCACATAAAGAAAGAGCTAAAAAACATACCTGAGATTCATAGGAAATAAAACGCAGCAGGAGCTTTAATCCAGCTCCTGCGTATAAATACTGTATACTTCCCGCATCTGATGCATGTTCTGAAGTGTCTCCTTGTCCGCGCGGCAGGCAAATCCATACACCGTTAAGCCATTCTCTTCTACATACTCAGCGGCTTCTCGATACCTGTCCGGTACCTGCCCCATCATCTCCAGAAACTGTTCCTGATCTGCCATATAGTTCAGCATCACTCCAAAATGTTCTGCCGCGGACGCTTCCTCCCGCACGATCGCAAGTTTAACGTCCATATTAATTTCCTGATCATCTCCCCACAGTACCAGATCCGGATATTTTTCCCGGTCCCACTCCATGGAAAATCCCTGGCCCGGGTCTAGATAGAATCCCAGGTTCATGCTGCAGCTTGTAAAGTCTTCGGATAAACGGGGCGCGCACCATATCCCTGACAGGCCCATAATCCGGGCTGTTTCTTTCAGCGAAAACCGTTCCACATAATTCAGTACCAGTACTTCCCGCTTTCTCGTATCCAGCGTCTTTAAAACCTGCCACAGCAGCGCCTCTCTCTCCCCGCGGATCAGCAGCCATGCAGGATCGCTTTCCTGGTCTTTGCCATGCGCCTGTGCTCCCGGCCCGCGGGCAGCCGTCTCCATATCCGCTTCCACCTGCTCCCGTCTGCGCTTCCTCATTTCATTGAGCATCAGATTCCTTGCCACCTTATACAGCCATGCCCGCGCGTTGGCATTCTCATTTCCCAGGGAGAGGATCGCCTTTAAGAATGCTTCCTGGCAGATATCTTCCGCCAGTCCGCTGTCTCTGCACAGGGAGAACAAATACCGGTACACTTCCTTCCCATATCTGATATATAATTCTTGCAGAATCTCACTGTCCAGGGCTCTCACCTCCTTCATCCCGCGCGGCACTCTGTCCTTTTATCTATAGAACACACCCGGAGGGAAATCGTTACATCTCTGTAGAAAAAAAGAAGATGCCCTGTCCGCAGCATCTTCTTTTTTGACACATTCCTATTATTTTCAGCCTTCTTTCGAGTGAACTGTGTAACCGGCCATTATACTTTAAACCGATATCCCACTCCCCAGATGGTCTCAATATACTGGGGATGTGATGTATCATACTCGATCTTCTCCCGGATCTTCTTAATGTGCACTGTCACTGTGGCAATATCCCCGATGGACTCCATGTCCCAGATCTCCCGGAACAGTTCTTCCTTCGTATACACATGGTTCGGATGGCTCGCCAGAAATGTCAGCAGGTCGAACTCTTTCGTAGTAAAAGAACGCTCCTCACCGCCGACCCACACACGCCGCGCCGTAGTATCGATCTTCAGTCCCCTGATCTCAATCACTTTGTTTTCTTCCACATTGCTTCCGATCAGCCGTTCATAGCGCGCCAGATGCGCCTTCACCCTGGCTACCAGCTCACTGGGGCTGAACGGTTTCGTCATATAATCATCGGCGCCCAGGCCAAGCCCCCTGATCTTGTCAATATCGTCCTTCTTGGCCGACACCATAATAATCGGGGTGTTTTTGCTGTCCCTGATCTGCCGGCAGATCTCAAATCCATCCACTCCCGGGAGCATCAGATCCAGAATAATAAGGTCAAAATCCTCATCCAGCCCCTTTTTCAGTCCGATTTCTCCGTCATTCGCAACCTCAACTTCGAAATTGCTCAGCTCCAGATAATCCTTCTCCAGATCCGCAATGCTTTCTTCGTCTTCCACGATCAAAATACGCTTACTCATCAACCGGTACCTCCTGATATTTTCTGATTACTAAATACATCGTCGTGCCAGTGCCCTCTTCACTGGATGCCCAGATATTTCCTCCGTGCTCCTCCACGATCTTCTTTACAATAGAAAGGCCGATGCCGCTTCCTCCCTTTGAAGAATTCCGCGATGCGTCCGTGCGGTAGAATCTGTCAAAAATATAGGGCAGATCCTTCGCCGCGATCCCTTTCCCGTTATCACCCATCTCAACCTGGATGAAATCTCCCACATCCTTTACCTCCATCGTGATCTTTGTCTGTGGTTTATCCACATATTTCAGTGAGTTCGACACGATGTTGTTAATAACTCTGCGCAGCTGCTCTGGGTCCACAATCACTTTGCAGTCCTCCTCCATCCAGTTGCGGTAGGAGAAGTCAACTCCCTTTGCTTCCAGCTCCATGCGCAGGTCCTCCGCACAGTCCTCGAAATAATCTTTCGCGGATATCGTCGTAAAATTGTACGGAATCCTGTTTGTGTCAATCTTGGAATACAGAGTCAGCTCATTAATGAGAAGGTCCATCTCATTAGCCTTATTATAAATGGTCTTGATATATCTGTCCATCTTTTCCGGCGTGTCCGCAACCCCGTCCATAATCCCCTCTACATATCCTTTGATGGCAGTGATCGGAGTCTTCAGGTCATGGGAAATGTTACTGATAAGCTCCTTATTCTCCTTGTCAAAGGCCACCTTTTCCTCCGCGTTCGCCTTCAGCCGCAGGCGCATCTCTTCAAAATCCTGGCAGAGCTGTCCAATCTCATCATCCGACTCCTGCTGAATCTCAAAGTCCAGGTTGCCCTCACGGATATTGCGCGCCGCTTTCTGCAGTTTTGCCAATGGTATGGATATGCTCCGATA
Source organism: uncultured Lachnospiraceae bacterium (assembly GCA_959022495.1). Lineage (GTDB taxonomy): Bacteria > Bacillota > Clostridia > Lachnospirales > Lachnospiraceae > Mediterraneibacter. The sequence continues at coordinate 243 of CAUEYX010000037.1, read as the reverse complement.
GATCCAGTAGATCAACAGTCCTGTTGTGAGGAACACCACTGTCAAATATGTCTGCTGGATCTCATTCACCTGCTCCGGCGCAAACGTTTGCATTGCCACAGAAGTAAAAATTGTCGGCAGGATCATAACCGCAATAAATACAATGAGAAGTTTTGTCCTGAGTTTCATGAGAGGCTCCTTTCTGTCGGAAAATTCTGAAAATGGCGGGAAAAGGGGTCAGACCCCTCCCGGGAGGGGTCTGAC
>CAUEYX010000036.1 GCA_959022495.1 uncultured Lachnospiraceae bacterium | reverse complement strand
TAGCTTTCGATGGAAGTTACTTCGAGAAAGTGGAAGTTACTTTAAAAATTGACCACACTGCCATATTTTAGTAGCATATGAATAAATAAAAAAACGGGATTATCTCGTTCTTCTGTTCTGGTAATAAATGTATCAAGGATGCTTCTCTATTCTTCCGACAATTCTAATTCATCCACTGCTTTCAAGGCCTGTTTCTATTCCACTGTTTCTTCCTATGTTCTATTTCAAGACTTACTTTATGGTATCTGCTCTCTCACCTACCATTGATATTTGCAAGGTTCGGTAACTCGAACTGTTTATCTTTATCACATTGAAATGACAGATTTTCGTTTTCAATGTAAGAATCATTCTGTCTCCTTTCATAACTTCTGTCATCCTCCTTTAACTCAAGACCATATAATAAATGACCTGCTACAACCTTATAGTTACACGATTGAATATTCCTTTTGTGCAATCTATTACCTCCTTCTTTCATTAATTTCAAACTGTTAATTGTCACAGTTTATTTATGTCAGCAACCGTGTACCATTAATGTTTAATTCAAAAAAATTATACTCGTCTTAACCGTACAGAGTTAAAGAAATGACTTACTTTGACATATTCAGATGTTATTATTAAACGATTGACTGAGTTATGTTCAGAAAGAGAAATCACAATAAATGTAGGTTTGTCAAACATATGTTACACTTTGCGCTTGAATCCATCCAAGATTTCCTGAGGGGTTTTCCATCCGAGAGGCCTCATGGGAAAACGGTTATAATCCCTGCGGTTATACCGCTGTAACTGCTGGGAGAAATCCGCAAAGGAATAAAAGGTGTGAGAGGCATAGAACCTTTCATTGTCTTTGCGGTGGCTGCGTTCTACTTTCCTATTATGCCTCGGAGTGAACGGGCGGATCAGTTTGTGCCGGATGCCATTCGCCCACAGGACACGCTGGAACCGGGTCGGTGTTCCCTGACCGGAAGAGGCGAACCGTTTTGTAAACTCAGCGCCGTTATCCGTCTGGACACACTCAATCGGAAACGGGAAGCGTTTGAGAAGGTGTTCCAGAAAGAGGGCAGAACTGTAAGAGCTGTGTTCCTCAAAGGCTTCCACATAGCGCCAGCGGGAATACTCATCCAAAGCAGTATACTGATAGAATTTCTGCCCTTTTGCTTCATTTACGAGACAGACAGAAGGAACGAATTTTACGTCAATCTGAATCCGCTGTCCCGGATAGTCCATTTTTTCATAAGGTTTTGGGACATACTTAGGATTGGGAAGTTTTTCAGCCATGATTCCCTGCTTTTTAAGGAAGCGGTAAAGCCCGGGAACAGAGCGTTGATACCCTTTCTGCATGAGCTTGACCCAAAAGACAACCAGCCCCGCATTGGGATTTCTGCGTCGCATGTCACGGATGAGCTTGATCTCTTCAGGAGTATGCTGGTTAGGATGGGAATGGGGCGCCTGGAGCGGTTTCTGAGGGAATCCCAGGAGCCGTCATAACGGTTTTTCCAGCGGTAGATATCCTGTCTGTTGGTCTTGTATTTAATGGCAGCTTTGGAAACGCCGTATTTTTCAGCGTGCTGACTTGAAAAAGTAAATTCCAGTGCAGGACTAAATTCCACATCCCATTTAAAAACTGCTTGTTTTATTTATTTTTATGGGGCAGCTGGTCGTAAATCTGTTATAATCCCATCTTTGACAGTTGTATGGAGAAAAAATCGCTGTATCCCTTGTGTTTACTAGGCTACAGCGATTTTTTCCGTTGTCACGGTGTATAGTAATTTATTCTTTCCCTTTACTTTTTTTCTGAATGGTTCTCATACAGCTTTTGGTTATAAACTGATAATCCGTTCGGAATCCGCTGGCCTCATGAAGGGCATCTGTGATCCGCTCTCGTTTATATAGTGGTACAAATCCCTGCTCCTGTATCTTTGCGAAGTTCATTGCTTTTAATGTGTTCAGCAATTCTTCGCAGGTATATTTAGAATTCAGCTTTCTCTCAAGAAAACGGTAGAGGGTCAAGGCAAGAAAGCAGATCAGGAAATGTGCCTTGATCCGGTTTTCTTCCTGTAAATATACAGGCCTGGCTGAAAAATCTGTTTTCATGATCCGGAAACATTCCTCGATCTGCCATCTGCCTTCGCTTACTTTTAAAATATCACTAACTTTGTCACCCAGAAGATCCGTGCATACTGCATAGAGACCGTCATACTGCGCTTCGTCAGTAATCTTATCCGTATCCAGATACTGCCGGATATCCGGGATACTGACAACGCCCAGACGCACCACATCCCGCTGCACCGTCCCAGCCTCCGTTTCCCCACCGGAGTCCGCTTCCACATCCTCCATCTGCACCTCATAGGAATCCGGCAGGGGGAGGGCGGTCCCATCAAAAGTTAAATACTGTATAAATGCCATAAGCTACCTCCCTCCCGACCGCAGGTTCTGTCTTGCCTGCGCCGTCACTACCAGTTCATCCAATAAAGTGCCTCCCACATACACCGGGATCACGATATTCCCCTGCTGCCCGGAAAATCCCGCCAGGGCATCCGCCACCGCAGAGGAAATCCCGGAGACCAGCTCCGACATATTCCCGCCGGACAACGGGCTTTCCATGCCCCCGTACTCCATCCCGTTTACCTTCGGAGATATCACCATATCCGAAGCCACATCCCACACGGCCCGCTCCACCAGACCACGGTTCCTTTCAATCCCCTTGGCCAGCCCTTCCATAAAGTCCGGCATCCAGCTCTCATAATCTGCCAACGGCCCCTCATCCGGCGCTGAGAAATGTAGGAAGGAACGGATACGCTCCGCCAGGCCGGAAACCGTATTGATCACGCCCTGGATCATGCTGGAAATCCCGTTGATCAGCCCCTGGATGAAATCCTGTCCCCACCGGAACGCCTGCCCCGGCAGGCCGGTAATAAACCGGATCGCGGCGGAGAATCCGTTGGAAACCACCGAATACAGGCCAGACAGCGCAGAACCAATCCCGGAAACCATAGACCGGAACGCGGATACCGCCGCCTCACGTAGGGAAAAAGCGATATTTACCACCGTAGTTTTGATCCCCTGCCATACCGAAGAAGCCGTCTGCTTCATGGCCGACCAGCACTGGGTCGCAAACTGCGCCAGAGCCGAAAGCACCGTCTGCACACCCTGTCTCAGCCCGGAGGCTGCGGAAGTTACCACCTGCTTGATTCCAGACCAGATCTGGGCGGCGGCATTTTTGATGTTGTTCCAGATATTCGCCGCATCCGAGGCAAGCTGCGAGAAATTCCCCGTCACCAGATCGATCAGCAGCAGCACCGGCGCGAGGATCGTATTTTTCAGCAGTTCCCAGGCACCGGCGGCGATCTGGCAGATCCCCGACCAGATGCCCTGGAGGGTATGTTTCGCATTTTCCCACAGGGAGGTCACCGTATCTACCACCAACTGAACAATGGGATTTTGCAAGATCGTATTCCAGGTATCCGAAAAGAAAGAGGATACCTTCGACCAAAGGCCGCTCCACCAGTCCGGGATTGCAGAGAAAAAGCCGATGAATTTCTGGAATGCCGCCGGGATCGTCTCCGTAAAAAAGGCCACCACACCGTCCCATAATCCCATCAGCTTAGAGGCTACCGCCTGCCACAGATTTCCGAACCACTCCGTAATCACGCCCCAGTTTTTCACAATGGCAATGATCCCGGCAATGGCGGCGGCCACCCCTGCAATAATCCCGATCACCGGGAGCAGCGAGATATTCAGCGCCCCAAAGGATACCGCCAGCGCCGCGATAACCGGCGTAAGGGCGGTAAATGCCGCAAGGAGCGCCCCAAGGATCACCACGAAATTCTGTACCGGCTCCGGCAGCATCCCGAACACATCGCTCACCGCCGTGATAATAGCCACCAGCGGCGGCAGCACCACATTCGCCAGCTCCACGATCTTTTCCCCCAGCGGAACCAGCGCCTGCTGCAGCTTCCGGGTATTCGCCTCCATCTCTTGCATGGGCGTCTGGGTCTGGTCAAACAGGTTCTGGGCCGAACCGCTGACGCTGTCATAGGCATCCCCTACAGAAGTTAAGGAAGTAATAAATTTCAGGTTTCCATCCTCCGCCATGGTGCCAAAGGCTTTCGCCGCCATGTTCAGCGCATCCTGCTGGCTGGTACAGTTCCCGATGTCCGCCACAATGGAATCAATGACCTGCTTCTGGGTCGCCTCCCCGTTCTGCCATGCCTGGAAAAGGGACTGCGTTTTTTCGGAGTACAAATCAAGGGAATCCCCTATGGTTCCATCTGCCAGACGGGTGGTCACCTCATTGATGGCATCGTTGACCTTATCCAGGTTGTAGGCCCCGCCTTCCAGACCATTCTGCAATAGCTGGAAATACTCGGCAGCGGAATATTCCGCCTGTTCAAATTTGCCCGCATATTCGGAAAGGTTGTCTCCCAGCTCATTGGTCTTATCCAGGCCGTTCTGCGTCCCCCGGACAATGTAGTCCATAGCCTCCTGGGCCGTCATCCCGTACTGCTTCATCAGGGAATTAACGCCCCGGAGGGTTTCATTCATGTCGATCCCGTACAGTTCTTCCAGGGTAAGCGCCTGCTTTGTCAGGTTGGTAAGGTCGGTATCTGCCAGCTCCCCCAGATTCTTTTTGACCATGATGACAGCTTCGGCCACCGCGTCCATGCTCCCGCCCACACCGGAGCCGTAGACCTCTTTCACGATCTCAGCGGAAGCCTCGGCAGCCTCCCCGGTTTCCCCGAAGTAGGCATTGACCTTTGTGACCGCGTTTTCCGTCTCCGCGTAGGCAGAAACCGCCTTATCCCCAATATCCTGGATTTTATCCCCCACAGCAGAGAGCTGGTCGGCGGCTTCCATGAGGGCTGCCCCTTTTGTAGCCTCAGCAATCTCCCCAATGTCATCTGCCGCATCCAGAGCCGCATCCCCCACATCGTTCAGGTCATCGATCAGGTTCCGGACAGCCTGCCCGTCATCCACTGTACCCAGGGCATCCGTAAGCTGCTTAATGTCCGCTTTCCCGCCCGTGGCTGACTTTCCGATCTTCTCAATGGCGGTCTTTAACTGGTCGGAGGATGCCGTCCCATTCTTGATGGCCGTAACCAGCCTGCTTCCCAGCACATCCGCATAATCATCCACGTTGGAGCCGGTGGCGGCGAACAGCTTATTCAGCCGCTCCGTATTGGAAGAAAGCCTTTCCTGCTCCGACTGCAGGCCGGACAGATCAGCCTTGTACCGGTTCAGCGTCCCGCGGGTTTCCTCCACCTCCCGCTGAAACGCCATGTACTGGTCTTTCCCCAGATCCCCGCGCTCAAAGGCTTTCGCCACATCCTCCTGGGTCTGCTCCAGGGCCTCCAGCTTTTTCTCCGTATCCCCGATAGCCGCCTGCAGAAGCTCCTGCTTCTGCGCCAAAAGGACAGTATTCGAGGGATCGAGCTTTAAAAGGTTATTCACATCCCGAAGCTGGCTTTCGGTTTTCTTTATGGAATTATTAACTGCGCTCAGCGCCTTTTCCAACCCGCTGGTATCGCCGCCGATCTCAACCGTGATTCCCTTAATCCGGCTCGCCATGTGAAATCACCTCCCGTAAAAAGGCATAAAAATACCCGGAGCACTCCGGGGAAAAGTTAAAATTATGTTTTAAAAAAGGCCAAACAGTCAAAAATAAAGCAATGATAAAGAAATTCTAAATTGTAATACATATACTTGCTATCCGCATACAATAGTGTTATAATCAAATCAAATAGAACACGAAAGGAGAAATTGCTATGGCACTTACCACATTAACCGCAAGGGTAGACCAGAAAGACAAAGCCGACTTTGATACCTTCTGCTCCAATGTCGGATTAAATACCTCCACCGCCATCAACCTTTTTGTGAAAGCAGTTTTACGCGAAAAGCGAATCCCCTTTGAGATCGCACAGGCTCCCGATCCATTCTTCTCCGAGGCCAACATGGCCTATGTAAAGAAATCCGTACAGGAGCTCAGAGACGGGAAAGGCACCGCACACGAACTGATCGAGGTGGACGATGAGTGAAAAAATCTGGTCAGACGATGCTTGGGAAGACTACCTCTACTGGCAGACCCAGGACAAAAAAACCATCAAACGCATTAACCAGCTCATAAAGGATATTGAGCGCAACGGCTGCATGGAAGGGATTGGGAAACCCGAACCCTTAACCGGCGACCTGCAGGGGGAATACAGCCGCCGGATCAATGAGAAAGACCGCCTGGTCTACCACATGGAAAATGGCCGCATCTACATTGCCCACTGCCGGGGGCATTACGGAGACAAATAACAGGAGCTGCATCCCGCCCGTAAAAGGGCGGGGATTTTTTTCTCAGAATCTATCAAAATCCTCCTGCGTAGCCACCACCGCGTATTTATACTCGTCATTGCGGCTCTCCACATACATATCATTGACCATGCCAATCGTAAGCAAATCCAGATCCCGGATTGACAGTCCAAGCTGCACACACCGCAGAAGGAACAGCGGCGTTGTCATTTCCCGGTCAGTCGGGCGAAGTTTTTTTTAGCCTCCGCATCCGTCTGGGTATTCAATCCCCAAAGCTCAATGATCTGCGGCAGCACCTGGTAAATGGAGAAGGTATTGAACCCATCCAGCCATTCCTCCGGCGTATCCGGGATAGACGGGTCCGCGTGCTTCGCCATCACATAGGCGATATTCTCAAACATTTCCAGAGAAAACAGATCCAGGTTGGAGTTTTCCGGGTCATTCTTATTGATCCCCTTTTCCAGATCCCGCAGATCCTTGTAAATATCCCTATGGAACCGCATCCGGTAAATCCGGGGGATCGCGGCGGAGGCCCGGAAAGGAACCTCCTGCCCGTCAATCATAATCTTCCGTTTCATACTCATAAGGTTTCCCCTCCTGTCACATCATCCACAATCTCCTGCTGCCCGGACGGCTGCGTCTGCGGGTCATCCTCCTCTACGGTCGGCATATACACCGAGGAATACCAGCCAGCGTAAACCGTATCCGTGGTACTGTCCCCGGTACGGGCCTTCACATAACCATTCGCCAGCGGGGCCGCCGTAATGGCCAGCGTTTCCGTCTGTACCTCGATCTCCTCCTCATTGGTAGAGGACTCAATATTCGGCCTCGCCGCCGAGCAGTTATACAGCACATGTCGGATCTTCTTCACATCCCCGTCAAATTCAAAAAGCAGGGCGAAATTCGCCGTCTCCACATTTGCGCTCTCCACCAGCACACTGTTGTCATCCAGGGACTCCTTCAGCACATTGGTACGGAAGCTCTCCGGCACCATAGCCAGTTCCAGATCCCCCTCATAGCCCATGTTGTTGGAGATCGTATAGTAGGCATACCCATCCGCATAAAAATTGGACGGCTCCCCATTCGGCTCCAGGGACAGGGATACCGCTCCGGGCATGGCCACCGGTGTCCCGAAGGTGATCTCCCCGTCCTCGCTTACCGTAAGCAACGCATAATGGACGTTGCAGATATTGAATTTTACTTTATTCTTCTTTGCAGACATTTACATTCCCTCCATCTCGAAAGAATACAGAACCTCATACAGTTTTTCGCTGTCAATCCAGGTCTCTGATTTCTCATAAAAAATACCGCAGGCATCCAAAGCATCTTCCAGCTTCCTCTCCGCGTCTAAATCCTTCTGATCCGTATATAATTCCACCCGCACCTCACTGATCCGGTAATAGACCTTTCCATCTGCGGAAAAGTTGTCACTTCCCGGCAGCAGATAACAGAGGAACGGCGGCTCCGGCGCTTCCCCTTCCGCGAAATGGTCATAGGCATACGGAAAGCCGATGCTTTTCAAAATTTCCAGGAGTTTATCCATCCTTCAGCCTCCTCTCGATCTCCTCCTCCAACTGCCGGATGCCCTTTTCCTCCGCCGGGGCGATATGGGGCTTTCCAGGTACTCTCCCGCCACCCCGCTTTGCATGGCCGAATTCCAGCAAATGTGCGAGCTGGTAGCGGTTCCGGGAATGGACGGTCAGCGTCAGGCTGCTGGAGGTTTCCTTGGTTTTCTTTACCGCCCAGCTTTTCGCATAATCCCCTGTATTCCTGGGGGCATGGGCGCTGATCTCCTTTTTCACGGTTTCCCCCGCCTCCCGGACTGCCTGTTTCACATCCTCCGCCGCCAGGTCCGCGTAATCTTCCAGGGTTTCCATAATGGCGTCTGCCAGTCCCCCGATCTGTACCTTTTGCGCCACCGTTACCGCCTCACTTTCTCACACCGGAACTTCAAGGACTTTTTCTTATAATTCATGTGGTCAACCGACACGATGTTGTAGATCTCCCCATTGAATACAATACGGAATCCGTCTGCGGTCACTTCCGCCGCCCGTTTACAGAAACGGACGGTAAAGGCAATGTCAGACTCCGCAACGGTCAATCCGGCAGCCGCCTTTTCATTCCCGCCCTCGCCGCTGACCGTGGCATGGCAGGCATAATAATCTGTCCAGATATTCTTCCGGTTCCCAAGGGCATCCGGCACCACAGAATTCTTCTGGAAGGTTATCTTCACGTTCAAAAGGGCGATTTCCATCAGAACGCCTCCTTCCGGCTGCCAAAAAGCAGGGCGCGCAGTGTCAGCGCCAGGGCATGGTGGTCGGCATCCTCCCGGTGTTCATACAGGTACGCCGTAGTGTACATGACCGCCGTTTTCCCGTTCTCTGTTCCCTCCAGTTCGCTTTCCTCATCCGTCCGCAGGATATCCATACAAAGGCGCTCCGCCGATGCCAGGAACGTAAGGATCAGTCCGTCATCCTCTTCATCATCTACCCGGAGATAGTTTTTCATTTCCTCCAGTGTCACCACCATTCCCCTCACCTTCCTCTTGGGAGAAGGGCATGCCAAGGAACACGGCCTCTTCGGTTTTCTTGGCACCATTCCACCTCCCTCGGGGCATAAAGAAAGCCCCCGCAGGATTGCTCCCACGAAGGCTTCTTGCTGTATACATTTTCGCTGATTCTATCATACTCCGCCAGCCCCTGTGCCACAAGAGAAACAGTGTGCCAAAGTGTGCCAATATCACTCTGGTACAGAAATATTTTGAAGCGCCGCTCCATGTATGCGGTGGACCGTCCGCAGGGAAACATCCAGCAGTTCCGAAATTTCCCGCCATGTCTGTCCGTCAAGGTACCTGTACCGCAGCAGCAGCTTTTCCTGATTATTCTCCACCCGGTCAATGGCCCCGCTGACTTTTTTCTGCAGATCCACATACGCATCCACCATTCGGCTGATCTCCCTTTCCAGCCCATCAATCTTGTAAATACATCTGACAAAGGGAGCCTCTGTTGGACGGTTTGGATTATGCCGTTCTTCAAGCCCGCAGCCGCCTATCCGCATGGATAAATCCTTCTATTATTTCTACACCTTTTCTTCTGCATAATGTTCCCAATATCCTCCCCACATCTGCTTTAATATCTTTATAGATTACCTGACGACGATATTTTGGTGCAAAAACAATGTGATACTTGCATTCCCATTTCGTATGGGCTAAACTGTTAATGTCCATTTTGGGACCTCCTGTGCTTTTTATTTGTGGTTTGCAGACCCACATTTATTCTAGCACAGGAGTTCTTACTTATATCTAAAGATCTGCCCTCCCCCTGCATAGCAGGGGGTTTATTTTTACTGTCACACAAAAAGACCCCACGGAAATCTGCAATCTCCGTGGGGTCTGTCCTTTTCTTTAAAAATTCTCTTATACCCTTTTCCCATACTCCAGGGAAATCCAGCCGTCACGGTTCTTCTGGTAGGATTTCAGAAGCCCCCAGCGGCTTTCTCCCTGTCCGTCCGCTTCCTCCACAATAGTAAAGACGCCTTTGCCCGTGTACTTCCCGGTCTTGGCATAGTTCGTTCCCGGTCCTTTACGGATGTTCAGGTCGGAAATGCTGACCCTTACCAGATACGGCGTAAATCCCGCCTGGGAGGTATACAGCGCCTTGCCGGATTCATCGAACACAGAGTATCCCGCATTCTCATCGGCGCACCGTTTCGCATTGCTGATGCTGTTTTTCCATGCGGGATGATGTAAGGATAAATAATAAAGTGACGAGCAGCACAGAAAGCACATCAGAAACTGGCTGTGCCCAGACAAGGCCCTCCATCCCCAGGATTGCCCGCATGATAAACAAGGCCGGAATATAAATGATTCCCTGGCGGCTAATGTTAACGATAAAGGACTCTCTGGCAGCACCAAAGCCCTGCAAAACATTGGTCAGCACGTAGAAAATGCCAAATAGGAAGCTGGTCGAAAGCATGACCTCGGAGAACGCAGCGCCATAAGCAAAAGCCTCCTTATCAGACAAAAACGCGCCTACCAACGGATGAATGAAGATGTAGCATAAAACCGCAATCACTGTGCTTAAAATAAATCCGGTAGCAAGTGAAAAGCGTATGACCTTTTTGCAGCGGGGATAGTCGCCGGAACCGGTGCAGTACCCAACCAACGGCTGGATTCCCTGTCCAAAACCGATACAGACCAGTCCTGTGATTTTCAAAAGGCTTGTGGCAACACCAATTCCTGCAAGCTGAAGATTTCCATAGCCCGCCATAAGACGGTTCAGGACAATATGGGAAATCGTCATAAACAGGCTGTTCATGGACGCCGGGATACCGATGGCGAGAACACTTGTACAAATCCCATTTTTTGCTGAGAAATTTCGGATGTTAAAGCTGAGCATGGATTTTCCACGCAGAAAGTAGAAAATGTAATAAGCCGATCCCAGCAGGTTGCCAATCACAGTCGCGACTGCGGCACCCTGCGTATTCAGATGCAGCCCGGAAATCATAATAGGGTCAAGAACCACATTTGTCAGATTTCCGATTAACTGTCCCATCATGGCCTGCGTGGAGCGGCCCTCTGCGCGGATCATATTGGAACAGCATCCGTTCAGTACGACAAACGGCCCGGAAAAAGCGACAATGACAAGATACTCCTTTGTAAAATCCCAGGTTTCCTGATTTGCGCCGAGCAATGACAAGATGGAATCTATCCAAATCCACATGGCGATGGAAAAAATCAGTCCAATGCCAAGGCTGCACCATACGCAAAAAGCAGACACATGCTTCGCATGTTCTTTTTTGTCCGCCCCCAATGCGCGGGAAATCACAGAAGTACCGCCGACTCCAAATACAGTCCCAAGCGCCGAGTAGAATACAAACGCCTGGGAGGCCAAAGTGATGGCAGAAACCTGCATCGGGTCATGGGTCTGTCCGATAAAAAAGGTATCAGCCAGGTTATAGACCAGTACCATCAGCATGGCGACAATAGATGGCACTGCGTTTTTGAATACAGCCTGTGGGATAGGCATAGAACTGAAAACTTCCAGAGAATCTTTCTCGTTCACGTTATTTCCTCCTTGTATCAATAATATGTTATCGATTTGTACCGTAAAATCGACCTACACAAAGGCAGGCCGACTTACGATTTATATAGTTGTTCCAAGCTAAGGAACACGAGAGTATATCCTTCCTCTTTGAGGAATTGTTCCTTTTTGTCGGAACAATTCTGAAAGGGTCAGAAGCGAATAACCCTGCGACAGCAAATCGGGAATCAACATTTGAAGCGCCTGCACCGTCGGGTAATTTCCCAGTTTATCATGCAGGAGAATAATACTTCCGTCTGACACCTTCCGTACAATGCTGTGGTATCGTTCAGAGGCACTTCCCCATGTATCGGTATGGATTCCGGCAATAAATGTCTTGTCAATCTCTTGAAACATGAGAGGACTTGTAAAAAGATAGGGAGCCCGGAAATATCTGGACGGTTCTCCTGTTACCGATTGGATTCTCTCATCCGTCCTTTCCATTTCCTCCCGGATTCGTTCTGTACTGAGTCTGCTCATATCTCTGTGACTGAAGGAATGGCTCCCTATCTCACACCCCATGTCGTATGCACGTTTCAAAACCGAAGCTGTCTTTTTCTGTATATTCTGACCAATCACAAAAAAGGTTGCAGGTATTCTATATGCGTCCAGCAAATCGAGAATCTGGACGGTGATGGAAGTGTTCGGCCCATCGTCAAAGGTAAGTGCTATCGCAGGCTTTTCCATCTGAATCGCCTCCTTTTGACCTACACATTCATTCCGGCGTCAAATCCATCCCATACCGCATCCAGTACGTTGCTGGTCTTTACTGCTCCGCCAATCACACACACCGTATCGCAAACCGAATTTAATTCGTCAACCAGTGCATTGCATGGCCTATATCCCAGAGCCATGATTACCTGATCTGCCGGAAGGGTAATGCGTTCTCCGCTTTTCTCAATAATAACGCTGTCCTCTTTGATCTCGCTGACCTTACTTCCGACATGGGATTTCACACCGTACTGTTTGAGGATGTTCAGCAGAATTGCCTTATCCCCACTTTCCACGCCGCCGACTCCATACATAAGCTCCGGCAGCATTTCAACAATGGTAACCTCCTGACATCCGGTAGCCGCCAGCAGAGATGCAGTTTCACATCCGACAGATCCGCCTCCGGCAATCACGACACGTTTTCCACGTGGGGTTTTTCCCAGTAATGCCTCCTCAGCCGTATGTACATTGCTGCCGTCAATGCCCTTGATGGGTGGCAAGGACGGTGTTCCGCCCGTTGCCACAATCACTGCATCTGGTTTTTCCTGTTCGGCAATTTCTTTTGTAAACGGAGTGGACAGGCGAATCTCTACATTCCATTTTTTCATCTCCTGAATCTGCCAGCCGATAAATCCCGCCAGTCCGCCTTTTCCCGGAGGATAAGCAGCCGCAAGGAACTGACCGCCAAGAGCGTCACTCTTTTCAAAAAGAGTAACGGAATGGCCTCGCATCGCAGCCATAATTGCCGCTTCCATTCCTCCCGGCCCGCCGCCTGCAACATATACCTTTTTCGGATGGGCCACCTTGGAATAGTCAAGCTCGTATTCCCGGCCCACCGCAGGGTTGATTGCGCAGGAAACACCCTGACCGGCTTCCAGCCGTTTCAGGCAGCCCTGATTGCATTTCAGGCAGTAGCGGATGGATTCTTCCTTTCCTTCCATCGCTTTTTTCGGAATATAGGGGTCTGCCAGAGAACCCTGACCGATTCCTACAAAATCTGCCTTGTTCCATACGAGAAGGTTATCCGCCATCTGCGGGTCATTGATATAGTTAGTAACCATCACGGGGATGGTAATCACTTCTTTTATCTCTTTCGTGTACCCGGACATAAAAGCGTGTTCTCCGTACATGGATAATTTTTCCGCGACCTCCGGGCACCGGTCTCCCATTGTGACACTCAGATAATCCACACCACAGTCCTGCAGCATCAGTGCGAGCTGCAACATATCGTCAACGCCGCTTCCATCCCATTTTCCGCGCAGTACAGGCATACGAACACCGACAACAAAATCCTGCCCGACTTTTTTCCGCACCTCCACCAGAATTTCTCTGAGAATACGGGAGCGATTTAAGAAGCATCCTCCATATTCGTCTGTCCGCTTATTATTGAATGTAGACAGAAACTCAGTCAGGAGATAGCCGTGGGCGGCGTGTATTTCAATCCCATCAAATCCTGCCTGCTTTGCCCGACCTGCCGCATCAGCAAACGCCTGCTCGATTTCTTTGATCTGCGAAACAGTAAGCTCCGCAGGCATACCTGGATACGTTTCATTAGGGATTGCAGACGGAGCGTACTTTTTTACGCCGCGCATACTGTTCTGCCCACAGTGATAAATCTGACAGAAAATTTTTGAACCATACTTATGAATGGTATCCGTGAGCTTTTTATGCCCTTCAATCTGTTCGTCACACCATAAGCCTGCTGTATTTTCAAAGCGTCTCGCATTTTCCATCACGGCATAATCTTCTGTAAGGATTAACCCCCAGCCTCCTTTTGCACGTTCCTCATGATAAGCGATATACCGATCCGTAGCATATCCCTGCCGACACATATCCGTATCCATAGGCAGCACCACCAGCCTGTTCTTTATCGTTACCGGGCCAATCTGAAGCGGAGTAAATAACTTTTTATACATATCCTTTGTCCTCCAACTTTTTTCTATTGTTATATCTGAGAAAAAACCGTTCCGATTTTTTCAGTTATGGTCAAATCTGCTTTTCGGTCATACGGGGTAGGATTTTCATTGATCAGAACCAGTTTGTCCCCTTTGTAGTAATCAATCAGTCCCGCTGCTGGATAAACCACCAGGGAAGTTCCGCCCACAATCAACACATCCGCTTTCTGGATGGCCTGTACCGCGCTTTGCAGAGTATTCATATCAAGGGATTCTCCAAAGAAAACGGCTCCCGGACGAATCAAACCTCCGCATTCACAGTGGGGAACTCCTTCTTCCTCATAAACCTTTTCCTGCGGGTATTCCTTGCCACATTTGACGCAGTAAAAGCGGTTTCCGTTTCCATGAAGTTCATACACAATCCGGCTGCCCGCTTTCTGATGCAGTCCATCCGCATTCTGGGTAATCACCGCTTTCAGTTTTCCTTCCTTCTCAAGCTCTGCCAGCCGGATATGCGCCTGATTAGGTTTCACATCCTTTTGATGGCCGGACGTCCTCATGTAGTTGTAATATTCCTCTGGATGTGCCATGAAGAAATCATGGGACAAAATCTTTTCCAGAGGAATTTCCCGTTTCTGCTTGTAAAGTCCATTCTTCCCACGGAAATCGGGAATTCCGCTTTCTGTGGAAACACCTGCTCCGCCGAAAAAAACAAGATAATGGCTTTCCTCAACCCATTGTTTTAATTGTTTGATTTTAGAATCCATATTCAAACGCTCCTTTCCAATCTCGTCTTTCTGTAATCATACATACAATGATTGTGAATTTTCCTATCGGTATTGTTGGTATAGTTTATTCGATAATACGCTATCAATAACAAGTTATTGATTTGTGTATAATGTAAGACCTGCTTGCCTGCAGATCTTACACATTTCTACTCACTTTTCCCAACAGCTCACGAAACAGGTTCCTTTCTTCTTTTGTTAGCCCCTTTAACAGAGTGGCTTCAAGGTCGGCCATATTTTTCTTTGCCTCTACACACTGTTTCTCTCCATGTGAAGTAAGCCGTATGCGTTTCATTCTCTTATCGGAAGGGTCTTGAAAGGATTCTACCATTTCTTTTTTCTCTAAACGAATTGCAATACCGGCTGCGTCTGGTTGCGAAACCTGCATTCGTCCCTCCAGTTCCTTTAGGGAAAGCTCCTCTCCATCCGCTTCCATTAGAAACAGCAAAGCATTCATCTGTGACAAAGTAAGATTATGCTCCTTTAAATTCTTATCGGATTTTTTCGCAAGTCCCATGTGGATCTGACGTATCAGCGATGCACATGGATTTTCTTCCCACATTTTCAGCCCTCCTTCCATACACGGATCAGTATAGCACTTTGCCTCTCGAAATTCAATAACTAATTATTGAATTTTTGAAATCAAAGTGTTAAACTACTCGTAGGAGCAGGCAGAGCGCTCCCATTATCTGTGAGGTGAAGAAAATGAAAAAGGTCTGGTTTATTACCGGGGCCAGTAAAGGCATCGGTCATGCGATTGCAAACGCAGCGCTAAATGCAGGAGATTTTGTCGTGGCTGCCACAAGGAAAGAAAATGCGTTCCCTATTCCCAAGGGGCATGAGGAAAGCATCCTTAATCTCAGGCTGGACGTTTCTGATTTAAATGAAGCTACATATACTACTGCAGCAGAACAAGCTATAGCCCGCTTTGGACGAATTGATATTCTGGTCAACAGTGCCGGTCATGGTAGAATTACAAATTTTGAGGAAACCAGCGAGGAGAATATCCGTGAATTATTCGAGGTGAATTTTTTCGGTCTGTTGCGTGTAACAAGAGCGGTTCTTCCAATCATGCGTCGGCAGCGCTCTGGGTGCATTTTCAATATCGCATCCGGAGCCGGATATGCCCCCGGCCCCGTTGTCTACCATAGTTCAAAGTTTGCCGTGACTGGGTTCTCAACCGCGCTTGCGTTTGAGGTTGCCCCCTTCGGCATTCGGGTCATCAATGTTGTGCCGGGAATGGTTCGCACCAGCTTCTATGACAAGGGAGCCATGTGTACTGAACCGGATATTCATGTCACGGACTATGACGCCTGCCGCTGGCAGGATGATTTTATGAAGGTAAACAGCAATCACGAGCAGGCCGGAGATCCGGAAAAAATTGCACAACTGATTCTGGAAGTTTCCAGAACGGAATCTGCACCGCTGCATCTTCCTGTTACCGAAGACGCAGTTGATACATTGAACGAATGGCAGAGAGGAATTTCTGACTGCGTGGCGCAATGGGGAGAAATAGCTGCACAAACATCATTTGAAGAATAATTTTTAAATTGATTTCCACAATACAAAAGTATAGATTCTATTAAACATAAAATTTCCATAAGAGCCAGAGAAAAGATCTGTATGATGTCTTTTCTCTGGCTTTTATATGTATAGTTTGCCCACATCCACTCCGAATCTTTTTACGACATATCGCAGCCACTCATCCGGTGTAGGAATATCACCGACGCAGGGAATTTTCCTCCACTGAGCCCTTTTTTCTAAATCTGGATCATTCCATCCTTTTTCTATGCGAGCTGAAATAATCGCCCGCATTTCTTCAACTGTGATATTCCTTTCACGGGCCAGCCTTTCAAATAAGTGTTCTTCTTTTTCCAACGTCCGCACCTCCTGCCACATAACATTCCCCTTTTCTGCCATACTAATTCTATGCCCCTTAAGCAAAATATGCCATCTACTGATTGTGACTATTATAACACCCTTTTGGGAATTAGAATGGATACAGATAGGCAGGTGATGGCATGGATGCGCAAAGACGCATAAAGCAACTTATGGAAGAACGAAACTGGACGGATTACCGGCTGGCAAAGGAATCCAATCTTTCCCATTCCACGGTCACAAATATGTTCAATCGGAATAACGCTCCGACACTGCCGACCTTAGAGGCGGTCTGCAAAGCATTCGGTATTACTTTGGCGCAGTTTTTTACAGAAGGGAACAGCCCCGAATTGACGGAAGAACAGCGCATCTTATTTGCAAAGTGGAGTACCTTAAAAGACGATCAGAAACAGGCGCTGCTTGCACTGATTGACACCATGAGAAATTGAAAAGCACATTGTTTCCAACCGTGCGGAAATAATGTGCTTTTTTCATGCCTTTAACCATTCTGTATACTCAACCTTCATTTAACAATCCTGTATTCTCAACCTACCCCATATCAATCCTGTATTCTCAACCCTCCGCTTATTTTTGCCCTTGATATGTTTCCACAGAGTAAGCAGGCATAAAAAATCCGGAAGTCCGAACCGCTGTCCAAACAGTCCAAACTCCCGGAAATGCCTTGTTTCCTACACTTTTTCAGCCCCTTATTTTTCAGTCCGTGACATCAATACTACGGTCTCAACATGGCACGAGAGGACAGAAAGTGCGTCATTTACCGGGCGGTTCGTCCGACTTGATCCACCGCCATTTTTATATCATTAATCGTAAACGGGAACATATCTTTTTCTTTTCATATTTTCTCCATTTGAGGGAACAAATCTAATGTTCAAATTCAATGCGTGTCACATCATTTTTCCCAAAACTGACCATTAATTTAAAACTATACCTTTCTTTACAGTATGATTTTTTTATACATTTCATAGCTTCTTCCTTAGGCATTAATGCTCCATCTACATTGTACAATCCATTATAACCTTTTGAGTCTTCCAAAAAAGCCTCACATTCTCTTTCACTTAAATCAATAAAGTCCATCTTTGATATCTTAATATTAAAACAAAATTTTTCTTTATTAAAGTACAGATTATCATAAATTTGAGGAGTACCCACAAATTCAATTTCTTTCTGTTTTTCCTCTAATTTTGTAAACTCTGGTTCATTTCTTAATTTTGCCAATGACCAATCATCCGTATAAGTATAATTTCTGGCATCGTATTTATTTTCACAGATAAACGTAAGCATATTCTTCACTCCGTCTATGTCAAATGTGAGAGTCAATTTATTAGCACGCTGTTGAATATAACTCTTCAATGCTTCAATAATTCCTCTTTGAATTGTCCTTGCTGTATTTTGCGGTGTACGATATGCTCTCCTGCTTATATAATCTGGCATTACAAATTTTACATAATCTTCCGTAAAATATTGTGAATTCCATCCAAATATACCATCTTTTTTCATCAGTTCATTTATTCTTGTCATAACATCTTTGTAATCTATATCTATAGGTCTAGGCTCTGATTCAATAATCTTTTTCTTTCTTAAATTCGAATGTGCTTCACAAATATATTGGAACAGCTTTATTTGTATTTGTTCTGTAATGTTGCTTGAATGCTTCAAGAGATTTTCATATTGTTTATACTGCTTAACAAAATCATCCTTCAGCAGACCCGTTTCCATGTCAAACTGGTTTTGGAGTTCTTCCAGTATACTTATTTTGCATTCATCATTTATGGCACCCCAATTAAAAAAAGCCTCATAGATACTATAAAATCCAACCTCATCATTGAATACTAAATAAAGGATAAGCATAAAATCAACATTAAATTCTAAAGTCCATACAACTGTTTTAGCCATCATAAATGAGGGAAAGTTTTCAAATCTTCTTTCCAGAGAATCTGACCCACTTTGGATTCTGCGACCAATTGCACGAAGAATTTCCTGAACATTTATTCTTAATAACCAAGAAGCACTCATTTTTACAATTGTCTCCGTTGAAAATTCTATTGCAAAAGTATCTCGCAAACTATCCCTATAATTCTGATTTAAAGTTTCTCCTTCACGAAAAATAAATGCATAAAAAGATTGGAAAAGCAATGCTAGAAAATCAAAATACTTTTCCTTATTATATGGCATATTATTATAAAATGCTTGCTTTATTATTAGGTGAAATATTTGTTTCTTACTAGCAACGAACTCTTTATCTTCAATTTCTTGAAACACCGTTTTATCATGATATGAACAAAAACCAGTAAAAGTTGTAGCTATACTACGCCCTTTCACATCTGATGTTTGAAACAGATGATGCATTGTTCCATCCATTGTTACTACCATTCCAGATTCTCCAATTTTATTTAAAATACGATTGTTTTGTATCGCATGAGCTTTTACTATCCTATCACTACACTCACTCGAATTAGGATGTAAACATCTTTTTATTTGCGACTCTCTTTTTATATTTTGAAAAGAATACATAATCGCTTCTGCTAAATACTGCTCTTTTCCTTTATTTAAACAACATTTTTTATATTTTTTCCCACTACCGCAAGGGCAAGGAGCGTTACGACCAATTTTCATTTTCAACCCACCTCTAATTCTCTGATCACTACAGGCCAAGAATGTAAAAAACATAATCTATAATAAGAATATTCTTTTACAAAAGAATCACCGTCTAGGTCCTTTTTTGTTTCTTGCATTCATTTATGCTCTATACTGATTTTCCCTCCATCCGGCAACACAAACGCCTGCTCATATCCAACATCCAACGCCTCTGCAATCTTCGCCATTTCCTCAGAAGAAACAGTCCCTCGCTGCAACTTCTTATTAAAATTCTGCGGAGTCTGTCCAATCCGTCTGCAAAGTTCCGCAAGGCTGATATTCATTCTGTCACACAATTCTCTGATCATATCCGATGTTGTCATTTTCCACCTCCATCAGCATAGTATAATTATAAACCCTATGGTTGATAAACACAAGCTGCCTTCTTTAAAATTAACAGCCTATTAAAAAAGTACCTTGCAGCCATTTCAAAAGCCACAAGGCACCTTATTCATTCTGTCATTTACCTCTCCACATCCACCTTCGTCCCAGATTTAAACTCCACCTCGAACCGCTCATCATAGACCGTTACTTTCTCAATCAGCCGTCGCACCAGCAGTTCATCATACTCCGTGACTTCTGTAGACTGCTTTTCCAGAAACTCCCGCATCTCTGCAATCCGCTGTTTCAGCCCTTCCCGCTCGGCGCTCTCTGTCAGTGCCTTCTGCTTCAATTCCCGCAGGCGGTCTATCTCACCTGCAACACTGTTATAATCCTTCTTTGAATTTGCCAATCTCAACAGTTCCTTTTGCAGTCCCTCCAGCTTGGCATTGATTCCCTCAGCCGAGGTTTCATCCTCCTGCCGGATAACTGCCTCAATGTTTTCCTGCAATACCTCTATCATGCCGTCCCTATTTCCAAGCGCAAGATTGATAGCTTTTACCACTGCCGCCTGCAGTTCCGATTCCTGAATGGTAGAAGCATCACAGGCAATCGGTCCATGCTCCACACGAGTGCAGCATCTCCAGACTGTGGAGTGTTTTCCCCGGTTGTTCCATGCAATCCGTCGGTAAATCTCGCCACACTTCGGGCAGTAGACAATGCTGGATAAAGCATACTTGCTACTGTAAACTCTCTTTTTCCGATTAGCTCCGCTGTGGAGGTTTGCCCGCCGGATCATCTCCTCCTGCACCTGCATATAAAGGTCACGGGGAATGATAGGTTCATGGCTGTTTTCCACATAATATTGCGGTACGATGCCGTTATTCTGCACCCGTTTTTTGTTGAGGAAATCCACGGTATATGTTTTTTGCAAAAGTGCATCGCCGATGTACTTCTCATTCTGCAGAATCTTCCGCAGCGTTTCCGGACGCCACTTCGTTTTCCCCGCCCCGGTAAGAATGCCATCTGCTTCCAGACCACGCCCGATCTGGAGCAGGCTTGCCCCTTCCAGATACTCCCGGTAGATCCGCTTTACCACTTCCGCCTCCGCAGGCTCTATGATCAGATTTCCTTCCTCGTCCTTTGTGTAACCCAGGAAACGGCTGTGGTTGACCCGGACCTCCCCGTTCTGAAACCGGTACTGCAGACCGAGTTTGATGTTCTGGCTCAGGGACTGGCTTTCCTGCTGTGCAAGACTCGCCATGATAGTCAGAAGCACCTCTCCTTTGGAATCCATCGTATTGATGTTCTCTTTCTCAAAGAATACCGGGATGTTCTTCTCCTTCAGTTCCCGGATATATTTCAGACAATCCAGTGTATTCCGGGCAAACCGGCTGATGGATTTCGTGATGATCATGTCAATCTTGCCCGCCATACATTCTTCAATCATGCGGTTGAATTCTTCCCGTTTCTTGGTATTGGTACCGCTGATTCCGTCATCCGCAAATATGCCCGCCAGCTCCCACTCCGGATTCTTCTGAATGAACCGGGTGTAATGCTCCACCTGTACTTCATAGCTGCTTGCCTGCTCATCGCTGTCCGTGGAAACACGGCAGTAGGCGGCAACCCTGAGTTTTGGTTTTACTTCTGCTGTCACAGTATTTCCCACCCGTTTCCGGGCAGGGATAACTGTAATATTTTTATTCGGTTCCATCCATTGCCACCTCGCTCTCTATCAGACTGTAGGCATAAGCCGCCTGTTCAAAAGGATCATCATAGACCGTTTTTACCGCAGGCATGGTAAACCTTGTCGGAAAAGGTTCTGGCTGTTTCCCCTTCAGTTCCCTCACACGGCCAAGCGCCCTTGCACGGCTCATCCGTATCTCCTCTGCCTTATCAAAGGTTTCTCTGTCAATGATCGCCGGATAATAACCATCTCCGAGATATTTCACATTCCGCAGTATCCGTCCGGCACTCCCGTGGTAAAGTTTCAGTCCCACCTTCTCGGCCGCTGCCATAAGCGCCAGACCGGAAATATAGTATTCAAAGAATTTCTGCACGGCCGCAGCTTCTTTCTCATCTACAACTGCCATGCCGTTCTCAATTTTATATCCGTATGGTATATCTCCTGTACGGAAATGGTGCTGAACGCATCCGCAAGGGTATAGCGGACGTCATAGGAGGTTTCTGTGGAGATGTTCCCGCCGCCAAAGGTAAAGGCGGTATCCGGGCTGAAGGCCACGTCCGCATCTGTCCATGCACTATCTGACGTCTTCTTATACGCCACGGATGTAGTGAGGGTATTCTTCCCACCGCAGGTGGAATAGCCACAGGAAACGACCGCCCGGATATACGTCCCGTCATCGTCCAGCGCACCGCTGCTTAAGCACCGCTGTGACACTGTAGAGTTAAAATACGGCGGAGAATAGGCGGTCACGGAAATCGATACGGATGTCTCGGCTGATACCCGCCCTCTGGAATCCGTTACCGTTGCCTTGAACGTGACCGTGCCGGAGTTGTTTAAAAACCCCGTGGTCAGCGTGGAAGCGGAACCGCTGTACCCGCCTCCGGTAATGGAATAGGATTTGATGGTAGAACCATAGCTCCCGGCCGCCCCATTGATGGTCAGTTTCACCTTGGACTTCGTCTGCACATAAATCCCCCATGCGCTTGGCACATCCCCATCAATCCGGGAGGCACTCAGGCTGGAAATGGTTGGCTTCACACTCGCAGGCACACTCAAAGTCAGCGTGCAGGTTTTTGAACCGACGCTCGTACTCCCGTTATAAGTCGTACAGGTAATCGTGCAGGTACCGCTTGTGGCGCTTGGGATCTGGTTTGCCAGGGCCAGCGGCGGCGTCCACGAAACCGACGTTGCTGTCGTTTTTGCCGCAATGGTTCCGGTGGCATTTCCAAAGGCATAGGTCAGCGTATGGGTAAAGGAAGAGGACGCCCGGCTGGCAGTATTCCTCCCATACTTTCTCCGGTACCAGGAATCTCGACAGTCTCTGCTGTATCTGCATCTCTGCCTCTACATCACGGAGGTTATACGCCTTAAACCGTTCCCATTTCTCCCGGTCGTGTTCCGGCAGGTTCCGTGTCCTGCCGCCGTTGGCCTTTGTCGGCTTGCAGGGAACACAGAAGTAACGGATCAGGTCTTTCCCTTCTGCCAGTTTCTGTTTCTCCAGTCCTAAAACTTCCCCTGCGCTTTCCAGGGAAAGGGGAAGTCCTAACGTAGCCGAGCACACCATTGTGCAGTGCCAGCCCTCCGGCTCCAGCCATTCCCCCAGATAGTTGGATAAACACACCCTCTCGAACATGGCATTGAATGCCCATTTGGTCACGGATTCATCAAAAAGTGCCTCTACAACCTCATCAGGGATTTTCTCCCCGCAGGCATGGTCCACCACACGCACAGCGCCTCCGTCCACCGCATAGCCGAACAGCAGGATTTCAAAAGCAGGGGAGGACGCATATTTATACACACCGCACTTAGATAAATCCACGTCCGAATAGGTCTCAATATCTATGGACAAAGTCTTCATGTCTCCACCATCTCCTTTCACCGCCTTAAGGGCGGCAGGGGATACACCCCCGCCACCCGGTCTGCGGTTTCCTGCGTCAGGAGAGGAAATCCTCTTCCTCCTCCGCAAAGTCATCCTCCGGACGGCTCTTGCCGCCCAGCGGCTCCCCGTCACGGATCTTCTGCAGGTTGTTCAGCCCGCAGGCAATTCCCCTATTCCCGTTGCTGTTGAACGCATAGAAGTTGATGCTCGCCCTGCCGTACACACCGCTGTAAACCTCACTGCGGTCCAAAATCGGCTGACGGTCCGCATCCACGATGCCGGGAGCCGTGGCGCTGTTGGCATTGACGAAGTAGGCATTGGCATAGGCTTCATCGTCCGGGCGCTCCGTGTCGCCGTCCCGCAGGGGCGTCTTTAACACGGAAAGGGCGGGAACGCTCCTGCCGTTGCCCTTCAGCTTTGCCTCGCCTTCCTTGTAGGCAGCCTCGATCGCCGCCCTGATCTTTGCAATGGTCGCCGTGTCCGACTTGGGGATGATGAGCGACACAGAGAACTTCGGCGTTCCGCCGTTGATGCTCTTTGCCTCCCACACGTTGGCATAACTCCATCTCGTGTCGGGGCCGGTAATGACCTTCATCGGGTTATTGACTTTATTTGCCATGATTCATTTCCTCCTCAATTTTCCTTAAAATCATTCTGTGCGGTGTGGATCGGCTGGCGCTTATCCGACAGCGGCACCAGCAGCTATCCGGTAAGTCCCGGCGGCTTGTCCGGGACATTCGGTATCATCGTTTCTTCTATTCAGTTTTAATTACCCCGATGTCCGCACCGCAGTGCCTGCACCTCACAATAAAATCAGGATACCGGTCCGTCTCCGGGGTAATAAACTGTACTTTTGTATCGAATCCTGCATCCATCAGTCTCTGCCCGCATTTCGGGCAGCGGACCGGACGCATCCCTGTATTTATCTCATCTGCTTGAGGTTAAACACCTTGGCCCAGCGCGCATATCCGGCTCCTTTCCCTGCCTGGAGTTTTGCCTGGATGTCCACTAGCAGATTGACCTTCGGCGGCTCTGCTGTCACAGCCGGTTTTTTCCGGGGCGTATGCCCCTTCTGGCCGGAGAGAACCGCCAGAAGATCCTCCAGGGTGTAGCCTTCGCCCAGGCTGTCCAGACGGGCAACTTTCTCCCATCCGGGAAGTTTCAGGCGATAGGATTTTCCGCGCCTGGATACTTCGCAGCCAGCGTCCCGGAGCAGCTTCAGCAGCTCGTCCAGATTGGTAGGTTTTTGCGCCAGAGCACTGTCAATGGCGGCGCGCAGCAG
This sequence comes from uncultured Lachnospiraceae bacterium, assembly GCA_959022495.1. Taxonomy (GTDB): domain Bacteria; phylum Bacillota; class Clostridia; order Lachnospirales; family Lachnospiraceae; genus Mediterraneibacter. The sequence goes on along the minus strand of CAUEYX010000036.1, from coordinate 6,293 downwards.
CTCCCGGTGCGAAGGCTTTGCCTGATCGCCCAGCCACTTGTCGTAGCTTTTCCCATGAGGTTTTGGATTCTCCACGATGGACAATCCGTTCTCAATGCAAATAGTGTCGCTCAAGCGCCGGACAGCCTTTGTGCTGCCCCAAAAGTTGCGGAATTTCCGGTCACAATCCACATTGACCGCCGACCAAATGATGTGATTATGGATATGCGCTTTGTCAATGTGAGTACAGACCACAAAGGCATGGTTGCCTTTGGTAAACCGTCTGGCAAACTCCACCCCCAGCCGGTTGGCCTCCTCCGGTGTGATCTCGCCGGGTTTGAACGACTGGCGGACATGGTAGGCAATCACATCGTCCTTTCCGCGCACCCGCCCGGTGGCGGCAATGTACTGCCTCTTTGCCAGCAGAAACTCAGCATCAGCTACCCGGCTGTCACACGCATAGCTGGTGATGAGCTTTCCATTGTCTGTCTTTTGCGGATTTGCCACATAGTCGATGATGTCGCTGACTGCCTTGCTTTCCGTGCGGCCCTTGCCAACGTGCAGCGGCATGATGCGTGTGGTTGCCATATAGGGGACCTCCTTCCCAAAAAGAAAAGGACAGCTGTGTGAGCTGCCCTTTGGTCAATCGGAATTTTCAATATTCTGTTGTGCTTTTAAGGCCGCGATCCGTTTACTGTCCACGAAGTGGGTCGCGTACCATCTTTCAATTTCCGGATCGCCGCTTTTGCTGAACCGCAGCGGGATCACCGGTTTGTGTCCCTGCCCGTTTTTCTTTTTTACGCCCCACTGTTTGTAATAGCAGAAGGACGGCTTTAAGCCTGTTTTCTGCGCGTACACCCGTATCTGGTGCATGATGAACGAGAGCTTGCGCAGATTGACGGTACAGACCCGTTCCAGATAATCTACCCGTCCAAACCGCCAGTCCTCATATTTCTGTTTTGGAAGAACGCCAACCTCCATCAGCACATCCACTGGAGCCGCATAACCGCGCCGTTGGCATTGGTGGTAGACCGATGAATGTACCTTCCCGATCAGTTCTTTTTCAGTGTTGGCCATTCTCTTTCTTTTCGTGCCAGTCTTTCAACACAGCTTCCACCTGGGCAATCAGCTGCTCCTTATCCGGCATATAGAGGACATAGCGGGACGCAAAGATATTATTGGACAGGCCGCCCAGGGCATATTCCGCTGCAACGCTGTCTTTTTCCGTGCAGAGGATAATCCCAATCGGCGGATTGTCGTCCGGGTCATTTACCTCCGCCGCATAGTAGTTTAAGTACATATTGAGCTGGCCGGCAGCCTCCGGCGTCAGCTTTTTCGTTTTCAGCTCGATCAGCACATAAGCGCGGAGGATTTTGTTGTAAAACACCATGTCCACATAGTAGTGGGTATTGTTCAGGGTCACACGCTGCTGGGTCCCGACGAACATAAAGCCGCGGCCCAACTCCAGCAAAAATTTTTCAATCTGCGCGACCAGCGCCTTTTCCAAATCGCTTTCCAGCATGGGCTTATTTTCCGGCACACCCAAAAACTCAAAGACATAGGGATCACGGATAATGTCAGCTGGCTGGTTGATCTCAATCCCCTTTTGCGCCAGAGCGAGGACCTTCTCCTTGTTGGCGTCTCCATTGGATAAAAGCAGCCGTTCATACAGCGAGCTGTCGATCTGCCGCTTTAATTCCCGGACAGACCAGCCGGAATTGATGGATTCCTTTTCATAAAAGCTGCGTTTGCTTTCATCGGAAATACTCAAAAGCTCGCAGTAATGAGACCAGGACAATTTGCCAGACACCGTCTGGCATTTTTCATAGGCAAGATAAAAGGCCCGCATATTTTGGAGATTGGAGCGGGAAAAGCCTTTGCCAAATTCCCGCGTCAGTTCTCTGGAAAGCTCCTTTAAGGTCTGTTTCCCATACTCTGCACGGAGCTGGTTTTGCTGTTCATATTCTACGATAATCCGGCCAATGTTCCAATAGGTCGTCAGTAGCTGGCTGTTGACCTGCTGGGCAACATTTTTTCTGGCGTTCTCCAACAATTCCCGGATTTCTAAAATCATGGAGCTGTTTGGCGTTAATTGATTTTCCATACACGCCCTCCTGTCTAAAACCTGCCCGCACTCAGCGGCAGGAGATTTTCACGATTATAGTATATCCTATTTTCAGAAGAAAGTAAAATAGCACAGAAGCGCAGAATTTTATCCGTACACCCTGTCCTGGATGGCGAATTTCAAAGCCTGCACTTTCCCCAGCAGCCAGAAGGCCAGCTTCGGTAAGCCAAACGGACCGATGAGGAAAGCGATCAGCAGCAGAATGAGACCGTTTTGCGGGGAATAGGTAATCAGCACCGCCACCCCCAGCAGGGCAATCGCCATGCTGATGAGTCCCAGCACCATGCCGGATACATAGGCCAGGCCGACGCAGAGCCAGATGGATACGGTCAGTATCAGAATTGCCGGAGCCATCAAAATCTTTAATAACAGCTTCAAAATAAACAACATCGCCCTCATGTTTCCACCTCCCATCGTTCCCGCAGTATCCTGCAAAGCTGTCCTGCCTGTTCTTCATCCTCCGGGGTCACTTCCCGGCGGCCTTTGGTCAGCCGGATTTCCTCATAGCTCTGATAATCAGACAGCAGCACCTCAAATAGTTCCTCCGGCGTCCGGCAGAGAATTCCGTCCACGCAGTACCGGGAATCCCCGTTCCATGTGACACGGAGATAGCCATTCCTGCAGGGCAGGACTTCTTCCTCCAGGTCACGCTCCAGGTAATCCCGAAAGATTTCCAACACTTTCCCAAAGGTTTTCATCTATGCTCAACTCCTTTGCGCCAATCTGTTTTCTATCCACATTATCCGTCCAGCCAGTCCAAAAGGCAAGGATACGGCCAAAAAGAAAAAGCGGAGGGAGAAGCGGCGAAAAGAACGCCGTTCCTCCCTCCGCAGATGGGATAACTATCCCTGTCACGAAAGTTTGGAGAGCTGGGCCAGTATCTCTCTCAGCCCCTCCCAGATCTGTTCCTGCCGCTGGGATATATCCTCCAGGTCGGCGTCATAAATTCGCCCGGTTTCATGCACTCGGCGGGTCAGCTGGTTTAGGTTGTTGCTGCTCCGGCGCAGCAGGGTGACCAGTTCCTTCAGTTCCGGTAAATCCAGCTGTACCACATAGCCGTCCAGCGCCATCTTCCGCAGATATGCCTCCCGGTTTGTGGTTCCAAGCTGGGCCATTTTCCGCTCGATCAGCGCCAGCTCCTCCGGGGAGACCCGGAAGTTTACCTGGACCTCCCGTTTGCGCTTCGGGGCGCTCATCGTTCCGGCTCCCGCTTTTTTGGCGCGGCAGGCTTACGGGCGGGCTGCTCCTGTTTGAGTTTTTCCCGCACCGAGGTCCGGAGCGGCTGTGCCTTTTCGCCCTGGGCGCGACTACGCTGTTCTTCCCGCACCAGATCAATAAAGCCGTCCAGGACAGAGGGATGGCTGTTTACCGCATAGCCGCAGCGGACCGTATCGGAGTTGTCGTTGGGGATGGACTTTGCCCATTCCTTATTGCGGCGGGAGTAGCGCCCATCCCAGTCCTGCAGCTGGACGGTGTTGGCCAGGACCAGCATCACCCGGTCCAGTCCATAGGTCTCGATCACGCCCTTGGCGGCATCATGGCCCAGGTGCATCCCATCAAAATGTTCCCGCACCGCCGCTTCTATGGCTTCTTTACACTGGTGGTTGGCCCGGTTGGAGGCCCGGTATTGCTCCAGTTCCCCATGCTCGCGGGCATAGACGGCAGAGTGGGGATAGATTGGGGCGGACCGCAGCTCCTCTTTGGCCCTGCACACCTCGTCGGCCCGGTTCTCAATGCTGTCACGGATCACATCCATGTGGCCGGTCTCCAGCTTTTCAAAATGGCGGTACACATCGGCCAGCGGTGTGGGGGAATCCAGCAGCGCCTGGGCCTGGGCATCGGTCAGATCCAGTTCCTCCATCTCCATCACGATGTCCTCCCGGACGGTGTACTCATAGACATGGTTTAACACCTCCCCCGGAGGCTGGCTTTTCAGCCAGTCCCGGTACTTGTCCTGTTCTGCGGCCATTTTCTCATAAAGGGCCGTGTTCAAATCGTTAGCGTTCATGTTATCGCACCTCCTGTTCGTGTTGTTTCGGTTTCTTTTCTGAGTTACGGGGCGGCGTCTGGCGCTTCAAGCTGTCCAACACCGAGGGCCGCGCACTCTTGGCGACCACCGCCTCCGGCTGGGACCGGCTCCGGCCGTCCAGGTTCAGCAAGGTATCCAGTTCCACCAGACGGGCGGATTTTTCCCGCAGCTCGTCCTCATAGGGGAACGGCTTGCCCACTTCCTCTTTGGCGGCGTCCTGCTGCTGATAGAGATTCTCCAACTGCGCCTTTGCCGCCTCCAAACGCTGGGGCATTTGAGCGAGAGCATTGTCGATACGGGTAAGGTTGCCGCGCGGATCTGTGCCAAGGCTCGCCCGGTGGGTCATCTGGCCTTTCAGCAGGAGCGTATATTCCTGCCGCCATGCGTCAAACGACACCGACATAGCGAAGCCCCGGTAACTGCCGACCGGCACCGGGTCGGAGTTTTTGACCTCTTTGCAGGCGTCCAAAAGGGCAGCGCCGGCGTTTTCTTTGTCTGTCAGGGTATCTCCCCGGACTTCCATTCCGGCAAAGCCGTCCTCCGGATGGGGATGAGCCGCCAGGGTATCCATATCGGCCTCAAACCCCTTGTGTATCCTTTGTGCTTTTCGATCTCCTCCGGGAAGTATTTCAGCAGCTGGTCCTCCAGGCGGTACTGCTTGCTCTGGTGGTCGGCTTTCATCAGCTTCAGCCTGGAAACCTCCACATCCAGGTCCATACGCTCCTTGATGCGGGGGTCCCCGGCGCACAGAGCCTTGATCTCGGCAAAGGAAAGCGCTGTTTCGTCCACATCGTCGCAGGAACGCACCGGAGATTTGGAGGTCATGATCTGGCTGATGAATTTCTGCTTGTTTTCTACGGTCTGCCATAAGTAAGCATCGAAAGTCCCCTCCGTCACATAGCGGTACACATGGACGAGGGGATTCTGGTTGCCCTGGCGCTCGATCCGGCCTTTGCGCTGGGCCAGGTCTCCCGGCCTCCAGGGACAGTCCAGATCATGGAGCGCCACCAAGCGGTCCTGCACGTTGGTGCCAGCGCCCATCTTGGCGGTGCTGCCCAGCAGGACGCGCACCTGGCCGGTACGGACTCTGGCGAATAGTTCTTTTTTTCGCACCTCCGTGTTGGCGTCATGGATGAAAGCGATCTGATCGGCGGGCATCCCCTGTGCTTCAGGTCGATGAACAGGTCGTAAAAGGCCGCCTTGCCCTCCAGCACAGCATTTTCCTCCCGCAGCGCCGCATTTTCTTCCCGTTCCGCCAGAAGGTCGGAACAGAGCTTCATCAGCGCCTCCGGGGAAGTAGCCACCTCCCACAGCTTTTCCCTGGTGATGTAGGCCCCGTGCCTGCGGATCGAGGGCAGCACCTCGTCGAACACCCAGCGCTCAAACCGCTCCGCCGAGGGCAGCTTGCTGTGGACGATCAGCCGGTACACATCTCCTTCCGGGATAAACGTCATGCTAATTTTGCGGTCAGGATTTTGAGGGTGGGGTACGTCGCGTTTCACGACGCACCGGCAATGGCGGGAAAGCGCGTCGCGGGGATTGCTGTACCCCAGCGAAACCGCAATATCCAAACCGCAGAACAGGTATTTCCCGTTTTCCTCAATGACCCGGATGCTGCCGAACTCCGGGTTTTTGAACATTTCCATCTGGTTCATGTTGACCTCCTTGGCGTGATAAAAGGCGGCCATTACCAGCCGCCTGCGTACATATCGTGATTAACTTGCGCAGTGTAGTGATTGCTGATGGTAGTGGGCGCATTGAACAGCACCGTCAACAGGTATTGTTTCATGTTCCGCACCTCAGTGGTGTTTTTCCGCATACAGTCCATGACAAACCGGATATGTTCGCTGTCCAGCTTCAAGAACCGGGAGCGGACTACTTCGTGGGGAAAGTCCGCCCCGGCAATCCGGGTGGTCTTACGCCTGGCGCAGACGGTTTCCACCATCAGCTCCACGATCTCGTCCAAATCCTCCCGATAGGTGGCAAAATCCCTGCACAGGTAGTCATACCCGATGTTCTCCAGGATCAATTCCCGATAACTTTCTACCTCTGAGACAGACATCGCATCCCTTCCTTTCCGTTCCGGCGGTTCTGCCGCCGCCTGCTCCCGGAAGGGAATGGAATCGGTACTTGATCCATGAGTAATTGATTTTTGAGTAT